>JANOCC010000041.1:0-10853 GCA_031411955.1 Ferruginibacter sp.
GACTCCTGCACGTAAGTGTGCAGCAGGTTTCCGTTCACTTCAAACCTGCTTTTTTTCCATTGAACAGACAGGTTATTCAGCAGGTTATTGCGCCGGGGATTGGCGAAAGCTATCGCAAAGGTATCAGTGCGTTTTAAAGTATTTATAAAGAAGTCTGCAGCATACCCAACAGAAATTGATTCCCCGAGCGCATAGCTGTAGGCCGCAGAAAAATAAAATTCCTGTTGTTTAAATTCATTTTCAAGCTTGCCGGAAGCATTCAGGTAAGCGGGATCAAGATAAAATTTGTTATCAACAGAAAACTTTGCATTTAACAGTACCTTGCTTCTCAATGAAATATTTCTTAAAAAAGATAATTGGGTAAAGAATATTGTATTGTTTAGCCGCTCGCCGGAAACGGGATTATAGAATACAACAGAGCCGGGCAAACCCCGTTTTGAATCATAATAGTAAGCTTTCAGTTTTAAATGATTACTGTCGTTGATCACATGGGTAAGATCATATTCCAGCCGGTACGATCTAAGGTCTGCGCTGTTGCGCCTGTTGGTTGCATTGCCGGTTTCATAATCAATAAACCGGTAGTTCCCTTCACATCGCATATATTCCGCATTGATGGCCTGCAGCGTATTTTTTGCCAAATTGTTTTTAAAGGAGATCGCGGGATTGATCAGCCCGAATGATCCCCCTTTTATCCTGGCAGAAAAATCCGTAGCTGCGGGCTGGTTCTTTCGGGTTGCCAGGGACGACAAAGCAATAACTGACGCCGATGCATAGCTGCGGGCTGGCAATAAAACTCCGGCTGGCTGGCTGTTGTACAACTGGATAGATTCAATGTTATCGAGTGAAAACCTTCCAAGATCTACCTGGCCAGCTTGCGCATCGCCTACCATGATGCCATCATACATTACACCGGTTTGATTGGCGCCAAGGCTTCTCACAGAGATCGTTTTTAATCCGCCAATGCCTCCGTAATCTTTCACCACCACACCGGGAAAATACTTTACTGCGTCTGCAACAGAAATACTGTTCAGTTTGGCCAGTGCCTCCCTGTTCAATTGCTGCATGGCATTGGTTGTTTGGGTGTTCTCAACAGGCTTAACAGAAAATAGTTTTAATTCCAGCAGGGTATCTACCGGTTGGGCATACATGCCGGTTTGCGCAAGCAATAATATGCAGACGGGAACTATAAAATATAAGCAACTTCTGTTTGCCAATTGAATGAACCGCATTGTAAGCAGGCGTATAAAAGTGAAGGCAGGTTGCTGCACGAAGATGCAGGTATTGTCTTCAGCCTTTCACCCGAAAGCTTGATGATAAATGATTGAATTGGCAGGTCTTCTGGCTTGGTTTCAGTTGAACACCTTCCCGTTATAATTAGCTACAACAGTGGTATGAAGATTCAACAGGTGGGTGAATAAAGGATCGCTGAACAATGAGATCACGCTGCATAAACAGCCTGGTTCAAGGTCTCTTCCTGATTCGCCACACATTCCTTACAGCTACGGGGATAGCTCCCGATTTTAACGGGATTCCCTTTTAATCCACCCGGGCATTCCCGGAAATGGAACCAATGCAATTGCAAATGTATAGGGTTTAGTGTGATAATACAAAAAACGATTAAACGAAAAGTATTGCCATAAAAAAAGCCGCTGAAAGTCAGCGGCTTCTAAAATTATTTTGTTGTATCAATGACCATGGCCTTCATGGCTTTCTTCTTTTTTCCTGCATTCGCCTACGATCTTGTGAAAAGTATCGTGTGCTTCAGCGATCAGTTTTTCCAGATCTTTATCTGAAGCATTCGCTTTTACCTGTTCTTTGATGTTGGCTGTTTGCTTCACTAAAAGTTCAATAGTTTCTTTTGTTTCCTTTGGCTTAAAATCTGAAGGAATGGCGGATGCCTGCCAGGTTTTTGCTGCGTTGTATAAGCTATCAGCTTTTTCCCTTAATGGTTTAAAGTTACCTTCCTCACTTGGATGAAATGTTGAAGACATATAACCGTGAAAGGCTTTTAATTCAGCCCAGGGTGCAGGCTTTGTTTGTGCAAAGCTGGCGCTTGCCATCATTATCATTGCAACTAATACTAACTTGATCTTTTTCATGTTTTGTTTATTTTTTAACTGTTAAATACGCGTTTGGTTCTTTTACAAATGCTTCCATACATTCCTTGCTGCAAAATCCATAGAGTTTTCCCTGGTAGGAAGTTGTATCAGAGATCCCGGCTGATACAGGCATTCCGCAAACGATGTCCGTTTTGCCTTCAAACTTAAGGTCTTTCAGCGATTTTTCCTCTTTTTTCGGCTCATTTACCACAATATTTTCTTTCTGCTCCGTTTTTGGTGAATTGTTGTTGCAAGAAGCAACAAAAGCCATCATCAGGAAGCATACAATTCCGTTTTTTATATTCATAAGTGATTTTTTAATAAAATTACAAAATGTATCTGTTTAAGGGTGAAAATAAACTACTTAAAAAATGGAGATGAAATTCCAGGGATAATAATAGCTACCATACTTTGGAACTGTTGTTAATGGCATTGCCATACTGGCCATTGAATATTTTTTAAAACTGCTGATTTTATTATTACGCCTTTCTGTATCTTTTCGTTATGCAGCAAAAACCAAAACTAAGCCTATTCGATTTTACGATGATCATGGTAAGCCTGGTTATTGGCATGGGTATCTTCAGAACGCCTGCCAACGTTGCCAGTGCTTCACCAGATGTATTTTTATTTTTTACCGCCTGGATCGCAGGTGGGCTTATCGCACTCTGCGGCGCTTTAACTTATGCAGAGATCGGCAGCAGGTTGCCCGTTACCGGTGGTTACTATAAGATCTTTTCTTATGCGTATCACCCTTCGATAGCTTTTGCGATCAACTGCATCATCCTCGTTTCCAATGCAGCTTCGCTGGCTGCCGTAGCACTGGTTGGTGGCGAATATATCACCGCCATTTTTATTCCCGCTACCAAAGACAAAACCTTCATGAGCGTTGCAGCAAATGTTGCGCAGATACAAACCATCCAGATCATCATCGCCATTTCCGCCATCGTTATTTTTTATGGAGTGAACCTGCTTGGGTTAAAGCTCAGTGCCAGGGCACAAAACGTATTGATGATGATCAAGATCATTTTGATATTGTTATTGATACTTCCTGTTTTTTTTGCAGACAGTGCTTCAGTAACTACAGTTGTAACCCATACGATCAATCCCGGGTTAAAAGAATACATAAAAGCCTTTGGTATCGGGCTGGTGGCTGTTAGTTTTACCTATGGTGGTTACCAGCAAGCCATTAACTTTGGTGCTGAAGTAAAGGAACCTTCTAAAAATATGCCCCGTGGTATTTTCATGGGAATCATGATCATCCTGGTATTATACCTTACCATCAATTATGCCTACATAAGGGTGATCGGTTTTGAAACCCTAAAAGAAAGTAAGAATATTGCGGCCATAATGGCATCGAAGATATTTGGGCTGCATGCCGAAAGAGTGCTGTCAGTTTTTCTTTTCCTCAGTGTACTGGCGTATGTAAATGTTTTGTTGATGAGCAACCCGAGGGTAATGTATGCAATGAGTGAAGATGGGATCCTTCCACCTGTATTTAAAAAAAGGAACCCCTCCACCGACGTACTAACGGTTTCCCTTAGTGTTTTTGCTGCACTCTGCGCCCTCATCGTTTTTTGGTCGAAGGATTTTGATGCCATCTTAAGTTTCACCATCTTCCTTGATTCGTTTGGTATGGTATTGAGTGCAGCAACAATTTTCATCTTGCGCAAAAAAACAAAACAGCTCGATGGCACCGGAATTTACAAGATGAAAGCCTATCCGCTGCTTCCCATCATTTTTATTATTGCTTATACTTTTGTTGCCATCAGTATTGCGATGGATTACAAAGAAAATAATTATGCAGCCCTCACAGGCCTGGCCATTTTAGCAACCTTTGTTGCAATGTACTTTATTGCCAACCGGATAAAAAAACCAACTGCCTGATATGGACATTTCTTACATCATCAATGAATTTGCCGAAGACCGTGAACAATATTTTAATGCGGTAGCTCCGCCCATCATGCAAAGCAGCAATTTTGTTTTTAAAACGGTAGACGGAATGCGGAATGCTTTTGCCGATGAGTTTTCCACTTTTCTTTACAGTCGCGGTAAAAACCCCACTGTAGAAATTCTAAGAAAAAAACTAGCTGCACTGGATGCTGCTGAAGATTGCCTTGTGTTCAACAGCGGGGCTGCAGCTATTTTTGCGGCAGTGCTGGCAAATGTAAAAGCGGGAGATCATATTGTTAGTGTTGCTAACCCTTATACCTGGGCACAAAAATTATTCAACAATATTTTGCCCAGGTTCGGCATTACAACTACGTATGTAGATGGCCGTTATATAGAGAATTTTGAACGCTCGGTATTGCCCCATACTGCTATCATTTACCTGGAAACACCCAATAGCTGGGACTATGCATTGCAGGATCTGAAAGCTGTGGCAGATCTGGCAAGAGCAGAAAACATTATTACCATCTGCGATAACAGTTACTGCACTCCGCTTTTTCAACAACCGATCAATCTTGGAATAGACCTGGTGTTGCAATCTGCTACCAAATATATCGGGGGCCATAGTGATACCGTGGCAGGAGTTTTATGCGGAAGCAACGAGATGATAAAAAAGATATTTAACAATGAGTATATGAATATCGGCAGTGGCATTCAGCCATTTAATGCCTGGCTGCTCATACGAGGTTTGCGCACCCTGCCGGCGAGGCTGGAGCAGATTACCCGAACTACTTATCAGGTAGTTGCTTTTTTAAAACAACATCCAAAAGTGGAAGAAGTGATCTTTCCCTTTGATGCCGATTTTCCTCAATATGAATTGGCGAAAAGCCAAATGAAAAATGCCTGCGGACTATTAACATTTGTAATAAAAACGGATAATCTCGAGCAGATCGAAATTTTCTGCGAAAGTTTGCAACATATTTTTATGGCAGTTAGCTGGGGCGGCCATGAATCACTTATCATTCCCCGCTGTGCCGGAATGAGAAAAGAGGAATTTAAAAGCGACATCCGGGAACACAGGATGTTGCGGTTGTATTGCGGCCTGGAACAGCCCGAATACCTGGTTAAGGACCTGGAGCAGGCCTTCAGCAGGCTGAAATAACAGCTTTTTGCAGGCAAATGGCTTTTGTAACATCCTGTTACCGTCTGTCATATAGAAATTATTAAGTTAGCATTCTTATAAGTATTTTTGCAGCATGTATAGGAAAATTCTATCTGTAACAGTAGCCATCTGCTTATCGGGCATAAGCGCTACTGCTCAAAAAAAATGGAGCCTGCGGGATTGTGTAGACCATGCCATGAATAATAACCTGTCGGTAAAGATCAGTGATGTTCAGGCAAAAATTGCAGGAGTAAACTATAAACAAAGCAAGTATTCGCAGTATCCTAATGCTAATTTTGCTATCAGTTCAAGCCTCAATTCCGGGAATAACCAGGATCCGGTAAGTTTTAGCAGGATCACGCAAACCTATCTTTCTTCCGGGCTGCAGCTTCAAAGCAGTGCCGATATTTTTAATTTTTACAGTAAAAGAAATACAATTGCAGCCAATAATTGGGAGTTCCTGGCTGCTAAAGCTAATATAGATAAACTTAAAAACGACATAGCGCTGGCTGTAGCAAATGTGTACCTGCAAATATTATTAGCCAAAGAGCAGCAAAATATTACGCTCATACAGGTGCAGCAAACCACCGCCCAGCTTTCAAATACAAAAAAACTGGTTGATGCAGGCTCCCTGCCACCTTTGAACCTGTTGCAACTGGAAGCGCAACTGGCAACAGATAGCGTAAATTATATTACTGCTAAAGGCTCGGTAGTGCAAAATATACTGAATCTAAAATCTTACATGAACATTGACCCGGCAGCAGATTTTGATATTTCATCTCCTTCAATTGAATCAATACCGTTGGACGCTATTGCCGATCTTCAACCAGAAAACGTTTATAGCCTGGCATTGGCCAATCAGCCTTTACAGCGCTTCAATGAACTGAAACTTAAAGCTGCCGACAAAAATAAAGCCGCTACCCGTGGAGCAATGTATCCAAGTTTATCCATCTTTGGTAGCCTGGGAAGCGGATACAACAACCAGTCGCGGGAAATCAGCAGTGTTACACCTATCAATGCACCGTTAGGAAGCGTTTCTGTTGCCGGTACCAGTTACGACGTATTTCCGCTCCAGCCTTTTTCCAGTTATACCTATTCTAAAACGAATTTTCCAAACCAGCTTTCCAACAACTTCAACCAATCAATCGGGTTAAGTTTGCGGGTGCCTATTTTAAGTGGCAGATCGTTAAAATCAAATTACGAAAGAAGTATTCTTAACATCAACGCACTTCAATTACAGAAAGAACTGGATGATCAAACATTAAAACAAAATATTTTTCAGGCATATAATTCTGTGTTGATTGCCCTGGAGAAGTTTAACGCCAGCCGGAAGTCAGTAGATGCCAGCGAACAAACATTTCAATTGGCAACAAAAAGATTTGATGTTGGTATGCTGGGCAGCTTTGACCTTATCACCACACAAAATAATTTACTGAGGGCTAAACTTGAATACAGTATCAACCGGTTTGACTATGTATTTAAAATGAAAGTGTTGGAATTTTACAAAGGGCAGGGAATAAAATTATAATCTCAACAGCATAATGCTGATAACAGTTAACCGAATCTCATGAATAAGACAACTAAATGGATACTTCTAATTGTTGGAATACTGCTGGTGGTACTGGTAGTGCTCTCAAAAACAGGTGTATTTGGAAAAGATGAAGGCACAAAAGTAACAGCAGAAAAAGCACAGCGCCGTACAATTATTGAAGTGGTAAGTGCAAGCGGAAAGATCTATCCTGAAATAGAAGTAAAAGTGAGCCCGGATATCAGTGGAGAGATAACCTTGTTAACCGTTGCAGAAGGTGATACTGTTAAAAAAGGCCAATTACTGGCAAGGATCTATGCTGATATCTACGATATTCAACGCGACCAGGCAGCAAGCGGCGTAGCACAGTCGCAAGCACAGGTTGCCAACTCACAGGCAGGCTTAGACGCATTACTGGCGCAGCAGGAGCAGGCAGATCGTACTTTTAAGATGCAGAAAAAACTTTACGACGATAAGGTGATCAGCCAGAGTGAATTTAATATTGCAGACGCCAATTTTAAATCTGCTAAAGCAAATTACAATGCGGCACTGCAGGGCATAAAAGGCGGACAGGCAAGTATTGCGAGTGCGAGAGCAAATCTTAATAAAGCAGACAAAGATCTTGGCCGTACAGAAATCATTGCGCCTATGGATGGCGTTGTAAGTTTATTAAGTGTAAAACAAGGTGAAAAAGTAGCCGGTAATAGCTTTAATGTGGGAACAGAAATGCTACGCATTGCAGATATGTCTAAAATTGAAGTAAGGGTAGATGTTGGAGAAAACGATGTGCCTAAAGTTAAACTGGGCGATAGCGCCATAATAGATATTGATGCCTACAGCGACCGCAAATTTAAAGGAATTGTAACCCAGATAGCCAGTAGTAATAACGGTGCGGCCACGCAAAGTGTATTGGCTACCACCAGCTCTGATGTTACACAATACAAAGTATATATCCGGTTAGTGCCAGAAAGTTATATGGATCTGATCGGCAAAGGTAGTTTCCCTTTTCGCCCCGGAATGAGTGCCAGTGCCGACATACAAACCAAAACGCAACAGAATGCACTCAGCGTTCCAATTAATGCTGTTACTACACGGGAAAAAAATGATAGCCTCAAAGCTGATAAAAAGGATGAAGCTATTATTACCAATAATACCAATGTATCTGTGGACGACCTGGAAGTAGTTGTATTTATTACTGATAAAGAAAACAAAGTGCAAAAAGTGAAAGTGAAAGCAGGCATCCAGGATATAAATAACATCGAAATAATTGAAGGACTTAAAGAAGGTGACATGGTGGTAACAGGGCCATATGATATTGTAAGTAAAAAATTAAAAAACGGCACGCAGGTAAAAATTGTAGACAAGAAAGAATTATTTGAAAAGAAATAGTCCTGTCTTACATTCCTGCACATTAATTGTTAGGCCGGCAACTATTTAACTGATGCCTGGTTGAACAAATTGAACATTTTGATGTTACTTACATTTCTGTATAAAATACTTTTCCATTTCGCCTGCTGATATATTTATTCACCTGTAAACACCGCATGTTCTTAAAAGCATCCGTTACCTATTAGCATTGAAAACAATCATTTCTATTACCTTTCTTTTCCTGGTTATGTCTGTTGGCCTTTCGGCACAAACAACACAACTCAGCCTGCAACTAACCAACGATAAAAATGAAGCATTTCAAAATGCCACGGCTGCGTTGTACCAATTGCCCGACACCTTGCTAAAAGAAAAAAAAGTTGTAAAAGGATCGGTAACTTTTGATGTAGCCATCAATAAAAAATACTTAATAAAAATTACCGCAAGCGGCATTCAAACTGTAAACAGGGAAGTGGCTGTTTCCGATACGCCTATTTCCCTGCTCATCAAACTGGAGGCAAAAATAAACAACCTTGGCAACGTAACGGTTGTGGCAAAGAGGCCACTAATAAAGCAGGACGATGATAAAACTGTGGTGGATGCTGAAGCACTTGCAAATAGTAGTACAAATGCCTACGAAATTTTAGAGAAAGTTCCGGGTACAGTGGTAGACCAGGATGGGAATGTTTATCTGAGTAGTACCACGCCGGCAACCATATTTATCAATGGCAGGGAAATGAAACTAAGCAGTGCCGACATTGCTTCTATGCTGAAGAGTTTGCCTGCCGGCAGTGTGAGCAAGATCGAAATCCTTCGCAGCCCATCTGCAAAATTTGATGCTGCCAGCAGCGGAGGTATTGTAAATATCGTTTTGAAAAAAGGCGTAAAACTGGGTACCAGTGGCAGTGTTAACCTGGCATACTTCCAGGGAGTGTACGGTACCCAAACCGGGGGAGTTAATCTTAACAGAAGTGCGGGTAAGCTTACCAGTTACTTTAACTACCAGTTTACTAACAGGAATAATTTTGAGCAACTAAATTCCGACCGCCTCACGCCAACTGATTCACTTGTTTCTCAAAAATCGTATACAACCTATCCAACATTCAATAATTACATTGGTGGCGGCCTGGATTATGCCGTTAAAAAGAATTTCAACATAGGTTACGACCTCCGCATCAGTAATAACACAGGTAAAAGCAATGCTGCAAACCCGATAGATATAGTAAATGCACAGAACGGAACATTGCTGGAAAAAAACCAATCGGATATATTTAATAAGAACCGCTCCCTGTACATCGGAAATGAGATCTCTTCCAAATACAAAATAGATTCACTCGGAAGCGAATGGCAGACCGAACTGGATTATTATTATTACAAAAACAGTAATGATCAAACTTATATTAATAAATTTATTCTTCCTGCAGCAGCTACTATAAAGGGTGACGGCGAGAATAGGAATACAAAAAACATCTTTGTATTTCAAACAGACCTCACCCTGAAGCTTCCGCAGAAATTTACGCTGGAAGCAGGTTTTAAAGTAACACTCAGCAGTAGCAACAACAGCAGTGCGTATTTTAGGGAAGATGGAACGGGGCTGCGTAAAGTAGATTCATTTCAAACCAACACATTCCGGTACAAGGAAGCAATCACAGCAGCCTATTTCCAGGTATCCAGAACAATCGCCGGTTTTACCATAAAACCAGGTGTTCGCTTTGAAACTACTGATATAAATGGAAGACAGCTAATTCCTGCCGACACATCTTTCTCAATTAAAAGAACTGATTTGTTTCCTTATATATTCATCAAGCATAATCTTTGGAAAATGTTCGGCTCTCCACTAGTTGGCAGTGTCATCTTCCGAAGGAGTATTAAAAGGCCCTACTATGAATCACTAAATCCTTACCCCAAATATATTGATCAATATTTATTTGATGTGGGTAATCCTAACCTGAAACCGCAGTTCACTACCAACTACGAATTGAATGCTACGTTTGATAACTTCCCGGTTTTTTCGGTAGGCATCAATCAAACGAAAGATATTTTTAGCCAGGTAACTTACCAGGATAACCGTACAAAAATTGCCTATAGAACCTACGATAACCTGGGAAAAAATAAAGAAGTATATTTTAAGATCATCGGCGGCATTCCCCCCGGTAGAAAATTTTTCTTTTATGTAGGCGCCCAATACAATTACAATAAATACGAAGGCTTCTACAATAATTTTCCGCTCAACTATAGCAGGGGAAGTTATACGTTCTTTATGTACCAGGAATACAAAGTGACCAAAACATTTACTGTAAACATGCAAGGTTTTATGCGTACAAAAGGTATTCAGAATTTTTATGAGCTTAATACTTTTGGAGGTTTATTTGTTTCGGTTAATAAAAGCATTCTTAATAAAAAAGCCAGTGTGATTCTTTCTGTAAATGACCTGTTACGCACAAACAGGGTTGCGTTTAACATTAACCAGGGCAATATTGCTGCTACAGGAGAAAGAATAAATGATACCAGAAGACTTGGCATTACTATCCGATATAATTTTGGTGGCAAACCGAGCGAAGAAAAGAAAAGTTTTGAAGCACCGGCAGAAGCAAATTAAACTTCATTCAATGAAAGGATGTAATCCAGGTTTCCGCCATGTATAAGATCTTAACGGAAAAGCTGTTTTTGAATGTAAAAGCTTTTAGGAATATTTGAGGCAAAGTTAAAAAGCAATAAAAGATCAGCTGAATAATTTCTCTGCTACCGCAACACTTTCAGGCTTTCCCACATCAACCCATTTATCGCCAGTATGATTATAGCCAACAATGAG
>JANOCC010000042.1:0-14952 GCA_031411955.1 Ferruginibacter sp.
TTTTGTATTCTAGGTCTCTTAAACTTCCAAATTTTATTTTATTATGCTACATTTTGATATTTATCAACATAAAATTCTCCTCGTTTGACCAGCGAAAACATTCTTAGAATGAGTTTAAATTTCACGTTGTTCAATACGACTTTATAAGGCTTCTCTTTCAATTTTCTTTCAGCATATGCCTTCAGATCACTATTCCAGGTAATTGCAGCCTTTGCAGCCTGATTTAACTCTTGTTTTAATTCCTTGTTAGCGAGCTGACTTACTTTTTTTCTTCCTTTTATACTCGTTCCCGAACTATGATCAAAAGGAACTACGCCAACATATACTGCATAAGATCTTGCATTTTTAAAACAAGTAAAATTCTCTGTAAAAGCAATCGTCATCAATGCATTTATTTCACCTATTCCTTTGATGCTACTAATAATTTTATAGGTCATTAATAACTTTTGATCAGCCTGCACCAAAGTGCGTATCATAACTTCGACCTTCTTTATCTGTTTATCATTATCCTTTATTTTTTTAGTCATTATTTTTACTAGTGGGTCATCATTCTTGACATCATACATTACTTTTCTTTCTTTTAAAGTTGCCTTGTAGCCGGCTGATTCACGCACCAATCTTTTTCTGAATGATAAATACTGCCTGAGTTCTAAAATAGCAGTATTTATAGGGCTTGCAGCTTTAATATGCTCGTGTTTTTCGCTTGCATACTGCGCAATGCGCCTAGCATCTGTTTTATCATTTTTACCTCTTACAATACCTAACGAATTTTTAATAGACAAACCTGGTATCCTGCAGTAGGGTATATTTTTCACTTCGCAGAATTGAATAAATTTATATTCATAACCGCCAGTGTATTCCATTGCTATCAAACAACTATTTAAATTAATTTTTACCTCTTTGCACCACCTTAAAAAATACTTATAGCCGACTGATCCATTAATGATCTTAATATGAACATTCAGCTCTGTGCAATGAATATCCAATGTTAACTTAGATACATCAATACCTAATGTAAAATCCCATTTTTTCATAACTTTAGTTTTTAAATTATTAAAAAATACTCCTAGTCTAAAACCTTTGATGGAACAAAGAATAATTCTAGTTGGACCTTGGAGTAAGGAATAAGAGGGCAGGGACTAATACAAAAAATAGTTCTCGATAAAACTAGGTTTCTTTTTTTAGTGCACCCTGCCTTCTTCTTCCATAAAGTTATTACCGTAAAGCCGCTTAATACAACTCGTACTTCATATAAATTGGAACCTGTAAACTTTAAGAGAATAAGGTAGAATAGAACAAAGGTTTCTTTTGATCAAGCAAAAGAAATTAATTCAATCAAAAAGTTGGTTCGTTTAATAAAGTAATTTTCTGTTATGTTCTTTTTTGCTCCGCCAAAAAAGAACGAAAAAAGGCGGCCCCTGGCTGATATACAGCACACCCAGGGGATGTAGCGATGTGGAGCAGTTGTGCAAAGTAAACTGTAAAGTAGTAAGTTAATTGTACAGTGGTTTAGAAAAGCACCTCCTTATATAAACAGATAACCTGTGCTATATTATTATTTCCGACAATCATAAAATGAACATCTGTAAAATGTATAAACCCATCGCAACCTATTCAGCAAATTGTTTCGAAGGACGGGCCTCAGAAAAAATTGCGTTAAGAACTTGCTGTAATGAAGCGGACCACCGCAGGTGGGTTTACGCCGAAAGTAATTGGCATTAGTCAAATGTTGATGCTATGTCGGTTGAATGAAATTATGCTGTTTGGCTCTGGCACTTTTCGCCGTAGCGGAATGAAAGCAAGTTTAGCTTTTTTTTCTGAAGCCCTTGATTTTTGTTTCTTTTGATCAAGCAAAAGAAATTAATTCAATCAAAAAGTTGGTTCGTTTAATAAAGTAATTTTCTGTAATGTTCTTTTTTGCTCCACCAAAAAAGAACCAAAAAAGGCAGCCCCTGGCCGATATACGGCCCGCCCAGGGGATTCAGCTATGTGGAACAGATGTGCAAAGTAAACTGTAAAGTAGGATGTTGATTGTGCAGCGGTTTATGGCAGCACTTGCTTTTATGAATAGGTTGTTAAGAGTACTTTATTTCCTCGCCATGGTGCGTGGCTCACGCAAAGTGATAAATACATTTTCTTTTCTTTTTTTGTCCCGCTCCCGATAGTCACCGGGATGTGCCACAAAAAAGGCAAAGGCGGCCCCTGGCCGATGTACGGGCCGCCCAGGGGATTCAGCTATGTGGATCGGGAGTGCAAAGTAAACTGCAAAGTAGTAAGTTGATTGTACAGTGGTTTTGACAAGTTTCTACTTATCTCAATGTTAAATCCAAAATTTATGTCAGTTATCAAAGGGACTTCGATATATTAATGCTGAGTTTACTATGCACTGGAGCTGAACATTGCTGCTCCGCCATTGGGCTGTATATCAATGGCGGTCGCCTTTTTGCTTCTTTTTGGCGAAGCAAGAGAAAAGAAACAATTCAAAAATAAAGAAAGATTAAAACGTTTACAGTATGTTTTTGCTCCGCTGCCCATAGTAACCGGGATGAGCCACAAAAAAATGACCGAAAAAAGGCGGCCTGATGGTAAATTTTAGCTATCTCAAGATTTTAATATCCTTTTTCCCCGTTATCTACATCTATAATAGAAAGGAAATAAAATAATTCAATACATCATGTTTTAGCGTATTAAATATTATTGAAGCTACAATAGTGATTAGTTAAGTAATTTCGCCGAATGGAAATTTTAGATGGAAAATTAGTTTCTCAATCAGTTAAAGACGAACTGAAAAAGCAGGTTTCCTTACTTGAAAAGGATAATAAGCGGGTGCCGCATTTAGCTGCTATTCTTATAGGTAGTAATGGTGCTAGTGAAACATACGTAGCCAGCAAAATTAAAAATTGTGCTGAAATAGGTTTTAAAAGCAGCTTAATAAGGCTGCAGGAAAATATTGAAGAGAAGGAACTTGTTACGGCCATAGAAAAGCTAAACCAGGATGACAGCGTAGATGGAATTCTGGTTCAGCTTCCTTTACCCAAACAGATTAATGAAGAAAAGATAATTAACCTCATTAGTCCGGAAAAAGATGTTGATGGATTTCATCCCTTAAATACAGGAAAGCTGATGCTGGGCTCACCAACCTTTATTCCTGCAACACCATATGGCATCATGCTTTTACTGGAACATTACAAAATAGAAACCTCCGGTAAACATGCTGTGGTTATTGGCAGGAGCAATATTGTGGGAAGGCCCATTAGTATACTGCTGAGTTTAAATACAAACCCAGGCAACTGTACAGTAACGTTATGCCATAGCCGCACAAATAATCTGAAAGAAATTTGCCTGCAAGCCGATATTATTGTGGCCGCGTTGGGCAAACCTGGATTTCTAACAGCCGACATGGTAAAAGAAAATACAGTAGTAATTGATGTTGGCATAACGAGGGTAACCGATTCCACAAAAAAATCGGGATTTGCCATAAAAGGTGACGTAGATTTTAACCAGGTGGCACCAAAAACCAGTTTCATCACACCAGTTCCAGGTGGTGTTGGACTGATGACGATTGCTGCATTATTAAAGAATACCTGGAACGCATACACGAAGAAAAAATAATTTGATCAGAAAATTACAGTTCAATTAAAACAAATAATAAGATTGGAAATAACTACAGATAATAGCATTGCCTCTACCCTGCCAGTGATGGAACATTTTTATACATTACAGGGAGAAGGTTTTCACCAAGGAAGAGCGGCTTATTTTATCAGGCTGGGAGGCTGTGATGTTGGCTGTGTATGGTGCGATGTGAAAGAGAGCTGGGATGCAGCAGCACATCCCTTAATAAGCATTGCAACGCTTGTAAAAATGGTAAAACAAACAGGAACAGAAATGGTGGTGATCACTGGCGGCGAGCCTCTGATGCATAACCTGGATGAACTGACTGCCAACTTGATAGAAGCCGGACTGGAAACTAATATTGAAACTTCCGGTGCTCATCCGCTGAGCGGCAAATGGAACTGGATCTGTGTGTCACCCAAAAAATTTAAGGCACCCATGCCTGCTATCTTGCCTGTTGCAAATGAATTGAAAGTTGTCATCTTCAATAAATCAGATTTTAGCTGGGCCGAGCAGTATGCAGCACAGGTTTCTCCAACATGTAAACTATTTCTGCAACCCGAATGGGATAAAGCCTCCCAGATCACTCCCATGATCATAGAATATATAAAAGCGAATCCTAAATGGGAATTATCTTTACAGATACACAAGTATATAAACGTACCGTGATGGCAGATCTATTGGATCTGCTACTGTAATGCATTGCCGGGAATTAAAGGGTTTCCACAGATAAGATACTAAAATAAATCGTCACTTTTATTTATTAGCAGAACTACAATTTTATTGAGGCTCTGCATGTATAGATTCTCTGCAACTTTACCTGATGGAAATCCAGGTTCGTTATTACCTGCAAGTACTTTAACAAGTTCGCAATTATTATCAGGGCAATTCGTTATAACTTCATTGTCCCAATCAAAGAAAATTAATAGCATGTTGATTAATAAAACGCTTTTTTCGCTGCTGATCAGTACAACTTGTTTTATAAATAGTTCATTTGCACAATGGTATGACCCCGAAAAAGTAACTAAAAAAGCAAGGGAGGTTTATGAAAAAGCATACGGGTTTGCCGTGGAAGGCAAATTTGATGAGTCGATGGTTCAGCTTGAGGCAGCCTTAAAAATAGATCCCAGATTTGTAGAAGTCTACTTATCACGTGCAGGCATATACGCAGATATGAAGAATTACCCGGCATCAATAACTGACTTTGAAAAAGGGTTTTCTTTAGATCCTGTTTTTTCGGCCACCTATCTTTTACCTTATTCTATTTCTCTGGCAGGAACTGGCCAGTTCAGAAAATCGCTGGTAGCTATCAACGAATTTTTAAAAACCCCGGGCATAAATGAACAAAGCATCAAGGCAGGCAGTTATCGAAAAAGTACTTACCAGTTTGCCATTGATTACAGTGAAAATCATCCGGATGGCAATTACAAATTCCTTCCTTCAAATATGGGCGACAGTATCAACAGTACTGCGTTAGAGTACTATCCGTCGTTAACCATCGATGGAAAAAAAATGATCTTTACCAGGAGGGTTGATAACGATGAAGATTTTTATGAAAGTAATTTAAACAACGGTACGTGGAGCAAAGCTGTTCCCGTTAGCGGAAAAATAAATACCAATTTAAATGAAGGTGCTCAAAACATTTCGCAGGATGGCAAGTGGCTGATCTTTACAGGATGTAATTATCCCGAAGGACAGGGAAGTTGTGATCTGTACATTGCCTACAAGCTAAAAAACGGTAACTGGACGGAACCTGAAAACCTGGGACCAATGATCAATACAGATTACTGGGAATCTTCGCCGTCTTTATCACCTGATAAAAAAGATCTTTATTTTTCCAGCAGCCAATCTGGCGGGTATGGAGGAAAAGATATCTGGGTAACACATCGCCAGCCCAACGGAAAATGGAGCAGGCCCGAAAACCTGGGAGAGGAAGTAAATACGAGCGCAGACGAAGGCTGCCCGTTTGTTCATGCAGATAATCAAACATTGTACTTTAATAGCAATGGTCACATGGGCTATGGAATGACAGATCTCTTTCTTACCAAAAAAACTTCCGATAGTTTGTGGAGCAAACCGCTAAACCTTGGTTATCCTATCAACACAATTGACGATGAAGGATCGCTGATCGTAGCTTCAGATGGCAGAACTTCTTATTATGCGAGTGATGGAACAGACAGCAAGGGCGGGCTGGACCTATATTCTTTTCAGTTAAGAGATGACATCCAGGCAGCTAAAACTTTGTGGGTAAAAGGACGTGTTTACGATAAAAAAACTTCGATTGGTTTGCCCTCTTCACTAGAACTAACGGATGTGAATAGCCGTAAATTAATCTCAAAACTACAAACCGATGAAGAAGGCAACTACCTTATCACACTGCCGGAAGGAAACGATTATGCCTTTAACGTAAACAGGAAAGGTTATCTTTTTTATTCTGATAATTTTTCTATCATGAAAAATTCGCGGGATTCTTTTTTTATAGTGGATATTCCGCTGCAACCGATTGAGGCTGGCGCTGCAATTGTATTAAAAAATATCTTCTTTGACGTAAACAAATCAGAATTAAAGCCTGCCTCATTAAATGAACTTGATAAATTAATTATCCTTCTTAATGAAAATCCAAAGCTGGTGATACAGATCAGCGGACATACTGATAATGTTGGTACCGCAGCTGATAACCTGGCATTAAGCCTGGCACGGGCAAAATCGGTAACCGCCTACCTTGTAAGTAAATCTATCAATCCCAAAAGGCTTATATCAAAAGGATTTGGGGCCAGTAAACCAATTGAAAAAAATGATTCTGAAGAAGGTAAAGCATTGAACAGGCGCACAGAATTAAATGTTGTTTCCAACTAGCTTTCCTGTGAAAAAAAACACAAGCTGAGCAATATTTCACCATAATTGCAACGTTGAATTATTTTATCATTGTTCTATATGAATAATGATCTATTGTACCAGATTGCCCTCACGCTTATTACACAGATAGGCGATGTTAATGCAAAAGCGCTGATCAATATTTTCGGAGATGCACAATCTGTTTTTAAAGCTCCAAAAAAACAGCTTGAAAAAATTGAAGGTATTGGTTCAATAAGGGCATTTCACATAAAGGCCTTTAAAGATTTTAGTGAATGTGAAAGAGAAATAGAATTTATTGAGAAGTATAAGATCGAACCACTTTTTATTACTGCCGATAATTATCCGAAAAGATTATTAAATTGTTACGATTGCCCGGTTTTATTATACTTCCGCGGAGATGCAAACCTCAACAAATCCAAGATCATATCGATTGTTGGTACCAGGAATCATTCGGAATATGGTAAACAGGTTTGCGAAAAAATAATTGCCGAACTGGAGCACCATGATATACTTGTTGTAAGTGGCCTTGCATTCGGAATCGATTCTATTGCACACAAATCATCTTTAAAATACAACCTGCCAACGGTAGGGGTTTTAGCTCATGGGCTCGACAGGATCTATCCACCACAAAATAAGATGCTTGCCAAACAAATGGCCAACTGTGGTGGGTTATTAACTGAATTTAAAAGCGGTACAAATCCCGACAAACAAAATTTTCCTAAACGTAATAGAATAGCTGCCGGTATTTGCGACGCCTTGTTGGTTATTGAATCAGGAAAAAAAGGAGGATCATTGATAACGGCCGAACTGGGAAATAGTTATAATAAAGATGTATTTGCCATACCGGGCAGAACTATTGATGCTAAAAGTGAAGGCTGCAATTACCTGATAAAAAACAACAAAGCTTCACTGGTAACCTGTGCCCGCGACTTGCTGGATTTTATGAATTGGAATGCAACCAAACAACCAATAATAAAAAAACAGAGAGAACTATTTATAGAACTGAACGATCATGAAAAAAAAGTTATTTCAGTACTAGAGGAAGCCGGCAACCTGCATATAGACGAATTGTATATTAAAAGTGGCCTCAACAGTAGTTTTGCAGCGGCAGCGCTGCTTTCACTGGAAATGCATGGAGTTATTATCTCTTTGCCGGGTAAGATATATAAGATGGACAGTTAGCATTTTAAGCACACTTTATCGAACATAGCATGTACCGTTAATAATAAATACAGCTTTTCGTTTTTCTTATTAATGCAGCATTCATTCTGATTTGTTAATTCCCATTTTCAACTTATCTTTGCCTATGGCAACAATAAATAATCCCTCCGGTAATAAAAGTTCAAAACAATTTTTCGGCGAAGGCTTAACGTTTGATGACGTTTTACTGATGCCTGCATACTCTCAGATACTTCCCAGGGATGTAAATATCTCAACCAACCTTACCGAAACAATCCGCCTTAATGTACCAATGTTAAGTGCCGCCATGGATACAGTTACAGAAGCCGCATTGGCCATTGCATTGGCCAGGCAGGGTGGGTTGGGAATTCTTCATAAAAATATGAGTATTGATCAACAGGCAGAGCAGGTTCGTAAAGTAAAACGAAGCGAGAACGGTCTTATATTGGATCCCATCACACTTACACCAGATGCCAGTATTGGTGAAGCTATCCGCCTGATGCGTGATAATAAGATTGGCGGCATCCCGATAATAAATGATCAGCATAAACTGGTGGGTATTCTCACCAACCGCGATCTGCGGTTTGAAACAAATCCTACACTCAAAGTGAGTTCGGTAATGACCACAGAAAACCTCATCACCGCTCCCGAAGGAACTGATCTTAAAAAAGCAGAACTGATCTTCAAAAAAAATAAGATAGAAAAATTACCCGTTGTAAATAAATCAGGAAAACTAATTGGCCTGGTAACGTTTGGGGATATACTAAAATTAAAGAGCCATCCAAACGCGATCAAAGATTCGTTTGGAAGGCTGCAGGTTGGAGCCGGCGTGGGTATTACAAATGATATACTGGACAGGGTAAACATGTTGCACCTGGCCGGTGTAGATATAGTTTGTTTAGACAGTGCGCATGGCCATACCAAAGGTGTAATTGATGCACTTAAAAAAATAAAAAAATCTTTTAAAGGTATACAGATAATTGCAGGCAACGTAGCCACCGCAGCCGGAGCAAAAGCACTGGCAGATGCTGGCGCAGATGCCGTTAAAGTTGGTATTGGCCCAGGCTCTATTTGCACAACCCGTATTGTTGCCGGCACCGGTGTACCGCAAATAACAGCTGTTATGGAAGCTGCTGCTGCTTTAAAAAACAGGAATGTAGGCATCATCAGCGATGGGGGAATAAGGTACACCGGCGACATGGTAAAAGCCCTGGCGGCCGGCGCCAGTTGTGTAATGATGGGAAATGTATTTGCAGGCACAGAAGAAAGTCCGGGAGAAACTATTATTTATGAAGGGCGAAAATTTAAACAGTATCGTGGAATGGGTTCTTTGGGCGCCATGGCGCAAGGAAGCAGCGATCGTTATTTCCAGGATGTAGAGGATGATATCAAAAAATTTGTTCCGGAAGGAATTGAAGGCAGGGTTCCATTTAAAGGGCATCTGAGGGAAGTTGTTCACCAGTTCACCGGAGGATTAAGAGCGGGTATGGGTTACTGTGGTGCTTCTGATATAAAAACATTACAGAAAGCTAGTTTTGTTAAGATCACTAATGCAGGTATGAGGGAAAGCCATGCTCATGATATTGCGATAACCAAAGAAGCTCCGAATTATAGTCGTTAGAATTTAACCTTTGGTGAGTATGATCCTGTTGAAATCAGGTTTATTAAATATGTTCAAATGAAAATGCCTTTTCTGAAATTATTACTGTTAACGATTCTTCTTTTTGTTTTTTCAATTCCTGCCAGAACATTTGCACAGGATTCATCTCATATCCGCATTTCATTACTTACCTGCACACCGGGAGAAGAATTGTATTCGATCTTTGGCCATAGTGCTATTCGCATCGTAGACAGTAGCAGTGTTACGGATTATGTTTACAACTATGGCACATTCAATTTTGATGATGAAGGCTTTTATATAAAATTTATCAGGGGTAAATTATTATACTATATCAGCCTGGCCGATTTCAGCGATTTTAAATTTGAATACCAGGCTACCAACAGAGGTATTACAGAACAGGTGCTCGATCTTTCTGCCAGAGAAAAGATTGATGTACAGCATATATTGAATGAAAACTTAAAAGAAGAAAACAGGTATTATAAATATGATTTCTTCCTGGACAATTGCACCACCAGGCTCCGCGATATCATCATTAAATCAAAAACACCCAGCCCGGTTTTGCCTGCCGTGATGCCGGTTACAACAACATTTAGAAATGCAATACATCTTTATCTCGACAAGAGTAAACAATACTGGAGCAAGTTGGGCATTGATGTTTTACTGGGCGCTCCCACCGACGCTGTAATGACTATTGGCCAGCAGCAGTTTCTGCCAAACAATTTAATGAAGGCATTAGATAGCACCAGCAATGTTAGTATCATCGCAGCCTCCAAAGAACTTTATGATCTGCAACCTTCTGAACAAAACTTCAGCTGGTTTACCCCAATGGTATTTTTTGCGATGCTATTGCTCATGTTTATTGTACTTGGTTCTTCCAATAACAGCACTGCTCAAATGATCGTAAGTGGATTGGATGGAACACTTTTTTTTACAGTTGGATTATTAGGAATACTGCTGATTTTTATGATGACAGGAACTGACCATAGCATGACGAAAGCAAACTATAATATACTTTGGGCATTGCCAACACACCTGGTAATTTCATTTTTTATCAACAGCAGGAAAAAGATAGTAAAAATTTATTTTTTGGCTGTTGCATTAAGCCTCGTGCTTTTAATGGTAAGCTGGTTTTTTCTTCCACAGCAAATGAACAATGCCTTATTACTATTGGTACTGCTTTTGTTGTACAGATCTGTTAGCAGGTATTTCCGGATAAATGCGAAGAACAGTGCATAATTTAAAAAAGCCTGTTAACATGTAGAATATTGAGCCATCGCTGATTTTTGCAAGACGCGGGCTCAATATCCCCGAATAAATATGCAGGATTTGTAAAACAAAAAATCACCATGAAAAATTCAGAAGAAAAACAAATAGTTTACGAGGATGCGGTAATACATTATTCTATTGTTGGAAATGGCCAACCCGTAATGTTATTACATGGGTTTGCAGAAGACAGGAGTATATGGGCGGATCAGATCGCTTTTTTACAGGATCGCTATAAACTGCTGGTGCCTGATATGCCGGGAACAGGAAAATCTACACTTTTAAAAAAGGAAGTTGTTAGCATTGATGATTATGCATCCTGTATTAAAAGCATACTTAAAAAAGAAGAAATTGAAAAATGCATCCTGATCGGGCACAGCATGGGCGGTTATATAACATTGGCTTTTGCTGAAATATACCCTGAATATGTAACTGCTTTCGGACTTTTCCATTCCAGCGCCTATGCCGATGACGCAGAAAAGGTTGCCAGCAGGCAAAAAGCAATTGAATTCATCGGCAAAAATGGCGCATCCGCTTTTCTTGCTACAAGTATACCCGGACTATTTAAAGATGCTGAGAAAAGTAGTAAGGATATCAAAAACCTCCTTGAAAACGGCAACAATTTTTCTGCTGAAGCGTTGATACAATATTATGAAGCCATGATAACCCGTCCCGACAGAACCAACGTTTTAAAGAATAGTAAAGTGCCGGTACTGTTTGTTTTGGGAGAATACGATAAAGCTGTGCCTTTCAAAGCCGGGCTGGAGCAGTCTACATTGGCAACTACAACGTATGTAAATATTTTAAGAAGGAGTGCACATATGGGAATGCTGGAAGAAACTGAAAAAAGTAACAGAATTTTGGCAGATTTTTTACAATTCCAGGAAGTAAAATAGAGACTGCAGACAGCTTTTTTCGCTATTTTACACTCTACATATAGAATATTATCAACTGATGAAGAAAACGCTACTATTATCTTTTTTACTGTCGTGTTTTTTCGCAGCCAATGCAAAGCATGTAACTGGCGGAGAAATTATTTATGATTTTATCAGTGCTACTGCTACTACAAAAACATATCGCATTACTTTAAGATTATTCAGGGACGAAAATTGCGATTTCACCGGAAATTGTGCCGCTCTTCCTGCAACAGCAAAGATTGGCATTTTCAGCAGGGAAAACAACCAGTTATTTGGTAATTATTTTATCGTAAATCAGAGCGGCAATAATTTATTACCAACGATCTCTGTTCCTCAATGTATCACTAATCCTCCATCATTAAGTTATAGGGTAGGATTTTATACTTTTACCGTTACGCTTCCAAATAACGCAAGAGGTTACACTGCGGCCTTTCAAACCTGTTGCAGGATTGATGGGATAGAAAACATAGGAAATAGTGAAGGCGCTACTTATACCACAGAAATTCCGGGCACCAATGCTTTAGGTGGTACTACTGAATTTGATAATAGCCCCCGCTTTGAAACCGGCATATCTGTTGTGTGTTTTAGAAAACCCTTTACATTGGATTTCAGCGCAACTGATCCCGATGGAGACCAATTGGTTTATTCTACCTGTTCAGCATACGATGGAGATGGGGCAATTAATGCAGATGTTAATTACTCGCCTGAGCCACCACCTTATTCCGGGCTTAATTATACCAATGGCTTTAGTGGACTTGATCCACTGGGAAATGAAGCATTTATAAATCCCCAAACAGGCATTATTTCGGGAATTGCACCGGATGCGGGAAAATATGTTGTTTCAGTTTGTGTAAGTGCTTTTAGAAATGGTGTATTGATAAGTGTTCACAGAAAAGATTTCATCATTACTGTAGCACCCTGCGAATTGGCAGGTGTATCGTTGCAACCAGATTATATTACTTGTGATGGATTTTCATATACATTCGAGAATCTTTTATCCTCTCCGCTTAACCTCACAACTTATTGGGATTTTGGTGATCCCGCGTCGCCAAACAATATTTCTACCAATCCGGTTCAAACGCACACTTTTACTGACACCGGTGTTTATACGATCAAACTGGTAGTGAACCGAGGCAACTCTTGTTCAGATTCTGCTTATTCTACTGTAAGAGTATTTCCCGGTTATTTTCCTGACCAGGGCAATAATTCGCCAAGATGTAAAGGATCAGAGGTGCAGTTCGATGATCGTACAAGAGCAAATTTCGGATTCCCAAACACCTGGCGCTGGGATTTTGGCGATCCATCTACTGATGCAGATACCAGCCGTCTCGAAAATCCGGTATATACCTACGCTGTTCCGGGAACTTATGTTACTACACTAACGGTTGGCAGCAACAAGGGATGTATTGCTACCATTACCGACACTGTTTATATTTTAGATAAGCCTCCGTTTACGGTCACAAACGATACACTTATTTGCTCAGTAGACAACCTGCAACTGGTGGCTACTGCCAATACAAACTGCTGTGTAACCTGGTCGCCAAATTATAACATTAGTAACATTAATAGTTTCACCCCAACCGTTAGTCCGGATGTTACTACCACCTATTCCGTTTTTTATAGCGATAATGTTGGATGCTCTACTACAGAATCTGTAACTGTTAGGGTGGTAGACACTGTAACACTAAAGACCGGCCGAGACACAACAATTTGCCGGGGCGATGCTATCACACTAAGCCTTGCCAGTGATGCCCTTAAATATACCTGGACTCAGTCACCCGCCGGCACAACATTAAATGATCCGTTGATCAAAAACCCGGTAGCAACACCTACGGCACCACTTACCACTTATTATGTTACAGGAAATATCGGTTCCTGCCAGGACAGGGATTCAATTAAAGTAAGAACTGTTCCTTACCCGAATGCAAATGCAGGCCCCGATCAAACTATTTGCCTTGGAGTTTCTGCGTCGCTGCAGGCCAGTGGTGGTGCTTTTTATTCATGGAGCCCCGGCACATTTCTTAGCAACGCGACCAATGCAAATACAAATGTGACCTCGCCAACCGTTACAGTAAATTACAGTGTAACTGTTACGGATACACTAGGTTGCCCTAAGCCTGTTACTGATATTGTACGGATCAATATAAACCGGATCATTGCCAATGCCGGGCCTTCCGATACTTCCATTGTGCTTGGCCAGCCTTTACAATTAAACGGAACGGGAGCCCCCATATTTTCATGGGCCGGGCTACCAACTACACAATGGTTAAATAGCACCAATATTGCAAACCCGGTTGCCACTCCGCAGGATGATATCACTTATGTACTTACTACTACTGATAACATCGGGTGTTTTGATACAGATACTATCAGGGTTCATTTTTTTAAAGTGGCGCCCGATCTGTATGTGCCCTCTGCCTTTAGTCCAAATGGAGACGGTACTAATGATATCGTAAAACCGATTGCGCTGGGTTTAAAATCTGTAGATGCATTCCGGATCTATAACCGCTGGGGACAAATGCTTTTTGCCACTTCAGAAATTGGCATGGGATGGAATGGAAAATTTGGGGGAAGTGAACAAGCCCCTGGCACTTATGTTTATTATGCCGAAGGAACCGACTTTAGAGGCAAGAAGATTTTCCGCAAAGGGTATATCGTATTGATTCGTTAAGTACTTTAATTCATTCTTTGTGAATTGGGCAACCCTAAGGCAAAAACCGTCGTTTTTACTTATATTTATGATTCACTGTTGTTCCGGATGAAAAGACTTTTACTTTCTTTTTTTTTAATGCTGATGTTCTCCTGCAGCTTTGCTGCCCATATAATAGGGGGAGAATTAAGGTATGAGATAGTGGGACCCGGAAGTTTGCCCAATACAAAAATTTACAGGATCATCCTTTTACTGGTTAAAGGAGATGCAACAGGGCCGGGCGTGGCCACGCTGGCAGCTTCTTATGTTGTAGGCATATTTAACAACGACAACAACGTAAAACTTGATGGTCCGGAAACAAACGATATGTGGCGTTTAATACAGAATAATCCTCCAGGTATTCTAAGTATGCCCATTATTGCTTCTCCCTGTTTAACCAACCAGCCAACGCTTCAATATACTTATGCAACCTATTCTACTGAAGTTGAACTTCCTGATAATAACAACGGTTACACTGTAGCACACCAAACCTGCTGCCGGCAGGCAAATATGGCCAATGTGAATCAAACAGGTGCAACCTACACCTGCATTGTGCCCGGCGTTTTACAATTACAGAATGAGCTGGCCGCTGATAATTGTCCTCAGTATGGCTTACCTATTTCAGTTATATGCTTTGAAGCTCCGTTTACGCTTGATTTTAGCGCTACCGATGCAGATGGCGACTCACTGGTTTATGGCTTTTGCAACGCATATGATGGAGGATTGGCAACAGATGCCTCATATATAGATGCTGTGGCACCTCCTTATAATTCGGTAATTTATAGTAACGGCTTTTCGGCCTCCAGCCCTTTAGG
>JANOCC010000043.1:0-55279 GCA_031411955.1 Ferruginibacter sp.
TAAAGTAGTGGAGCAGTTAACAACTAAAGCATCTGGTAAATTTAGTTTGTGCAGGTCAATAGCTGCCGGGGTTTACATCGTAAAAGTTCAACAGGCAGAGAAGAACAAAATATTTAAAGTTGTAAAAACAAATTAATAGCATCTGCTTTTAAGAAAGAGCTAAATTAAAACTGATTCTAAACGGGAACGCCAGATCATAAGTTTTCATTAAAAATGCCGGTACTTGAAGCAGTGCCGGCATTTATTATTTAAGCCTGCCCATTAACCAGGTTACCATACCAGGTAATTGAAAAAAATTACAGCGTTTGTATTGTGTACATTTAAAAAATGAAAGTTATAAGCTCTCGCAAAATCAGTGATAGAATTGCGGGCATCTTATTTTACTACTGATCAATTTTTAGCTGCAGACCGGGCTAATTTAGACTCTGACAGGAAATTAATTTCTTCCTCAGGTTTTTTTAAGGTAAACAACCACCACATATTTAATCTTATACAGATGTTGTAGGTAACCATGGGGATTATTAAACCTGCGGTAAGTATAAGCAACGCAAGTAGCGGAACATTTGTAATACCGATAATATTCATTAATACTAACCTTGCAACCGACATGGCAATGATCTGCATGCAATAAATATGCACGGAGTTATACCCGATAACGCGAAGAAAGGGTAGAGCCTGGTATTTTTTTAAAGCGAAAGATGCCGATATGGAAACAGCGCAACCTACCAATGCTACCAGAAGAAAGAAGACCGGCATGTGATTCTCAACATAATAATTATTTCCTTCTGCCAGGTTGATCTTTGTAAAAAAATACTGTATAATTCCAAAAGCCGCCAATAAGGGAACCAGTACTTTCCATGTTGAAAAAACAGCAGCGGCTTTTTCTCCCAACATGAAAGTTGAAATGGCATCGCCTATGGCAAAGAACAGATAATATTTACAAATATCATTTGCAAAACCAATATTAATGGTAGTACTGTTTATATAAGCACACAGTGCATATAACGAAAGGCCTAGTATTAATTGGTGTGTGAGAGTAAATTTTAATTTTGCCTTTAATACTGAATAGATAATTCCCACAAAAAATAATGCATTCAGGTACCAAAATTGTCCGGTTGCCCTGGGATAAATGATCAGGTACAGATAACTGATTGGTGTTACTTCTGAATTTGTATGTGCAGAAAAAAGGATCTGGAGCGATATCTGAATAATACCCCATACCAGCATAGGGTAAAGTATGCTTTGTACACGGTTCTTGCCATAAGCATGCAAGCCACGTTTACGCATGCTTCCTGATATGAAGATACCAGAAGCTATAAAAAATAATGGCATCCGGAAACCAAAGAAAAAAACATTTATGTATTCCAGGTAAGGATGTGCCTGCATATTTAAACCAGCCTTCTCCATGCTTTCATAGCAATGCCTGTAAGTTACCAGGATAATACTGATGCCCCTGTCGTAATCGATCCAGCCAAACCTTTTATTACTTAAAATGTATTTGGAATTAAAAAGATTCATTCTGCAGTTTTATATTATTGGTATTTAATCTTAAATGATAAAATAATGTTTAGTTTTTAGTATGCATTTTCTTCTCCTTTAAATACATTGTAAACAGTTAAAAACATGATCCTCAGATCGAGCCAGATATTCCAGTTTTCCAGATACCAAAGATCATTTGTAACACGCATTTTAATTTGTTTTGGATCTGTGATCTCTCCACGAAACCCATTGATCTGTGCCCAGCCGGTAATGCCGGGTTTTAAGAAATGCCTGATCATATACTGGTCTACTATCTTTGAATAGTCGGAAGTATGTTTTACCATGTGAGGCCTTGGCCCAACTAAACTCATCTCACCTTTAAGAACATTAATGAACTGTGGAAATTCATCCAGGCTTGTTTTCCTGATGATCTTGCCAATCTTTGTGATACGCATGTCTCCTTTAGTAGCCTGTTTCGAATCAGAGTCTTTGTTCGGCTTCATACTCCGGAATTTGAGACAATTGAATTCCTGGTTATTTTTTCCTGTTCTTTTCTGAGAAAAAAAGATCGGTCCCCTGGACTCAATAAGAATAAGTAATCCAAGTATTGGTATTAGCCAGGAAAGAATAAATATGCAAACAAGTAAGCTTACCACTACATCCAGCACCCTTTTCTTAAACCGGTTTCCAACATCTTCTAACGGCTCACTTCTTAGCGAAAGGATGGGAAGGTCTCTTATGTAATCAACAATAACAGGTTTGCTGAAAAAATAGGAAAGATTGGGTACTACTTTAAACCTGATACACTCATGCTCCGCTTCACTCATCAAAGAATAAATAAATTCGTTTTGTTCAGGCGTGATGGTAGAAAATATTTCCTGTACGTCCATATCTTTCGCAATTTGCATCACGTTACCCAGGCCGGATAAGATAGGGTAGTGGCTTAATTCTGTAACTTTTGCCTCATCTTCAATAAAACCCAGCAGGTGCGTATTGATTGCTTCTTCCTCAAAGTATGAAGCCAGTTTTAAAGCGGTATCATTGTAACCCAGGATGATAACCCGGTTGAAAAGATAATCGCGTGATTTAAAATACTGGCGTATACCAACATAAAGAAACCGGTTTAAAAATAACCCTATACCAAAACTTGTAATGATTGCAAGAATGAAGAAACGTGATACCTGGTACTCATGGGAAAAAAAGAGGTAAAAGAAGATCGCAATGATCCAAAGCGTGTACACCTGAACGGTACGCTTTGTAAAAGTTTCAAAATTAATGATGATCTTTTCAAAGTAAGTACCCAGGATAAATGAGAGTACAAGCCAGAATGTATTCAGGAACAACCAAAGCGCCAGGTAGGAACTAAAAAAGTTACCGGGAATATCGAATAAGAACCTGGCAAGAAAATACGAAAGATTTAATACCAGTATATCCAGCATTATAAGTGAGATCTGCAGGTATCGTTTAAATTGCCGGTTCATGTAAGTTGTACTTTACTGTTATGTTTAATTATTTATTATAAATAGACAGCAAAGATGCTACAATTCTGCCAGAAGTTTTCCCATCCCAAAATTCAGGTATTGAGCCTTTCTTCCATTCACCTGCAATGATCTTTTCCAGGTATGATTTCAATTTGGGCAAGTCTTCCCCTATAAGTTCATTTGTTCCTAAGGTTACAGTTTCTGGCCTTTCAGTTGAATTTCTTAATGTAAGACATGGAATATGCAGAACAGTTGCCTCTTCTGTAATGCCTCCCGAATCTGTAATGATACCTTTTGCGTTTTTAACCAGGTAGATAAATTCCAGGTAACCCTGTGGATCTATCATGATGAGGCGTTGGTGATTTATTTTTAAATTATTTAAGATCAAACGTGTTCTTGGATGAACGGGGAATACGATCGGTACATCTGCTGTAGCATCCATTACGGCATCAAGGATAGATCCAAGTTTTGCCGCATCGTCTACATTGGATGGCCTGTGAAGCGTAAGCAGGAAAAAATTATTCTCCTCCAGCTTAAATTCATCCAGGAATGCAGGCTTCCTCAACCTGTTAAGATTTTGAGTAAGCGTATCGATCATGGTGTTGCCAACAAAATGAATCCGTTCTTTTGGAACCTGTTGTGCCTGCAGGTTATCATTTGCTATCGTACTGGTTGTATAAAAATGATCGCAGATAGAATCGGTTACAATACGGTTGATCTCTTCCGGCATGGTCATATCACCCGAACGAATACCCGCTTCTACGTGTACAACATCAATACATAATTTTTTTGCAGTGATGCTGCAGGCCATAGTGGAAGTAACATCGCCTACCACCAGCACAACATCAGGAGGAAATTCCTGTAATTCTTTTTCAAATTTTATCATGATGGCGGCAGTTTGTTCGGCCTGTGAGCCACCACCACATTCCAGATTGGCATGAGGATCGGGGATGCCCAGTTGCTCAAAAAAATCACCACTCATTTTTTTATCGTAATGCTGGCCGGTATGTACCAGCCTGTATGTAATGTCTTTTCCGTGCGTATGCGCATCCAGGATCGCTTTGATGATGGGAGCTATCTTCATGAAATTAGGCCTGGCGCCGGCTACAATGGTTACTTTCATTAACTAAATTTATTTTTTTTGAGATCGCTGTTAATTTTTATTTCTCAATTAATAAAAATCAAAGGTTGAATTTATAAAGCCTCTTTCACTTTTATTCCGTTTCTTTTAATGATGTATGCGGGAACTCCAATTACCACGCAGTTTTCCGGTACATTTTTTACAACAACAGCATTTGCCCCTACGATCGTATTGTTACCGATGGTTATTCCTCCCAACACTTTTGCACCCGCACTTATAGTTACATTGTCGCCAATTACCGGGCAATCAGTTTTACTGGTAAACCCAACGGTTACCTGCTGGTTTATCCAGCAATTCTTTCCGATGGAGGCGGCTGCTATAACTGTTGCAAAACCATGCTGTATAAATAATCCTTCACCAACTTGAGGAGTTACAATATATAGGGTACTCATTTTAGGGCACAATATCTTCAGGAAATTGTGTATGAATCCAACCCGGTAATAAAATAAATTCCTAAATTCGGGATAATAGGATAACAGGTAAATAAAGCCAATTGTATTACCATACTTTACATCATATATTTCTAACCAGCGACGCGTATCTACAAGGATCGTCCTCCTGTTTTTATGCAGGAAGAATACGAGCAGATGAGGTATGCATATAACGCTGTACAGCGACAGCCTTACACCGGTTACTATTTTTTTTGTTGTATTTGCCATTTTAGTTTTAACGTCAACCTTTCGGATTAACTTACTGACATCCCGGCTTTTCTTTTATCAAATTCCCTTATATAATTGGCTGTTTGTGCAATGTTACCTCTTGAAGAAGCCCCGAATAAAATGGATTCTACATTTGGCAGATTACAAACATATTCAATTGCTTCCTTTGCCGGGATGGCACCGCCCCCTAGTACCTGCATGGCAATTGCTCTCAATTTTCTTGTGCGCAATGTTTTTTCATATATCTCCATACCACCACTCATACGGAAGCCTGCTTTGTTGATAGAAGAGCAGATAACCGGGTTTTGTATTCCCACGCTTTCCAGTACATCCAACAGTTTTGGCATATTCATCGTAATAAAAGCCGGCTCAGCATTGTATTTCTTTTTTACATAATCGTGGTATGCTTTCAGGATGTCTTTCATTCCTAATCCAAGCAACAGATCGGTGATCACATTTTGTAAGAAAATTACCGGGGTGTTAATTCCTTTAAACATTTTCATTTCTGCATCAATCATCAGTTCCATGATGGCAACATAATCTTTGGAAACAAAAGCTACACCTCCTTTAAATAAAGAACCGAAAAAATTACCGGGTACATACTGCTTGATGGTTCCCATGATACCAAGTTCTGTTACTGCATTGGCATATTTATGCGCATATGGCATGCAGGGATAGATGGAAAAGCTTTTATACTTTTCAGGTTCCTGCCTTATCATGTCGCATATATTGATGATACGGTCGTGCGTAGTACACATAAAAGTATCGATGCCTTCTGCACGGGCGATGTCAATTGTATCAAGTATTGTTTTATCTTCTTTAAACTTTATAGACTGTGCCCTGGATTTCTCATCAGAAATATGATTCACAGCAAAAAACTGGTTGTCGCCAAATAATATCCTATCCATCTTAATTATTTTTATGATTTTTAATCTGATCAATCACGCGGTCGGTGATCCATGCACTTTCAAATGTATTTTTAATGTTGGGTACTTTTCCCAGAATTGCTTTTACGAAGTAATCTACCTGGGCTGAATATTCTTCGCCCCTCAAATAAAATTCAACTTCTTCTGTAAGATCCGTTACGTATTTTATATTCCATCCCTTAGAATATCCGGCCGGGCAGCTATCCGTTTTAAAATATACTTTTAATTCAGAAGCATCCGAGATGATTTTTCCTTTAGAACCGATGATAGTGATGGATGTACTCATTTTGCGATAAGTTTCTTCGCTCCAGTTCACTGATAAAACACCGGAAATGTTATTTTCTGTTTCCATTAATGAATACACAGAATCTTCTACGGTATCAGAAAAAATGGGCTTTAAAACAGCACCGTGTATTTTAGAAATGGGTGCAACCAGGTAATTGATAAGGTCTATCACATGCGAGGCATAATCCAACAGGCAACCACCGCCTTCTTTAGGATCCGACCGCCAGGTGCCTTGTTTCTTTTTTATTACTACAGGCCCATAAGCTTCTCCCACAAAATGATTGATCTCTCCTAATGCTCCGCTGGAAACTATTCTTTTTACTTCTTCAAATGTGCCTATGAATTTATTGTGATAGCCAACCTGGTTCACTAATTTCTTTTCTTTGGCAAGTTTTACCAATTCTGCTCCCTGTTGCACATTAAGGCAAAATGGTTTTTCTACAAATACGTGGATGCCTCTTTTTAAAAGATCGCCAACTATATCTGCATGAAATTTTGTAGGTGCTGAAACAAAAACGGCCTCAGGAGAAGTGCTGTCCAGCATCTTCTTGTAATCTGCAAAACAATTAAAGCCAGAATATTTTTCCAGTACATCCGTTACCATTTTGGATGTATCTGCCACACCAACAATTTCTACATCCGGGTGTGCTCCTAATATGGCAAGGTGGGAAAGTCCCATTTTACCTGCACCAATCAATGCAATTTTTATCATTTCTTTTCAAATTTTAATATTTCCTTTTTAAATAAATTATAGGCCGCTTTTCCTTTTATCATCAGTTCCAGCGCCGGTGGTTTGTTTTGTAAACTATTGATATACGCTTCTACTTTTTCTGCTGTTAACAGAGGCTCATGTAACATTAACCCTTTGGCAATTAAAAAAGTATCTACCTCCAGCAGGTCATCTTGGTAAACGGAAATAGTGGGAATTCCTAAAATAGCCAGTTCACGCGTCATAGACCCACCGGCTCCGATAAATATGGTGCAATTTGCAGCAATAATGTCGAAACTCATCGGTTTGTCAGGTACATGTGTAGCATTAAATTTTTCCTGTTTATAATGTTTTGCCTGGTTGCTGTCTCTCGGCAAAACAGTGATCCGGTATTTATTTTGAAGAGCAACAATTGTATCATCAAGAAAATTCTCTTTCCCTTTATAATATTGAGCTGTTTGTGGTTCGGGCCGGATGTATATATTAATGATACCGGAAGTGTTTTTCTTACGCTGTTCCTGGATAGCTTCTCCTTTACTCCATAAATATATTCCTTCCTTTACACCCGGGTATTGAAGTACTTTTTTAGCAGAGATGCCGGTCTTCGCAACTCTTTCTACCGGCAGATTTTCTGGAATTAAAATTTTTGTTGCACAAAAAAATGCTGGCTTATTACCCATTGCATGCTCATTGTCGTTGGTATAAATAGATGGTATGCCAAGCAAGCGGGCCACAACCGGCGAATGAAATGAGCTTTGCGACACTGCCAGGTCGGGTTTTTGGCTCTTTAAGAATTTTCTGAGTTGTAATACCCGTATCGGGTAGCCGAAAACTTTCTTCAGGAAATTTTTGCCATAGTGATCTCCTACAACAGTGTGCTTTAGTCCTCGTTGATCAAGCAATTCTACTGTATTGGCCAGTGGCCTTGAAGTAATAATTATCGTATGGCCGTCTCGTTCCAGGTCTCTGATTAAATCATAGAACATGTTGATATGCGGCGAATTTGACAGATCGAACCAGATTCTCATAATATTCTTTCAGATTTTGGCATGAAATGATTTAAATAAATACTCATCGACACAAACATCCATGCCTGCGACCAACGCATGTAAGGTATTTTCGACGTTACATATTTATTTATTTGATAACGGAAAAAGCCCTGTTCAGATTGCATATTATCAATTGTCCAGTTCAATACTTTATCCATTAAAGCCTTGTGTGCATCCATTTTGCCGAGTTTGTTCAAAGTTATCACCAATTGAGCTGGTGCATGGATATCTATCGGGTATATAGAATTGCTGTAATATTTTGGAATGCCTTCTTCGGTAAAGAATGTTTCAATATAATAACGGAAACCACGGTTAAGCACATCCGAATAACTGATATCCCGGCTAAATTTCATGTAATCAGAAATACACTCCAGGTTATAACCGGTATGAAAATTATCTATCCATTGATGAAAAGGCAGCGTTCCGTAGCTCCAGGATCCGTCATCTTTCTGCTGGTCGCAACAAAATGCAACAGCTTTTTTTGATTCAGATATAAGGTTTGTTTCTTTTGTGATTGAATATACCCTGGCCAGTAACCTGGCGCCTAATAAAGAAGCATTAAATACCACGCTATTATCAAGAGGAGAGTAGGAGAATGCGAAATTACCATTGGAGCTATGAGTCCTGTTGAGGTCATTTAAAATAAAATCGCAGGTACTCCTTGCCGTTGTTAACAGTTTTTCGTCTTTTGTAATATCATAGGCATCCAGTAATGCATTAGAAATAAAAGAAGAGGCCACAATGGTAGGCATAAATTTGGGCTGAAAGAAAGCCCTGGATTCCCAGTCGAAATTATAACCCCAACAAGCTCCGGAATATCCTTTTGTGCGGCAGCCTTCTATTTTCTCAATAAAAAAGCTGATCTGTTTCAGGTACTCGGGCTTTTGATCATGTTTATATAGGTTACAATAAGCCGAGAGAAAAAGTCCGAGCGCTTTTGGATTGTATTCCTTTTTTATTCCAACTATTTTGCGAAGATTAACCGGCGACCTTTTAAAGAATTGGATCCATGCCAGGCGGGCAATTCTGCTTCGTGGCAACAAAGGTATCTTTTGAAATAACTTGCTGTTTAACCCATCATAAGGGTCGTAGCCTTTGTATTGCTCCTGGTCGCAATATTCAACAAGTTTTTTAAAAGAATGATGAAATTTTTCAATCATAACGTTAGAGGTAACTCAATGATTTATGGTAATATTATTGATAAAAATATGATAAGTTATTTTAATGCAACACTATTGATAAGATCGCTATAAAACGAACTATAATCTTCCTGTGCAGCCTGCCGCCTTTCCTGTGGTTGCGAATTTTCTGCAATTGCCTTTTTCACAAGTGCTTCCAGTTTCATTTCCATGTCGTTTAAATCCCTCGTTTTAAAAAGAACGGTTCCATCCGGCCTTTGTACAACATCGCTTGCCAAAACATCTTTTCCGAGGTAAATAGCTTCCCTTACGGTTAAAGCATCACCATCGGTATTGCTGGGCCTGATAACGATATCGGATCTTTCTATCAGTTTTACAAACGACATCCTCTCATTGATAAGCAGCAAATGATCATTAAGTTTCAGTTCTTTGATCTTTTGTTGATAACTATTATAGAGTGCAGTGCAATTCTCGATAGAGGAAACTGTAAATATTACATTCACCGGCAAGCCTTTTTTCACAAGCCTGTTAGTTATTTCTATGCTCATATCCAGGCCATAAAGATCCAGGTTGTTGTGCATATCTAACCTGGAGGCGTTAGCACAAATGATCACTTTACGATCGCCTGTTGCTTTTATCAACCAATCATTTACTGTAGCGGGAAGAGCAGGTTCGCTTAGCATTGACGGTGGTAAGAACGCGTGTTTAACCACACATTTTTTTAGCGGCAGTGAAAGCCTGTTGGCAATATCAGCATTTACCAAAATTATTTTATGCGCTAAGCTGAAGAAAAAGTTATCAATAGCCCTGAATGGCTGTTTTCTTTTAGGGCCATAGCCATGTAAAGTTATAATTACTTTTTTTGCAAATAGGCGCCCGGTGATGATATGTATTTTCTTAAATATTTTATTGCCGCTATGCACAAATAGCAGGTTTGAATGTTTTACTTTTTTTACGTAGGAGAGCACATCTAAACTGCGCATGTTAAACACGGAGTTTTTCTTTTGATCAGATTCGTCGATGAGGTCTATATCAAATTCTGATTCAAGTAAATGAATAAGCCTTTGGATATGAATGCTAATCCCGCCGGCAGGTGGGGGAACCGGGCCGGTAATGAGTATCTTAAGCTTTTTATTCATTACGAGTTAGGGCTGTAATTGTAAACTGTTTAAGGGTTATATTGTAATAATTATTTTATTGATCATTTGTGTTTTATGATCAGTTTATATTTTTGATTGGCAGAATAGGTAAGGTCTTCACGTGTGCAGTAAGTAAACTCTACTGGTTGTTCTCCAATCATTCTTTTTAAATTCTGTTGCAGCTGTTGTTCATCTGTTGGTTTAAAAGAACTGGTTACTACCAGCTTTATCTCTAATGGCCTGTTCCTGTCCTGCAGGTACTGATGTATCTGGGCGGTTTCAAGATGTCCAACTCCCTTAAACGCATGGTCCATGCAACCTACAACACTGCCATCCATCAACTCTACTGTATCTCCTGCACGGCCTTCAATTCTCAATATCTTTGGAGCAGTGATATTTTCCAGGAAGTCATTTCCTTCTACAATTATTTTATCTTCTACGGCGTATCTTATCAAAGGAAAAGTTCTGTTTATCAGTCCGGTTGTTATTACCTTATCTTGTTGAAATTCGTTGATCGAATACAATAACAATGGTTTGTAATCATAGTTTTCATCTTGTGCAATTCCAATCGTCCTTTCTACATTACCGTACCAGTCATGAATTTTAGTGTTTAAGTATGGCTCAATCATATCTCTTTGAAATCCATATAATATTTCTGAGGAAGTGAATGCGTTGGGAATATTTATTTTCAGATCTTTCTTTTCCAGTTCCAGGCTCAATTTATATAAGTAGCTCGGAAACGCTTCTACTGCAGCTGGTGCAAAATCTTTTATCAGCTTATGATAAAATTCAATGGTGCCGGGATTTATATTGGGGCTGCTAATGTATAAGATATTTGCCTTCTTATAAAATTCGTAAGCACTGTTCTTACCCAAAAATCCACGGATAGATAATAGTGGCTGACCGGTATTATATCCATATTTCGCCCTGTATTGGCGCACATATGCCTGTTCGGTAGCAATATTAAATGGAGTTCTGTAAACGGTTAGTGGAGTGCCTGATGTTCCGCTGGTAAGGCCTTTTACTTTGAGGAAATCAAATCCATGATAGATATTATTAACCTCATTTTTAATAAGGGCCCTGTCTATGATCGGCAGTTTAACAATGTCTGTAACGTCTCTGATGTCATTTATACCGATACCGTGTTGCCTGTAAAATTTTTTGTAAAAATCGGAATATTTATATGCTCTCTTAAACATGGCAACGAAAGCGTCGTTGTACCTGCCTAACAAAGCAGCATTATCCAATTGAGATAACTGGTTGATCTCCCTAACCTTGCTGTTGGTTAGTAAATTGTTCTTGCTGTAGTATTTAACAAACTCATTCATAAAAATTGACGTTTCTGAGTGAATCGGCCAGCAGGCCAAATTCCTGGTAAAGCATTATAATGGTTGTTGACGGTTTGATCGTCTTTTTTTTCTTTTTCAATATTTTCTTTAAAAAGATCTGTATCTGCTCAAAAGGCATGAAGATTCTTTTTAATGCATCAATTACAATAACGTCTCCCACTACATTTATAGTATGGATGCCATAATTAAATCCACTTTTTGGAGGTGGACAAATTTCAAGTACAACTTCCTCTTCAAACTCGTTTTCATTTAAAAGGGTTATTTTATTTATTGTAACAGATTTACCGTAATATTCGGCACAATTTTGAGATGGCCGATAAATTTCTCCATTCAGCGTAATAAAGTTGCCGGCAGGCCTGGTGCCGTTCAAAGAATTTTTTACCGGGTTGGCAGTATGAGGAATATAGGGGCCCGCCAATTCATTTGCATGATAAATATACAGTTTGCTATTGCTGTTTTCTCCCCGTTTTGTGGCAAATAACCAATATTTATTATTGTGAACCAGGATGGTTGAATCCAGCAAAGGTAAATTCTGCACAATAGTCTTGCCATTTATCAGCGATTTTGTGTCAAAATCAAATTCGTAGCAGGTTACATTACCGCTTTTACTGGCTTCTGGTATAATATAAGTTTTACCGTCTTCAATAAATACATTCGGATAGGACAGATGGCTCCTGGTGTCCAGCATTTCTTTGGTAAAAACCGGCTTTAGCTGGTCATCAACGGTAGTCAGCGATATCTTTCCATAAAGATCATCCACGGAAAAATCTTCATAGATAACATGAATTTCCCCTTCGGGCGACTTGAATACAAATGGGTCTGCATAAAAACGATCAGCCGACTTTATGGGCAGCCATTTATAATCAGCCTGGTACGATTTCTTTAAGATGACATCAGCAATGTCAACCCTGGCGAGGCCAACATTCCACTGTTTCCGGAAAAATTTGTCTGTTATTTTATCAATAATATTCATAAAATAGTTCTATCAATGTTTGAATTTGGGTAATCAATTTTTACAAAATAGAATAAGGGATTTTTTAGTAGCGCCTGTCTAATTTAGCGGCAATACGGTTTAATATAAAATAAGGGAGAGAATGATAATTGTAGCATTCTACTTTTGTGCCCCCAAACGACAGTTTAAATTCATTGATACCTTTCAAGCTTTTATCTTCCGTATTTTCGGCATACCCGCCAAAATCCATCAGCTTAAATCCTTTTTCTTTAAAGTGAAAGATATCTTTTGCGGTCAATAATTTATTTGCCCGGCCTATTACATTTCTATCGAATGTGTCATCTAACCTACGCGATGCCGAATGAAATAACCTTGCTATGCCAATCTCTTTATCTACCAGGTAACTATGTGCTGCAAGTACCTCGCCATTTAACTTTGCAAAACTAATTACAAAATGATCACCTATCCTTTCGATCATTTTTTTATTGGTAGGATAAATATTTTTAGCATTTGCGAAATCATTATAAAAGCTAACAAAAGTATCTACGTCTCTTTCAAACGAGCATTCTACTCCTTCCTTTTCCGATTTACGGATTTCCTGTTTAACAGTATTCCTGAAGTTAGCTAAAATTTCTTCTTCTGATGGCAAAAGTGACAATTCCACAGTGTGGGAAACACTCCTGATACCCGATGGTTTCCTGTTTCCAGATTGTTTTACATGACTGTGTATATTCAGGCCAAATAAGTTTTTTAACTTAAAATCATAGGTAAACCATGTTTCTCTTACTTTAAAAAAATAAAATTTCTTTTGATAACTTATCATTCGCTGCTTCTGGTTTATTATTTAACGTTTTATTGTTTATTTCCTTCCTGATAACTAGATACAGGTTTTATAAAATGCAATTGTTTTTTCCGCAACATTGCCACAATTGTATCGCTGTGCGGCCGCAACGGCATGTTTTGAGATATCCTGTATTCTTTCATTATTGTTATGCAATCCTTCCAAAATTTGCACCAGTTCATCTGGCTGATCCAGGTTGAACAAAAATCCATCAATGTTATGCTTTATCATTTCCGGTATTCCACCAACTGCTGAAGCAGCCACTACCTTGCCTGCGGCCATCGACTCTGCAATTACCATAGGTAAAGACTCATGCTTGGAGGATACCACTAAAATATCCGACTGCTCTATAAAATTCATTACCGTAGATTGTGTAACCCATCCCTGGAAATTAACGTAGGCCTCCAGCTTATTTTCTTTTACGTAAGACGTGATCAGTTGCTTGTAAACATCACTCAGGTAATCGCCTAATACATTTAATGTAAAAATTTTATTCTTTTTTACCAGGGTAGTTAAGGCGGTTAATAAAAAAATGAGATTCTTATTATTATCTATCACACCCATGTATAATAAACTGTTGTTGCATTTTGTTTTGGGTAATATCTTAAAATAATTTGGAACGATGGCATTTGGTATGATCGTTTGGTTCTTTATTTTTTGTTTGGCAAACAGGTTTACAGAAAATTGCGACAGGTGTATAACATTCTTTGGTAATAGCCACATTTGCAGCACTCCGTTAAAGTACCAGGTAATTTTATCTTTAATTGTTTTCTTTCTTTTTGCTTCAGCAAACGACATTCCGTGTATGGTTTGTAAAGATTTAATTCCATTTAAACCTTTGATCTTTGTAAGCATAAAAGAACTTCCTTCCTGAAAATGTATAATATCCGGTTTAAAATCTTTGATATGTTTTTTGAGGATACGTGGGCCTTGCAGCAGGTAATTAAGCGAATGGTAATTGTACTTTCCTTCAAAACAATAATGAACTTCAATCCTGTTTGTAACGGCAACTACAGTTTCCTGTTTTACTTCCCTGCTAAATGAAACCACCCTTACGTCAATATCAAACTCTGCAAACCCTTTAAGCAGGTTACTCACCGCCGAATGCACGCCTCCCCTGATATTATCAAGGTTTAAAGGCAGCCCGGGAATAAGTATCATTACACGCATAGAAGATTAATTAGGTATCAGCAGTAAATATTGAAAAAAAATCTGGTAAGATCTTCTGGTAAACTTGTGATTTAATATATAAAATTAATTCTTTTTATGTTCTTTTTAAGCCATGTAAGCGCTTAAGATTGTTTGTCCGTTTTCCATGCCGGTTTTTTCGCTGTAGCTTGAAACAACCTTTTTTTCCATTTGCTTATAATTATTATTGCGCAGGGCTTCCAATATGTTATCTGCAACTGAATCAGCAGTTGGCTGCGCCAATAATCCGTTCTCCTTATCTGCAATATATTCAGGAAAAGATCCCACATCTGTAGCTATTACCATTTTTCCGGCGGCAAAACATGTCATTAAAACGCCGCTTTGGGTAGCATCCCGGTAAGGACATACTACAAACTTTGCCTGCTGAAGATATTGTACCAGTTCCCGGATGCTGATGTACCTTAATATGACTTCAATATTATGTTTGTGAGTTTCCAGCGCTTTTCCCTCCACTTTATAACCATAAGCTGGTTTACCTGCAATAATGAATTTTTCATCTGGATATTGCTCCAGTACTTTTGGAATCGCTTCCAGCAACAGGTCGATGCCTTTATAATAACTCAACCTTCCAAAAAACAAGATAGTATTGCCATCAGTTTGCTTCTGTTCAAGAAATTGGGAAATGAAAGAATAAGGTTGCAGTTTTATGGTATAAAATGGAACTTTTATTTTTTTATAATATTCTTTAAACTGGTCGTGCGCAAACTTTGAATAAAAGAAATAACCTTTTGCCATTCCATAAAAAACGAAATTGGGTACGTGTTCCCTCCAGTTATTTTCACCGGAATGTGGAACAGGATCATGTAAAGTAATGAATACTTTTTTTGATCTCAGGTAAGGGTATAAACCAATAGCCCTGGGTGAAATCGTATCAAAATGAAATACATCTACGTTAAATTTTTTCAGGAACTTCCCTAATGCATAGGCTTTTTTAAGGCTTTTGAAACTAAGGCTTCTTTTATCTTTATGTATTACAAAATGCACACTGGCAACACCTGTGAAATATCCTTTGAGTTCATTCCATTTATCGGCTCCCAGTAACTTTTCCGGTGTTTCAATATCATTGAATCCTTCAAGATTATCAACATTAATGATAGTTGTATTTTTAGAAACCTGCGTGATCTCTATAAATACATGCAATTCTACCTTTGCTTTAATACTCTGGATCGTTTCTAAAACAACATCCAGGAAGTTAGTAGAGGTATAATATGCTACAACCATTTTTTTTTGTGTATAACGTGTTTTTACGATAAATATTCTATTGTCACTAATTTTTGTGCGGCAAGTGGGGTTCTCCCAATCTCTTTTGCTTTCTTATCACTAAAAAGAGCAGCCCGCCAATTACTGCCAATATTCCCCAGAAAATAAAAAAGAGATAGCCTTTGTTCACCTGGCTGGCAAGGTAATAATAAGTTAATACCGCTGCCGCACAAACGAAATAAAATGCCAAAACATGCATTAAACTGATCACTTTTCTTCTGATTAAAACCACATCCTGGATAATATGAAATGCTAGGAACGAAAAGAAAATGGCATAGTTGACCACAGACAATGTTTTGTCAAAATAAACAAACCCAATAATGCAAAATGCTACATTAAGGATAAGGCTTACCAGGTTACACAGCATATCCAGCTTCTCCAGTTTTAAAGTTATAAGCACATTAGCCTGTAAAAAAACGGTAGGAAATATGATCATGGTTAAAAACATTTCCTTACAATAAAAGGAAGCATTGGCATATTTTTCCTGGAATAAGAAAGGGATAAGCAAGTCGGCAAAGGAGTAAATAAAGGTATAGGCAAGTAATCCGTAAAGTCCGTAAGCAAGAAATGCATTATTGTATAGTGTCTGCATTTTCTTCATGCTGTCTTTATAGGCATTTATCAGCAGTGGGTATATAGAAGTTGAAACGATAACAGGTAATATGTACCCCAGAGAAAATAATTTGTATGAAATCTCATAAGTGGCCACATCTTCTACCGTTAGTATCTTGGATACAAGAATGTTTCCAATACGCCAGTAAATAACCGAAATACTGCCAATGATCATGAACGACCAGTTTGCGCCGATGATCTTCCTGGTTTCCTTCCACGAGAGGCGGCTTTTAAATATTTCCCGCAAATTGATGCTATTGGAACTGCCGTAACTTATAAAAAGATTTAATGAGATTACACGAAGTAAAATGAGGAAGAGAGAGAGGTAAAGTATCGGGATCTTATAAACGAGCAATAAAGCTGCAACCAGGAATTTAAGTACAGCCTCAACCGTTAGTACTACAAAACTTTTCTTTTGCTCCGAATCGGCAATATTTATGTATTTGATTACATAGATGATATTGTCGAAAATAATATTGATGCCGATCAGTATTGACAAAGACCTTACCAGCTGGCTATCGTAAAGTGAGTAGGCAAGTGCTATGTTAACGAAGTAGAAGATGATGCCCGCAAACAACTGGATCTTAAAAAATCTATTGATCAGTTCTTTCCTGTCTTCTGTATGTATTAACTCTCTTATAAACCAGTAGCCAAGGCCTAATGCAGAAAAACCCACGATGAAACCATACAGCGTATTTGCTATAATGTAGTTACCAAAATCTTCCTTGCTGTACTCTCTCGCTATTACAATAAAAAAAACACTGAGTAGCAGGTTTTGCAGAATATTTGAAATGATACCCCAGGCACTGTTCTTAAACAGTTTAGTTTTAAACTTTGCCGATAATGATGAAATGATATTAATTTTCTGCATCTTGTACATCTTCTTGTAATTCCTCTTCCGGATCTTTTTCTTCTGTATCATCAAACCTTGCGTAAGCTGTAATTAACAGGCAAACAAAACAGGTAACCATAATTTGAATCCTCACATCTCCCATCGAATAAACAGTATAAAAACCTGCCATCCAGCTGATCACAGCAGAGATTAGCAATAGGAAAGTAGTATCCTTCCACTTCAGATAAGAGAAAAAACCTCTAACCATGGGAACCACGATAAGTAAAATAACTGATAGAAACCCAACCGCCCCAAATTCGGTAAGCCATTTCAGGTATCCGCTTTCGGGGTGATCATAAAAAAGAAAATCATTGTCTACAAACCAGAACTGATCAGGATTGTGTACGGATACATAGTTAGCATAATTACCCGGAGCTATACCAAAGAATGGGTTGTCTAAAAATATTCCGAAAGCATCCCGCCAGATACCATATCTGAATTCGTAAGAGTCAGACAGGTTATCATGCCGGTTAAAAACGGCGAAACTTTCAGAAAAATTGTAGATCACAATAAAAAATACGACGCCAACCACTGTTGCGTAAAGTTTAAGATTAGAATTACCAAAAATAACGATCAGCAAAAATCCTAATGCCCATCCTCCTAACGCGGCACGGCCTCCTGTATATAAAATTGAAATGATTGTTAGTACCAGTAAGATATAATTCTTAGCCGGCAGTTTTACCGTTCCGGGTTCCCTTATGAGGAACAAAAAACTTGATGCTGCCAGGTATTGGGCAAATTTTTGAGGATCCTGAAAAAAACCAGGATAACGTATTGCTGTATCTTCCATAAACACACCACCGTGAAGCGTTCTGGCGATACTAAATTGAGGGCCAAATATAAACTGGCAGCCAAGGAAAATGATAGAAACCAGCACAGTAATCTGCATGTACTTGATCACTTCATAAAAGAATGAAGGATCTGCTATTATCTCATCTATCAGAATCTTGGCAAAAATGAAAGTGGCAAAATATTCAACAAACATCCTGAAAGTTTCCTCGGTAATATTTTCAGCGAGAAAACAGGCAGTGATGCCAATGGCAGTAAGTAAAATAAATAATACCAGGTAAAGCAGTCCGCTCTTAACATGTACATGCCTTGGCCTGTAAAATATAAGAAAGAAAAGTATTGTGATGAGATCAAAATTGTTGTATCCCGCACCTCCCGGCAAAATGGTAGTGGCAATTAATGGGTAGGCAAGCAGTATATATTTAACGAAAAGCCTGTTCTTATCTTCTTTGGTAAATAATACCCATGCAAATAATCCAAGAAAAACGCCAATTGCCAAAAATGGTATGAGGGGAGCCAGCATTATTTAATGATTTAATTAAATAGTGTTTCTGTTAAACCATACTCCAGTCATCCTGCAAATGTTTTCGGTAAATGAAACATCCTCCAGAACATCAAAACGGGGTAATGTATAAAGGTTAGCAAAATTATCTGCTGTAATATACTGAGGCTTTGTGGTAAAGGCGGTTTTATATCCCGATTCCTTTAAAAATTTTATTTCCCTTTCTGTGTATTCCCCATTGGGATAAGCAAAATGGCTTATATCTTTACGCAACCATTGTTGCAGGATTTTCCTTGATTCACTTATCTCAAAGCTGGATTGCTCATCGGAGCATTTTGTAAGGATGGGGTGGGTTACCGTATGACTTCCAATTGTTACAGGTGTATTTGCCTCAATATCCTGCACTTCTTCTATCGTTAAGGCTTCTCTATCCATTGTTAACTGGCCCTTCACGCTATTTAAAACATCCATTCTTTCTTCGTTTGGTACTTTTTTTAGTGCAGACACAGATTGCTTCACCAGGCCTTGTTTATTTGCTGCTGCAATATACGACCACCAGTATGCCTCACCGGTAGCGATAGGCTGAGTAGAAGCAAAAATGGTAACTGGTATATTATAGGATTTGGCAACAGCTGCAATATTTTCTTTATTGTTCTTCCAACCATCATCAACGGTTAATATAACTGCGGAGGATGGAAAAGGCTCTTTGCCGGTTGCAATGGAAGCTAGCTGATCGGGAGTTATAAACGAATAGCCTTGTTTAAGGAACCATTTTACACAAAATTCAAATAATTCCTTAGTTGGATCATGAAAATACACTGACAGAATGATCTCCCGGTTTTCGGCTCTTTTTTTAACAGCAGCTGTTTTTCCAGACAAGATCAAAAACTTAGAAAATAAAAAAGCAGCCGCATTCCTTTTATTGAAAACCATTGAAAACGAGTTATATAATTCTTTAATTAACTAATAAATGAAGACTTAGATAACATCATCTACATATATTGTTCCCAATATAACGAAGCTGCTGCTGCATTATTTTGCATAATAATTAAATACCACTGATGTACTACGAAACCATGTTCCTTAACTTATAGGAATAGTCCAGTAGTTCAACATTCGATTTTTGTACATCTGCTGTCATCATATAGCCTAATGAGGGAAGGGTAACTTTCACCTTATTATTCTTGATGGAAACAACATTGCCTTCAAACTCCATAGATGGGCCACTAACAATGCGAACCATGTCTGATACATTTACAGGCGTTTTTTCAAGTACAACGTTTGAATGTTCACTTACAAAATGTTGAATACTTTCAATTTCAATACTCTTGATCACTGCAGGTCTGCCCAGCCAGTAAACGAAATTAACAACATCGCTTGTTTGCCTGATAGCTGCCATTTCCATTTCTGTAATATTTACAAAAACGTAAGATGGGAACAATGGCTCCAATGTTTGTTTTTTCCTGTCTTCTGATTGCCCCAAGTGATTTAAAGGGCAATAGTTCTCAATTTTCTTTTTTGTTAACAAAGCCGATACTCTTTTTTCGCATCGTGACTTAGTGTAAACTGCATACCAATTTTTGTTCATTTTGGTCAATTTTAATGGTGAGTTATGCAGTTTCTCACTGGATTAGATAGTTCGATGGTTTTTTTAACAGGATGTGGCGGAGCCATTTTCAATTACAGTTGTAGCTGCAATGAAGTGGCGTTTCAGTAGATATTATTGTTTTAAAGCGGATGTCTGTTACTAACTTAAATTCTTCGCTAAAGCCTTTTTGTCTTTTCTTTCCTTCTTTCTCTGTTTATCTCCGTAAACATAATCATAACCGTAGCCATAATTATTATTAAAGAAACCCCTGGTTTTAACCCCGTTAAATACGATACCGGGATTAGTAAGCGGGTTTATCCTCATGTTCTCATCAATTCTTTTAACCAGCATTTTAGGCGTGTACTTATGGCGTACCACATACAAAGTAGCATCGCTTAAACGTGATAAAATATAAGCGTCTGTTACCAATACTACCGGTGCTGTATCAAGAACAACCAGGTCGAATATACCTTCCAGGTATTCAATGAAATCTTTTATTTTGCCATTTAATAAAAGCTCAGATGGACTTTCATTCAATGTACCCGAAGAAACAAAGAACAGGTTTTCATGATTAGGAACACGTTTGATGATATCCTCCGGATCTTTTTCCCCGGTGAGATAATCGCTCATTCCTGCATCTGCAGTTGTTTTATCAAATATCTTTCCAAGACCCGGATTGTGCAGATCTAAATCAACCAACACAACTTTTTTTCCACTCAAAGAGTTACTGATGGCAAGGTTGGCAGCAACAAAACTTTTTCCTTCGCCCGGGATGCTGGAAGTAACCAATATCTTTTTATGACTGCTATCAATTCCCAAAAAGTGAAGTGATACCCTAATCTTCCTGAATTCTTCTGCAATAAAACTTCTTTTTCCTTTTTGAATTACTAATTCTTCCTTAGAACTGTTATAAGCAACTTCACCAATTATAGGTACATGCGTTAATGATTCAAGTTCGTGCCTGTAAAGTATTTTACGGCTAAATGCTTCCCTTGCACTGATAAATGCGATACAAACACCAAATGCCAATGCAACTGCGGCCAGGTAAATAAGCATCTTATTAGGGCTTACAGGAAACCTGGAGGATTGCGCTTTATTTACAACCCTGCTGTCTGAAAGGGTAGAAGCATAAGAAAGTTCACTTTCTTCTCTCTTTTGTAACAGGAATGAGTAGATGCCGTTTTTAATATTCTGGTCCCTGTTCATTTCCAGCAACTGCCTTTCTTTTTGAGGAATTGAACTCAGCATAGAATTATAACTGCTGTTGGTACGGGAAATATTATCCCTGCTTGCTTCTAAACCTTTACGTTGGTTCTGCACATTCTCCAGAATGCTCGGCCTTAACTTTGCGATCTGATCTCTCAGAGAAACCAACATCGGATTATTTTCAGCCACCGTTTTTTTCAGTCTTTCATATTCAAGCTCACTACTGTTCAACTGGTTCATCAGTTGAGAAAGAGAAGGGTCTGTAACTCCCAGTGCTGCCGGCATCAAACCACCTTTTGAAGTTCCGGTGCTGATGGCATTTTCAACCTGCCCCATAGCAGCCAACTGAGCATTATATTCTCCGATCTTTTGGTCGTTGGCGCCTACACTTTGCAGGTAGATCTGCCCCTGAGAACTTATATCCGTTGAACCGGTATTAGCTTTATAACGCTGTACATTTTTTTCCACAGAATCAAGGTCACGCTTCACAATTCCCAGCCTGTCTTCCACAAAATCCAATGTGTTTTTAGCAAGGCTGTTCTTTTCATCTATCGCGGCACGGTCGTAATGAACGATCAGTTGGTTCAAAACATCTTCTGCACGCTGCGGAATTTCATCCCTGTAGCTTAAATTAATTACACTGGATAATTTGCTGGCTGCAATAACTTTAAGGCCCGCAAGAATCCCTTTAGTAATATTTTTTGTTTGAATAAGCGAGAAATAATACTTCTTACCCATTTCATGCTGTGTATAGCGCTTATTAGGAATAAATTTTAAACGACCATAAGGTGTAACCAGCCACTCGTTTATAAGCCCGGCATATTTTCCGTTTAAAGATACTGCCCCTTTTTTGTCATTATAGTCCAAGAAGATCTTTGGCACTTCTTTAATTGAATCCGGATCGGAAACTACAATCTCAACAGGACTAAGTATATACGCTGAAACTGCTTTAACTTTTCCTTCAATTGAAACCGGAGCATACAAATGGAGGCTTTTTACAACATTATCCATCAATGTCCTTGATTGCAATACCTCTACTTCATTTTCAATGATCTTAGTGGTGCTGATCATATTCAGCGATTCCATTCCTTTATCCTCGTAACCCTTCTTTTCATCCTTAATAATAAGCGTAGCAGTTGCTTCATACTTTGGGGTAGTGTACCTCAAAAAAACGTATGCCCCGGCTACAGCCAATACCACAAAAATGAGGAAAGCAGGCCAGTAAGTAATATACTTCGACAGCAGCTGGGTTACCAGGCTTTCTTCTTTTTGTAAAGGGTTTTTATGTTGTTTTCCTTGAGTCATTAAAATGTTATACGTCCGGTTATTATTTAATTAATTGTGTTAAAACCACTGCAATCACTGATAATCCACTCAGGATTGTTGGCAATAAGGCCTGGTTGCGGCTTGCCATGGCAACTTTTTCTTTATTAGCTTCTACATAGATCACATCATTCGGCTGCAAATAATAATAAGATGAAGTAAGAAAATTCTTGGAATTCAGGTTGATACGCTTAATTTTTCTTCTTCCGTCATTTTCCCTTATCAGCAACACATTATCTTTTTTACCATAAACTGTAATGTCTCCGGCAAGGCCAAGTGCTTTTACCAAAGAAATCCTTTCGTTTGGTACATTTATCACCGTTGGATGTTCTACTTCGCCCAAAACAGTAACTTCAAAATTCAGGTAACGAATAGTTACAATTGGGTCTATCAATAACTTCTTATCCAGAAGCATATTTGTGATATCTGCTTTCAATTGCTTCCTGGTAACACCAGCAGCCTTAATATTTCCTAAAATTGGTAATTGAATGTAACCTTCATTGTTCACGAGATACCCCGCAAGATTAGCCTGGTTTCCGGCACTGGTGGTGGTGTTAACCTGGTAATTACTGTTGGTATTGAATAAGGCAGATGCTTCTGCATTGGCACTGCTGATGAACACACTTAAAACGTCATTTTTTAAGATCGGCGCATCAAAAGCTTCATCGGGTTTTGTAACAAATGTTGTATCCTCTGCATTGTTAAAATAAGTAGCTCTTTCGGTGCTTACACAAGATGCACAAAAGCATAGAACAAGGGCCAGTAAAGATAAAAATGAAAGAGGTCGAAACATGATAAATAGTTATAAGTACCCTATAATTATTAAAATAATAATAAAATTGAGATGGGAATTTCCCGAAATTGTGGATTTTAAAAGAGGTAAAAAGAAGTCAAAGCAACTTCAATTCAGGGGACTTATTCTTAGGAATGAATTCAATTGGTTTTACCGAATACAGGGGATAAACTGCGAAAGATTTTCAGAAGGTTGGATAATCAATTATAAATTAAGCGATTAGTACCACTCTCATTTATTCCTCAAAAGTAATATAGTTATATGTAATATGCAAATAATTAGTCAAGAATTTTATAAACATTTAAATACTGAATGTGTGTAAGAAATTTTCTATCTTTTTTTACATCATCGGCTGATTTAATAAAAGTTGCCAACAGGCTGTAATATTAAATAAACTAACGAAAACCGTTATGCTATAACCATTAACTTTGCCAACTTAAATAAATTGCTATATGAAAGAAGTGTATATAATTTCTGCCGTACGAACGCCAATTGGCAGTTTTGGCGGAAGCCTGAAAGGTTTTTCTGCCACCCAACTGGGAGGCATCGCCATTAAAGGCGCAATTGAAAGGGCTAAACTTAACCCCGCACTTGTTAATGATGTTTTAATGGGATCAGTGATACAGGCCAACCTGGGGCAGGCACCTGCCAGGCAGGCTTCTAAGTTTGCGGGTTTACCAAATGAAGTGAATTGTACTACCGTAAATAAAGTGTGTGCCAGTGGAATGAAGGCGATTGCCCAGGCTGCACAAAGCATCATGTTGGGAGATGCCGATATTGTAGTTGCCGGAGGAATGGAAAGCATGAGTAATGTACCTTTTTACACAGACAGTATGAGGTGGGGAAATAAATATGGTAATACAACTCTTATAGACGGGCTGGCAAAAGATGGCCTTACCGACGTCTACGATGGTAAAGCAATGGGGAACGCGGCCGAACTTTGTGCTGCTACCTGTGGCATTAGCAGGGAAGAACAGGATGCTTTCGCCATCGAAAGCTATAAACGCAGTCAGGCTGCTATTGCTTCGGGTAAATTTGATCAGGAGATAGTGCCTGTTTCTATTCCCCAGCGGAGTGGCGAACCGCTTTTATTTAAGCAGGATGAAGAAGCTGCCAACGTGAAATTTGATAAAATCCCGGCACTTAAGGGAGCTTTTCAAAAAGATGGTACGGTTACCGCCGCAAACGCCTCTACCATGAACGATGGTGCTGCGGCACTGGTATTAATGAGTAAAGAAAAAGCCCTGGAACTTGGTTTAACACCAATTGCTAAGATTCTTGCCTATGCAGATGCTGAACAAGCTCCTGAATGGTTTACCACTTCGCCTTCTTTGGCTGTGCCAAAGGCAGTTGAAAAAGCCGGACTTACCATGGCTGATATTAGTTTCTGGGAACTGAATGAAGCATTCTCAGTAGTTGGAATAGAGAACAGCAGAAGAATGAAACTGGATCCCGCAACAGTAAATGTAAACGGTGGTGCAGTTTCCCTGGGCCATCCTCTTGGATGCAGCGGTGCACGTATCATTGTTACCTTAATAAACGTACTGAAACAGAACAACGCTAAATATGGTGCTGCAGGAATCTGTAATGGCGGCGGGGGTGCGAGTGCCATGGTAATTGAAAGCTGTTAAGTGTAAGATAGTTGAAAAAGGGAGTGGCGATCCGTCACTCCTTTTTTTGTGTACCATTAAAAGTCTGTAGCCAGTTTCGCATATCAATTCCTGACCGGTGAAAGTAATGAAAGCTTTTGCCACCCTGGTTTACCTTAAGCCTGCAGCCCGTTACGCAGCTAACCCGGCCGGCAATTAATTTAACCTCACCCCGGTTTATTATTTTATTGTTAGTAATGAGTTTAAAAAAAAGTAAATAATTTTTTAACCTATGTTGTTTTATTAAAAAATTGTTTCTACTTTGCAGCCACTTGCGTGAAAGCAGGTAATTTCTTCTCCTATGTGAACTAACTGCTAATTAACAAACATACCTTATCCATTATCTACGAACTACACCAAAACAGTAGTATCCCTTTAAAATGATTTTTAATTTCTGTATGTGATACCGTCGCAGGTATAATAGATATTTGCGGCCGTAACACTGATATTGTTTAAATCGTACCCCCCATTTTGATCCGCTTTTTGATATTGAAAAAAATAAAAATTTGCTGATATAGATAAAACAAACCAGTTCAAAAACGCGGTATTTGAGTCTTCTTGAATCTGCAGCAAAAAAATATAAGGAAGCTCAACACGGTAGTTAAGAGTATAAAGCAGCGATTATTTATGGCTGCACACATCAACTTAGTAAAAAACGGAAAAACCAATTTAATCACGGATGCTCACAGGAGGGCATCCTTTTTTATTTTACGGCGGTATCCCGGTACTGGGTTTGCAATTTTATCCTAAAAACAGCTTTAAATTTTAGGTTATAGTAAACTTTCAAACCTAATAGTTGTAGTATTTACAGCTCAGTTCTATTTCACCACTATTAATGATGATGATTTGTTTGTATGCCTGTTATAGAATAAATTTGCAACGGATTATAATACACCAAATAAAAATAACCATACAGCAGCATGCGACAAATTGCCTTTAGAGAAGCTTTAAGAGAAGCGATGCAGGAAGAAATGAGACTGGACGAGAGAGTGTTTTTGATGGGGGAAGAAGTGGCCGAATACAATGGAGCCTACAAAGTTAGCCAGGGCATGTTAGATGAATTTGGCGAGAAAAGAGTAATTGATACGCCCATTGCAGAACTTGGTTTTACAGCCATTGCAGTAGGTGCTGCACAAAATGGACTAAGGCCAATTGTAGAATACATGACCTGGAATTTCGCAGTACTAGCTTTAGATCAAATTTTAAATACAGCTTCTAAAATGCTGGCAATGAGCGGCGGACAGGTTGGTTGTCCGATTGTATTTAGAGGCGCAACTGGTAGTGCCGGGCAATTAGGAGCGCAGCATTCAACATCATTTGAAAGTTATTATGCAAATATTCCGGGGTTAAAAGTTATTTCAGTTAGTAATCCATATGATGCAAAGGGATTGTTGAAATCTGCTATCCGCGATGATGACCCTGTTGTTTTTATGGAGAGTGAAGTAATGTATGGCGATAAGGGAGAAGTGCCAGAAACTGAATACATTATTCCTATTGGAAAAGCAAATGTTGTGAGAGAAGGAACAGATGTTACCATCGTATCATTTAATAAAATGATGAAGGTGGCGCTGGGAGCAGCCGAAGAACTGGCAAAAGAAAATATCAGCGCAGAAGTTATCGACCTCAGAACCATTCGACCGCTGGACTGGTTCACTATTTTAGAAAGCGTTAAAAAAACAAACCGCCTGGTAATTGTAGAAGAACAATGGCCTTTTGCATCCGTATCTTCTGAAATTACGTATCGTATACAAAAAGAAGGGTTCGATTACCTGGATGCTCCCATACGAAGAATAACTTCCGCTGATGCACCCATGCACTATGCACCCAATTTAGTTGCCGCATATTTACCAGACATCCCAAGAACAGTTAAAATTGTGAAGGAAGTGATGTACCTGAAAAAGTAGGTGTGGGGCACACAAAGTAAAATCTGTGAAATATATCTTTATCTTATCATTGCTTCTTTGTGGCCATACATCAAAAGCTCAAAACTTTTTCACAAGCTTTTATGGCGGTACTTCCAATTACCAGGGAGACCTGTCTGAGCGCATTTATCAAACCAAACACACTCATTTTTCCTGGGGCTTGGGATTGTTGTTCGAACTAAATGAACACATGCTTATCAGGGGTGATTTTACTTATGGGAGATTAAGTGGCAGCGATGCCGATGGCCTTAAAAACAGGTCCCGTAACCTTAGTTTCACCAGCTCTGTTATTGAGTTTTCATTAGGGTATGAATACCTGTTGCTAGACCTTTACCGTTACAAATTTTCTCCTTATGTTTTTGCAGGTGCGGCAGTGTTTAAATTCAGCCCATATACAAAAGATTCAAATGGGAACCTTGCCAGCCTGTATGAATTGAGTACGGAAGGACAGGGATTCTATGAAGACAGAAAAAAATACAAATTAACCCAGTTTTCTATCCCTTTTGGAGGTGGTGTTCAGTGGGCTTTATCCGATAATATGAGGGTAGGTGTTGTATTGGGTATTCGTCAAACCTTTACTGACTATATTGATGATGTGAGTAAAACTTATATTGACCAGGACTTGCTGAGGATGAAAAGAGGAGGTACTGCTGTGGTATTTGCCTACCGGGGAAACATGTTGCCAAATGGAGCACCTTATCCACCAGACGGTACGAAGCGTGGGAATCCAACAAACAAGGATTGGTATTATATGACTGGATTAACTTTTCGTGTTAGGTTTGAAAGCTATAAAAAAAGAAAGCTGCGCAGCCAAAAAGTAGAAAGATCCAGGATCACTTGTCCAAGGCCTGTATAACATTTTAATATATGCAAGCTGGTTCTTTCCACAATAATACCCGCTAACCTAAAAAGTAAATAACTTACAGCTATATTTCATACTTTATAAATTATTTTCCTGTTGGCTTATAATTCATTAGAACATTGCCTGATAGACCTGGAAAAAAATGGCCACTTGGTTAGGATCAAAGAGGAAGTGGACCCCAATCTTCAGATGGCTGCCATACACTTACGTGTACACGAAGCCGGTGGGCCGGCGCTTTTATTTGAAAATGTGAAAGGAAGCAGGTTCCGTGCAGCATCCAATATTTTTGGATCTCTCGAAAGAAGTAAATTTATTTTCAGGCATAGCCTTCACCTTGTGCAACAACTGATAGAATTAAAAAGCGATCCGGTTCAGGCGCTTAAACATCCCATAAAAAATTTCAATGCAGGCCTGGCGGCATTAAAAGCATTCCCATTAAAAAATCCAATCTCCAAACCTGTATTGATGCAACAGGTAAGTATCAACGAACTTCCACTCATCAAACACTGGCCAATGGACGGTGGCGCCTTTGTTACGTTGCCGCAGGTTTATACAGAGGATATCGACAAACCCGGTATCATGCAGGCTAACCTGGGTATGTACCGTATTCAGCTTAATGGGAATGATTATGAACCTAATAAAGAGATTGGATTACATTACCAGCTTCATCGCGGTATCGGGGTTCATCAAACAAAAGCAGATAAAAAAGGCATTCCTCTTAAAGTGAGCATTTTTGTGGGTGGGCCACCAGCTCATACCGTTGCAGCAGTGATGCCATTGCCGGAAGGTATCAGTGAGATGACATTCGCCGGCGTACTCGGAGGAAGAAGGTTCAGGTACACCTACGTAGATGGCTATTGCATAAGCACTGATGCCGATTTCGTAATCACGGGCGAAGTTTCGGCAGGTATCAACAAGCCTGAAGGCCCATTTGGAGACCATCTTGGTTATTATAGCCTTCAGCATTTGTTTCCATTGATGAAAGTTCATAAAGTGTATGCGAAAAAAAATGCTATCTGGCCGTTTACCGTTGTAGGCAGGCCTCCGCAGGAAGATACCAGTTTTGGACAGCTGATACATGCAATGACGGGAACTGCTATTCAGCAGGAGATACCCGGCCTCAAAGAAGTACACGCGGTAGATGCTGCCGGCGTACATCCCTTATTGTTAGCTATTGGTAGCGAACGTTATACACCCTATACGCCCGCAAAGCAACCGTCTGAATTACTTACCATTGCTAATCATATCCTCGGTACAGGTCAGTTAAGCCTTGCTAAATTTTTATTCATAACGGCAGATGATACAAATAAATTAAGCTCTCATAATGTACCGGATTTCTTTCAATTCGTTTTACAACGCATCAACCTGCAAAGGGATGTACATTTTTATACCAACACCACGATCGATACCCTCGATTATTCCGGTGAAAAACTAAACGGCGGCAGTAAAGTGGTATTTGCTGCGTATGGAGATATCTGCAGGGAATTAACTGCCGGCATTCCGGAAGTTTTGAGAAATATTAATGGTATAAAAAATGCAGTATTGATATTGCCAGGTGTGATCGCTATTTCGATGAACGCATTTTCTAATTATGAAAATGCCCGTATGGAAATGGAAAAACTAGATCATCAGCTTCAGGATAGTATTCATCAGTTAAACGAAGTTCCATTGCTTATTTTAGCTGACGATGCCAACTTTGTTGCCGCTTCGATCAATAATTTTTTATGGGTAGCTTTTACCAGGTGTAATCCTTCCCATGATATTTACGGCATTGGCAATTTTGTTGTAAACAAACACTGGGGATGTAAAGGCCCGCTAATAATTGATGCCAGAATAAAACCGCATCATGCACCGGCAGTGGAAAAGGATGCTACTGTGGAAAAAAGCATTGAATATTTATTTAATAAAGGTGGAAGCCTTCATAACAAACTGGGTTAATTTATCAGGGCTAACTTTTAATTACTACAATTATGAAAATGAAATATTCTTTACTCGTTCTACCTATTCTTTTTTTTCAATACTGTCGTTCTCAAAGTATAAACAAGATCGCTTCAAACACTGATGAGAATACATTGCTTTGGGAGATCAGTGGCAATGGGCTATCTAAACCAAGTTACCTCTTTGGAACTTTTCACCTGATGTGTAAAGACGATATCCGTTTTTCTGAAAACCTGAAAAAAGCCTTGCACAATTCAAATGAAGTTTATTTTGAAATGGATCTTGATGACCCGGCCAATACAATGGGAGCAATATTTTTTATGAATATGAAAGATGGCGTTACGTTAAAAGACCTGTACACACCTGAGGAATACAACCGGGTAGAACATTATTTTAAGGATAGTTTACAAACAGGCATGATGATGATGGAAAGAATAAAACCCACCTTGCTACAATCTTTTTTATACCCTAAAATGATAGCCTGTAAAAGTGTAAGCGGTGTAGAAATGGAAGTAATGGCGTTGGCAGCCAAAGATAAAAAAGAGATCAAAGGCTTTGAAACGATTGCTTTTCAAACTTCTGTATTCGATAGTATTCCTTACAAAGACCAGGCAAAAGAGCTACTCAATATTATTGATAGCGTAGAATCTTATTCCCAATATTTTGATACCATGCTAAACGTGTACAAAAACCAGCAACTGTCGGAATTACAAAAAATGTTTAGCGATCCGCAGTTCAATGTTGGAGAAGAAAACCAGGAAATATTACTGGATAAAAGAAATATAAACTGGGTACAACAATTGAAAAGCATACTTCCAAAAACTTCCGTTTTCATTGCAGTTGGCGCAGGCCATTTGGTAGGAGAAAAGGGTTTGATTGAATTGCTGAAAAAAGAAGGTTACAACATGCGCCCGCTTTTAAACAAAAATAAATAGCCGAAGCTGCTGGTTGATCAATTATTTTACTACCACTTCCTTAATGATTTTTTCGCCCAGGGCTTCATTTACTCTTTCGATGATCTTTTCTTTTTGATAAAGCAATTCATTTTTAAGAGGGGCAACGGTGGAGGTAATATAAAGTGTGTTTCCGATGATCTGGATCTTGTCAGTATATTTTGCGATCGTTTTACCCATGATCTCTTCCCATAATTCTTCTATCTGCACAGCCTGTATGCCATTCTTTAAACGGCTGTGCTTTAAAAATTGCTGCATTGCTTCCTGCATAGATAATTCGCCCATAACATAAAGGTAAATATTTATCAGTTGCCGCCATTTCAAATATCGCGACATGAAAGCGGCAAACTATCTTCCTGCCATTGCACCGAAGTGGATATTTTAATATTCCCTACAATTCAACGATCTGGTAATTCACTTCCAACATTTGAAACGCCTCATCCAGCCTTTCCTTATGGGTGTCAGAAATAAACACCATTCCCCTGTTTTCCCTGCAAACCCAATGTAATAATTGTTGCATACGCTGCTGGTCCAGTTTTTCAAAAACATCGTCCAGCAGCAGGAGAGGAGCAAATCCCTTATTTAGTTTCAGCACTTCAAATTCTGCCAGTTTTAATGCAAACAAAAGGCTTTTTCGCTGTCCCTGGGAAGCGATATTTTTAAATACCTGTCCATTTAATTGCAACCCGATCTCATCTTTATGTATGCCTGCATTACTTCTTTGTAGAAGGATGTCTTTAGAACGGTATTGTGCCAATATATCAGCAAACGATTGTGCATTCAGCTGGCTGATGTAATCCAGGGTTACTTGTTCAGCATTGTTGGATATCAAATTATAAAACTGCTGCACAAGCGGTATAAGTTGCTTAAGAAACATCCGTCTTTTTTCATGAATGATAATAGCCGGAGGTATTAATTGTTCATCTAATATTTCCAGGATGGCTGTAGAAGAACTTTTATCTTCTTCCATACGTTTTAGCTGGCTGTTGCGTTGCTGCAATATTTTATTGTAAGTAATCAATTGCTGCAGGTAACCTGCATCTAACTGGCTTAACACAGTGTCAATAAATTTCCTTCTGCCTTCGCTGATACCCGTGATTAACTCAATATCATCAGGAGCTATCATTACAACAGGCAGCAAACCGATATGCTTCGAAAACTTTTCATATGGAATATCGTTCAGCAGGAATTCTTTCTTTGGCCCACCGCGATGTATGCACACCACCTTCTGAGCGTTTCGGCTATTCTCAAATAAAGCTTCCAGGCGAAAGCCGTCTTTTCCAAATTGAATATTATTAGCTTCTGTGCTGGAAAAGTAACTCCTGGTAAAACAACAATAATATATAGCGTCTAACAAGTTGGTTTTGCCCTTTCCATTTAGTCCGCAAATGCCCACTATATTCTCATTGAACACAAATTGTTGTAATTCGTAGTTCTTAAAATGCGTGACGGTAATATTTTTGAGGGAAAGCATGGGAAACTGCAATATACGAAGGAGGCAATCATCTTCAAATAATCAGGTTGGTAACTGCTACCGTAATTATCACATTATCAATGGCATTAAAAATTCCCTTAAGCTGTGTATTTTTACTTAATTCCAAAAATTCCAAATAAACTTAAATTAATGTACCGGTTTTATTGAAAATATCTTAATAAATCCATCATTTTACGATGTTTATCCATGCTTGAGATTTTATATCATTTCTCCCTTATCTTTGCCGCCTAAAATTTACACTATTGGCAACAAAGTTTTCTAAGGAAACTTACCTCTATTGGTACGAACTAATGCTGCTTCTGCGCCGTTTTGAAGAAAAAACAGGTCAATTGTATGGTATGCAGAAGATCAGGGGATTTTGTCACTTATACATTGGACAGGAAGCTGTGGCTGCTGGTTGTATGACGGCAACAAATCCGGATGATAAATTTATCACAGCTTACCGCGATCATGCATTGGCAATAGCTAAAGGTATATCTGCAAAGGCTTGTATGGCAGAATTGTACGGTAAAGCTACAGGTTGCAGTAAAGGAAAGGGCGGAAGTATGCACTTTTTCGGTGTGAAAGAGAATTTTTTCGGCGGACATGGAATAGTTGGAGCACAAATTGGCACGGGTGCTGGTCTTGCTTTTGCCGAGCGATACCGTGGTACAAAAAATGTAGTGCTTTGTTTTTTTGGAGACGGGGCTGCCCGCCAGGGAATGTTGCACGAAACATTCAATATGGCAATGCTGTGGGATCTTCCAGTTGTATTCATTTGTGAGAATAACCACTATGCCATGGGTACTTCTGTGGCCAGAACCAGTAAAACGCTGGATATTTATAAAATAGCCGACGCATATGAAATGCCTGCTGATGTAGTAGATGGCATGAGCCCGGAAGCAGTGCACAATGCTATATTACGTGCCGCAAACAGGGCAAGGGAAAAAGGTGGACCCACTTTACTGGAAATTAAAACCTACCGGTACAAAGGGCATAGTATGAGTGATCCTCAGAAATACCGCACCAAAGAAGAACTGGAAGATTACAAACAAAAAGATCCGATTGAACAGGTATTAAAAGTTCTGCAGGACCAGTTTAAAGTTCCTGAGGCAGATATTGAAGCCATCAACGAAAGAGTGAAGGCCGAAGTGGAAGAAAGTGTAACTTTTGCAGAAGAAAGCCCATGGCCGGATGATAACGAATTACTTAAAGATGTTTACATCCAGGAAGATTACCCTTTTATTACCGACTAATTCATCAATCATAACTAACCACTTCTTATCAACATTTATAAAATGGCAGAAATTAAAGGTACTCCAGTTACAACAGCAACAGCAACACCCGAAACAAATGATGCGATCGTTAAAGCAAAAGGCTTTTGGGATAGATACAGTAAACCGATTATTTACGTGGGATCAGCAATAATCCTGTTAATAGGTGGTTTTTATGCTTACCAGAATTTTATCAAGCTGCCAAAGGAAAAAACTGCAAACGAAACGATCTTCCCGGCTGAAGCGATATTTGATAAAATGACCACAGGGAATTTTACAAAAGATTCTGTGAATATTGCATTAAACGGGGGAACAGTTGAAGGAAAAAATATCACAGGCCTTCTTAAAGTCATCAGCAATTATGGTGGTACTAAAGCGGGTAACCGTGCAAAATACATGGTAGGGGCAAGTTATTTGCATATCGGCGAATTTGATAAAGCAATAAAATACCTGAAAGAATTTGATGGTAACGGTGCCGATCAGGTGCAGAGTAAAGCTTACCTGATGATTGGCCATGCTTATGCTGAAAAGAAAAGTACAGATGATGCCTTGTCTTTTTATAAAAAAGCGGCATCTGTAAATGAAAAAGACGAATCTATTACTCCCGATGCATTAATGATGGCAGCCTCATACGCCCAGGCAACCGGGAAATCAAAAGATGCCATTGAATTATATAAAAAACTTAAAGATAAATATCCAACAAGCACCGTTGTATCTAATGGAGAAGTAGATAAGCAGCTGGCAAGCTTAGGCGATTTTACTGACAATTGATTTTTGATGAATAATATTTATATGATATGGCATTAAGTTCATCTAACCTTATTAGTACATCAGGCATCCAGTTAACAAAGGATGCCTGTGTTGTTATAGTTCGCACAGAATGGAATGCAGCAATAATAGACCTTTTGGAGAAGGGTTGTATTGAAGTGCTGAAAGAGAATAACGTATGTTTTACCTCTGTAAATGTGCCCGGCGCATTTGAGATCCCGTTTGCTATAAAAAGTTTTTGGGATAATCATAAGTATAAAGACGATAAGCCCCATGCATTTATCGCATTGGGTTGTGTGCTCAGAGGCGATACACCACATTTTGATTATGTATGTAATGGAGTAACAGACGGTATCACACAGTTAAATTTATCTCTTCCGGTACCAACTATATTTGGAATACTTACTGTAGACAACCAGTTACAGGCAGACGAAAGAACAGGAGGAAAGCATGGTCATAAAGGTAAAGAAGCTGCAGCAACAGCAATAAAGATGATCGCCATCAATCAGTCTTTTAAACAAAATAATTTAAAATAACCGGAGAAGCCTATTTATAAAATTATCATGGTCAGGCTATGATCACTCATATTTGATATAACAACTTCTGGTCAAAAAGTTCTAAGTCTGTTTACCTTTATAAACAGGATGAATTTAGTTCAGGGTTGGAGAACATTACTTGAATAAGAATGTTATAACACATAAAACTTTTCATTTACTGGCAGTAGATAATTCAATGTTTGCAGGATTTAATTTATGAGAGTACAATTATTTATACCTTGTTTTGTAGATCAGTTGTATCCTCAAACAGCTTTCAATATGATAAAAGTATTGGAGAAAGCAGGATGTGAAGTGCTGTATAACACCAATCAAACATGCTGTGGCCAGCCTGCATTTAATGCGGGTTTCTGGGATGAATCAAGAGCCGTTGCCAAGAAATTTATTGCAGATTTCGACGGTGTTGACTATGTTGTTGCCCCAAGCGCAAGCTGTGTTGGGTTCGTGAAAAATTATTATCCTGCATTATTTGAGAATTCAACATCAATCAATTCTGTTAAACAATTGGGTGATCGCATATTCGAGTTCACAGCATTTCTTACTGAAGTATTGAAAATCGAAAATTATGGAGCAGAACTAAATGTGAAAGCTACCTATCATGATAGTTGCGCTGCATTAAGAGAATGCAAAATTAAAGAAGGTCCACGAAAATTATTGAGTTTTGTAAAAGGGCTGGAACTGATAGAAATGAATGATAATGAAACCTGCTGCGGATTCGGGGGTACTTTTTCTGTTAAGTTTGAGTCCATCTCAATCGGCATGGCCGATCAAAAAACCAGGAATGCGCTCGCAACCGGTGCTGAATATATAATCTCTACCGATCTCAGTTGCCTCATGCAATTGCAAGGCTACATAACTAAAAATGAACTTCCCCTAAAAACAATGCACATAGCCGATGTTTTGGCCAGCGGCTGGGTATGACCCATCTAACTACAAACAAAAATCAACTTCTATCTGCGTGTCCTCAATCCCCTTAAATCGGCGGGAACCCTACAATATCAAATAAACAAATAAAACCTTCTAACTACAAAGAAAAATCCCCTTTCATCTGCGTGCCCTCCATCCCCTTAGATCTGCCGGAACCCCCAACCACATTGAATAAACCAATATCCCTTCTAACAACAAACAAAAATCACCTTTCATCTGCGTGTCCTCAACCCCTTAAATCTGCGTGAACCCTACAACATCAAATAAACAAATAAAACCTTCTAACAACAAAGAAAAATCCCCTTTCATCTGCGTGCCCTCCATCCCGTTGATCTGCGGGAACCCCCAACCACATTGAATAAACCAATATCCCTTCTCCAACAAACAAAAATCACCTTTCATCTGCGTGTCCTCAACCCGTTAAATCTGCGTGAACCCTACAACATCAAATAAACAAATAAAACCTTCTAACAACAAAAAACATCCCCTTCCATCTGCGTGCCCTCCATCATCTTCAATCTGCGGGCAACTATGAACCACAGTAACAAAATAAATAACCCCACAAAACAACAACAAAACCATCCCCTTTAATCTCCGTGCCCTTTATCATCTTCAATCTGCGGGTACCATTGCACTATATCTACAAGAATATTTTTACAAAAAACAACCTCACTCCCAATACATCCTCGAATTGTTTAACAAAAAAACCAGAGCATTCAATCTATCGTACATCAAACAGGACTTGAATCCTTTAACAATCATTTTTAAAAAAAATTCATCATTATGCTAACAAAAAAATCATCCGAAAATCCGGTTGAGCAATTGAATGAAAGCCGCATTCAACCGGTTTCCCGAAGGAAATTCCTCGGATACATTGGAGCCGGATCTGCAATCCTTGCAACAGCAGCGGTAGTTTCCTCATGTAAAAAAGATGATCCTGCACCAAACAACGGCGGGGTTGATCTTGGTAGCGGAGATGTAGGTATCTTAAACTACGCTTATGCGCTGGAACAATTAGAAGCGGCTTTTTACCTAAGAGTAACAAGTTCTTTCTATTCAGGTATCACAGCAACGGAGCAGGCTTATCTTACTGATATCCGCGATCATGAAGTTGCACACAGAAATTTCTTTAAGGCTGCCATCAGCGGCGCAGGCGCAACACCCATTGTTGATCTTGAAGTTGATTTCAGTTCAATTGATTTTGGTAACAGAACAAGTGTACTTGGAGCAGCCAAAGCATTTGAAGATCTTGGTGTAACTGCCTACAATGGTGCTGGTAAATTAATTGTAACGCCAGCTTACCTCGTTATCGCCGGACAAATAGTTTCAGTGGAAGCGCGCCATGCGGCAGCAATCGCAGATTTTATTTCTAATGGAACTTTTGCAGATACTACTGATGCAAATGGTTTAGACGGAGCAAGAACGCCAGCTCAGGTATTAGCAATCGCAGATACCTATATCGTTACTCAAATCAATGCAAGTAATTTACCAACCTCTTAAATTTAATATGTATGAATTTACAAAATATAATTTCGGAAATTGAAAAAAATGATCCGGAAGTTTTCGAAAAAGTTAGCGATAGGAGAAAGGTTATGAAAGATTTTAGCCGCTTCTCAGGTAAAGTTGCATTGGCTTCGTTGCCGTTTGCATTAGGAACAATGTTCAAAAAAGCATATGGTGCACCTACTGATGCTATCACAGATGTGTTGAATTTTGCCTTAACACTCGAGTATCTTGAATCAGAATTTTATAAAGCCGGTGTAGCAGCGGCTGGCTTAATACCTGCAGGAACTCCGGCAGTTGCGGCACTTACAAAGATCCGCAATGACGAAGTTGCTCACGTAGCTTTTTTAAGAGCTGCAATAACAGGTGCAGGCGGAACTCCCGTTTCATTTACCGCAGCGGATTTTGACTTTACCGCAAACGGAGCTTTTCCGACCGTATTTTCTGACTATGATGTATTCCTGGCCGTTGCACAAACCTTTGAAGACACCGGTGTTAGAGCTTATAAAGGACAAGCAGGAAATCTGATCCCAAATAATGATGTACTAACCGCCGCTTTACAGATTCACTCTGTAGAAGCAAGGCATGCTGCTCACGTTAGGTCGATGAGAAGAGCAAGGCAGGCAGCAGATCCTTCCAATGCTTTATATGTAGGTACCATCAAACCATGGATCACATTAAATCAAAGCAACATCGGCACATCCGCTGTTCAGGCAAGTTACAATGGAGAAGAAGTTACCACACAGGCTGGCGTTAATATATTAACAGTTGGTGGAGCAACCTTTACTCCGGAAGCGGCTTCTGAAGCTTTTGATGAATTTCTTACCGATACACAGGTATTGGCCATTGTTGCACCATTCTTCGCATAATACCAACAGTTACTTTTTTTTGATGGCTATGCTTAATCTGCATAGCCATTTCTTTAACCTTAATGATACAACATGCAAAATATAGTTGCAAAAAGATCCATTTTTAAACAAACTTCCATTGTGCCGGTTGAGGCCATGAGTTTTATGGATCACCTGGAAGCACTGCGATGGCACCTGGTAAGGGCTGCAGCAGTAGTGTTGGCTTGTGCGGTAACGATGTTTGTTTTTGTAGACTGGATCTTTGATAACATAGTGTACGCTCCGGCGCGGAAAGACTTTATCTCTTATACGGCACTATGCAACATGGGCCACAAATTACATCTCGGCGATGCATTGTGTATGCCCCCGGTAGATATAAAACTTGTAGGCAATACCGTTAGTGGGCCGTTTTCGTCGGCAATAACCATTTCCTTAACAGCAGGATTGATACTTTCTTTTCCCTATCTTTTTTGGGAACTGTGGAGATTTATTAAACCGGCACTTACAACAAAAGAAGCTAAGAAAGTTACCTCAAGTTTAGGTTGGGTTTCGCTTTGTTTTTTTACTGGCGCAGCGTTTGGTTATTTTTTATTAGCGCCCTTTACTTTCAATTTCCTCGGAAACTATAAACTTGGAACAATGGGTGCCTATGTTTACCTCCCAACCCTGGACGACTATATTGACACCCTTACCAGTATTATTTTAGGATGTGCTGTGGGCTTTGAGTTGCCGGTGATTGCCTACGTGTTAACTAAATTAGGCATATTGAATGCAGGCCTTCTAAAACAATATAGAAAATATGCCTATGTGATCATTCTTATACTCGCTGCTGTGATAACTCCTTCACCGGATTGGACGAGCCAGGCAATTGTAACTATTCCCTTGATGTTATTGTATGAGATTAGCATTATACTGGCAAAAAAAGTAGAAAAGAACAGGCTGCAAACTGAAAATAATTAACCGTTAGCAACAATAACAGATTTATCTTTACTTCAATAAATCTGGTAGAAGTAAAAAAGCGTATCTCTTAAAACCCCTATCAATAAAATAAATCAAATTTTTAACCTTAAATATTTTTTATGTTACAAACAACTCCGCTCACAACATTATTACTTTCTATGCCTGGTGGCTCAGAATGGATATTGATTCTCCTGGTAGTCCTATTATTTTTTGGTGGAAAAAAAATTCCCGATCTGATGAAAGGAATTGGCAGAGGTGTAAGGGAATTTAAAGATGCAAAAGACAGCGTGAAAAGTGAAATTGAAAAAGGAATGAATGAAGACCCGAAGAAAGTGGAGACAGTTGTTCCCGCAACAGCCCAATAAGAAAGTATATTTTTAGTTATAGATAGCCTGGTATAATTGCCAGGCTATTTTTTTGTAGTAAACGGCATGTTATTTTTTCAAGCTATCAGATATTTAATGATATTTACAATAAATAAATCTACCAAATATCATGGCTTATTGGCTTGTAAAATCCGAACCTTTTAAATATAGCTGGCAACAACTGCAAAAAGATAAAAAGGCTACATGGGATGGAGTGCGTAACTATGCCGCTCGTAATAACCTAAAGGAAATGAAGAAAGGTGATGAAGTGCTGTTTTACCACAGTAACGAAGGGGTAGAAATTGTTGGTATTGCTAAGGTTGCCAAAGAATTTTACCAGGACCCTACTACCGATCTTGAAGCTTGGGTTGTAGTAGATCTGAAAGCAAGTAAACAATTAAAAAAGCCTGTTACATTACAACAGGTAAAATCTGATAAGCGATTAGAAAAAATGGATCTTGTAAGGCTTGGTCGCCTATCTGTTCAAACTGTAAAAGACGATGAATGGAAAGTGATCATGGAACTGGCAGGCGAAGGCAAATAGGTAAAATTTATTTCACTCCTTTTTTTAATATCATTCGGGATTGCATTATCAAAACAGCTTCTTAAATATTATTGCAGCTATTTAGCATTGGCTTTCAATTAACAAACTATAGTGGTTACATATTTTATGAAATATGTATAAATGCGCATCTACTCATTTATAAAACCCACTGTATGAAAAAATTATTAAGCATATCAGTCTTGCTGTGTGTAATTATTATTTGCTCTTGTAACAGACCTGATCACAAGCTTTCAGTATCCGATGTAACAGTTCTTCCCACTGAAGAACATTCAACTACAACGGATGTAGAAACGAGTGACGGTAGCCGGCAGATACCGGTTAATACCCAACCTCCTCAAAACAGTGACTCAGTTACCACAAAAATGCCAGTACGCAATGCTGCAAATAATGATTGGGATTCTAAAATAATAAAGACTGCCTCGTTGAAACTGGAAGTAAAAGATTTTAGCAAATATAGCCAGGTTGTTTATGCAACAGTTAAACAGCTGGGTGGATACATAGCACAGGAAGATCAAAACCTCACGGCCGAAAAAAATGAAAGCAGCCTTACAATTAAAGTACCGGTGTATCAGTTTGAAACGATGATGAATGAATTGCCTGGAGCGGATTCCAAAGTAATAGAACGAAAAATAAATACCGATGATGTATCTTCAAAGATCGTTGATACAAAATCGAGGCTGGAAGCAAAAAAGGAAATGCGGTTAAAATATCTGGAGTTTTTAAGACAGTCTAAGAACATAAAGGAAGTACTGGAAGTGCAGCGGGAAGTAAATAGTATCCAGGAAGAAATAGAAGCTGCAACAGGGCAGGTAAACTATCTTGCGAAGCAAGCTGCTTTAAGCACCATCAATCTTTCATTCTACCAAAATACTACCGGTTATAAACCGCCAACCGACGAAAAGCCTTCTTTTTTTACCAGGGTTGCAAACGCTTTCAAAACCGGTGGTATCTGGATAGCAGATCTGTTTGTAGGATTAATGTCGGTATGGCCTTTGATCATTCTGATCTCGGTATCCATTATCATCTGGAGAAAAGCCAGGTCAACAAAATATCTTTCGCCCGCCTCCAATAAATAGTAAGCATATACCCATAGTCATTTTCAGCATCCCGGTTATGTAGTTCATGATCTATCTTTGAATAAAAATAGGGCAATGGAACATAGAAAACATATTGTGGTGTTAACCGGTGCGGGAATATCAGCAGAAAGCGGACTCAAAACATTCCGGGATGCTGATGGCCTTTGGATGGGTTACAATATTGAAGATGTTGCTACACCGCGTGCCTTTAAGAAAAACCCGGAGTTGGTATTGGATTTCTATAATATGCGAAGGAAAGAAGTTGCAGCGGCTGAGCCTAATGGAGCACACCTTGGTTTAGCGGCGCTCGAAGAGAAATTCGATGTTACCATCGTAACGCAAAATATTGATGATCTTCATGAGAGAGCAGGCTCTACAAAAGTTTACCACCTGCACGGCGAAATATTTAAGATGCGCAGCAGCAAAAACGAATACCTGGTTTCTGAGATTCGCGATGATATAATTTTAGGTTCGCTGGCAAGCGATGGCGCACAATTAAGGCCACATATTGTTTGGTTTGAAGAACCCGTGCCGATGATGGAAACTGCCGCTGGTATAATGACAGATGCTGATATTTTTGTTCTAATTGGAACATCCCTGCAGGTTTATCCGGCAGCTTCCCTTATCCACTATGTTCCATTGAATACTCCTAAATTTATTATCGATAAAAAAATACCTCCCATAGGAAACATTCCAGACACAATATTAATTGAAAAGCCGGCAACAGAGGGGATTAAAGAATTGCTGGCCATGCTTTAATGTATAATGCACAACCAACGTTGTTAAAGGGCCACACTTTTTTCTATAAAACTAATGCCGAATTTTTTCAGTTCATCTAATACAGGCTCATATATTTCTTTATTGATTGGAATATGAAGGCCGGTCATGTTTAGTGTTCCATCAAGAATCAGTTTAGCCGCAATCCCCAAAGGTAAACCTACTGTTTTAGCCATGGCAGTATGGATGTGATCTTCACCTTTAACGAACAAAGAACTCGTTATAGCATGTTTTTCATTATCAATGATGTATTCAATTTCGTGCAGCATTACAATCAGGTCTTTATCTCCCGGAACAAGCGCCAGTTTCTTCTCCAGTGCAAACTGCAATACATCGGCAGCGCTGCATAAGCCTTTGTTGATCATTGTTTCATTGTCATCCAGCCCAAGAAAAAATAATTGTTTCATAATCAGGTTGGCTTCATGCATCTTGGTAGCCATTTCTGCCGCAGCATTATTTTTTATTTTTTCTACGTCAATATCTTTCAGATCACCCGATTCGTTTACCAACATAAAGCTACCTGGTATTGCTTCACCGGTTTCCGCTGCTTTTTCTTCTGCTTCAGCAATGTTTATTAGGTTTTCCAAAAGATGTTTTGTTTCGGCTAACCGTTCAGACAGATTGAGTTCCAGCCATTCGCCAAAACCATTCTTTTCCAGGTGTTCCCTGAAAACTTCCTGCAGCGTTCTTCCATCAGTATTGTATTGCGGCGTTTCATCAGTTAATTTAAGTTCAATGATATTTTTCCAGCCATGCATAAAATCCTGGTACCTCAGCGTAGTTCGCACAAAAGTGTGAGCCTGTTGTAATTTATACAGATCAATATATGGCAGGCTGTTCCTGTTAGGATAATATCCCAGTACGGGCACCTCTTCGTTACCGGTAGCTACCAGTCTGTCGGCTTTAAACAGCTCTTCATACTTTTCCTCCACTTCCTTTCCGTCCATTTTGTAAATTGCTCCTGCCTTGCCGGCTAATACCACGTTACGGGGATTCCAACTTATTTTGTAATGCCATGGGTTGTTGTCGCTTTCAGGGGCAACCAATCCACCACAATGGCTTTTAAATGTGTTAACAACGCCGGAAGCATCTTTAATTTTATCAAGGAGTTGCATTGCGCTCATATGGTCAATACCGGGATCAAGACCCATTTCACATAAGAAAAAAAGTTTACGGTGATTGATTTCATCCTGTAAGCTCTTTATTTGTGGATCCAGGTACGAGGCTGTAAGCAGGTGCTTTCGGTATTCAACGCAATCTTTTGCAACCAGGAAATGTAGGGCAGGGGGCATCATGGATATTACTACATGGCTCCGCTCAATTAAGGCAGCGCGTTCATTATCATTATTAATATCCAATTGTACTGCTTCAGCAAAACGGGAATTATTTGTCTTTTCAAGAATCGTTTTTAAAACTGCATCTGCAACGATGAATTTCCACCCGTTCCGCTCCGCCTCTTCTATCAGGTAGCTTATCAAAACCGACGCTGATTTTCCGGCTCCAAATAATAATATTGTCTTCAATCTAAAGTATGTTTTGCGGCAAGTTATCAAATCCAATTGTAATTACAGGATTCTGTGCTCCTAAGATTTTATAATCCTGTATATAAACCCATCGTTTTTCAGCTCCTGAATTTCTATGTAATCCTTTGTAGAGGCTGTTTTTTAGTTAAAAAGCTGCAGCAATAAATAACGCTTATCAGTTAAAAACGCTGTTCTCCACATATTAGGAAAAAATGTGTACAATATTAGCTTAAAATGCTTCATTTTGAAGCCGGAAAACGGATAAAAATCGGTACTTTCGCCCACTAGAAAAATATATGGAAAATAACGAGATAAACAACGAAGGAAACCTCAACAACAGGGGCAAAATAATACCTGTAAATATTGAAGAACAGATGAAGACTTCTTACATCGATTACTCTATGAGTGTAATTGTTGGACGGGCACTTCCTGATGTTCGTGACGGTTTTAAGCCTGTTCACCGAAGGGTACTTTTCGGAATGATAGAGCTGGCAAATTACAGCAACAGACCGTATAAAAAATCTGCCCGTATTGTGGGAGAAGTAATGGGTAAATATCATCCACATGGTGATTCGTCAATTTACTTTACCATGGTTCGTATGGCGCAGGATTGGGCAATGCGTTATACGTTAATCGACGGCCAGGGAAACTTTGGTAGCCAGGATGGAGATCCGCCGGCAGCTATGCGTTATACAGAGGTGCGCATGGAGAAATTTGCAGAGGCAATGATAGAAGATATCGACAAAGATACGGTAGACTATCAGCTCAACTTCGATGATTCCCTTAAAGAACCAACGGTGCTGCCTACCCGCGTTCCACAATTGTTGGTGAACGGAAGTAGTGGTATCGCAGTTGGTATGGCAACTAATATGATGCCGCACAACCTGGGAGAAGTTGTAGACGGATGTATAGCCTACATTGACAATAAAGACATCGAAATAGAAGAACTTATCAAGTATGTGAAAGCCCCTGACTTTCCAACGGGTGGTACTATCTATGGTTACGAAGGTGTGAAGGCAGCTTTACTTACCGGTCGCGGCAGGGTAGTGCTGAGAGGAAAAACCACCGTTGAAACCGATGCCAGGGGAAGAGATAAGATCATTATCACCGAAGTACCATACCAGGTAAACCGGGATACGCTTACCCAAAAAATCGGTGAACTCATAAACGATAAGGTAATTGAAGGTATCAGCGATGTAAATAATGAAAGTAATAATAAAGAAGGTACAAGGATAGTAATTGAACTTAAGAAAGATGCCGTAGCACAGATTATTATCAACCAGTTGTATAAGAATTCTGAGCTGCAAACATCTTTCGGTATTAATAACGTTGCGTTGGTAAAGGGCAGGCCACGTATACTGAACGTAAAAGACCTGATCTCCGAGTTCATCGAATTCAGGCATGAAGTGGTAGTTCGCCGCACGAAGTATGAATTACGCAAGGCAGAAGAAAGAGCGCATATCCTTGAAGGTTATATTATAGCGCTTGATAACCTGGATGCAGTGATAAAACTGATCAGGGAAAGCTCCACGCCAAATATCGCACAGGAAGGTTTGATCAGCAATTTCGGAATGACTGAAATACAGGCGAAAGCAGTATTAGAACTTCGTTTGCAACGTTTAACCGGAATGGAGATCGACAAGATCAGGGAAGAGCATGCTGAAATTATGAAGCTGATCGAAAGATTGAAAGAGATCCTGGCTAATGAAGGAATGCGATTCGATATCATCAAAACTGAATTACTGGAAGTAAAAGCAAAATTCGGCGACGAGCGTAAATCTGAGATCGTTTATGCAGACGATGAGATCAATATGCTGGATCTGATAGAAGAAGAGGATGTAGTAGTAACAATTTCACACCTTGGTTACATAAAAAGAACTTCAGCCACAGAATATCGCCAGCAACGCAGGGGAGGAAGAGGAGCAAAGGGCAGCAGTACCAGGCAGGAAGATTATATCGAACATCTTTTTGTAGCATCTACCCATCATACACTTTTATTTTTCACTGAAAAAGGAAAATGTTTCTGGCTTAAGGTTTACCAGATACCTGAAGGCGACCGCACAAGTAAAGGCCGTGCGTTGCAAAATGTAATTCAGATTCCTGCAGACGATAAAGTGCGTGCTATCATTGATGTAAAGAATTTTGATGATGAAGAATATGTAAATAATCATTTTATCATCCTTTGTACTAAACAGGGAACTATTAAGAAAACATACCTGAAAGATTTTAGCCGTCCAAGGCAGAATGGAATCAATGCTATTAATATAGTTGACGGAGACCAGTTATTGGCGGCAAGGTTAACAGATGGGAATTGTGAGGTAATGATGGCCATTAAGAGCGGCAGGGCGATCCGTTTCCCCGAAAGCAAAGTAAGGCCAACAGGCCGTGGCGCTACAGGAGTTAGCGGTATAGATCTTGATGTTCAGACGGATGAAGTAGTAGGTATGATCTGTGTGAATAAGGAAGATAAATCCAAAACAGTGTTAGTGGTAAGTGAGAAAGGGTATGGAAAACGAACTTTCCTGGATGATCCTGAAACTGGCGAAGCAAACTATCGAATTACAAACAGGGGTGGGAAAGGTGTTAAAACTATTAATGTAACGGCTAAAACCGGTGGGTTGGTTGGGTTACTGGATGTTACCGAGAAGGAAGATCTAATGATCACCTGCGTATCCGGCGTAACCATCCGTATGGCTGTAAACCAGATCAGTGAACAGGGGCGGGCAACCCAGGGTGTTAAACTAATACGTGTAGACGAAGGAGATGAAATTGCTGCCATTACACAACTGGACGAAAAGGAAGAAGAACTGGAAGGCGTGATCGTGGAAGATACGGTTGTTGAAGGTTTAAATGATACTAGCGTAATGCCTGGCGAAAATAAAGAAGAACCTGGAGAAGAAAATATGGATGCAGCAGATGAGGAAAAGAATTAATGAAGGGATAGTTTAACTTATGAATTAAAAATGGCCACTGTCAGCAGTGGCCATTTTAATATGTTTTCTATAATTTAAATTACATTAAGTGTGATCAGCTTATCGTAACCCTCAGCGTTCCAGTTAGCTACTTTCCAATAAAGTATTTGTTTGCCATCAGGCGACACCGTTAGTTCGATTTCCGCTTCGTCCTCAATAATCTTTGCTAAAAATCTGCCAAGTTGTTTTTCTATTTTCGTCTTAAAAGAAGATAAATAATTTCCTTCAAATTTAATTGCTGGCACTGGCCCCATTAAAGGACCCTTGGTAAAAGTGTACTTTAAAGATTTCATGGTAAGGTGATTTTTGTGAAATTTACAAATAATCTTATAAACATATGCATTTATTTTATAAGGCATTCATTTTTTTCAGGCATCCTTAACAATTTAGCGTGTACCTGGCGGGCAAAGAAACATCGGCCAGACCAGCTTATATTATCAAATCTAAAATATAAATATCGTTAAATTCGGTATAGTGCGCTGATTTACAACGAAGTGTGTGAATATTGTAAGTATGTATTGTAGAGCTTAACTCTTTCCCTGAACAGCTTACATCATGAAAATAAAAACGGAAAAATTAAGCAGCCTGTAACAGGACAGCGGCTTCATTGAGCAAATCCTGCATTTTTTGCCTAAGATCATCATTGTCGCATTTAGCAATAAGTGAATAACTTCCTGCCCCGGTTTCCCTAAGATCCACGAAACCATTCCATCCCAGAACGTCTTTTTTGATGCTCTCTAAGGTATTGTTAACCAATTCGATAACGTAATTGCGACGGATATTTGACGCAGGAGGGAAACTTACAATAACTTGTTTCATGATTCAGAGGTTTTAATTTAAACAACGTTAAATTCTAAAAAAAAGTATCAGTTGGTAGTGGTTCAGAAGATAAAGGTATAATTAAATTTTATAAAAACCAACAGTGGCTTGCTTGTTAGCATTTAAACTGATAGCAATAACCGTTAGTGATAGATGTAATAAAAAACTGAAACTCAATAGCCGGGGATAAAAATGGATTATCATCTGTTAATACGAAGCGGTTTGTAACAATAAAAATGCCCGGTAAAGGGCATCTTAATTTGTATTGCTTTGATAGGGGAAATCAAATTTAAGCAGCAGCAGGAGATAGTTTTCAATTTATATGCCATTACAGCAAAAAAACTTGTTAATATTCCTTAAAACTGGGAAAATGAAAAAAGCCCGGACGGGGCTTTCTTCAAAAATGTTTCCAGGGAAATAATAGTGCAATTAATCATAAACCCTTTCACGGGTAGTACTAACGTAAAAAAGACAGTTTTTAGTTCGCCGCAAATGTTAAGGTTTTGCTTTTTATTTCTGGGAATATGACTAATAAGAGAAGTGCAAAGTTTGCAGGATATGATTAGGTGAATAGTATGATTGTTAATAAAAATGAAAACTGATTTAACACATTTTGTAATCTGCCCATAATTCGTGGTTAAGGGTGGCGTGGAAAAGAAATAAAACAAAAGAGGTCTTTGGCTGTGGGTAGCCCTGTGCGCCTGTTTAACATAAAATTACCTTATCCTTAACCGGTAGTGCAAACATTCCCTTACTTGCGATTTTTACTGCTACAGACTTGAGTGAGCGTAAGTAAAAATCGCAAGTAAGGGAATGAGTTTTGCGCCTTAGCGCACATGAAAAAGAGTACTACCGGTTTGAGTATAAGGCTATATTATGTTAGGGCAGGTTAGCCTGTGGGCAGGGCGAAAAGTTAAGTTTGTTTACCCAACTTTTCGCTTGCAGTGGAGCAGGTTGCGTTGGATGTGTTTTCTTTTTTTTTCTTGTGATAGCGGAGCGTTATCGTTTTGGAAAAACGAAATTAATACTGAGGTGCCCGTGCCCTTTAGCGTTGGGAGGCAATACCGGATAGCTTTGTAACGACCTTCGCAAGATTGGGCACGGGCAGAGTTTATAAAAGGGTAGCGAAGCTGCCCTTAATTATTTTTGATATTATGACATTTGTCGCATACCTTAGCGACAAATTATATTTTTTGACTTTTGAAGTAGACAATAAGTTTAACATTGGTGACGCCGTTATCTTAAAGGATAAGGGTGAGTGCACCATTGAAGGCTTTAAAATTTATCTAAACAAATATCGACACGATAACAAGATTACTGAATCAGCCGATATATTCTACTTCCTTAATCCTAAAGACCCAGCTAAATGGGATTATACAATAACGAAGGAAGGCGAAAAAATAAAGACTTTTACTGTTGCTTTTGAAATTCAAATTTCAGGTTGTTAACCTTCTCAAGAATTTGATTTATCAAAGACATTTGCCATTCTAGATATTCAATAAGTTTGCTTTCTAATTTGACATTCTCCGGTATTACTCCCACAATTTTATTTTCACTTAATAATAAATGTAACTTTTCTATAAATTTATTTTTATCAATAGCGTGCGGGAAAATTTCCTTATAGACTTCGTTATATGCTGTCTTGTAGCTATCATCGAAATCCATAAATGCTTGAGGCAGTCCAGCATTATGTATTCCAACTGTACGATCCTGAATATTTATAAAATACTCTCTAGCATACTTTCCGTTCCAGTAATCTGGTATTTGATTTTCATTCATAACACAATCTACTAATATAATCTATTACGTGAGGGAAGCGTAGGGAGAAAAAAAAGGAAAAGGGCGAGCCTTTGTGTTGTAGGCTGTGCGCCTGTTTAACATAAAATTACCTTATCCTTAACCGGTAGTTCAAACATTCCCTTGTTGCGATTTTTACCGCTACAGACTTGAGTCAGCGTAAGTAAAAATCGCAACAAGGGAATGGGTTTTTGCGCCTTAGCGCACATGAAAAAGAACACTACCGGTTTGAGTATAAGGCTATATTATGTTATTCAGGTTAGCCTGTGGGGTGGGCGAAAAGTTAAGTTTGTTTACCCAACTTTTCGCTTGCAGCTTAGCAGATTGCGTAGGGCAGCAGGGGTTTGAGCGTGGCGATGTGATTTCTTTTTTCTTTTAGCTGCGGAGCGCTACGTTTTGAAAAAACGTTCACCTTTTACTTAGTTGGAATCGTTGTAATCTTTACAGCCTACAAATTTGTTTATATCGGATTCATACTTACTAAAAAAATTTGTAAAGTGTTTCTGCCCAAAAAAGTCTATGTATTCACACCTGCCAATAACGTAGATTTGACCGATTTTATTAGATAGTATTGAGTATAATACAGAATCTAATGGTTTAGTAACCATCATGTCTGTATCTTTTCTATCTATCCCTAAAGTAAAACTTGATTCTTTTTTAAGTAAAGTTTCTAATTTTAATTTGCAGGCATTAAGTACACGTTCTTCTTTATTTAAAGAATCAATCATCACAATCATTTCCGATCTGAAATAATAGGCAGGGGTTTTACCAACGTTAGAATATTCTAACGTAATTTTAGATTTAGAATTGAGCACTATAGTATCAATTTTCAACATTGTTTCAGCAACATATGCTCGTAATTCAGTATGAGAAGTATTTTGAGATTCATTAAAAAGTTTATAGGTATACAAAGCCAGCCAAGCGTTTATTGCAATAGCAATAATAGGGAAAGCATAAATAGAAGAAATTCTGTTTACTCTTTTCCATTTCTTTTTTGGATCCTTGACACCGACTTTGGCTTCTTTGGATATTTTGGATCGTTCTTGCTTTTGTATGGTGGTATAATTATCCTGTCCTTTGGATTTGTCAGGCTCTTTACTGATAAAAACATCATCCCAAATATCATTAGGATATTCATAGGGTTTACTTGCTTGTTGTTCCTGCATCTATCTGTAAGTTATTCTCCTACACAATCTACGCAATCTATCAACGTAATCTATAACGTGAGGGAAGCGCAGGAAAAGAAAAAAGAAATCACATTGTGGGAAGGGAAGCCTTGGCGTGTGCGACTGTTTAACATAATATTAATTATAGGAGCAATTGTAAAATAATACAGGCTGGTAAGTAGTCATTTAAACTTAAAATTCAAACCCGTTCATATATAAAGTACTTTTGCGGAATGAATGAAATAAGTAAAATTGAAGCAGAGAGATTACAACTATTAGGAATCAAATCGCTTAATAGTATGCAAATGCAATCCCTGGAAGCTATAAACAATAATGATTCCTTAATATTATTGTCGGCAACAGGTTCCGGTAAAACACTCGCATTTTTGATGCCATTGATCAGGTCCTTAGACCCGGATATGAAATTTGTTCAGGCGCTTATCATGGTTCCATCCCGGGAACTTGCCCTGCAGATTGAAGCTGTATTGAAGCAAATGCAGACCGGTTTTAAAGTAACGGCCTGTTATGGCGGACATAAAAGAGAAATTGAAGAAAATAATCTTAAGCAACCGCCAGCCATCATCATTGCTACTGCTGGCCGTATGGCTGATCATATAAGAAGGAATACGATCGATCTTTCATATATTAAATTCCTTGTGCTGGATGAATTTGACAAGATCCTTGAACTGGGATTCCTGGAAGAAATGGAATTCATTCTAAGGTCTTTGCCGGCGGTGGAAAAAAGAATGCTCACATCTGCTACCAATGCTGTGGAAATTCCTGTGTACACAAAAATGCAGGATGCCGTCACACTTAGTTTTCTGGATGATACGAAAGAGAATCCGGAGGCCTTATCCATCAAAACAGTTCGCAGTCCGGAAAATGACAAACTTGAAACACTATTCACGCTTGTTTGCTACCTTAATGATACCTCTACCATCGTATTTTGCAACCACCGCGACGCTGTTGAAAGAACGAGCAATTTTCTTGCTGAAAAAGGAATTGTAAATGTTTTTTACCATGGAGGTATGGAACAACAAGACCGTGAAGTTGCACTCTGTAAATTCAAGAACAGCAGTTCAAACATCCTGGTAACGACCGACCTGGCAAGCCGTGGATTGGATATAGCTAATATACGCAGCATTGTTCATTACCATCTTCCTCTTACTGAAGATAGCTTTACGCATAGGAATGGCCGCACAGCCAGGATGGACGCTACCGGTAATGTGTACGTGATTTATTCACCTGAAGAAAAGTTACCAGAATATATTACCTCTGTTGCCGAAGTATTTGAACTTCCAAACCAGGTTGCAATTCCAGATAAGCCAAAATGGAGTACGTTATTTATTGCTGCCGGTAAAAAAGATAAGATCAATAAAATTGATATCGTTGGCTTCCTCTCCAATAAAGGTCATCTGAAAAAAGATGAAATTGGCCTGATTGATGTAAAAGATTTTTCCGCATTTGTGGCTGTTCGCAAATCAAAGATCGGACAGGTAATCGAATCTATAAAAGACGAAAAAATAAAGAATAAAAAAGTAAAGATCGCAATCGCTAAATAAAATGATATCGCTTTAAAATGGCCTCATGCCTCCCGGCACCGCACCGGGAGGCATCATGCCTCCGCCTGGCATCATCCCTTGTTGCTGTTGGCCCTTGAATTTATTTAGCCGCATAATTATACTTATCATAAAATAACGGGCAAGCCTGTTTGTCCGGGAATCGATAATTGAAGCCGCCGTTACCGTTCGGCTAATGCCCCTGTTGTCATTCAGGATATCAAATGCCTGAAGTTTCACAGATACATTTTTCTTTTTAAAGAACTGTTTTTCCAGCGTGCCGTTGATGATCAAAGGATTGAAACTAATATTATCTGCATAACCATTATTGATCGTTTTGTCAATCTCATAACTGAATATAAAGTCCTCTGTAAAAAATATCCTGGAAGAGTGGGAAAAGCTCCAGGTATTTATATTTAAATTTTGAAGCGAGGATCTTTGCTCTGAATATTTGGTACTGTTATAAGTATAATTTACAGCTGCATTGGTTTCCAGCCACTTTTTTACTTTTACATCCATCGATAATCGCTGGCCCAATATCCAGTTTTTACCGGTATTTTTCTTACTCTCAATAAAAGAAACATTATTATTATAAATCACATTCCCGCCCCAATTGAAAACGTATTTCCTGTTTTGCTTAGGCCTCGAAATATTGTAAAATGCCGTAACGGTATAAAATCCATCTGTATTGAGATACCTGGTTTCCTGCCCTCCCAGAATACCTAATGGTCTGGTATTGTTAACGATCTTATCATTAGTAAATGAAACAGCGATATTTCCAAAAAACACATTGCCACTGATGAAATCAAAATTGTTGTAACGCGTGCTGAAAGTATTGGTAAACTCTGGCCTTAGATCAGGGTTACCTATGATGATATTTTGCGGATTCGAGATATCCGGTACGGGATTTAACTGCGTATATCCGGGTTGGTTAGTTGATCCGTTATAATTCACATTAAAGGAACGGCTTCTGGAAAAATTGTATGCAAACCGCAAAACCGGGAAAAAATTTACGAGCTGCTGGCGATAATTGTTTTTGGTTAACTGCGTATTACTTTCAATAGTTCCCGGCTGAACGCCTAAGCCGATCGTGTAATTATATTTTTTTTCAGTAGTACGAAAGTTAATGCCGAACCTGTTGGTGATATATATATTGTTGTAAATACTGCTGAGGCTATCTGAAAATATTTTACTATCTGTCGCGGAATCTACCAGGTAGGTTTTTCTGTTGTTTGAACTGTATTGATAATTATAGGTGTAATTAAATTCCAGGTTTCTTTTTTTACTCAATGGCTCAATATAAGAAACCCTTATTCCATAATTACTGTTTTCTATTGTTTGTGGAATGTATTGGTGACTAAGGCTATCAAAATTATTTCCGGCAAAAAAATATGTGTTGTTGTTTATAAAATCGTCTGTTCCTTCTGTCACTGAATTTCCTGCGTTAATGTTAACGGATAGTGTTCTCCCTTTTTTATGAAATCGGTGATTAAAAAGTAAACTGCCGCTTAAATTTGGCACTTTTGAAGTTGCAAATTCACTGATAGCACCCTCATTTACTTTCGTATCCTGGTTAAATATCGTATTTCCTGATTGAAACCTGCTGGCAGTTTGCCTGTAACTTATAGTAGGATTAAACTTTACATAATTAAAGGAATCTATTTTGTACTCGATATTAAAGGAGAAGCGATGATTATCGGTAACTGTGTAGTCGTTCGAATTACTGATATTGGTATTGCTAAAATTCTGAAAAAAGTTTTGTTGGCTCACGCTTTTAATGGTTGTGATAGCTTTCCTCGAAAAGCTATAACTTCCATACGCCGATATCTTTTTACCCCACTCATCCCGGTAGTTGAGCCCGATTGATTTTGTAATTCCGATGCCATCGCTGATACCAAAATTTCCTAGAGTAGCGGCTACTCCTCCACCACCCTGCCCAATTCCCATTCCCCTCGCCATACTGCTTATCATACTGCCCATACTACCACCGATAGCTCCAAAATTAAATGAACTGGCATTGGTATTGTTCCAATTTGCGAGTAAAGATAGCTGCTGGTCATTATTAAATTTATTTACTGATACTGATGTTACATAACGATTATCAGTACCAGCTCCTGCTGTTAGATTTCCGAAATAGCCTTTGTTCTTGTCCTTTTTTAATTGAATATTCAGCGTCTTGGTTGGATCGCCTTCCTTAACTCCTGTAAAAGCCGACTGGTCTCCGTAATCATCTATCACCTGAATTTTATCTACCATGTCGGCATTTAATTCACGGGTAGCAGTTCTAACGTCTCCACCAAAAAACTCTTTGCCGTTAACTTTAACTTTCGTTACTTCCTTGCCCTGTGCGGTAACGGTGCCGGATTTATCAACCTGCACACCTGGTAATTTTTTTAGCAGTTCTTCCACATTGTCGTTCTTACGATACATCGTACTGTCTATTAAAAATGATACAGTATCTTCTTTTATCTGAACTTTAGACGATTCCAGTGTTACATTTTCAAGGGTATTAATTCCTGGTGTCAGCTGTATGCTTTCGATCGTTTTTTCTCCGCTAACATTGGTCATATCATAGCTGTTAATAAAACTGTTATAGCCAATATAACTTACAACAATCACCAGCGGTTTCGATTTCACATTCGCAAAGCTGAAAGCCCCGGTTTCGTTGGTAACTGTTTTTAGAGAATCTTTACTTCCTTTGTAATATAGTAATACTGACGCACCTCGTAACAATTTGTCATCTGCAGCTTTAACTGTTCCTTTTACAACAATCAATTGCTGACAAAAACCGGGCAGGGTGAATAAGAAAAGAATAAAAAGGCAGCCAAAATATTTCATCAGGTAAATTTATATAAACCGGTTCCGGCGCTGCAATATCCAACATTTGTACGAATTAATTCCTAAAACGCTTTTTTTGTGGATGTTAAATTAAGTTTGGCGGCTAAAAGAGCTAACAAAGCTGGTTACCTGCCTTTTAAAACTATCTGCGTCATCAAATAAAAAGCGGTGCTGGATTGGTAGTACATAAATTGGTAAGTCTTCCAGTTCTGCCTTAAATTTTTGTAATCTTACGGCATCTTTTTCTGTTGTAATGATTATCTTTTTTGTAGAAGATAATTTTGCAAATTGATTTTTTATATCCTTCAGGTCGTCACTTGTAAATATATGATGGTCAGCATAACGGATCATGTCATAAGCGTGTACATGTGCAGTGAGAAACTCCATTAAAGGCCTGGGATTGGCGATGCCACACAGCAATAAAATATCTTCATGAGGATTAATATCTGCAAAAGATTTATTGAAAAGATGATATGGTTGCGAATAAACGATCTCAGTAAAATAAACGCGCTGTTGGGGTAAGGGATCGATCTCTTTTAATATCAGGTCACGTTCCTGCGATGATAGGTTAGCTTTACATTTGGTAACAACGATGATATGGGCTCTGCGCCTGCTGGCCTTTGTATCACGCAGGTCTCCACAAGGCAACATGAGGTCGCGGGTATATAAATTAGTATAATCTGTCAACAATAGATTTAGCCCGGCTCTAACCGACCTGTGTTGAAACGCATCGTCCAAAATGATCACCTGGGTTTCAGGAACCTGGTGTAATATCTGCGGGATTGCTACCAATCTTTCCTCGCCTACTGCAACAATGATATCGGGAAATTTTTGGTGAAATTGCATTGGCTCATCTCCAATTTCGAT
>JANOCC010000044.1:0-125315 GCA_031411955.1 Ferruginibacter sp.
AAAGATTGTTGAGGAAGAGTCAGAAGAGGATATTGTCGAAGAAAATTGGGACATAAAAAAGGTTTTAATAGGATTTGTAACAATACTACTTATAGCGGGAGGTGCATATTATTATTTAGCATCTCAGCTTACTCCAGAAAAAACTGCTCAGGTTCTAGGAACGTTTGTTCAAAATGATCCTGAATATGGAAATTATATTCATTTTAGGGACCAGGCAGAACAATTAAACTTTAAACTTCAAGAATTCATTGCAAAAGATGATTATGCAGGTTTAAAAACATTGATAGAAGAGAACAAAATAAAATGCGCTGTTAGTAAAACCTCCAACTGGACGGATGTGCGCCAGTTTAACCTGATGTTTTCCACAGAATTTGGTGCTGTGGCGGCAGGAGTGGAAGGTGAAAATATCGTTTACCTGAGGCCTGAAACAGCCCAGGGAATTTTTGTAAACTTTTTGAATGTTCAAAAAACCGGCAGGATGAAAATCCCTTTTGGTATTGCACAAACGGGAAAAGCTTTCAGAAATGAAATTGTTGCAAGGCAATTTATTTTTCGCATGAGGGAATTTGAACAGATGGAAATGCAGTTTTTCGTGCGCCCGGGTACACAAAAAGAATGGTATAATTTCTGGAAAGACGAAAGAAAGAAATGGCATGAAAGCATTGGTATCCCTGCAGAAAAACTCCGTTTTCATGATCACGTAAAACTTGCCCACTATGCTGATATGGCGCTCGACATAGAATTTGATTTCCCCTTTGGATGGAAGGAACTGGAGGGCATTCATAGTCGTACTGATTTTGATCTTACCCAACATGCTACCTACAGCAAAAAAAAGATACAATATTTTGATAACGACTTAAAAGAAGATGGCAAACCTTATGGCAACTACACACCTTACGTGGTAGAAACATCTGTTGGCTTGGATAGGCTATTCCTTACCGTTATCAGCCTGGCCTTTGCTAATGAAAAATGGATAAAAGAAGATGGAACGGAAGATAGTCGCGTTGTTTTGAAAATCCCTGCCAAAATAGCTCCCACCAAACTCGCAATTTTGCCATTGCTAAAAAAAGATGGTTTACCTGAAATTGCAAAAGAATTAATGAATAATTGTAAAGGAAGTTTTATGTGCTTTTATGAAGAGAAAGATGCAATTGGTAAACGTTATCGTAGAATGGACGCCATTGGCACCCCTTTCTGCGTTACCATCGACCACCAAACAAAGGAAGACAATACTGTTACGATCCGTTATAGAGATGACATGCGCCAGGAAAGAATTGCGCTGGCTGATGTTAAAAAATTAATATTAGAAAAAATAGGTTGATTTTTTGTTTAGAGTTATCAGTTGGAGTTGTAAAATATTTGTGTAACGTAATACTAAGCGAAATTTTTTACCAGCCTGAGTTTGTAAAAGCCCGACCGATTAAAATCACTTGATAAAAACAATAGTTTTATAAAGTGAACTACTTGTGATACAGGCTAACTAAGTCTAAATTTAGATTATAAATAAAATTACCACAGAGGTAAAAAGAGTCAGCGATAGAGTTTCACAGAGTTTTTGATCAGTTAGATCTACTCTGTGGAACTCTCTGAAAAAACTCCTTTTCCTGTGTGGTTAAATTCATTGTTTTAGACTTCATAGTCATTATCAAATTTAATACAGCTCTTCAAAAGGCTTATTTTATCCAGCCTTAATTCCAAAATAAGGAATCTCATCATGGCTTACTATCTCCTTTTGTTGCCAATAGGCCAACGTGACAAAATGCCCATCGGGTGTTTTTAACAGTCGTCCAAAAATTGCATTCACCGTGTTGAAAGTATAGTCGGTAACACCTACCGTAAATGTTGCAGGCAACTCAATAGCTGCTGTCGTTGCCGATACTTCCTCTCCTTCAGCCGGCTTAGGAACTGCGGCAGCCTTTGGTGCGGGTGATGGAACTGCAACAACTGTAAATCCGTTAAATTCCAATAATCTTTTCAGGAAGCTGACTCTTTCTACAGATACTGCCTTTTCCACTATACCGCATTTTACGCCATCCAGTTCTTCAAATTCATGATTTTTATTTATAGCCAATGGATATCGTTTAGTGTTAGGAAATTAAAATTACGTTATATAAATATCGAGAACCAAATTGAAATGTTTGAACCAAGCAATTTTTTTATGGCAATAAATACCATTAGTAACTGAAAGGGATAAATGCTGACTAATCATAAACTTAACGACTGAATATGTTCATACAGCCAACTTAATAACCCTACTAAAATGATCGCTGCACTGCAAATGATTAACCCTAATTTTGTTGCAGGATGAATGGCTACTTTCTCAATAGGATCTTCATTTTTATCCATAAAAACTGCCCTAACCACAATCAGGTAATAATAAAGCGAGACAATCATATTCAAGGCCGCAAATCCTATGAAGCCATAATTTGCCTTAGATGCACCCGCTGTTAACAGAAATAATTTTCCAAAGAAACCGGCTGTTGGCGGAATTCCCGCAAGTGAAAACAAAGCCAGCGCTAGTACCCAACTTAAAAAAGGATTTGTTTTATAAAAACCCTTCAGGTCACTAATATTTTCTTTACCTGTATTCATGTAGATAGCTGAAGCAACTCCAAACGCAGCAAGATTGGAAAAAATATATATCAATATAAAATATACTACCGAAGCAATTCCTTGTGTAGAATTGCTGCTGATACCAACTAAAATAAATCCAACCTGGGCAATAGAAGAAAAAGCCAGGAAGCGCTTGATATTCTGTTGGCGCAATGCAAACAGGTTACCTATAAGCATACTCGCAATAGACGATATCATCAACAAATTATACCACACTAATTCCATCGGCTGGAAAACCTTATATAACGCTGTAATAAAAACAAAAGCAACAGCTCCCTTGGAGATAACAGAAAGGAAAGCTGTAACTGCCACTGGAGAACCTTCATATACGTCTGCCGTCCACAAATGAAATGGAACTATGGATAATTTAAAAGCAAATCCGGAAAATAAAAATACCAGTATTAATATATCCAACGCGCTTCCATCTAACATGGCTGGAATTGCCGCAAAACTCAATGTTCCCGTGGCTCCATAAAGCAGTGAAATTCCAAACAATAGAATTCCAGAAGAAAATGCAGACGAAAGTATCATTTTCATTGCGCCTTCGGAAGATAGCTTTTTGTCCAGATCAAAATTTGCCATGGCAGCTACCGGAATAGTTGCCAGTTCCAATGACAAATAGAACATCAACATATTTTGACTGGATATAAGGAAAAACATTCCCATTAACGCAGATAATAGTAATATAAAAAATTCCGGCATATGCTCATGCTTTCTCAGCCAACTGGCAAACAATAACGAAATAAGATAAACACCGAGATTTAAAATATTTTTTTCAAAAACAATCAATGCATTGGTATGATACATATCTCCAAAAGCGCTCCCTTCCTGATTAAAGAAGAAACCAGCGATAAAATTAGCAAGGAGTAAAAATTGGATAAGTATGAGCAGGCTGTCGTTCTTCATCCCTTTGCCTATCTTAACAAACAACAGGAAAAATATGATGACCGCAATCAGCAATTCAGCTTTCAGTAATGTAAAAAAATCATTCATTCAGTTCATTTTATTTAACAGCCGATATTTTTTCCATAATGATCTCGCTTGCTGGCCTTATCAGTTCGTTAAGCCATGATGGCGCTATGCCGATTGCAAGTATGCCTGCAACTAAAATAATTGCTGCTGCTTTTTCATTCCATTTAGCATCATCCAGGCTTTTAAATTCATCTTTTAATGGCCCCATAGCAGTTTTGCCAATGGCGCGTAAAATATACACGGCGGTAACTACGATGGACATACAGGCGATAATAGTTGCCACACGATGAAATAAATCCGGATTTTCCCAGGAACCCATGAATATGGTCATTTCTGCAACAAAACCACTTAAGCCAGGCAATCCCAGCGAACACAATCCAACAATGAATAATATGGTAGAAATAAATGGCATCACCTTCAATAATCCTCCCATTTCTTTCACCTGCCTGGTATGCGTGCGCTCGTAGATCATTCCAATAACTGCAAAGAATAGTGCCGTCATCAAACCATGCGAAACCATTTGCATCACAGCACCCGTAATAGCTGTTTTAGTAAGCATGCCAATTCCCAGTAAAACAAAACCGCAATGACTAACTGAAGAATAAGCGTTAATATATTTCAAGTCTTTTTGCATCATCGTAGCGAAAGCACCATATAAAATCGCAATACAGGAGAGTACGATAATAATTGTTGCATATTCTTTTGCACCATAAGGCATAATATAAGTGGCAACTTTTAAGCAACCGTATCCGCCCAGTTTCATAGAAATACCTGCAAGAAACATTGAACCTGCTGTTGGAGCCGATGAATGACCGTCTGGCACCCAGGTATGAAAAGGGAAAATTGCTGTAAACACACCAAACCCTACGAACAATAATGGAAAACAGATCATTTGCACTTCTGCAGGTATATTGAGCTTCGACAATTTTATAAGATCAAATGTATGCTCGGGACCTGCGAAATAAAGCCCAAGCAAACCAACTAACACTAACGCAGAGCCGCCCATTAACATCAGGGCAAGTTTATTGGCACTATACTCCTTTTTACCGCTGCCCCAAATTCCTATGAGGAGATATTTTGGTATTACAGCAATTTCCAGGAAGAAGAAAAGTACGAATAGGTCGAGTGAAATAAAGAAACCATAAGCACCCAGGCTTAATAATATAAGGAGGAAATAAAATTCTTTGGTCTTTTCAGTTACATTCCATGATACGAGTACGCCCGCGATTACTACAAAAGCTGTTAAAAGAATCATTGAAACTGCTATACCGTCAACGCCAATATGAAAAGAAATATTCCATGCCGGAAACCAACTGTATTGTTGTTCAAATAATATCTGAGCATCATTTCCTGCTAACACTGCATTATTGTAAACCATCAACAACAAAACTGCAGCTGCCAATTGAGCAGCAGCACCTGTAAGTGCTACAATCTTTACCTGCGAAGCATTACGGGCCAGCAATATCAGTACTGCAGTAAGTAATGGAATTAATATAAGATAGATCAGGTTCATTCAAAAATTTTAGAGTTATGAGTTATAAAAGAAAGCGAAATCACACTTTGCATCTATAGATCTTAACAATTTTTACTTCCATACATAAATAAATAATGCCACTAAACTAATCAAACCCGCCAAAAAGTAAAGGGCATATTGCTGCACCTTACCCGACTGAAAACCTTTTAATATTGCAGAAAAAGCTGTCGTTGTATTTCCAATAGCATTCATTAATCCATCTACAATATTCTTATCAAACCATGCTACTGGCCGCCCAATCAAATTAAAGAGTATTTTTTTTGTAAAAAATATATACAATTCATCAATGTAAAATTTATGGTAAGCCAATTTATACAATCCGTTCATCGTTGTTGCAATTCTACCAGGCTTCTCATTTTGCTTTTTATATAAAAAAACAGCTACGAAAAAGCCTGTAAATGCCAGGGCAATTGGCGCAGCAGAAAATTCTGGATGAAACTCACTTGCCAGCAAAGCTCCGTCCGAACTAACAAATTCGCCGAAGGGAATAAAGCCTGCTGAAGCTGCTCCCACAGCTAAAATAACTAAAGGCATCATCATTGAAAAACCTCCCTCTCCTGTATGTGTTCCATGAGGATGATAAGCCTTGTTCCAAAAAATAGAAAAGTATAATCGAAACATATAAAAAGCTGTGATGCCCGAGGTGATGAGTGCCAGCCAGTAAATGGCAGGGTTATGCCGGTATGCTGCCAGTAAGATTTCTTCCTTACTAAAAAAACCGGCTAACGGCGGAAAGCCAGCGATTGCCAGGCAAGCTATTAAAAATGTTATATGGGTTAAAGGCATCAACTTCCTAAGACCACCCATATCTTTCATTTCGTTGCTGTGTACATAATGAATAACCGCTCCGGCGCCTAAAAATAATAATGCTTTAAACATTGCATGCGTAAAAAGATGGAACATCGAAGCTGTATATCCAAGTCCTTCTTCACCACCATACTTAGATACTCCCAATGAAAACATCATATACCCAATCTGCGACATGGTTGAATAAGCCAATACTCTTTTGATATCTGTTTGTGTGCAGGCTATGATAGCAGCCACGATAGCAGAAACAGCGCCTACATAACTAACAAGGGTAAGCACTTCGGGCGCCGACAATGCAAAAACAGGGAATAATCTCGCTACTAAAAATACTCCGGCAACAACCATTGTAGCTGCGTGAATCAAGGCTGAAACGGGCGTTGGACCTTCCATGGCATCCGGCAGCCAGATATGCAAAGGGAACATGGCACTTTTTCCTGCGCCTCCGATAAACACCAGTACTACTCCCCAGGCGACAGCCGACAATCCCATGAAAGAGGCTGCCATTGCCGTTTTCAACTGGCTTGATTCCGGCGATGTTAATCTTTGAATAAGCGTGTTAAAATCCAGTGTTCCGCCATAATAAGAAAGCACCAGTATCCCGATCAGGAATCCGAGGTCGGCAAAACGTGTAACAATAAACGCTTTCTTACAGGCGGCAACAGCGCCAGGCTTATCATAATAGAACCCAATTAATAAGAATGAGGAAACGCCAACCAATTCCCAGAAAAAATACATCTGGAAAATATTAGATGCAATCACCAATCCCAGCATAGAGAAGGTGAACAGACCAAGAAAAGAATAGTAAACCGGCAATCGGCTCTCGCCTTTCATATAACCCAGGCTATAAATATGAACCATTAGCGAAATGAAAGTTACCACAACCAGCATCATCACAGAAATCGGGTCTAACAAGATACCCATGTCAATAGAAACCCCTTCAGAAAATTGGAGCCAGTTATATTTAAATGGTACTAATTTTTGATAAACCCCGTTTACTTTTCCATAACGAAAAAAATAACCGTAAGCAACATATAAAGAAAGCCCGGCAGAAACTAACAAAAATAGCGTACCGATAATGCCAGAAGCTTTCCTGATATACTTTCTGCCGAATAACCCTAATAACAGAAAACCCAGTAAAGGGAGTATCGGGATAAGCAATATGTAAATGGCACCTGGCATTCAGCAACTATTTTTATTTTTGGCAATAATTGTTATTCTTAATATTTCATCGATTCTGCTTTTTCCACATCAATCGACTGGTGGCTTCTGTATAAATTTATAATGATTGCTATAGCTACCGCTGCTTCGGCAGCCGCAATAGCGATAATAAAAATGCTGAAGAACAGGCCGTCAAGTTCGCCGGGCCACAGATACTTATTAAATGCAATGAAATTCAGGTTTACACTATTCAGTATCAATTCAACACTCATCAGCATGGTAACAAGATTTCTCCTGGTAAAAAAACCGAAAACCCCAATAAAAAATATCAAAGCACTAACGAATAAAATATGATACAGTCCGGGTTCCATTGTAATGTTAACTTTTTAAATATTTACCTGTTCTTCTTTATCTACAGATTTTGCCCGCATGGCAATAACAACACAACCCACCAACGCTGCCAGCAATAGGATACTTACCACTTCAAACGGCAACGCATACCCTCCCTGCTGTACACTGATCATCTTATTTCCGATGTTTACAACGCTCGGCTCCATTTTTACGGCAACAGGTGAATTAAAATTATGCTGGTAAACCTGTAACATCGTGAATGCGAATGCACAAAAGGCCGCTAAACCTGCAAATAACTGCTTAATTGCCGGCTGAGTAGGCAACAATTCTCCGGCCTGTTGGGTTAGAAAAATTGAAAATATAATGAGCACCGTTATTCCTCCAACATATACAACTATTTGCACAGCAGCAATAAATTCATATTGCATCCAGAAATAAATTCCTGCAATGCCCATCAATGTAAAAAGAAGGTAGATAGCGGCACGGAATATATGCCTGGTTGTTACGGCCATCACAGCACTTGCCAGTACAAATGCCGCCAACATGTAAAATATTATACTTGTTCCGCTCATAAATAAGTAAAAAATATAAACTTAAGACTGCACCTGATTTACATGCATTAATAAGTTGAAGTCCTTCAATTTCTTTAAATTTAATTTTTAATTCTCTATTCTACCCCATCCATAATTTTAGAATCCGGGTTATTTAAAACCTTTGTTAACTTGCTTCTGTCGAATACACTGTGTTCAAAAGTTTGGGCCATTACAATTGCATCAGAAGGACAAGCGATAATGCATAGGTTACACATCGTGCACAGTTCCAGGTGATACACCAGCTTATCAATCGCTTTCTTCTTTTTTCCTTCAGGCGAAATATCAAATTTTGTGATCACTTTGATGGTACCGTTGGGGCAGGCAAGTTCGCAAGCTGTGCAGCCAGTGCAACGGTGTTCATTCTTTTCATCATGAGGCATCACCACTTCACCTTTAAAACGTTCCGGCAAATTCAATGTGTCCCTGTTTTCCGGGTATTGTTGCGTAATGATCTCTTTATGATGGGTAAAATAATATCCGGTGCGGCGCATGCCGATCAACAACGATCGTATCCCGTTCCAAACTTCCTTTAAGTAATTTACGATGAACAATATTTTTATTTTAACAGCTTGAAATAATTACTTTTTATTTCCGTAGGATACTATTTACACTACTTATTCTTACGTATTGCGGACTAACTTTTAAACAATTAAATACGATAATCATCTGCTTTGTTTAAAACTTTCCGGTTCAAAACTTCTAACTCAATCACATTCATTCCTTAAAAATGCCACTTCAAAATCGCCATGGCCGTAACCAATAATATATTAAACATACTTATCGGCAATAAATATTTCCATTCCAGGTTTAGTAGTTGGTCAATACGTAACCTTGGAAACGTCCACCGAAACCACATAATTAAAAAAATAAGGAAAAAAGTTTTTCCAAAGAACCACAATCCGGAAGGAATATAATCCATGATATGATTAAATCCTGTCCAGTTGCCAATATGAAATGGCATCCATCCACCAAGGAATAAAGTAGCCCCGATTGCACACACGATGAACACGTTTACATATTCGGCTAAAAAGAATAAGGCGAATTTCATCCCGGAATACTCAGTATGAAAACCGGCAGTTAGCTCTGATTCAGCTTCTGCCAAATCGAATGGTGCACGGTTTGTTTCTGCTGTTACGGCAATAATAAAAATTACAAACGATATGATCACTGGTATATGTCCTTTAAAGAGCCACCAGCCGTTTTGTTGCGACAAAACTATTTCATTAAGGTTAAGCGTACCTGTTAGTACCACTACCGACAATATAGCGAGGCCTGCCGAAAGCTCGTAACTAACAATTTGTGCACCGCTACGCATTGCCCCCATCAAAGAATATTTATTATTGCTGGACCAACCCGCCATTAATATGCTGATAACTGAAATGGATGATATGGCAGACACATATAATACTCCTATATTCATATTCCACATTTGAAAATCCCTTGCAAAAGCAATCGGTGCCATTAACAACATGGCTACGATAATTGCAAGTACGGGCGCCAGGTTAAAAAGAAACTTGTCAGCACCGCCTGGTGTCAAACCTTCCTTTACAAGCAACTTTACAGTATCTGCCAATGACTGTAATATCCCTTTCGGACCAACCCTGTTAGGGCCTAACCTTATCTGCATCCATGCAGAAACTTTTCTTTCCATTAATACTAAAATGAGGCCCAGAATAGCAAACAAACTGATTACACTTACACCTGCTATCAACATCTCAAAAATGAGTGCCCACGTAGGATTAAACGTTGTATGCAACCAACCATTAATCGTGTTTGTTATATTTGACAGGCTCCACATGCTTATTGATCCGGGTATTAGGTTTTAATTATTAAATAAATTTTTGCATACATCTAGCTATCTGTCTATGTCGGGTATTACCAGGTCCAGCGTACCCATCATAGCTACAAGATCTCCCAGCTTACTTCCTCTTGCCATATGATCCAATGCCGATAGGTTGGAAAATCCCGGCGAACGGAACTTGATACGATAGGGTGTTGTGGCGCCTTCGCTTACGATATAAACACCAAATTCCCCCCTGGCAGTTTCTACCCTGCTATAAAATTCTCCTTTGGGTAATTTCAAAACAGCTTTTGTTTTAGCCTGAAAATCTCCTTCGGGAATATTGTCAATCAATTGTTCTATTATCCTGATCGACTGTTTCATCTCCCGTAAACGAACCAAGTAACGGGCAAGTGAATCACCTGCGGTTTCTAAAATCTCTTCAAACTGTACACTGGCATATACTTCGTAAGGATAAAGCTTTCTGATATCACAGCTTACGCCACTACCTCTTGCCGTTGGACCTGTACATCCAAACGAAATAGCTGCTTCTTTCGTAAGCACTCCCACGCCTTTCATCCTGTTTTGAAAAATTATATTACCGGTAAGCAGTTCGTCTGCTTCAGTAACTTTATCTTTAAATGCAACAATAAACTCTTTTACTTTTTTCTGAAAACCAGGGTGGATATCTGCCATTAAACCGCCCGGTACCATGTAGTTCATCGTGAGCCTTGCACCACAGGTTTCTTCCATTATCTCATTGATCATCTCTCTTTCTCTAAAAGCATGAAAGAAAGGAGTGAATGCGCCAATATCCATCGCCATTGCGCCCCACCATAATTCGTGAGAAGCAATCCTGGTAAGTTCATCCAAAATCACCCTTATAACCTGTGCCCTTGCAGGTACTTCTATCTGCATTCCTTTTTCTATACACAAAGCGCAGCCATGATTATTAATATGAGAAGAAAGATAATCCATCCGGCTGGTAACATAAATGAACTGCCTGTAAGTAAGGCTTTCGCACATTTTTTCGATAGAACGATGGATATAGCCCAGGTGAGGTTCTACTTTTTTGATCGTTTCTCCATTTAATGTTATTACCAAGTGCAACACGCCATGAGTGGCAGGATGTTGTGGCCCTACATTTATAATGAGATCCCCATCAGTTGTTGTTCCTATTTCTTCTACCATATTATTAAAGCCTTATCATATTTACAGGATCTTCAAAGTCCTTCAACATCGGGTTTTTACCCTCCCAGCCATCCGGCAGAATAAGTAGCCGAAGATCCGGATGATGTAAAAAATGAACACCAAACATTTCAAAAACTTCTCGTTCATGAAATTCTGCTGTACGCCATATATGGCTAACCGTTTCAATCACAGGCACATTTCTTTTCAGTATTGATTTTACCACCATATTATGCCTGTACCTGGTAGAGCTTACATGGTATACCATGGTAAGATGCGTTTTCCAATCTATACAGGTAACACAAAAAAGATAGTCGAAATAAAGATCCTCTTTATTTAAAAGTTGGAGTGCAAATGGAAGCCAATCCGCGGGTTCAATGGTTACATTCAGCCATTCCCCACCCTCTTCAAAAGTGGCAGTTGGCAGCAATCCGGCAATGGTGGCTTTTAGCTCGTCGTTGGTCATAATCAGTTGTAAAAATATTCGTTGCCATTTATAAGGCTACAAACTATATAAGAACCAAACTCAAAAATTTATATTAATATTATTAAATCTCCTTTATCTGTTCCCTTGTCATTCCCATTTTTATTTTATCCTGCAGGCTGATCAACGCATGCAGTAAGGCTTCAGGCCTGGGCGGACAACCGGCAACATATACATCTACCGGAATGATATGATCGGCACCTTTTACAACAGAATAAGTATTGTAAAAAAACGGACCGCCACTAATAGCGCATGCTCCCATGGCAATAACATACTTTGGATCGGCCATTTGATCATACAATCTTTTAAGAACCGGTGCCATCTTGTTTACAATTGTACCGGCAATAATGATCACATCAGCCTGGCGGGGCGATGCCCTTGCAACTTCAAATCCAAACCGGGAGAAGTCATATTTTGCTGCGGCTACCGACATCATTTCAATACCACAGCAACTAGTAGCAAAAGTAAGTGGCCACAAAGAATTTGATCTTGCCCAATTGATAAGTTCATCCAGCTTACTTAAAACCACAGCACCACCCGGCAACTCTTCTACCTGCCCGGGGAAATGCTTTGTTATGTTTTTCTCTTCCGCCAAAATAAAGAATTAAAATTTAAGTGAAAAGCCAATGCTACAATTGTTTTTTTACACCCACTTCAACGCACCTTTCCTGTGAGCATACAAAAAACCCATGAATAATATAAAGAAGAAGATCACTACTTCTACAAATGCAAACCATCCCACTGCTTTGGCGACTACCGCCCAAGGGTAAAGGAAAACGAGTTCTACATCAAAAATTAAAAAAATCAGTGCAAAAAGATAATAACCAACATTTAGTTGGACCCAGGTTTTACCGCTGGTGGGGATACCACACTCATAAGGTTCTGCCTTTTGCGCATTAGTAGTGGCTTTGGTAACTATTCTGGCAACAAGCATAGCAATTAAAGAAAATGCCAACGCAGCTAAAATCAAAACGATCATCGACGATGCCCCCATAGTTGATCTCTGTTAGTTAGTAATAAAAAGCTACCGCAACAAGTTAATCAAAAATTCTGAAAAAAACAGGATCGCCAATTTTTACAAAAATAATGTGCCGCAACAATTTGAGATCTGTATTCTCTACCCATAAATCTCGAGATGAATATCTTTTTTATCGTACCCCATTTCAAGGATTGTTTTCTTTGCATCATCTATCATTCCTTTCCAGCCACACAGGAAAAAGGATGCCGGCTTTCGTTCTATACACAACGATTCATAAATGGCATGCACATAGCCTGAATTCCCATCCCATTGTTCTCTTGATAAGGTTGGGATAAAATAAAAACCCGGGAGGTCTTTTTCCAGTTGTTTCAATTCATTGAAATATAATAGGCTACTTCTGGTTCTGCAGCCGAATATCAGGTAGATATTACCGTGAGGAATATGACTGTTTTTTATATGGTGCACCATGCTCCGGAAGGGGGCAATGCCGGTACCTGTGCAAACCATGAACAGGTCTTTATCTATTGGTTGTTTTAGTGTAAATACTCCCTGTGGCCCACGGAAACTGATCTCCGTTCCAACTTTTACCTCTTCAAAAAGATAAGGAGTTCCTGCTCCTTTTTTGTCCAATACAATTACCAGCTCAAAAACATTTTTTCCATCAGGCCATGATGAAATTGAATAACTACGCCATCTTTTGTTTGGCTTCTCATTTATAGGAAGATCGAGCGTAACAAACTGGCCCGGTAAAAAATCAAAAACCGTTAGCTCCGGAACCTCAAACCAAAATCTCCTGGTATCAACAGTTTCATCTTCGATCCGTATAACTTTTCCAGTACGCCAAGGTTGTAAGGCCATATCTTTTTTTATCAAGGTACAAATAAAAATATAAGCTGTGTTACGCGTTTGGGAGAATTAATAAAAGCAGTTTTGTTTAATTGCTACTTATCCATCGAGTTAAATACTTCAATCAACTTTTTCACTGCATTACGGCCATTCTCTCCAAGGTTTAATGAATATTCATTTACATACAGGTTGATGTGCTTCCTCATTACATCTTCATTCATTTCCTGCGCATTATCTTTAATATAATCAGTTAGTACAGGGTATTTTGAAAAAGCATATTCAATGCTTTTTTTTATGAGTGCATCTATCTTATTTCTTGTGAGCACATCTAAATCATTTTTCACTACGATACCTCCCAGGGGAATCGGATTGCCTGTTTGCTTTTCCCAATAATCTCCAAGATCGCAAATTTTCATCAATCCTTTTTGAGTATATGTAAACCTGTTTTCATGAATGATAACCCCTAAACCTTTTTTATCCAGCACAAATTGTTCTATCTCATCATACCTCAGATAAAGCTTATTTTTTGCTTCGGGATAAGCCAGCGAAAACAACAAATGAGCTGTGGTGTTTTTACCTGGGATAGCAATTAACTGATCTTCTACTTTTAGTTGTGGCTGATCATTTAATGTAATCAGCAATGGCCCAACACCAGTTCCCAATGCACTGCCACTGTTTAGTAAAGTATAATTATCCAGTACCAGTGGCAAAACACCGTAACTAAGTTTTGTGATACTGAGTTTTTGCTCCAATGCCCATTGATTAAGCGTTTGCACGTCTTCCAACACTGCTTCAAATTCAAAGCCCTCTGTATCGATCTTATTATTTACCAATGCATCAAAAATAAAAGTATCATTGGGGCAAGGTGAAAAACCAAGGGTTAGTTTCATAAAAAAATAAAAATATATTTAATGTCCAATAGATTGACATGGAAAAATATCCTCCAACTTTTCACTTCTGATAATAGCTATTAAAACATAAAATTTAACAGTATAACATAAAATTTATCCATGTAACTGTCAAAGTATCGAAGGAGATCTTAGTTATTTAACAAGACTTCCACAAGTTCAGTACAGCCTGACAATTGTACTTTAACCAATTGATCATTTAACAATGTTGCCGGCTATTGGTACTCCACCAGAAAGATGATTCACTATTTTTAATAACCCGTCATTAAGTTTTGTAATAGCTTCTTTTAGTTTCCATTTTGACTTATCTCTTTCTCCCACTTTATTACTAATTGCTCTCAATTGTAAAAAAGGTACATTTTCCTGGAGGCACACGTAATGTAAAGCCGCACCTTCCATAGTTTCAATATGAGGATGATAAGCTGAAATTAATTGCCCGGTTTGTTTTTCATTATCCGTAATGGTATTTACTGTAACGCCCTTTTCTTTAGGGAGAGGAAAAAGATCCATCATTGCATTCGCATTTTTCAACCATCCATTATTAAACGGGAAGTCATTCTTACCAGCAAAGCCCATTTCAAATATGGTAGAAAATTCCTGTTTTTCGTTTACACCAAGGTCGGCAAAGCAATCTTGCTTTACAAATACGAGTTTTCCTGGCTTTAACGATTCTTTAAAACTGCCGGCAATTCCGGCCTGTATCACAAGGTCGTAATCGATCTGATGCAGTCTTTTTACTATATGATAGATAGCCATAGGCGCACCTACACCTGTTATCAAATGATCAGCTTCGGGTTTTGCCTCTAAAAATGCTGCTATTTCAAACGTTGTTGCAGCTACTACCAGAATTTGCATGTACAAATTTCGTGATTATGCCCAATATTTTACAGAATACTGGCTACCTTTGCAAAAATTTTGAGATACTGATGCTTTTCGTTACCAGAATAGAACATTTTAACGCTGCTCATAAATTGTATAATTCAAAGTGGAGCAGGGAAAAAAATGAAGAAGTATTTGGCAAGTGTGCCAATGAAAACTGGCATGGGCATAATTTTGAGCTTCACGTAACCTTAAAAGGAGAGCCAAGCGCAGAAACTGGTTTTGTGTTTGATGTAAAAAAACTAAGCATTATTGTTAAAGAACACGTTATCGAAAAGTTAGATCATAAAAATCTGAACATGGATGTAGATTTCATGAAGGATAAATTATGTTCAATTGAAAACCTCGTGATTGGCATTTGGAACCAACTGGCCCCCAATTTACCTGCTGAAGTGCAGCTCCACTGCCTCAAATTATACGAAACTCCCCGGATCTACGTAGAATATTATGGAAGTTAAGTAGGTTATTTTGTACATTTAATTACGTTTTCTTTTATAATAGTTTATTCATAAGCAGCACACTTCTGTTTTAAAGAATATTATTTTGTTATTTTCAAAAAAAAATGAAAACAATTTTATCATTCATTTGTTTTATTAACCATGCACAACAAAGTTGCTGTTTTCCGTAAAGAACATTTCAATGCTGCCCACAGGCTTAACAATCCAAACTGGGATGAAGCAAAAAACAAAGCCATATTTGGCAAATGCAATAATCCTCATTTTCACGGTCATAACTATGAACTGGTGGTAAAAGTAACCGGTGTTCCTGACCCCGAAACAGGTTACCTGATAGATCTAAAGAAACTCAGTGATATTATCCAGGAAAATGTTTTGGAAAGGTTTGATCACCGAAATTTAAATGAAGATTGCGCAGAATTTAAAAACCTGAACCCAACAGCTGAAAATATTGCAGTTGTAATTTACAACCTGCTCCGTGCTAAGCTGAAAGAAGATGTAACCTTACAGGTAAGGCTTTACGAAACCGAGCGCAATTTTGTAGAATACCCGGCAACCTGAAAATTAATTTTACCAATTTAATACTTATTGATGGCTTACAAAAGAATTGAAGAGTATGATGAAGAGATCACTTCATCATTAGCAAAAAGTTACAAAGAAAGTATACAACTGCTTGGAGAAGACGCAGAAAGAGAAGGACTCTTAAAAACTCCCGAACGTATGGCAAAGGCTATGCAATACTTAACCCAGGGCTATTCACTGGATGCAAAAGCTATTTTAGAATCTGCCAAATTTCATGAAGAAGTTAGCGAGATGGTTATTGTAAAAGACATTGAATTATATAGCATGTGCGAGCACCATATGCTGCCTTTTTTTGGTAAGGCACATGTTGCATACATCCCTAATGGTTATATTACCGGCCTTAGCAAAATTGCCAGAGTAGTAGATGTGTACAGCAGGAGGTTACAAGTTCAGGAAAGGCTTACGCACCAGATCTTATCTGCCATTAAAGACACCCTTAATCCTTACGGCGTGGCTGTTGTAATTGAAGCTACGCATTTATGTATGATGATGCGGGGTGTTTCCAAGCAAAATTCCGTAACAACAACATCCGCCTTTTTTGGTGAGTTTGAAAAGAATGAAACAAGAAGCGAATTTCTTAAACTTATAAGCGCAAAACTTCACTAGTTTGTAAAATAATTTATTACCTGTTCATAAAATCCCTCTTGCTGAGGGATTTTTTATTTTTCTTTGTAAAAAACAACAAATGAAACATGCATATATATTTCCCGGACAGGGAGCACAATTTACCGGGATGGGAAAATCTTTATACGACAATAACAAGTTTGTAAAAGAACTTTTTGAGGAGGCAAACGATTTACTTGGTTTTAGCATCTCCGATGTTATGTTTAACGGTACCGAGGATGCATTGAAGCAAACAAACATTACGCAACCCGCTATCTTTATTCATTCAGTTGCTGCATTTAAAACACTGGAAGCTGCTAAGCCTGATATGGTTGCCGGACATTCTTTGGGAGAATTTTCTGCCCTGGTTGCAAATAATACATTGAGTTTTGCAGATGCGCTCCACCTTGTTTCCATAAGAGCAACCGCTATGCAACATGCCTGTGAATTAAGTCCTTCTACTATGGCTGCCGTACTCGGACTTGCAGATGAAAAAGTAGAAGAAATCTGTAATACCGTATCTGACGAAACAGGTGAAGTGGTGGTGGCTGCCAATTATAATTGTCCCGGCCAATTGGTAATTAGTGGTTCCATAAAAGGAATTGAAATTGCCTGCGAAAGAATGAAAGCCGCTGGTGCTAAGCGAGCGCTGGTTCTACCTGTTGGAGGAGCATTTCATTCTCCCTTAATGATGCCGGCCAAACAACAACTTGCAGAGGCTATAAACAAAGCAAGTTTTAATAAACCCGATTGCCCGGTATATCAAAATGTTGTAGCTGCCGCAGTAGTTGATGAAGCCAAAATAAAAGAAAACCTGATCTTACAACTAACGGGACCGGTTAAATGGACTCAATGCGTTCAGGCAATGATTGCAAACCAGGCAACGATATTTACAGAATGTGGCCCTGGTAAAGTGCTGCAGGGGCTGGTTATGAAGATTGATAAAGCAATGACAGTTGATGGCATAAGCTAATGCGTAAAAAATAAAAAGGGCTTCAATTTAGTTAATTGAAGCCCTTTAACAATATATCTTAAAATATTTACCAACCATTCTTTTTACTACATCGTCTATTATTGAACGATGGGTATCAATCCTCTTATTCCCATATCAACAACTGCATCATTAGAAGGAGCACCCGGATCGTAGGTTCCATTTCCGTCCAGATCTCTCCATTCGTAACTCTTATTGGTACTTAAAGATACAATTACAGTTATATCCGTGGTTTCATTCCCGGTAATTACTAACGGAGCAGAAAACGCTCCTGTTACTACACAAGATCCTGCAGGGATGGGTGAAGTGCTGCTGATCGGGTTAGGAACCGTAGTGCCGGCAGCCTGTCCACTGCTCACCACGCCATATCCAAGGTAACTGGTTTCGAAAGCCCAGTATCCCTGTGGCCTGTCGTCATTCAACGTAACCAGCGAATCTTTGATCCTGAAATTGCGGATATAGGTATTAAAGCCAATGAATGACGCAATTGTTCCTGTTAGATTTTGTCCGTTTGTACGGAATTTAATATCATAATTCTGATATGCTAAGGAAACCCTAAGCCAATTATAAGATCCGGGCGACATAGAACTTAGCGGAACGGTTAAAAATGTTTCTCCATTTCCGGCAAAGGTAGATTGGTCAAAGTCAATTGCATTTGCACCACCGGCTGTGGTTTCCGCTGCACGATATAACACCGCTCCTCCTCCTAATGGCGTTAATTCATTAGGCGCTAATTCCAGGTAGTGAGCACTCATGCTGTTAAATACCGGCGACTGAGCAGCATTGCCGGCAGGAATGGAAGCAGGTTGACCAAAATTGTTCAGCCGCTGCTGGGTAGAATCGAATCTGAAAACAAACCTGATCTTTGCCGAAGTAGTAGCAGGATTTTCATTCTTGGTGCAGGATGCTATGAAAACTATGAGCAGTACTGGTAAACCCAGGCATTTAATTAACTTCATAAAACTATTTTAAGGGATGATATTTTAGAACAAAATAAAGGAAAATTTATTGTATCCGATTTGCGAAAGAATTGCTAAAGCTTTTGGATCAATATCAGAAAATAAAAATACTGTAATATAACTTAACAAATAACCGCTAATATTTAGTTATTGAATGATTGTTGTGGTGCCTTTTCTTTGAATCAGGTTTCCCTTGTAGTCAACAGCGGCAGCTATCCAAACAAAAGTGCCCATATTCTGGACCATGCCACGGAATTTTCCATTCCAGCCAATATTTTCATTGCTCGTGCTAAAAACCAGTTGCCCAAACCTGTTATAAATATTAAAATAAGAGAATTTTTTTATTCCCACCGGAAACGCTTTCAGTACATCATTAGTGCCATCGCCATTGGGCGTAAAAGTATTGGCCACATAGATCTGCGGTCCTTTATAAGTATTGATCTTAATCGTATCAATACCGATACAATTATCAATCGTTTTGGCAGTTACAATAAGAAGATTGTATGCGTCTGATAGTATAGCCACCGGGTTTTTTACAAAGGCATTATTAAATACTTTCTCCGGCGTCCAGGAATATTGTATGAATCCAATATTATTAATATCAATGGCCGATAACTGTAACGGCTGGCCGATTGCTACCGATGTATCACGGCCGGCGAAAAGTTTTGCAGGAGGCAGAACCGTTAATACAACCGGGTCGCTCAAGAGTGAATGGCATCCATTCGCATCCGTTACATCCAGGTGATAAGTTGTAGTGGCAGAAGCTCCGCTAACAACGGGTTCACTTACGGACACATCTGAAAGGAAGTTTGAAGGTTGCCAATGATAAATTGATCCGCCATTTCCCTGTAACGAAGTTTGCCCGCCAAAACACACATTCAGGTTTTCTCCCGCATCTGCCACCGGTGCAGGATTAACTATCACAGTTACTGAATCTTTTAACTCACATGCACCAAGCGTGGCAGTAATGTAATACCTGGTGGTTACAACAGGACTGGCTATCGGATTCAATAAAACAGGATTATTTAATGTATTTATTTGAGACGCTATTGCTGTAGACCATCTTACACTGCTTGCATTGGTTGATGCCGGCAGTACAGTGTTATCGCTTTCACAAATAACAGGATCGGTTCCAGTTTGTAAATTAATGCCATTAATAAAATTCACCACAACATTGTTCATGATAGTAACACAATTATTATCATCTTTTATGTAAACATTGTAAGTACCGGCACCAACGTTAAATACATTGCCGGTTTGGAAAACAGTGCCGTTAATAGAATATTTGTAAGGCGGTTTGCCTCCACTTCCCGTAATAGTTATACTTCCGTCAGAAATACTTGTACAGGTTGCATGTAGGGTTGCCGTGTCGGCTATCAGCAAATCAGGATAAGATTGTATAATATTTACCGGAAGACTATCACGGCAACCAATTCCATCGGTGATGTGAACCATATAATTTCCTGCGGTGAGACTATTAAAAATACCAGTATTTTGCGGCGCCTGGTTATTGAGTTGATATTGAACAGGTGCTGCAGACCATTCGGTTCCGCCAGATACAATGATTTGTCCATTTGCCGCATCTCTGCAATTCACATTCAACTGGCTGTTAAACTCAAGCTCTTTCCAGTATAATGTTACAGAATCGCGGCCCAGGCAAGTTCCTAATGTTGCCGTGCATACATAAGTGACTGCATTGGCAACAGGAGTTGCAACAGGATTGGCTATGGCATAATTATCGAGGCCAGTAACTGCACTCCACTGGTAGGTTGCATTGCCAGTTGAAGCCTGTAATTGTACCGATCCTCCTTTGCAAATAAAAGTTTCGTTAGCAGGTAAAATTCCTAAAGTATCATAATCCCTTATTTGAAAAATAGTGCTGTCAATTGGCACTCCGTTTCCACAGAATGAGGACGCATATATCTTTAGCCATTCAATGCCTTCAACAATATTATCTACGATAGGAACAATAGTTACCGTAACTACAGAATCATTGGCAGGTATCGTTACAACATTGGGCAGCGTTTGTACATCAACGCCGTTTACTACCGATCCGCCATACGTTAAGTTTACAGAAAGCGGGTAGTTGGGTGCGTTGGGCCTTTTTAGTGTAAAAGAACCTGTGATACATCCTTCTACTATATAACTGTTATTCAGGGTATCTGTTTGAGAATTATTGGTAAGCGACACTACATTTGAGGTAAGGCTCTTCGCCTCCAGGAATACACCACTATCATAACTTTGATCAGCAATATCAGCAATAACAAGTTTTAAATGATAAGTCTGGCAGGGCTGCACTTGCGCCAATGCGGTAAGAACTGTAGTGTGGCCATCATGCGTAAAATATACATTGGTTGCATTATCAATGTAATACTGCGGATATACACCACAGGATTCACCGTTGATGTTATTAATAGTAACAGGGTCTGTTGTACCGGGTATCAATGCAATATTGGTTTTAACCGGAAAACCCGGCCCCTGGATAAAAAATGCAAAGGCATCATTAAAATTAAATTCGGGAAAAGCAGGATCAGGACAGGAATATTCCGGATATTCTTCCGAACTAAATACATACCTGAATTTGATAGAATCACCCACGGGCACAAAATCAAATTCAAGAATGCAAGCGTCATTGGTTTCCGTTACATTAATATCCAATAAATTGGCAAGATCGCTATCCCTTACCGACGGAAAATGTTGATAACTGGCAAAAGCATCAGGATTCGCCTGTGCAACGCCATTTCCATCTAATCCAAACTCATCAAAAAAACCTGTGAAATTTGATTTTGCTTTTCCGTTTGTTAATACGATCCCACTATCCAAACCAATGAGGGTTCCGGAAATATTCTTAAAAAAACCTGTAGCAAGTGAATCTCCCGTGAGGGTTACATTGCTGATGGTTACCCCATCTCCTACCAGCCTTTGAGCTAAAGCCTGTGCATTTGTTTGGTTGGTAATTACCAATTGGGCGTAACTAACCGAACCTATAACCAATGAACAAAATAGTAATAGCAAAAACTTCATGAGTTTGAAATAAGCAGTTAAAGAAGTTCTAATGGGGCTTCTAAGATAATTATTAATTATTTACCATACAAGTTATTTACCACATAAGAAAAGCCCGGATTGCTCCGGGCTTTCAAAATTGAATGTTTTAAAAAGCAAAATTAAAATTTGCTGATAGTTAGATACTTAGAGTGCTCAATACACTATTCATGCTTCTTACCGCTTCTGCACTTTTAGCCATAGCAGCCTTTTCTTCTTCATTTAGTTGATAATCAACGATACTTTCCCAGCCAGATTTACCAATGATCACGGGTACACCAATGCAGATATCTGATAATCCATACTCACCTTCCAGAAATACACAGCAAGGGATCATCTTTTTCTCATCTCTAACAATTGCCTCAACCAAAGAGGCGCCAGCTGCACCTGGTGCATACCAGGCAGATGTTCCTAATAAACCTGTTAAAGTGGCTCCTCCAACCATCGTATCAGCAGCTACCTTTTTAAGCGCCTCTGCAGAAAGATAATTGGCAGCCGGAGTTCCGCAATAGGTGGCCAACCGGGTGAGCGGGATCATCGTTGTATCTCCGTGCCCGCCAATTACAGTTGCCTGCAGGTCGTTTGGCGAACATTTCATAGCCTGGCTAAGATAAAAGCGGAAACGGGCACTGTCCAACGCACCTCCCATTCCAATGATCCTGTTTTTAGGCAAGCCGCTCGACTTTAACGCCAGGTACGTCATGGTATCCATTGGATTACTGATAACGATTATGATAACATCAGGAGAATACTGTAATAAATTTTGAGTAACGGTTTTTACAATGCCGGCATTAATTCCAATAAGTTCTTCACGCGTCATACCTGGTTTACGTGGTATGCCAGAAGTGATAACAGCAACGGTACTCCCGGCTGTTTTTGAATAGTCATTGGTACTGCCGGTTACTTTGGTATCAAAACCTTCTATCTGGGCAGTTTGCATCAGGTCCATCGCTTTTCCTTCTGCAACCCCTTCCTTAATATCAACCAATACCAGTTCATCGCATAATTGCTTACGTGCAATATTATCAGCACAAGTGGCGCCTACCGCCCCTGCACCTACTACCGTTACTTTCATAAAATATTTATTTATTTAAAGTGAATATTGTTTGCGCCGCAAATGTAAATCATTATAATTTTTAATGGTGCCGTAAACCAAATAAATTTAATTGCTGTTAACCTTTTTTATTGGGTGCTTTATTTACCGAGAATAGGATTCTATTTTCTATGGGTTAATATCCTGTAAGCAATAACGTTGTTAGGAACCAACGATTTATTAAATAACCGCTGTAAGAATTTCACAACGAAAGATCTGTTATATTACAACTCCGCCGCTAATTTTTCTATTGTAATTGCCCCATCAAAACGTTTTACAAAACGCCCTTTCTTGTTATATATAATTACTGTGGGGAAACTTCTCACTTCAAAGAATGTGCTTAAAAAATTGCTGCCATCCCTCCCCATTGTGATGGCCGGGTAGTTGTCTATCTGTTCGTGCTCATAAAATTGCTTTATCAGATCATAGTTCAGTGCCGAGGCCATTACAATCTGTGCTTTTTTTAAAAGTTGATACTGTTGAAGCAATTCTTTGGTGAAGTGTTTACAATGATCACAATCCGGACTAAAAACAACAATTATAAGCGGCCTCCTTTTATTTAATCCTGCTTTCTCAAATACAATACTATCCGGCGCAGTCATTAATTTAAAGGGAGGTATTGTAGATATACGTTCATAAGCAGGTAAACTATCAGCCGGAGTTTGAGAAACAGCATAATATCCTGGCATTAGCAGCATTAAAGTAATAAAAAGAGTTTTCACTATATTTTTTTATAAAGCTAGTTGCTTTAAACTGTTATTTAACCAGGAAATAATATTTCAATTATAACCAGCTTTGTGCTTATAGCCATTAAAATACCTATTCTCTTTAATTAATATCAACGCTATTTACTATTTCGCATTTATGATTAGTATTGCTACTTTTGCAGCCTGACCAAAAAAATTGAACAAGTAAATAATACATTAATATGGCAACTACAGCAGATATGCGTTCAGGGCTGATTCTAAAAATTGATAATAGCCTTTATACCGTTATTGAATTCGGACAAAATAAAACAGCCCGCGCCGCAGCTAAGGTTTGGGCCAAATTAAAAGGCGTGGACAATAGCCGTACCATTGAAGTTACCTGGAACAGCGGTGAAACTATCTTTCCGGTAAGGGTAGAAAAAAAGCCTTACCAATATTTATATAAGGATGATACTGGCTACAGCTTTATGGATGTAGAAACTTTTGAACAGATCACTGTTGCAGAATCAATGATAGACGCACCAAGGTTTCTTAAAGACGGACAGGAAGTTTCTGTACTAATAAACGGTGAAACTGATCTTCCAATGGGAGTGGAATTACCAGACAAGATCGTATTGCTGGTTACTTACAGCGAACCGGGCATGAAAGGTGATACCGCAACCCGAACACTTAAACCTGCTACCGTAGAAACCGGGGCTACTGTAAACGTGCCACTTTTTGTAAACGAAGGTGAATTGATACGCGTAAATACCAAAACTGGTGACTACGTGGAAAGGGTGAAAGAATAAATAAAAACATATCAAATTATTTAAAGCTGATCAATTGGTCAGCTTTTTTGATTTTACGATAATCGCATTATTTTTGTCAATTTTTAACCCTTTTAGGCACATTTTAGGTCATTTTAACCCTTTTTCCAGAAATCTGAATATTTTATTCTTGTTTATTTGAATAATGATTTCCTATCTTAGCTGCCCGTTTCAATTTCCTACATAACAATTAATTAATATCATATGGACATCAAACAAATTCAGGAGTTGGTAAAGCTTATTAATAAAACTTCCATAGGAGAAATTACAATAGAAGAAGACGGAAGAAAAATTACGATAAAGCAAAAGAAAGATCCTGTGCAACATATTAATGTTGCAGCCTCTGGTGCTCCGGTATATAATTCCGCACCAGTTGCCAATACTGCCCCGGCAGCCAATAATGCAGCAACAGCTCCTCCTGCACCAAAAGAAGACACGCCAAAAGCTGATAATCTCATTACCATAAAGAGCCCGATGATTGGCACATTTTACCGCCAGCAAGGCCCCGGCAAACCTATTTTTGTAAATGTGGGCGATGAAGTTAGCGCGGGTAAAATTGTATGTATCATAGAAGCTATGAAATTATTCAATGAAATTGAAAGTGAGGTAAAAGGTACCATCGTTAAAGTACTGGTAGAAGATGCCAGCCCGGTGGAATACGACCAGCCTTTGTTCCTTGTAGACCCTTCTTAAGTAAAAATTAAAAATTCAAGACTAAACTGCAACCAGCCCATTTGATTTTTTTTAATTTTTAATTTTTAATTGATCAATCGTGTTTAAAAAGATACTAATTGCCAACCGCGGAGAGATTGCCCTTCGCATCATCCGCACTTGCCGGGAAATGGGAATTAAAACTGTAGCTGTATACTCTACAGCCGACAAAGACAGTCTTCATGTAAAATTTGCCGATGAAGCGGTTTGTATAGGAAAACCTGCCAGTGCAGATAGTTACCTTAACATGGCCCATATTATGGCAGCTGCAGAAATTACCAATGCTGATGCAATTCATCCCGGCTACGGATTCCTGGCAGAAAACAGCAAGTTTGCCAAAATCTGTACCGATCATGGAATTAAATTCATCGGGCCCACTCCAGATATGATCAATGCCATGGGAGATAAAGTTACTGCCAAGGAAACTATGATTAAAGCAGGTGTGCCCGTTGTACCTGGTGTGGAAGGATTATTACAAAGTGTAGCCCACGCAAAAGAATCAGCTAAAATTGTTGGCTACCCGGTTATATTAAAAGCTACGGCAGGTGGTGGTGGTAAAGGAATGCGTGTGGTATGGGAAGAAAGCGAGATCGAAAAAGCCTTTGATACCGCTAAGGCAGAAGCCGCCGCTTCTTTTAAAAATGATGGTATCTACATGGAAAAGTTTGTAGAGGAACCAAGGCATATTGAAATTCAAATTGCAGGTGATCAATACGGAAACGTTTGCCACCTTAGCGAAAGGGATTGCTCTATCCAACGCCGTCATCAAAAACTGGTGGAAGAATCCCCATCTCCTTTCATGACAACAGAACTTCGTGAAAAAATGGGTGCAGCCGCAATTCAGGCAGCCCAAGCTATCAATTACGAAAGTGTAGGAACTATTGAATTCCTCGTAGACAAACACCGCAATTTCTACTTCATGGAAATGAATACGCGTATCCAGGTGGAACATTGTGTTACAGAAGAAGTGATCAACTACGACCTCATAAAAGAACAGATCAAAATAGCCATGGGCGAAAAGATCGTAGGCAAGGCTTATTACCCGCAAATGCACGCAATAGAATGCCGCATCAATGCAGAAGATCCTTACAACGATTTCAGGCCATCACCTGGAAAGATCACCGTGTTACACCAACCCGGCGGCCACGGTGTTAGGGTGGATAGCCATGCGTACGCAGGTTATATCATCCCACCATATTATGACAGCATGATTGGCAAACTGATTTCGGTTGCCCAAACCCGTGAGGAAGCCATCAACACCATGAGCAGGGCTTTAAGTGAATATGTAATTGAAGGAATAAAAACAACCATTCCTTTTCACCTGCAACTGATGAAAGACGAAAATTTCCGTTCAGGAAATTTTACAACTAAGTTTTTGGATGGCTTTAAAATGCAGTAAAAATTATGCTTTACTGTAATTTTTTTTCCGGCCAGGCCAGTACAGTAACTTCGTGGCAGTTTGCAATCCCGGATAATCCGGAACTCACTGGTAACACATCAAATTGTTCAACTAATACCAGGTAGGTAAGGTTTTTTAAAAAGCTGCCTTCAGTTTTTTAAAAGTATCATGCTACCACATCATTCATTTACTTAATGTAATGGCTCTTTCCACACAAATACTTCTTAAAGCCTACCGTTTAATGTGCACCGCCAAAGCAATGGCAAACATTTACGAGGCTAACCGGCCAATTTGCAAATATGTTCACAGTACCTCAAGGGGCCACGAAGCCATTCAGCTTGCAACTGCTTTTCAGCTTTTGCCCTGCGATTATGTAAGCCCTTACTATCGCGACGAAAGCATTATGCTGGGGCTTGGCTTTCCGCCTTACCAGCTCATGCTGCAATTATTGGCAAAAGGGGAAGATATTTTTACAGGTGGAAGAGAGTATTATAACCATCCAAATTTTCGTGGTAATGACAAACCTACCATCATTCATCAAAGCAGTGCCACCGGTATGCAAGCCATCCCAACTACTGGTGTGGCACAGGGTATAAAATACCTGGAAAAGATAAACTCTTCCTTGCTTCGCAACGGTGTTGACGGAGAATCGCCTGTTGTTGTTTGCTCTCTTGGCGATGCGTCTGTAACAGAAGGCGAAGTAAGTGAAGCTTTTCAATTTGCCGCTTTACACCAGTTGCCGGTAATTTATCTTGTACAGGATAATAATTGGGGAATCAGTGTTACCGCTGCCGAAGCAAGAACATCTAACGCATACGAATTTATAGAAGGATTTAAAGGAATTAAAAGAATAAGTATTGATGGTACTGATTTTGAAACCTGCTATAACTGTATGCAACAGGTTGTAAGTAATGTACGCAAAAACAGGCAGCCTTACCTTGTGCATGCTACCGTGCCGTTATTGGGGCATCATACCAGTGGTGTAAGAAAAGATTTTTATCGCGAAACCGCTGAACTGGCAGAACAATATAAAGATGATCCGGGCCCAAAATTAAAAAGCCATCTTTTGCAACTTGGTATTGATGAGGCAATACTAAATAAGATAGAACAGGAGGAAGCTGACCTGGTAGCGGAAGATTTTGAAAGTGCCGCAGCGTCTCCCGAGCCTGATCCATTAACGGTAAGTGATCATGTATTTGCGCCTACGCCGGTAACTGTAGAAACTGGAAATAGAAATCCAACAAATAAAGATAAGGTACTGATGGTAGATGCCGCCCTTTTTGCCATCAGGGAAATAATGGAAGCTAACCCGGAAGCTGTTTTATATGGCCAGGATGTGGGTCGCCGACTGGGTGGGGTTTTTCGTGAAGCAGCAACGCTGGCAGAACAATTTGGCGACCACCGCGTTTTTAACACCGCTATTCAGGAAGCCTATATAATAGGTTCCACCGTTGGTATGAGCGCAGTTGGAGTAAAGCCAATTGTAGAAGTTCAGTTTGCAGATTATATTTATCCGGGCCTGAACCAATTAGTTACGGAAATTTCCAAAAGCTGTTATTTAAGTTGCGGAAAATTTCCTGTACAAACGCTAATTCGGGTTCCTATCGGAGCTTATGGAGGCGGCGGACCTTATCATAGCGGAAGTGTAGAAAGCACCCTGCTCACCATTAAAGGTATTAAGATAGTATACCCATCTAACGCAGCTGATATGAAAGGTTTGCTGAAAGCAGCTTTCCTGGATCCCAACCCCGTAATAATGCTGGAACATAAAGGTTTATATTGGAGTAAAGTGCCGGGAACCGAGGATGCAAAAACCACCGAGCCAGCTGCCGACTATATTCTACCACTCGGAAAGGCAAACATCGTTTTAGCAGCAGCGGAAGAAAAGATATCAGGTGGCGAAACCTGTTGTGTGATCACCTATGGAATGGGAGTTTATTGGTCCACTGCCGCGGCAAAATCCTTTCCCGGCTTGATAGAAGTGATCGACTTACGCACCCTTTTCCCTTTAGATGAAGAACTTATATTCTCCAGGGTTAATACACATGGCAAATGCCTTATTGTAACTGAAGAACAAAAAAATAATTCCTTCGCTGAAGCACTCGCCGGAAGAATATCTCATGCTTGTTTCAGATTCCTGGATGCTCCTGTAGAAGTACTGGGTGCGTTGAACCTCCCTGCAGTTCCTATGAACATGCTATTAGAAAAAGCCATGCTGCCAAACGAAGAAAAAGTAAAACAATTACTTGCTAAACTAATTTCTTCTTAAATTTGCTGAAACACCTTATTCCCGTCCCTTACTCCGATTGGAAGCTGATTGCATGTTTTGATAAATATTTGATCCCGCTGTCATCATTGGAAAATGAAAATGTTGATGTAACCATTTATTAAATTTCGCAGAAAATATGGTAAAAGACTATCCCGGCGAAAGCTGGAAAAATGTTGATATTGGTTTTGAGTACACCAGCAACTTCAGATTGGAAGTTTCAAATTTCGGAAGGCTTAAATCTTACAATTCCTATTCAGATGGACACCTGATAAATGGGTCTTCAGTGAACGGATATAGGATAATTCGGGTAACGTTGCGCAAACCAAGGGAGGCAAATGATCAGGCGGAACTGGAAACACTTTGGAAAGAAATTGCTACTGTCACAAAAAAAATAAAAACTTCAACTGACAGCAATGAATCTGAAGAGCTACAAGCTTCTTTAGCAAATTTGAAAAAAGTTTTGGCTAAAAAAGTTAAAGCAGACGACAAGAAAAACAAGATATATTTTTACAGCCTTGTACACAGGCTTGTAGCAAAATATTTCCTCTCTCCCCCAACACCAGACCAGGTGGTGGTTATACACCTCGATTATAATAAAGTAAATAACAGAGCTTACAATCTAAAATGGATGACACTGGAGGAAAACTATGCTCATCAAAAATCCAATCCACAGGTTATAGCAGAAAAAAATGACTGGACATTAAGGACCCCGGGCCCTACTACCAAGCTTTCTGTAACCAAGGTAATGTTGCTAAAAAAATTATTAAATCAAAATAAACCTATCAAGCAACTGGCCAAGCAGTTTCGGGTTACTGATACGCAGATCATCCGTATAAAAAAAGGGGAAAATTGGGCTCATGTACAAGCCGCGCCATAATAGGGTCTCACAGTATTTCTTTGCACGATAAAACCCGGTGTTTTAATTAATACTCATCTTTCCATCTTTCATGTGCAAGATTCGGTCACTCATAGCGGCTAGCTCTTCATTGTGTGTAACAATTAGAAATGTTTGTCCGTAATTATTGCGGAGATCAATAAAAAGTTGGTGAAGATCCCTTGCATTGGCAGAATCAAGGTTACCTGTAGGTTCATCCGCCATAACTATTGCCGGGTTATTTATCAACGCCCTTGCTACAGCCACCCGTTGTTGTTCACCACCCGATAACTGCCCAGGCTTATTGTGAAGCCTGTCTTTTAAACCCAGGGTTGTAAGCAGTTCTTTTGCCCTTAATTCGGTTTCTTTTCTTTTGCTTCCGGCTATCCAGCCAGGTATACATACATTTTCAATGGCAGTAAATTCAGGTAAAAGATGATGAAACTGAAAAATGAAACCAATATTTTTATTCCGGAAGTTCGCCAATGCAGTGCCGCTAAGTTTATCTATACGTTCATTGTTTAACGTCACTTCTCCTTTGTCAGGCTTATCTAACGTGCCAAGTATATGTAAAAAAGTGCTCTTGCCGGCTCCGGATGATCCAACAATACTTACGATCTCAGCCTTGTTAATGTTGATATCTACCGACTTCAATACTTCCAGTGAACCATATTTTTTATAAATATTCTTTGCTGCTAACATGGTCCGAAAATAACCAATTATTGTAAGTTCAGGGAATTACAATAAGGTTTTGAGGAACCAGGCCAGTTTAAAACCGATATAACAGGTCAAATTGCTGCTTAATTGGGAATTTAACATGATGTTGATGCAATGTTTAAAAAAACACTTTTGGTTATTACGTACTAACTTATACATTTGCAAAAAATTAAACCCCATTAGCAGATGTTTTGGACATTAGAATTAGCCTCTCACCTGGAAGACGCTCCATGGCCGGCAACAAAAGACGAACTGATAGATTATAGCATTCGCAGCGGTGCCCCTATTGAAGTAATTGAGAATCTTCAGGAACTGGAAGATGAAGGGGAAATATATGAAGGTCTGGATGATATCTGGCCAGATTACCCAAGCCAGGAAGATTTCTTCTTCAACGAAGATGAATATTGAAATGCAATTTTTATAAATTTTTACTTAAACCGTTTTTTCGAAAACGGTTTTTTTATTGCCATCCCATTGCAATAAAGATATAAATCAATAACAGCTTTTTAATTTAAAAATCTATACTTTTTTACAATCGTTAAAACCGGGTTAATCTTTTCTTCGTTGATTATGACATTATAAAACTTTAAACATTCATAACATGAAAAGATTAACTACTAAAAATCTTGCAGGGATAGCAGCACTGGCTATACTGTTGGGATTCAACGCTTGTAAAAAAACAAATCCGGCTAATGAATTAACCGATGCCCAGGCAATGAGCGCCGATGAAGCGGGTAGGCTTGGATTTACAAACTACAACCGAAACCTTACTTTTTATGCCCTTACAAACGACAATAAGATAGATAAGTATTCAACAGTTATCCCTAAGCGTTTGCTTAACTCTGCCAGCGTAACCGGGTTACAACCGGAAGAGTCATTGTTAGCGATTGATTTCAGACCAGCTACCGGTCAGTTGTACGGATTAGGCAGTACCAGCAGGATCTATGTAATTGATCCGGCTGCGGGAACAGCAAGAGCAATTGGTGCCGGCCCATTTACACCGGCAATAGTAGGTAATGTTGCAGGTTTTGATTTTAATCCAACAGTTGATCGTATCAGGATCGTAACCAGCAGCGGACAAAATCTTCGTGCAAATCCTGAAACTGGTGCTATCGTATTTGTTGATGGAGCCATTAACGGCCAACCAAATGCCGTAGTTTCAGGTGCCGCATATACCAACAGCGTTTCCGGAGCAATAGCCACCACGCTATATGATATTGATGCAACTTCAAATAATTTATATATTCAAAATCCTCCAAACAATGGTACACTTGCTTTAGTAGGACCATTAGGACTGGACGTTGAAGAAGGTGGATTTGACATTGCAGGATCAGGAGATGCATTTGGCCTGGTTAATATTAACAACGTTTCTAACCTTGTTGCCATCAATTTAACAACAGGACAGGCAAATGTGATCAACGACTACCCGGTTTCTTACCGTGGACTCGCAATCGCAACTCCGGCAGTAGCATATGCTGTTGATGGAGGAAACAACCTGCTGATATTTAATCCTCAAACTTATTACGACGCAACTAATGTAAATTCTATCATTACCAAACCAATCACGGGCCTTGCTGCAGGCGTATCTTTGTCAGGTATTGATTTCCGTCCGTTAAATGGACAACTTTATGCACTAGGAAGTAACAGTTCCGTGTACACGATAAATGTAGCATCTGGTGCCGCTGCAGTTGCAGGCACATTATCTACTCCTTTAAACGGAACAAGTTTTGGTTTTGATTTCAATCCTCTGGTAGACAGGATCCGTATTGTAAGCAATACAGGTCAAAATTTACGATTCAATCCAAATGACGGAAGTGTACTTGTGGATGGTTCATTAAACCCGGGAACTCCCTTTGTATCATCAGCAGCTTACAGTAATAATTTCGCAGGAACTACCGTTACAACTTTATATGCTATAGACTCTACCAGCAGTCAGCTTGTAAGGATTCTTCCTCCAAATAATGGAACACTTGTTCCTGTAGGTAACCTCGGAATTACTGTATTCAGCAACAACGGTTTTGATATTGGCGGAACTTCAGGAATTGCTTATTCATTATTCCGTGGCGCTAACAACAGAACCAGGTTGTACACAATTAACTTAACAACAGGTGCTGCTTCAGGAAGAGGTATCATCGGTTCTACACAGATCAATGGCCTGGCCGTTGGTCTTGGATTCTAAAATAAACCGGTACCATATAAAAAAGACAGCCCGTAAACAGGCTGTCTTTTTTAATTTAAAAATATTAAAAGATCCGATCTATTTTTTTGGAAAAGTAATTTTAAAATAAATAAGTACCAATGACAAAACGCAGATGATACCATTACAAATTATCACAGGCATTAAATCTCGGCCAAAACCGTATATCAGCCAGATGATTGTGCTGAAGAATACAATGAACATCATAGCAAAACTAAGGTCGCCTACGCTCTTTGTTTTCCATGCCTGGTAAACCTGCGGCATAAAAGTGATACTGCTTAAAGCTGAACCAATATGGCCAATTACTTCTGTCCAGTCCATTGCTTTGAATAAACTTATTAAACACTGGTAAAAAAATCCTTATTTCTCCATTTGCTCTATCACAGCCTGAGTAACACCGGTAAAAGAAAATCCACCGTCATGAAATAAATTCTGCATCGTTACCATTCTCGTCATATCACTAAACATCATAACACAGTAATTAGCACAATCCTCTGCTGTGGCATTTCCCAACGGACTCATCTTTTCTGCATAACTGATAAAACCATCAAATCCTTTAACGCCGCTTCCCGCTGTTGTTCTGGTTGGCGACTGAGATATGGTATTAATACGAACATGCTTTTTTACACCATAATGGTATCCAAAACTTCTGGCCACACTTTCCAGTAAAGCTTTTGCATCTGCCATCTCATTGTAATCAGGAAAAACCCGCTGTGCTGCTATGTAAGAAAGTGCCACCACACTACCCCATTCTTTTAATGCATCAAGCTTCATACAGGTTGCCAATACCCGGTGTAAGCTCATAGATGATATCTCAAATGTTTTTAGGTTGTGTGCATAATCTATTTCGGTATAATGCTTTCCCTTGCGCACGTTTACCCCCATCCCGATAGAATGAAGGATGAAATCAAAACCTCCACCAAAATGCTCCATTGTTTTAGTGATGAGGTTATTTACATCATCCCCATTGCTAACATCACATGGAATAACCGGTGCATTAATTTTTTCTGCAAGCTTGTTTATTTCTCCCATCCGCATCGCTACAGGGGCATTGCTCAACACGATCTCTGCGCCTTCTTCATGGCATTTAATGGCTGTTATCCACGCCAATGACTTTTCATCAAGTGCGCCAAAGATGATTCCCTTTTTTCCTTTAAGTAAATTATATGCCATAATTGGATTATTATATAGATTAATATTCGGTAAAAATAAGGTAGATATGTTAAAAAGAAAACAGATTCGGTCAGCTATGTGATTCAGCTACTTTCAGAAGGCACATTTACTAGTTGCCTACCATTTCTCTGGCATTCTCCAAAGCTGCTGCCGTAGGCTTTTCTCCGCTTAGCATCTTTGCAATAGCCGTTATTCTCTCATCATTGCTTAATTGCCTGATATTAGTAACAATCTTATCTTCCTTTATTTCTTTATAAACAAAATAATGTGCCGAAGCCCTTGCTGCAATTTGCGGCTGATGCGTAATTGCTATCAGTTGATGCGTTGCTGAAAGATCTTTCATGATAATACCAACCTGCTTTGCAGCTTCTCCACTGATACCTGTATCAATTTCATCGAATATTAATGTAGGCAATTCCAGCTTTCTGGCAACTAAAGATTTTATGCTTAGCATCAGCCTGCTCAATTCTCCGCCACTCGCCACTTTACTCACAGCTTCAAAACGATTACTCTTATTGGCATCAAACAAAAATCCGATCTCATCTGTTCCAAAAACATTTAATGGTGCTGCAGTTAATTGGATCTTTAAACGGGCATTGGGCATCCCCACCTGCTCAAGCAGCTTATTCACTTTGTCGGCAAAAGGTTTCAACTGGGCATTCCTGTTTTCAGAAATAAGCGCTGCTGTTTTTTTACTTTCACCATACAGTAATCCAGTTTCAGCTTCCAGTTTTTCTATGCTATCAGACATATTTAAAACGGCATCCAGCTTTCCCTGCAGTTCCTCTTGTAACTGCAATAAAGCGGAAGTTTGATTCACGTTATGCTTTTTCAATAACTTATACCCTGCAGAGATGCGCTCATTTACCTGTTCAATCCGTTCCTGGTCAAAACTTATAGTTTCGTCTATCCGTTCCAGTTCATCTGCCACATCCTGTATTTCAATTAATGCGCTTTGTAACCGGCTTCCCAGGTTTTCAATATCCGCATGAAACTCAAGCAAGGGCCGCATTTTCTGATACAGCGATTTCAACTGTTGCACAACAGGCATTTCGCTGTCTTTTAATTCTATGTACACAGCACCCAATTGCTGTTTTATACTTTCCGCATTGCTTAGTAATTTTAGTTCTGCCTCTAAATTTTCGAGCTCATTTTCTTTTAACGATAATTGTTCCAACTCATCAAAAAGGAAACGGTTATAATCCAATTCCTTGTTGGCATTACTTTGTTGCAATTGCAATACTTCAAGTTCTTTCTTCTTGCGATAATAAATATCAAATTGTTCTTTTAGTTTCTGCCGCAATGCTGCGTTACCCGCAAAGGCATCCAGCACTTCGCGTTGAAAATTTTCACTGTTCAGTTCAAAAGTATCAAACTGCTGGTGCAGGTCTACAAGTAAAACAGCCAGTAATTTTAACTGCGACAGGTTAACAGGCGTATCATTGATAAAACTCCGCGATTTTCCGGTGGCAGCTATTTCCCTTCTAACAAGTATTTCTTCCTCGTTGTCCAGGTCATTGCTTAAAAAGAAATTACTAATCTGTTTATTTTTTTTCACCTTAAACCAGGCCTCCACCACGCATTTTTTATCCTGTTGTTGCAATACACTGCTGTCGGCTCTTTCGCCCAGCACGAGGTTTAATGCACCCATCAGGATACTTTTTCCTGCCCCGGTTTCACCAGTTATAATATTCAGTTTATCAGCAAAACTGATCTGCAGATCATCAATAATAGCGTAATTCCTGATATGTAATTTTGAAAGCATAGAGGGATGTAAAATACTAAATGTGTGATACAAAAAGTTATACAACAGGTGAATTTAATTTAGTAGCCTTAAAATGAAATGGTAATAGAATCAGTTTAAAACAATTCCTCAGGCATATTGTTAATCATTTCATTTACCGGCATAAAAAAAGCCCATTCCTTCAGAACGGGCTTACCATATTTTTAGAAACTCTTATTTCACTTCAATAGCGTCATTCAGATCTGCGTCTACCAAAATTCGGCCGCAGTTTTCGCAAACCATCACTTTTTTGCGAAGCTTTATCTCACTTTGCTTTTGTGGTGGAATTGCGTGAAAACAACCACCACAACTGTCTCTTTCTACCGGCACTACCGCAAGCCCGTTGCGATAATTCTTACGAATACGATCGTAACTGGTTAAAAGCCTTTCATCTACATGGCTCCTGGCTTCAGAAGCATCTTTATTGTAATGCTTTTCTTCTTTTTCAGTTTCACTTATGATTTTTTCCAGTTCTGCTTTCTTACCACTCAGGTTATGTTCCTTTGTAGCAACTGCCTTTTTAGCAATTTCAAGCTGGCGTGCTTTTTCGCCTATTTCTTCTGTAGCGTCTTTAATGTGTTTTTCGCAAAGCTTTTCTTCCAGCTGTTGCATTTCAATTTCTTTATTGATTGCTTCAAATTCCCGGTTATTCTTTACATTCTCACTTTGCTTTTCGTATTTTACTATCAAAGCCTTCGCTTCTACAATACCATCTTTTTTTTGCTGGATAAACTCCTGAATTCCGTTTATTTCCTCTTCCACCCTGGTTTGCCTGGCATGAAGACCTTCAATTTCATCCTCCAGGTCTTTCACTTCCATCGGCAACTCTCCTTTAAGGATCTGCACTTCATCCAGTTTGCAATCAATTTTTTGTAAGCGAACCAGTGAAGACAATTTTTCTTCTACCGAAAATTCTTTTACTGAAGCCATATATTGTTGTTTAATTTTTTAGTTTACCGGCTGTATTTCCCTGTTCTGCTCCTGTTGTGTCACTCCCTTGTACCTCATTAACGCTATTCGGCAGATCCTAAATATTTCACAGGATTCGTATTCACACCCGTTTTTAGGACGGCAAAGTTAGGGAATTTTTCGCTCAATATGTCAAACAATAACTCTATCGTAAACTGTTCGCTTTCGTAATGACCTATGTCTGCCACCAAAATCTGCCCATCGGCATCAAAAAACTCGTGGTATTTAAAATCTGCACTTATGTAAACATCTGCTCCTGCTGCTTTTGCTGCCGATGTAAGGAAACTTCCTGCACCCCCACAAAGGGCTACTTTTCTAATCTTTCTGCCCGTAAAAGCCGTATAACGTATTAAAGAAAGGGAGAATATTTTCTTTAATTCTTCCAGAAATGCTTTTTCTTCCTGTTCATTTTGTAATTCCCCTAAAAGTCCACTACCGGTTTCAGCGTATTCATTTTCCAGGTTAAAGAGGTCGTAAGCCACTTCTTCGTAAGGATGTGCTGCTTTCATAGCACTGATCACAGGTTTACGCAGCCATACAGGGAAAATCACTTCCACTTTAATTTCTTTCTCCAAATGCCTTTCTCCTGTTTTTCCGGCAAATGGCTGGGCGTTTTCACCCGCCTTATACGTTCCGGTTCCTTCTGTACCAAAACTGCATTCGCTGTATTTGCCAATTTCACCGGCACCCGCTGTAAACATTGCTGTGAGTATCTTCTCCTGGTGATTTACCGGTACATATACAACCAACTTTTGAAGCTGTTGTTGCTTTGGTAATAATACCGTCCGGTTTATCAAGCCAAGTTTTTCTGCCATCTTACCATTTACGCCAGTCAATACGTTATCAAGGTTGGTATGTATCGCAAAAATGGCAATATCATTTTTAATGGCTTTGATGAGGGTTCTTTCCACATAATTTTTTCCGTTGATCTTTTTCAATCCTTTAAAAACGATGGGATGATGGGCAATGATGAGGTTGCATTTATTTTCAATGGCTTCATCTATCACAGCTTCAATACTATCCAGGCAAACAAGTACACCGTTGCATTCCCAACTCTTATCACCGGTTATCAGCCCTGCATTATCGTAATCTTCCTGTAAAGCGGGTGCTGCTAATTTCTCAAGAAAATCAGTAATAGTTGAAATGGTCATAATTAAAAATAGATATTTTTATTGTTCCTGACGGAGTAATCAGTAAAAAAACTAGTTTCGCCCAATGCCCGATGCAAAAGCATTATATAAAGAATATAAAGATCGCCTGCAAAAAATTGCCGATGTAAAATACGCTTCAGCTGTTTTGCAATGGGACCAGGAAACATACCTGCCGCCCAAAGGAAACGACATCCGAGGCAGACAGATAGCAACGCTTAGTGAAATAGCCCATAAGCAATTTACCGACGAAAAACTCGGCAATCTTCTAAATGACCTACTGGCAAAAGATGGCTTAACACATGAGCAAAAAAGAAATGTAGCACTTAGCCTGGAAGATTACAATCGTAATAAGAAACTTCCAACAGATTTTGTGAGAAAAATGAGTGAAACAGTCAATAAAAGTTTCCACTCCTGGATAGGAGCAAGAAAGGAAAATTCATTTGCCGTTTTTCAACAACCGCTGGATGAACTTATAAACTTAAAAAAGCAGGAGGCCAACCTGTTAGGTTATGGGCATCACCCTTACGATGCCTTGATGAATGACTACGATAAAGGTTTAACTGTAAAGATCACTGATGATATTTTCAGTTCTCTTCGTCCTCAGCTAACTAATTTGCTGAATCATATCAATGATCATCCGCAGGTGAACAATGATTTTTTATTGCAGCACTTTAGCAAGGATGAACAATGGAAATTTGGCATGGAGATCCTTAAAAGAATGCATTTTAATTTTGATGCCGGCAGGCAGGATATTAGCGAACACCCTTTTACCATCAACTTCAGCAGCCAGGACGTGAGGGTTACAACAAGAATTGACGAAAATGATCTTGGCAACATGACCTGGAGCTGCATACATGAAGGCGGCCATGCTTTATACGAACAAGGATTACCGGTAGAAGAATATGGCCTTCCTCTGGGCGAATATTGCAGCCTCAGTATTCACGAAAGTCAAAGCAGGTTATGGGAAAACTGCATCGGCAGAGGCAGGGAATTCTGGAAACACAACTACATACTACTTCAACATCATTTCCCACAGCAACTGTCAGCAGTTTCATCAGAAGCGTTTTACCAGGGAATCAACAAAGTACAACCATCGCTTATAAGAACTGAGGCAGACGAACTAACCTATCATTTTCATGTAATGATCAGGTATGAGATTGAAAAGCAACTTATTGAAGGAGCGCTGGCAACAAAAGACATTCCTGCTGCGTGGAATGAACTATATAAAAAATACCTGGGCATTACCGTACCTGATGACGTAAGGGGTTGCCTTCAGGACGTTCACTGGAGCCATGGCAGTTTTGGCTATTTTGCAACATATAGCATCGGAAGCTTGTATGCGGCTCAGATACATGCAGCCATTTTAAAGGAAAACAACTCTCTTAATGAGGAGATCGCCGATGGAAAAAATAAACAGTTGTTACAATGGTTACAACAACATATTTACAAATTTGGCCGTTATTATACATCAGAGGAGTTGTGCAGCAAGGCAACCGGGCAGCCATTAAACAGCCAATATTTTGTTGATTATGTTACGAAAAAATATACCGATATTTATAAAAAAATATCTTAATAATATGCCGGCTTTTTTATTTAAAACAAGGTTTTTAATAGCTATCCTGTTCTCTGTGCTAATATTAGCGTTAGGCTGTAAAAAAGCGGTAGAAAATAAGACTGAGAATATACTTGAGCAATATTTTGAACAAAACGTTTTAAACAGGGACTTTCGTGTTTACCTGGCTACAGATAACGGTACCGACTTTACAAACGATTATACCGGTTACATTTTCAGGCTGGAAAAAAACAGCAGTACCAACAGCAATACAGAAGGCCCCATGATGGCAAAATTAAATGGAACAGTTACCTGTACAGGCACCTGGGGTTGTACAGAAGAATTTGGAAAACTTACTATCAACCTTACTACACCCACCACACCTGCCGGCTTCGATTTCTTGAACAGAAGCTGGAAATTTACGGAGAAAGCCTTCCCTATCATGAAGTTAGCACCCTGGGGATCTACTGCTCCCAAAGTGTTACACATGGAAAGATTGTAAAATAAACTTCCCTTTTACACAATTTTTTTCTTTTATGTAAGTTATTAGATTGGTCCGTTGAAAAATAGACTATTCAATATTCATAAAAGCAAAAGCCAATCCCTATGTACCTAACTACATTGGTTAAAACCATTTGTATGTCAGTGCTGTTAAGCTGTATCAGTTTAATGTGCCTGGCGCAGCCACAAGCCAATTTTTCTGCCATTCCAACTTCAGGTTGTGCTCCATTGGTAGTTAACTTTTCAGATCTATCTACAGGAAATCCCACCAGTTGGCGATGGACACTGGGAAACAACACCACATCATTCCTGCAGAATCCTTCAGTAACTTATTTTAATCCGGGCACTTATACCATAAAACTGGTAGTTCAAAATGCGCAGGGAAGAGATTCGCTTACCCGAACCAGTTATATTACCATTTACGCAAAACCCGTTGTTAATTTTTCGGCATCAACCGTTACAGGCTGTTTTCCATTGAGTGTAAATTTTACTGACCTCAGTACTACTGCTTCGGGAGCTATTGATAGCTGGCAATGGGATTTTGGCGACGGGCAGTTTAGTTCGCAACAAAACCCTTCGCATATTTATACAGCATCAGGAAATTACAATGTATCGCTTAGAGTAAGGAACAGTAGCGGCTGTTTTGAAACGATCACCCGTTCTCAATACATTAATATTATGCAGGCGCCAACAGCCGGGTTTACGAATAGCATTTCTACGAGTTGTACTGCTCCGATAAATATTTATTTTCAAAACACTTCTACCGGAGTGGGTGCGCTTACTTATCAATGGAATTTCGGTGATGGATTTACATCGATCATGTCTAATCCATCGCATAGCTATAATGCGGGAACCTATTCGGCACAATTAATTGCCACCAATATAAATGGTTGCAGGGATACTTTCACAATCCCAACTCCGCTATTCATAGGCAATGCCCAATCTAATTTTACCTCACCTGTAAGTGTATGTGCGGGTGTAAATTTCAACTTAATAAACACCTCTACACCGGCGCCGGTTTCCTGTACCTGGGATTTTGGAGATGGTACCAGTTCAACTTTAACCAATCCGGTTAAAAACTACGCTTCGGGAGGTATTTACCTTATTAAGCTGGTAAATAATTTTGGCTCCTGCAGGGATTCTATCACTAAAATGATCAATGTTTTACCAAAACCAACATCAGATTTTACAGCAGATGTTACTGGTGCCTGTATTGCTCCATTAACAGTTAATTTTTCTAATACCAGCACCAATGCTACTATCTTTCAGTGGAGTTTTGGAGACGGGGCAACTTCGGTGCAATCCAACCCTTCACATACTTACACAGCTTCAGGAGCATATACAGTTACTCTGGTTAGCATGGGAACTAACGGATGTGCAGATACGCTTATAAGGCAGCAATATATCCATATTCAACCACCTGTTGCCAGTATTAACGATCTGCCACAGGAAGGTTGTGCACCATTTAGCTGGACATTCACTTCCACCAATGCTTCAACTGAACCAGTAACTACTTATTTGTGGAATTTTGGAGATGGCACCACATCCACACTTGAAAACCCAACTCACGTGTTCAACGTGGGAGAATATAATATTACGCTGATCATCACCACAGCCAGTGGTTGCACAGACACCGTAACTTTCAATAATGGTATTATGGCTGGCGTAAAACCAACAGCCAATTTTGATGCAACCCCACGGGAAGCCTGCGCAGAATTACCGGTTGTTTTTACAGACCTTACAACAGGAACTGCTACAGCATGGCTATGGGACTTTGGTGACGGAGGTAGTTCAATACTTCAAAATCCGGAGCATATCTACAGCGACACAGGGCACTTCAATGTGCAGTTGATCGTATTTAACAATGGATGCTCCGATACGCTGATCATAGACGACTTCATTCATATCAATCCACCAATTGCCAACTTCCTGGTAAGTTCAAGTTGCGCTGCCCCTTTCCGCAGAAACTTTACAGACCGCTCTATAGGTGCAGATTTGTATAGCTGGAATTTTGGAGATGGAAATACTTCGTCAATACCGAGCCCCTCGCACACTTATGCGGCCCCGGGACTTTATGTTGTATCACTAACAGTTACCAATACACTATCCGGATGTACTTATACCAAAAATGCCAACATCAGGATCATTGATGAACACCCCGATTTCACTGCATCTAATACTATCATCTGTAGAAATGGCTCTACTACCTTCTCTGCAATAGTGGCTAACGCTCCCGATGTACCAAACTACCAGTGGAATTTTGGAGATGGCACTACAGGAACCGGAAGAACGATTTCGCATAATTATGCTTTGTCAGGATTTTATGATGTACGCCTAATTACCATTGATGCAAACGGCTGCCGCGATACCATCATTAAGCAACAATATATCAGGGTAAACGGCCCCACTGCCAATTTTGGTTCAGCTGTACCAGGAACCTGCCTTTTAAGTACTGTTCAATTCAGCGATAGCAGTGTAACAGATGGCACTAACCAGATAGTTAGCTGGATATGGAATTATGGCGATGGCGTTAGAGACACTTTAACTGCACCACCTTTTCAGCACACTTATTCTACCGCAGGTATTTATACAGTATCGCTAACGGTAACGGATGCATCCGGTTGCAGTGATGTTATTATCAGAACAAACCTCTTAACTGTATCAAAACCTGTTGCAAATTTTACTGCCAACAATACCTCTACCTGCCCTGATCGTGCTGTGCAGTTTACCAATAGTTCTTCCGGCCCAAGCTTAAGCTCATTATGGGATTTCGGAGATGGCGGAAACAGCATCGTAACCAGTCCAACGCATAATTACATGAGTAACGGAAGCTATTCTGTAAAGTTGGTAATTACCGACAGGTACGGCTGCACGGATTCAATTACCAGGCAAAACTATATAAGCATTACAACTCCATTGGCAAATTTCACAGTAAGTGATTCTGTGGGAACATGTCCACCATTGGTAGTTGATTTTACAAATACTTCTCAAAACTTTACATCAATCAACTGGGATTTTGGAGACGGCTCTAATTCCCAATCCCCGAGCCCATCACATTTCTATGCAGTGCCCGGAACCTATATTTCTAAGCTAACAGTGGTTGGTCCGGGTGGTTGTAGTTCTGTAAAAGAACAAACTATTGTAGTTCGTGGACCGCAGGGAACATTTACCTATGGCGGGCTTACCGGATGCACACCATTAACTGTGAACTTTGTTGCCAGCACAAGGGACAGGACCTCATTTATCTGGGATTTTAATGACGGCAGTACGCTAAGTACCCCTGATTCCATCGTTTCGCATACATACACCACAGCAGGTGAATACGTTCCAAAAATGATCCTGAGAGATGCTGCAGGTTGCCTTGTTCCAATCAGAGGTACAGATACCATCAGGATTCAGGGTGTAACGGCTGATTTTGATTTTAACGCACAACCATTATGTAATTCAGGAAATATTCAGTTCAATAACACCACTGTAACCAATGATCCTGTTACCAGCTATTCCTGGACTTTTGGAGACGGCTCTACAGCCAGCACACAAAATCCCGGTCATTTCTATGCAGCAACCGGGCTGTACTATCCAACTTTAGTTGTAACCACGCAGGCTGGCTGTTCTGATTCAATAAGAAGCCTCACACCGATTAAAGTTGTGGCTTCTCCGCAGGCTTTGATAACACAAACTGCGAATGGCTGTACGCCAGTAACGGTTACGTTTAGAGGCTCTTTAGCAATAGCAGATACTTCCGCTGTAAACTGGAGCTGGGACCTTGGCAATGGCAGCGTTTCAAACGTTATTGATCCTGCGCCGGAATTATACAGCACCGCTGGTGTTTATAACATCAGGTTACTGGCTACTAACAGCAGCGGCTGTAAAGACACGGCATTTACCACAATAGAAGCATATAGTATCCCAACCATAAATGCCGGAGTTGATACGTTAATATGCGAAGGAAGAGGCATTCGGCTGAATGCTACCGGTGCTGCCACTTATGTTTGGACGCCTTCGCTTGGACTGAGTTGTACAAACTGTGCAGATCCGATTGCTACACCTGCTGCCCAAACGAGATATCTTGTTACCGGTTCAACAGTTCATGGTTGTACTAACCGCGATTCATTAATTGTAAGAGTTAAATTTCCTTTTAACATGAGCAATAGTTTGGGAGATACCTTGTGCGTTGGAAGTTCGGCTACCTTGTCTGCTTCAGGAGCTTTCAGGTACGAATGGAGCCCGAGTGCCAGACTTAACAGTACCAACACTGCCAACGTTGTTGCTACCCCGGCAGTCACCACAAACTACCGTGTAATTGGTACCGATGATGTGAATTGCTTTAGCGATACTGCTTATTTACCGGTGGTTGTATATAATATTCCAACTGTAGAAGCCGGACCCGACAAAATAATAAATGTCGGACAGCAAATAGATCTAGTGCCGGTAATATCAGCTGATGTAATTGATGCGATCTGGTCTCCTACCGATGCCGGATTTAGAAATCAATTTCCAGCCATCACAGTAAAGCCAAGGGAAACAACCACCTACAATGTTAGGGTAATTAACCAGGGCGGATGTACTTCAAGCGATGCAGTTACGGTAAGTGTAATTTGTAATGGCGCTAATGTGTATATACCAAATACTTTTTCTCCTAATGGAGATGGATCAAACGATGTTTTTTATCCAAGAGGTTCCGGTGTATTTAGTATAAAATCAGAAAGGATCTTTACACGTTGGGGAGAAGTTGTTTTTGAAAAACACAATTTCCAGGCTAATGATACAAGGGCTGCATGGGATGGCACCTATAAAGGGCAGAAATTGAATCCTGATGTGTACGTTTACGTAGTTGAAATACTTTGCGATAATAACAGCCTGCTTACTTTTAAAGGTAATGTGGCGCTGATCAAATAATAATAAACTCGCTTTTGTTTTATGAATGATTCAGGGCTTGTATTTCTATGCAGGCCCTGTTTTTAAACAAGCGGTAATAAATATATTTCTATTCAACAGGTTTACGTTTATTTTTTATATAATGCAAAGACCAACTATTTAAGAATCACTACACTCATTTAGCAATGTATTAAAATACCGGTATTACAGCAATTTAAAAAACACTTCAACAATAATAAAACTGCTTTAAATACGTTTTAGAACTATTACGGTACCATCCAAAATCCAATCCGTTACCATGAAAAAACCTACCCTGCTTCTATTAGTGCCGCTATTTATGTTGCTTACACTCACTGGTGTAGCACAGGACATTCACTTTTCACAAATATTTGAAACACCACTGTTAAGAAACCCTGCCTTAGCTGGAATATTTACAGGTGATGTAAGAATACAGTCAGTTTACAGAAGTCAATGGAACAGTGTTACAACACCTTATCAAACAACTTCACTTAGTGGTGAATTTAAAAGATCAGTTGGGCAGGGAGATGACTACATCACTATTGGCGGACAAGTATTGTACGACAAAGCTGGAACGGTAGCTCTAACTTCTACACATATTTTACCTGCACTTAATTACCATAAATCACTGGGGCAAGAGAGAAATACATATATATCGCTGGGCTTTATGGGAGGATATGTACAACGCAGGATAGACAGAAGTAAAATGGCAACCAACAGTCAGTATAACGGTACCGGCTATGACCCAGGGCTTTCTGATGGCGAAAAAATTGACAAGCCATCCTATTCTTACCTTGATGGAAGTGTGGGAATGAGTTTTAATACACAGATCGGAGAAAGTCCCAATAATAATTTCTTCGCAGGATTTGCCTATCATCATTTTAATAAAGCGAAAAATATTTCATTTTATAGTGGCGGCACCAATGAAATGACAGCCAAGCTGGTTGGTTCTGCAGGATTAAGAATGAGTATGACCGATGTTTCGTTTTTCACCCTTCAGGCAGATTACACTTCGCAGGGAAGTTATAAAGAGTTGATGGCCGGAGCTCTCTATTCCTGGAAACTTGACGACAGCGAAAACCCAAAATATACATTCCATGCCGGAGCGTACATGAGGTGGAAAGATGCATTGATACCGGTTGCCAAAGTTGAATTCAGGCCGCTAGCCGTTGCGGTTAGTTATGATGCCAATATTTCGCAATTAAAAAGTGGCAGTAACGGACGAGGTGGATTTGAAGTATCCTTAACTTTTCAAAAATACAGGGAAAATAATAGCAGCAAAGAAGCTGTAAGATGTCCAAAATTCTAACATTCAATCCCCAATCAAAAGTCCTGTCTAACAATAAAGATTTTTGTTTTTATGGATTGTTTGGATAACAGAGGGTCCTGCCGTAAGGCGGGACCTTACTGTTTTTACGAACAACTATATCGTATCTACGATAGTCCTTGTTGAAAATTTTGCAGGTTTTATATTCCTAATATTAAACAATCTAAAAATAATTGCCGGTTTATCTCATTATTTTCTAAGTGAACATGATGTACACGCTTATAAATCATACCTTTATAAAAAAACAATGGCAATTAAAACAGGACAGCAGGCTCCGGAATTTACATTATACAATTCTGAAAAAAACCCGGTAAGCTTAAGTGATTTTAAAGGCAAAAAAAATGTGCTTCTACTTTTCTTTCCCATGGCTTTTACAAGTGTATGTACCGCAGAATTATGTACAGTAAGAGATGAAATCAGGAATTATGAGAACGAGCATGTGCAGGTATTAGGGATTTCAGTTGATTCAGTTTTTACCCTTGCAAAATACAAGGAAGATCAGCAGTTCAATTATCCGCTGTTAAGTGATTTCAATAAAGAGGTTTCAGAGGATTATGGCTGCATTTACGAATCATTTACTAATATGGCGCTTAAAGGAGTTAGCAAAAGATCCGCATTTATTATTGATAAACAAGGAGTTATACAATATGCCGAGATTCTTGAAAATGCCGGTGAGGTACCCGATTTTAATGCAATAAAAGAACATATAAGCCGTTTAAGTATATAGGTAATCTCTTAATTCATCCTTTTTATGATATTTTTTTCATTTCAGGCATAAATTATGGTATAATATTAATTGGTAATTCAAAAGAAATTGCTACTTTTAAATTGTTGAAAAAATTTATTTACATACTAAGTTTTTTATTTGGAATAACTTTTACATCTTTTGCTCAAAATAAAATAAGTCCCGACCAGGGCATTTCCCAGGCAAAATTTATTAAGTTCTACCCAAATCCAGCTGCTTCGGTTATCTACTTTGATTTCCAGAGAGGCTACGATAATTCATTTACCCTGGTTATATTTAATTTCATGGGTAAAAAAGTTTACGAATTAAAAAACACCTCTCCCCGAATCAGCATTAACCTGGAAGATTTTTATCGTGGAATTTATGTTTTCCAGCTAAAGGATAAAAACGGTGCTACCCTCGAATCAGGTAAATTTCAGGTAGTAAAGTAATACAACTCCCCTTTTTATATTTTCTTCGTGTAAAGTAATGTCAATTTGACTGCCATTCATGCATTGGCAAAATGTTTGACTATCGTACCTTTGCAAACATTTTAAATATAATACACATGGAAGATAATACCTCATTGAATGATGATGTTATAATGGATATAAATGCCGATGCGGATATTCCCGGAAATACTCATCTCAGTAACCCGGAAACATATGAATCAATTGAATCAGAAAAACTGTTAGCAGATATCCAGGAACAAAAAGACAAATACCTGCGTTTGGTGGCTGAATTTGATAATTTTAAGCGTCGTACTGCAAAAGAAAAAATAGAATTTTCTCAGTCTGCCGGAAAAGAGATCATAATATCTTTATTGGATATATTAGATGATGCCGACAGGGCCGAAAAACAACTGAAAGTAAGTGACGACATCAAACTTGTAAAGGAGGGTGTTAGCCTCGTTTTCAGCAAGCTAAGGAGCACACTTCATCAAAAAGGGCTTACTTCTATGGAGAGTATTAACACAGATTTTGATGTAGAAAAACATGAAGCTATTGCTGAAGTAGCCGCAGGAAATAAAATGGTTGGAAAAGTAACTGATGAGGTTCAAAAAGGATATTACCTGAACGATAAAATCATTCGTTTCGCCAAGGTTGTAGTAGGAAAATAATGATAACAAATCAATTCCAAAAAACAATTCAGCCTGTAAATCGCAACAGGCTGAATTGTTTTTTGGAGTACCAAATATTTAATATTAATGAAAAGAGATTTTTACGAAATACTGGGTGTATCTAAAACAGCACCTCAGGATGAAATTAAAAAAGCTTACCGTAAAGTTGCTATGCAGTTTCACCCGGATAGAAATCCTGGCGACAAAGCGGCAGAGGAGAAGTTTAAAGAAGCTGCAGAGGCATATGAAGTGTTAAATGATGCCGATAAAAAAGCGCAATATGATCGCTTTGGACACAATGCATTTTCCGGAGGAAGACCAGGCGGGGGATTTAGTGGAGGGGGAATGAATATGGACGATATTTTCAGCCAATTTGGAGATATTTTTGGAGACGAAGGCTTTGGAAGTTTTTTTGGCGGAGGAGGAAGACGGCCATCTGGTGGCCAAGGCCGTGGCAGCAGGGGCACGAATCTGAGGGTGAAACTAAAAATGAATTTTGAGGAGATCGCTAAAGGTGCCAATAAAACCATCAAAGTAAAAAAACATGTAAAATGCACTACTTGCCAGGGCAGTGGAGCAAAAGATAAAAACAGCCTTCAAACCTGCAGTACCTGCCAGGGTAACGGGCAGGTTAGACGGGTTCAGAATACTTTCCTGGGTCAAATGCAAACAGTTACAACCTGCCCTGCCTGCGCAGGTGAAGGAACTACCATCACTAATAAGTGTAGTAATTGCAAAGGGGAAGGCCGGGTTTATGGTGAGGAAACTGTTACTATAGATATTCCGGCAGGTGTTCAGGAAGGAATGCAGTTGAGCATTAGCGGAAAAGGAAATGCCGGTGAACGAGGCGGCACCCCCGGTGATCTGATTGTTTTAATAGAAGAAGAAGCACACCCCCATCTGCAACGCGACGGATTAAATGTGGCATTTGAATTATATATAACATTCCCGGATGCCGTATTTGGAACACAGATAGAAGTACCAACGATTGATGGAAGAGCGAAAATTAAAATTCCCCCGGGCACACAAAGCGGGAAAATATTCAGATTGAAAGGAAAAGGCTTTCCCCATGTGAACAGCTATGAGAAAGGCGACCAATTGATTCATGTGAACATCTGGACACCACAAAACATAACTGTGGAAGAAAAGAACATGTTGGAAAAAATGAATCAATCGCCCAATTTTGAACCTAAACCGGAAAAGAATGAAAAATCATTTTTCGATAAAGTGAGGGAAATGTTTAGTTAAAGGATTAACTGGTTCATTTTGCAAATTTTTTCTTTTTTTTCTTTTTCACCTCATAAATTTTCTGGGCTTTTTCTACTAGCATAAAAAATTCGCGCTGCAGGTAAGCATCGCGATTTATTGCTTTTGCTGCATCTGCTTTAAGAAAATCCCAGTCGATTGCGGAAGGTAAAAATTTAGATTGCTTTAATTTCATAGCAAACATTGTCACGGTAGCGGCAAATCGCAGTTCCTGGTCTACGCTGTCTATTGGCTTGTAGTCATCCTTTACGTTGTAAATGATCTTTTGATTTAAGCTGTCATTACAACGCCTGAATTTTAACTGGAGGGTGGCAATATCATCTCCTACTGTAGAGTTGAGAGTAAGGAGGTTTTGTTGAGTCGGAATGATCTCGAAAATAGCAAGCGTGCTGTTTCCACTCCCTATCTCCCCGCCTTCCAGGTCGTTTGAATAATCAGTTAATGCTTCTTTTTTATTGTCGAATCCAATCAACCTGTATTGCTTAACCATCGAAGGATTAAACTGAACATTCATAAATACATCGTCTGCTACAGCAAAAAATGTTTGGGTTAGTTCTTTCACCAATACTTTTTCTGCCTCGTTGATATCATCCAGGTATGCATAGTTCCCATTTCCTTTTTTTGCGAGTGTTTGCAATTTAGAATCCTTGAAATTGCCCATGCCTACACCCAGGCAGGTAAGGTAAACCCCTGTTTGCCGTTGCTTGGTAATAAGTTCATCCAAAGCCTTTTCAGTGTTTTCACCCACATTAAAATCTCCGTCTGTTGCAATGATCACCCGGTTGTTGCCTCCTTTTATAAAAGTACTTTCTGCCACCCTGTAGGCCATTCTGATGGCTGATTCGCCGGGTGTATCGCCTGCTGCCGTAAGTTCTTCAATTGACCTCATTATAGAATCCTTATCGCCACCTGAGGTTGGTTGCAACCACACGGCCACAGAACCACCGTAAGTAACAATAGAAACCTTGTCGATGGGACGCAGGTTTTTGACAAATAACTGGAAAGCCGCTTTTAATAAGGGTAAACGGTTAGGCATATCCATGCTGCCGGATACATCAATCAAAAAAACAAAATTACCAGGAGGTACTTTGTTAAGATCCAGTTTTTTAGCATTGATATTGAGATATAGTAACTGTTCGTCGGCAGCCCATGGACATGAGGTTAATTGAGATTCGATCCGGAATACATCGTCGTTTACAGGTTGCCGGTAGTGAAGATTAAAATAATTAATCAACTCTTCCATCTTAACGGCATCCGGCGGTACAGGGCTTTCCTGGTTAATAAACCTTCTTACATTACTGTATGAGGCTTTATTTACATTTAAAGAAAATCCTGTATTAGGGTATCCGGATGCATTTACAAACTCATTTTCAACTAACTGAAAATAGGTTTCATCACCTGTAAACCAATTAAGTTTAGAAGATTGCTTAAGATCTTTGGTTACTGAAATTAATTTGGGCTTGTTCTTACTGGCATCTGCAGCAGATATTTTTAATACTACATTTAACCAAACATCCGTTTTTACCCGGATAGACCTGGTTTCATATCCATCAAGGCTTAACACTAGCGAATCATAAAGCTTGCTCATGGTGATCCCAAAGCTGCCATAGGCACCAGTTTGAAATATTGCTTTTGCAGAAGGAACAAATATTTTAACGTTGGAAAGCGGCCTGTTCTTTTCATCCTTTACTTCGCCACGCAGATAATACTGTGCAGATACCGGCAAAGCAGCGAACAGTAAAAAGAAGTATGGAATTAGTTTTTTCAAGGAATAACGATATTATATTGCAAATTGCCGGCCTATTCTTCCCCAACCAGTTTGTATATTTCTTTCAGATTTCTACCTAACCCATCATAATCCAATCCAAATCCAAGTAAAAATTTATTAGGAACACTAAACCCGATATAATCGATAGTTAAAGGATGCACCTGGGCATCAGGCTTGTGCAGCAATGCAGCAATCTTTAACGAAGCAGGATGCTGATCTGCCAGTTGCGGAAGAAACTCACTCAGTGTTTTTCCTGTATCCACAATATCTTCCAGTATCACTACATGCCTGTCTTTTAATGACTCATCCAAACCAATAGACGTAATTACGTGTCCTGTACTCCTCGTACCTTTATAAGATGCCAGTTTTATAAAACAGATCTCTGCTTCAATTGTAAGTTCTTTAAAAAGATCGGAAGCAAACATGAACGATCCGTTTAATATAGCAATAAACAACGGTCTCTTACCCTCATAAGTTGAGCTAAGGTTTGCACCTAACCTCTTGATCTCTTTATCAATTTGTGCAGCTGTTAGATAAGGTTCAAAATCCTTACCATTTACCTGAATTACAGACATAGTAGCTTATTTAGAAATAATTAATTTTTGGCCAATCTTAAGATCATCAGAAGCCAGGTTGTTCCATTCTCGTATATCCTGTACCGATACATCGTATTTTTTTGAAATAGCATACAAACCTTCTTTGGGTTTTACTACATGTACTTTCCCATCTGCAATAGCCGTAACATCAAGATTTTGAACAACAGGCCGGAGATATATCTTTGTGCCCGCTTTCACTACTACATTTTCTGACAGGCCATTATATGCCTGAAGTTGTGAAAGTTGTATGGCATTTAACTGCGCAATCTCATGTATGGATTCATCTTTCTGTGTAAAGTAAAAATCACGGTTTCCTTTGGCAAGTTTCTTTTCAAGGAAAATCCAGCTATCATCCTGCAACAGGCCATCTTCTTTCATATCATTGTAATCCAACAACTTTACGAGTGCAACATTATATTGGGTTGCAATGGCCAGTAATGAGGTTCCCTTTTCAGCAAATACGGCTTTCAGACCATTAAAAAGAGATTTGTCGGCAGTTTTAGAAACCGGTTGTTCAGTAGTTGGATCGGTAGTTAAAACCGTTGCAGGCAAAGCCTTATCATCTTCATATTTTGTTTCATCATATACAGGAACTTCAGAGCCGCCTTCCAGCGTATATTGCTGAAGGTTATATCGTTCTATATTTTTGATCAGGATATTCGGATAGGCAGGATTGGTGGCATAACCCGCTTTTTTTAACCCATGTGCCCAGGCTTTGTAATCACCGGGAGATAATTTAAACAAGAAAGCATAGCGACTGCTTCCTCTTAAAAAATTACTATGGTCGCGAAAACTTTCCTCTGCCGTATTGTATTTTCGGAAACATTCTCCCTCAGCATCATCATCGTGCGAAACGCTGCTGCCACTCCAGCTGCTTTTACATTTAATTCCAAAATGATTATTTGATTTTTTCACCAGGGCACTGTTTCCACTTTCAGTTTCTAAAATTCCCTGGGCCAGTGTAATTGATGCGGGAACGCCCATTCTTTTCATTTCTCTTATGGCGATATCTTTGTAGGTACTAATATATTCTTCAACCGAAATAGATTGGGCTGTAACAGACAGGTTAATGATAATTAAAAAAAATAAAAAAACCGGTTGCTTCATAATCTTGTTAAAGTTTTCGAATTAGCATTAAACCATCCCTAACTGTAAGCATTACCTGCTCTACACGGTTGTCTGCCAAAACGTATTCATTAAAAGCCTGCATTGCCTTTGCATTCTTCCCCTTTATTTCTTCTTCTAACACCTGCCCGTGAAACAACACATTATCTGCCAGTATCCAACCTCCGGGCTTCAGGCGTGGCAAAGTTAGTTCGTAATATTGAATATAATTCACTTTGTCAGCATCAATGAAAACGAGGTCCCAGTTTTCGTTCAGTTTAGGAATGATCTCCAAAGCATTACCAACATGCAATTCTATCTGCTTTTCAACAGCAGCTCTTTCGAAATATTCTTTGGCAAAAGATGCATCTTCCCTCCTTAACTCTATGGTATGCAGCATCCCGCCCGGTTGAAGGCCTTTCACAAGACATAACGCACTAAACCCTGTAAAAGTGCCTATTTCCAATACTTTTTGGGGTTTGATCATCCTGCAGATCATCTCTAAAAATTTACCCTGAACGTGGCCGCTGTGCATTTGGGCATGATCATGACTGGCCATTGTTACCGACTCATTTTCAGCAAGTATGCCGTCAAGTAAGGAAGTGTACTTTTTAACGTATGCTTCAGCTTCAGGGTTTATAAGCTCCATATAAAAATTATTTAAGCGCTGTTTTTTTGGAAATCATTAACAGGCCGAGAAAGGTAAGCAGCCCGTTAATAATCAATATTTCTATTCCAATAGTGTAACCGCCAAGCATTGATGCGGAGTATGTTTGGATAAAATAGCATATCAGAGGGCTTATTAAAGCGATTAATGCAATCATAAAATTATCAGGTAACCATCTCTTTGTAAGGATGCCAAACGAAAAGAGACCCAAAAGCGGTCCGTAAGTGTACCCGGCTAGATTTAAAATCTTATCGATGATTGAGCGGCTGTTGATTTCTCTGAATATTAAAATGCAAATAAAGAATATGATTGTTATTGACAAATGAACAGTAAGACGAATATTTCTTTTTTTCTTTTCGGTAATATCAGTGCGTTCTTTTATACCGAGAATATCAATACAAAATGACGAAGTAAGGGCTGTTAAAGCGCCATCTGCACTGGGGAATAAAGCCGATATCAATGCAATAATAAAAATAATAGAAATAATTGCAGGCGCCTGCTGAAATAATCCCAAAGCTATTGAAGGAAATAAATTATCCCCGGTAATATTTAAATTGTTATGAAACAATCCCCATACTTTTTCATTATTAATTATTTGAGTTGTGAATTCTGCTCCGCTATTAAATGCGTATAGGTAAAGCAGACCTCCCAATAACAAAAAAAGCAGGTTTACAAAAACGAGTGTAATACTAAAAACGAGGATATTTTTTTGCGAATCTTTTAAAGTTTTTACACTAATATTCTTTTGCATCATTTCCTGGTCAAGACCTGTCATCGCAATGGTGATAAACATACCGCCTAAGATCTGCTTAACAAAAAATCCTGCACTGTTAACGTTTGTATTGAATACTTTTGTAAGTCCTTTTGCCTCCATACCATTTATTGCATCAGCAACAGAAAAATCAAGCCTGTTAAGAATATAGATCACACATACCACCAGGCCAAGCACCATCAGGGTGGTCTGTAAAGTGTCGGTATAAACGATTGTTTTCACACCACCTTCGAATGTATATAATAAGATCATAAACAATACTACAGCTGCCGAAACCCAAAAAGGGATGTTAAGCTGCGACAAAATAAAAAAATGAAGAATATTGATGACCAGGTATAATCTTGCGGTAGCGCCTACTGTTCGGGATAATATAAAAAAAGAAGCTCCGGTTTTATAGGCCCAGCCTCCAAAACGCTGTTTTAAATAATTATAAATAGACGTAAGGTTCAATTTATAATATAACGGAAGCAGAACGTAAGCAACTACGATATAACCTAAAAGATAGCCGATAACTACCTGAAAATACCCCAATGCATTAGGGACACCGCCCAGCTTCCCGATATTTCCTACACTTCCAGGAACGCTCACAAACGTAACGCCACTCAAAGAAGTTCCAATCATCCCAAAAGCCACAAGTTTCCAATTTGAATTCTTGTTACCAATGAAAAATGATTCGTTATTTGAATTTCGGCTCGTGTACCAGGCTACAGCAAGCAATAAAAGGAAATACCCGATCACAAAGGATAGCAGCACGTATGGCGACATAGAACTTGTTTAAGTAAAAATAAGATTGAAAATATAAAAAATCTTTGTGTCTTTGCTTTTAATTAAATTTTTAACTTTTATGGCTATACGATCAATCGCTGTATTTTGCGGTAGTAAATCCGGAAACAATCCAATATTTGAAGCGCATACCAGAGAACTGGGCTATTTGATGGCAGAAAAAAATATCAATGTTATTTATGGGGGTGGCAACAAAGGATTGATGGGTGCCATTGCAAACTCAGCATTGGAAAAGAAAGGTACGGTGATCGGAATCATTCCAAAAATGCTTTCTGATCTGGAGCATAAGCATGAGGGCCTTTCGGAATTAACGATAGTAGATACGATGCATATCCGTAAACAAATGTTGTATGAAAAATGTGATGCTGCCATCATATTGCCGGGCGGCTACGGTACAATGGACGAAGTGTTTGAAATGCTTACCTGGAACCAGTTGAGCATACATGATAAGAAAATATTTTTCATGAATTCCGGAGGATTTTATGATCACCTCATTGCTCACATTAAAATGATGGATACTGAAAATTTCCTTTACGGAAATCCTGACGAGAAAATGACCGTACTGACTGAGCCGGCCGATCTCCTGCAGTTTTTATAATTAATTTCTTCCCTGAAACAAAGCAATATTATAACCTGCCCAGATAATAGGTATGGCCCGGTTAAGATTATCTTTATAAGGAGAATATTTTGAATTAGCAACGTCCCACATCACGGAAATATAGAAAAAGGAATTGTTGTCTTCATCTCTTCCCTGGGCATATCCTCCACCTACAAGTAAACTATGTGAATCAAATTTATATTTTTCATTTGGCAGGCCGGTATTTCTTGGAAGAATATATTTCTGCCTGATCAGGTTAAATTGGTATTGAGCCTGGGCAAAAACAAATTTGAAAGGAAAAACCCGCACAAATGCCCCAGGGCCATAAACTGTTTGTCTCAATTTATCATCCAGGTAAACAATATCTCTTTGAGATGTGTAACTGATCGTAGGTGCAAAAGCCACGTCAAGGTACTTGTTAATACTATATCCCAAGTATGGTGAAATACCCAGGACTGTAACATTATTTCCAAAAGCGAGGTTTAAATTTCCCCCTGTAAAAAGATTTTCTTTTTTAAAAAACCCTTCGCTTTTACCGGAACCTGAAGAACTTTTTTCCATTTCTACGTCCTGCGCTTTTGTACAGATCGCAGAAAATAACATAAACATAATTGAAACGATATACTTCATAAGTTGATATTATTTAGTTTATAAGTCGAAGATCTTACCGCTGTTTAAAATATTATTTGGATCAAATGTTCTTTTTATACCACGCATCAATTCGAGTGTAGCTTTGTTAAAAACAATATCCATATATTCTTTTTGTACCAGTCCAATACCATGTTCACCACTGATGGTTCCGCCTAGCGAACTTACCAACGTGAACAAAGCTTTTAATGCCGGAATTACATCGGGGTTATTAAGGCTATAAATACTTCCTGCTTTTTTTATCCGGATATGAAGATTGCCATCACCTGCATGGCCATAGCATACTACTTCAAAATCGAATTTTATTCCCAGTTCCTTAACACCTTTTATCAATGCAGGTAAAGCGGCCCTTGGCACCACGGTATCTTCTTCAATTGTATAACCGGCCAGTTTAACGGCTTCTGCCACTCGTCTACGCAACTTCCATAATTCAGCTTTTTGTTGTGCATCATCAGCAAAGAATAATTCACCGCAATCAAATTCTTCCAGCAATACCGCAATAGCTTCCATTTCTGCCATGAGGGTTTCAGGATGATTGCCATCCAATTCAATAATCAGGTGAGCTTCCATGCTATCACTAACGGGAACCACTGTACTTTCAACAAATGTACTTACAATTTTAAGTGCATTGATTTCCACCAGTTCCAATGCACTGGGCGTAAATCCTGCTCTAAATATGGCACTTACGGCCGCACCGGCTTTTTGCAGGTCGTTGAAGGGAACCAGCATCAGCAAATCGTATTTTGGGTAGGGCAACAATTTTAAAACGATCTTTGTTACCAGGCCCAACGTTCCTTCGCTGCCCACTATTAACTGGGTGAGATTATAACCGGTAGAATTTTTTAATACGTTTGCACCCGTCCATATTATTTCACCTGTTGGTAAAACTACTTCCAGGTTTAATACATAATCTTTAACCACGCCATATTTTACAGCTTTTGGGCCACCACTGTTTTCTGCAATATTGCCTCCTATGAAACAACTGCCCCGGCTACTTGGGTCTGGTGGATAAAATAATCCTTTTTCTTTCACTGCATTCTGAAGTACTTCTGTAATAACCCCTGGTTCAGTAGTTACCTGTAGGTTACGCTCATCTATTTCAATAATGGAGTTCATCCTTTCAAAAGAGATGAGTACACCACCATGATTCGGTAAAGCGCCACCACTAAGTCCTGTACCCGCTCCTCTTGGTGTTACAGGAATTCTATATTGATTGCAGATCAGCATTATCTGGCTAATCTCCTGGGCTGTACGGGGCTTGATAACAATATCCGGAAGAAAATGAAGATTTTCTGTCTCGTCGTGAGCATAATTATCCAGGCTTTCTTCATCAGTAAAAACAAACTCTTCGCCTGTAATATTCCTAAATGCCGCTAAATGTGTGAAGAATATATTTTTTTTTGCTTCCCTTACCTCCATGTAAATTTATTTATTCAAAAATCGTAAAAAAAAATGAGCCGGGAAAATGGGTTTGTTTAAAACTTAGGACAAAGAGATTGCCTATCAGTATTACTTGCATAAAAACCCTTTTTAATAAGGCTGAATTCAAATGCCCCCCGGGAGTTATTGAAATTTCTAAGGTTAGAAACAGTAGCATCATAACTAAAGGTGAACTTCACGTTGCTTAACTCAAATCCTAACATAGGTATAAAGGCATCTTTATTCCGGTAATACACGCCGGCTATCAATTGTGTTTCACCAAATTCACTCAGGTTATAATTCATATTCATTCCCAGTACAAGTCCTGAAGCTTTAGCCTGCGTGTTGTAGTAAATATTGGGGTTTATGATCACTTTTTTATCAACTTTTAAAATTGCATTTATAAATGCAATTTGCCTCATGGGAATCACTCCATTTACTTTGTCGTTAAAAAAAGATTCCCTAGGCCTGTTTACATGATGAATTGAATAGCCGGCATTGATATAAATATCTTCCTGTGGAAAAAAAGCATAGTTTATGCCTGCCTGCATGTCGAAATAGCTTACGCTGGTATTGTTTAAAACAACAGTGGTGGGAACCCTGTTATCAAAAAAACCAAGTGATTCATCAAACTGATCCGGGAATTTAAGATTAGACTGATCGATGGTTTTGTTTGCCCAACCAAGATTGAAACCAGCACTTAGCAAACTGCTGTTTCCTAACATCTGGTGATAAGCTACCGAGCCGTAAACCTTTGTAGAACGCAGGCTACCGCTTCCCGCCACATCACTGAGAATAAGGCCACCAACTCCTAACCAACCATTTTCAAGCCTGTCGCGGAACAATTGAGCATCACCAAATACACTCATCGTTTTATAAGGCACCGCCATTATATTACTATACTGATTACGATAATGTGCACCTATACGGTAGTCTGCATCCGGAATGAAACCGGTATTTGCCGGGTTAGTAGTTAAAGGTGAATTAAAGAACTGCGAAAAGTGAAGATCCTGCGCCTGCAGAGCAGTAACCGGGATAATAAGCAATACAAAAATTGCCCGTAGTATAGCTGCTTTTATTGTGATGTTGCAGGTGCTTTTCTGTTGTATGGTGTTATTATTTAGCAAAATTCTTTCCTTTTTGTTAGCATGAATATCTATTCAAACAACATATCTTTTAGCTTTAAGTTTATTGTTATTTTAATAATGTAATATCACCGGTCTTTCTCAGTTTTTTTCCATCTGTAAATACAACATCCAGCGTATAGGCGTAAACGTCAAGCGGTTGCAATTTACCTTTATACGTGCCGTCCCACGATTGCTTTCTGCTATTTGTATGAAACACCATCTCACCCCACCGGTTATATATTCGCCATTCCATTTTCGCAATTCCATATCCTTTTACTCCTACAAAACCATTTTCGCCGAAGCGGCCGGGTGTAAAGGCATTTGGCACATCCAACAATGGAAGTACTATTGCCTGAACCGTAAGGGATACAGTAGAATCGCAATTATTTTGATTATAGGCAGTTAAGGTTACAGTAAAACTGCCGGTAGTATTAAACTGGTGCCGTGGATTTACTTCCGTTGAAGTTTCGCCATCTTCCCCAAAATCCCACAGATAACGCACTGCCCCGGTGGAAAGGTTTGTAAATTGGGTAGCCGTATTTCGCTGTGGAGGATTTGGTGCCCAGGTAAACCTGGCAACAGGTTTTGCCAAAACGGTAATATTAAAATATCCTGAAGTATCCACCTTATTACAGGTACTGGTATCTCTTACAATTAACCTAACCGGATACACGCCAGGAACATTGTAAACATGGGTTGGATTTGCATTTGTAGAATCGGTAGAAAATGTTCCGTCTCCAAATTCCCAGAAAAAATCTGTACCGGCTCCTCCATCTTTAAAATTAAACTGTGCAGTATAAGGCGCACAGCCAACTTGTGAAGTGGTAAAATCTGCTTTAACGAGATCAAAGATCCTTAAGGTATCTATTAATACTAAAGGTGAATTACAATAGTTGGTATCCGTTAACGTTAGTGTAATAGCATATTTACCGGGCCCGGGGAAAGTGTGCCTTGCATTCAAAGATGTTACAGGTGGAGTACCATCGCCAAAATCCCAGCTAAACGACTGGCCAGTGAATGCCGGTGTTGTATAAGTTGCAGAAGACGTATTAGTAAATGTATAGGTGGAACTTGTACAAGGAAGATCTTTTACTGCTCTAAAAGAAAGTGCAGCTTCATTGTCTCCGGCCCTGATAATAACGTAGGCCGTGTCTCTTACATTGCAGGTATTTACATCTTCAGCAATTAACATCACCCTATAACGGCCTGGAGTTGTATAAACGTGCGACGTATCAAAACCGGTTGTAACAATGGGAGCTGATCCATCTCCAAAGTCCCAATAAAATTTTGTTCCCTGGAAAAGCGTGTCTTTAAATACTACCCTGAATGGAACACAACCTGATGTATCATTAATTACACCATCAATTGCGGTTTGCAGACCGGCGGCCACTCCGGCAAAATCCATCTTGATCTTTACCAGCGCTTCATTACAGGCGGCGCTTCCGTTAGTTCTTGACCAGGCATTTGGTGTGGTTGGAAAAGTTACATCATTACCGCAATTAGCACACAACGCCTGGTAAATTACCCCGTTATCATCAAAGCGGCTGGTTCCACCATCCACGTGATCTCCCAAACCACCGAACTGGCCAAAATGGGAGCCAAATAACTGCGATTGAGCATTTTTCTGCAAAACGAAGAAATAGAAATCCGCGCCATCCGGGTTAGGTATTCCCGTTAGTGGGTTTACTGAAGGCATCCCGGCGGTTGTGCCAGTTGTGTATCCGTATCTTACATTCAAGCCACCGCCCCATCCTGAAACATAAACATTTTCGCACCTGTCTACCAAAAAAGCAATGGGTGAAATATTAGGAATCAATGAACCTGTTCCGAAAACGGTAGAATAATCATATCCGCTCAAATCAGGTTTTAACTTACTAATGAACTGGGAGCTGTTTGGGTTGCTAAAATTGGCTGCGATCACCGGCCAGGCACCGGTAGTTGTTCCCATAATATAGGGAGAACCTTTTCTGTCGAATTTGAGACCATAAATAAGATCAATACCGCCCGTTCCCTGGTAAGTTGTTTTTATAATAGCGTTGCCAGAAGGATTTAGCTGCGTAACAAATCCGTCTGAAACGTTTCCTCTGTAGGTTGCACTGATCACACTTGTTTTATCACCGGGTAAATTGGTGCTGCTGGTAGCCCCAGCAACATATAGATTTCCATTTACCGGATTTATACTGGTGACAAAACAGGCATCTTTTCCATTTCCTCCAAAATAACTGCCGTATTGATAAGCAGACAGATCCTGACTGAATTTAAGGATCAACCCGTCTTGAAAACCACCTGCAAAACCAGCGGGTGAATTTAAAGAAGGGCCAACAGTAGGGAAGTTGTTAGATTGAGTGCAGGACGCCAGAATAATGTTATTTGCTGCATCCAATATTACTTCGCTGCGTGCATCATCTCCATAGTTACGCCTGATGGAAGTATCTCCCTGGTAACGATATTTCGGAGTAATATTCACTCCATCGTCTCCTGTACCGCCTATCTTCACAGAACCGAGCAAGGCTGTTCCTGCAGCATTAAACTTTGTTATAACAATGTCAAATCCACCACCTGCACCAATGCCGGGTTGGGTTAAAGGGTAATTGGACGAACTGGTTCTTCCTGCCATGATAAGGTTACCTTGCTTATCTACGATCATGCTATGTGGCTGCTCGTTTCTGCTGCCTCCCAGGTAAGTGGCGTAAGCCCTGTTAGAGCCGTTTGAAGAGAACTTGAAAATTCCGATATCATAACCCGGAAATCCATCTTCTTCTGCACCTCCGCCATAGTTTGTTTGAAATGCACCTGCCGAAACCGGGTAACCAGTTTGAGGAGGCGAAGCGAAAACGATACCGCCGGCAAACAGGCTTCCGTCGGGGCCGGGAGTTGCCGTATAACCCCAGTTATCTGCCGTACTTCTTGTAAAAGTTGAAAAAATTATTGTAGGATCGATGATGAGTACCTGTTTGGGATCGTAGCGTTTAACCGAAAATGTTAGTACATTATTCTTCAACACATATTTGCAATCTACTTCCTGCCTAACACCTTGATCAGTTTGGTAACTGTATGGATACAATTCTTTAATCTCACCTACCGGCGTATTAATGATCAGCTCTTTATCTTTTATACTAATTTCCGGGCCATCATATTGCATAGCAATGGAGGATACATTAGCACCGGGATATACTATGAAATCATATTTCAACTTACCGGCATCAGAATAATATCTTACATCGATATTGGGGTACACATTTTTATAAGTAATAGCCTGGAATATTTTACAATTTCCAGCCCATTTAAGTGGATCATTACCAATGAAATAATTGTTGTATGAAGCCAATGGCTTTTCGGGAATTCTTTTAACTTCCGGCGATGAACCCAAAAAATTCACCTTATATGCAAAGGAGTGCAGTGTAGCAGATTGCCTCATTCCATGGCCCATTTCACTAACTGCGTTTAAATCTGAAGAATTATGGAGCAAAACGGTAAAACCATTTTTTTCAAGAAAAAAGCTACCGGAACTAAAATCTCCCTGGTATTGTACATTCTGGTGCCATTGGCCCTTATTTTCAACAAATTCCATTTGAGCCTGAGCGGGTTCAAAACATGAAATCATGGAGAGAAAAAGCAGAAAAGCAAATGATATTTTATTTAATTCGATCAACTGTTTAACTTTTTTACAATTTACTTATTATAAACGACAAATTATACTGGATTGTTTCAGGAACAGCAAGGTTAATTTCGCTTTAACGATTCTTTAAAGCTTAGGCTATTTTACTCCACCGGGTTTTGCCTTTTTGTTGTTGCAAATGCATTTTAACCGGCAGGTTTTCTACTAAAAGAAGATCAGCATCTTCAGATATTATTATCTCAACTGCAGCACGGGCGGCTTCAAGCATGGCTTTGTCATGCACTATGCTTGCCAACTTAAAGTTTAATACGCCACTTTGCCTGGTGCCTTCAATTTCTCCCGGCCCGCGGATTTCGAGGTCTTTTTCTGCAATTTTAAAGCCGTCATTGGTACTTACCATAATTTTAAGTCGCTCCCGGGCATCATTGGATAACTTTTGCCCGGTGAGTAACACACAAAAACTCTGGTCTGCCCCTCTCCCCACCCTTCCTCTTAACTGATGCAGTTGAGAAAGGCCGAATTTTTCTGCACTTTCAATTACCATTACAGAAGCATTTGGAACATTAACTCCCACTTCAATGACCGTAGTTCCTACTAAAATCTGCGTATCTCCTTTAACGAATCGATTCATATTGGTTTCTTTCTGATCTGCCGGTTGTTTACCATGAACCATACTGATCCAATAGGCAGGTTCTGGCATAAATGACTTCACTTCTTCAAACCCTTTCATTAAATTCTCATAATCCAGCTTACTGCTTTCTTCAATAAGCGGGTATATGATGTAGGCCTGCCGCCCTAAGGCTATCTGCTCTTTTATAAAATCCATTATCTGTGGCCTGGCAGATTCATTTCTATGAACTGTTGTAATCGGCTTTCTACCGGGCGGCAGTTCGTCGATCACACTGTAATCCAGGTCTCCGTAAGCCGTAAGAGCTAATGTACGGGGAATTGGGGTGGCCGTCATAACAAGAATATGTGGAGGAGTGCTGTTTTTCTTCCACAACCTTGCACGTTGCGCAACACCAAATTTGTGTTGCTCATCAACCACGGCAAAACCAAGGTTACTAAAAATAACTTTGTCTTCAATGATAGCATGGGTACCGATCAAGATGTTTAGGGAACCAGAAGCACAATCTGCCAGTATTTTTTTTCTTGCTTTGGCAGCAGTAGACCCGGTTAAGAGCTGAACGGAAATATTTAAGCCTTCAAGCAGTTCTTTAATATTATTAAAATGTTGTTGGGCAAGAATTTCAGTAGGGGCCATTAATACGCTTTGAAAGCCGTTATCAGCCGCAATCAACATACTAAGCAGGGCAACCATTGTTTTTCCGCTGCCAACATCACCCTGCAGGAGCCTGTTCATTTGGTGGCCGCTGCCTATATCTTTTCTGATCTCTTTGAGTACATTTTTTTGTGCATTGGTTAATGTAAATGGAAGGTGATGTTCATAGAAATCATTGAACAGGTCGCCTACTTTTTCAAATACGAGTCCTTTGCTAAAACGTTGCCTGCTGATCTTTATTAATTGTATACTAAGTTGTGCAAAAAAGAACTCTTCAAATTTAAGCCGCCTTAAGGCATGCTGATAGTGTTGTTCTGACGCCGGAAAATGGATGTGCCTGAAAGCATCAAAGCGTTTAATCAGTTTATACTTTTTTATAATCGAATCAGGAAGGTTTTCGGGAAGGTCATTCTCCGAAAGTTTTTGCAGCAGTTCCTGTGTGAACTTACCGATCTGCCTACCCGTAATATTTTTTGCTTTAAGTTTTTCCGTTGATGGGTAAATAGGCTCCAGGTAGCTTTTTCCGTCTGCCTTTTCGGGAGAAAAATTTTCGATTTCCGGATGAGCGATCTGTGGTTTTCCATTAAAAAATCCAACTTTTCCAAAAACAAGGTATTGTTGTCCGGGCTTTATCGTTTTTTCAACCCAACTAATTCCCTGGAACCAAACCAATTCAATTGATCCTGTATCATCTTTTAAGTGCGCAATCAGCCTTTGGCTTCTTTTCTCCCCTAGCATACCAATGTCAGTTAATACACCTGCAACCTGCGTGTAATCGGCATCGTAAGCAATATCTTTTATTTTATCAACTTTCGTTTTATCTATATGCCTGAAGGGGTAGAATTCCAACAAGTCTTTAAAATTAAAGATGTTCAGCTCTTTGCGCAGAAGATCCCCACGCAGGGCAGATATGCCTGTTAGGTACTCAATGGGACTTGATAATATATTGGAAATAGCACTGATAAAATATCTTTTGTACAAATATATTGGCTAAACCCACAAAGAAAAGCTGTTTAAAACAGAAAGTTTGGTAGAAAATAACCGTTGATTACTGTTCTTTTCTGAAGGAATTATTTTGAAACCTTTTAGGTTTTTTTGGTCCTCCATGTGATGGGCCCGATCGTGCGGATGAAGCCGGATTATACAAAGGGGTTTCTCCGAATATTGTCGGTACTTCAGCCTTTGGAACCGGTTTGCCTAATAATTTTTCAATACTCATAAATTTCCTTTGTTCTTTCTGGCTCACCAGGGTATAGGCAGATCCTTCGGCTGCTGCACGGGCTGTTCTGCCAATTCGGTGCACATAATCTTCTCCGTCGTGCGGCACATCATAATTTATCACGAGGTCAATATTGTCAATATCAATTCCTCTGCTTAAGATATCAGTGGCAACTAATATTGGCAAACGGCCGCTTTTAAATTGGATCAGCACTTCTTCCCTTTTATCCTGGTCCAGGTCGCTGTGAATCTCATCTGCCAGTAATTTATTGCGCTTTAGGTCGCGGGTAAGTTGTTTTACGCTTAGTTTGCTGCTGCAAAAGATGAGTACGCTTTTAAACACCTTTTCCTTTAGCAGGTGTAATACAAGCGGGATCTTTTGGGTATCATATACCATGAATGCCTGCTGAATTATCTTTTCGGGAGGTTTGCTGATGGAAATGTTCACTTCCTCCGGCTGGTGAAGTATCTTCCTTGCCAGTTCACGTATTTTATGAGGCATGGTTGCAGAAAACAGCAGGTTTTGCCTTTGAGGAGGCAGGTGTTTTATGATAAACATGATATCATCAAAAAAGCCCATATCCAACATCCTGTCGGCTTCATCCAAAACGAGGTATTTTAAACCATCAAGTTTTACATATCCCATTTTTATATGAGCCATCATTTTCCCTGGAGTGCAAACAACAATATCTGCTCCCATACTTAGCGCCTTTTTCTCCTGTACGAAAGCATTTCCATCACCTCCTCCATATACTGCAATGGAGCTTATGTTGGTAAAGTAGGAAAGGCCTTCCAGATGCTGTGCGATCTGTACCGCCAGTTCGCGGGTAGGCACAATCACCAGAGCATTGATCGTATGCTGATCATGCGATGATGTAATTATTTTATTAATTAGCGGCAGCAGGAAAGCAGCTGTTTTACCGGTACCGGTTTGTGCCGATGCGATGATGTCTTTTCCGGAAAGAATGTGTGGGATAACCTGTTGCTGAACCGGGGTAGCTTCTTCATATCCTGAGGCTTCAATTCCTTCCATCAGCCGGCTGTCGAATCCAAATGTAGTAAAATTCAAGTGTTGTTCTATTTGTGTGAAGATAGCACATTAAGGCCAAATTTGGAAGGAAGTATGGTTACAAAAGTGCGTAACAATGGTAATTTCAGCATTAATTAAACAAAACCGCCAACAGGGTTTACAACCGCTGCCGGGGATTTAGTTAACTTGCATTCAAATTTATATCATGGTTAAAGTGGGAGAATACAACATACTGAAAGTACTGCGGGCGGTAGAATTTGGTTTATACCTGGATGATGGCGGTGAAGGTATATTGCTGCCTAAAAGGTTTGTACCCGCGGGAGCAAAAGAAGGCGATGAATTAAAAGTATTTGTTTATCACGATAGTGAAGACAGGTTGATTGCTACCACACAACAACCCAAAGGGATACTTGGAGACATCGTAAAACTCAGGACAATAAGCGTTACCGAGCAGGGTGCTTTCCTTGATTGGGGATTGATGAAAGATATTTTCGTACCTAAATCGAAGCAACAGAACAATATGATCCCAAACGGTGAATACCTGGTAAAAATATACCTTGATGAACAAACCGGAAGAATTGCCGCTACAGAAAAGATAGAGTCTTATTTAAGCAATGAGCAGCTAACCGTAAAGGAACTGGAAGTGGTAGACCTGATAGTATACCGAAGAACAGATATTGGGTATGTGGTGATCATCAATAATATACATACAGGGGTATTGCATTTTAATGAGATCTACCGAAGCATAACGGTGGGGGATAAGTTTAAAGGGTTCATTAAAAAGATATATAATACAGATAATAAAATAGATGTTGCCGCAGGAAAACCCGGATACAACCGGGTAGAGGATGAATCAGAAAAAATAGTAAGGCTGCTTAAAGAAAATGACGGATACCTTCCTTATTATGATAAAACTGACCCTGAAGAGATCTATGCGTTTTTTGGAATGAGTAAAAAAACCTTTAAGATGACAACCGGTAATTTATATAAGCAGAGAAAAATCAGCTTTGACAAGGCTGGAATAAAATTGCTGTAATATTAAGTTCAGTTTTATAAATTTCGTTGTATGAACGGAGATCCGGGGCAAAAAAATTTTTTTCTTCGACAGGCAAAAAAATTATCGTTAGATGTAGTTGTGCTCCTGTTGATTTTCATCTTTTGTACCTGGATGCTTTTTTTAATTGCCGACATGGTGTTTGAAGACATGGATACCTCATTTGATAACATGGTTTTTTCCTTTGTTGATCCTTACATCAATGAGCAGAATACCAGGTTGATGCTCTTCATTACTTTTTTTGGATCTCATTTATTCCTGCTTCCTGCAAATATTGTTTTGTCGTGCATTTTTCTGTTTTTCCGGAACCTCCGGCATTATTCTATTAAAATTGCTTCCATTTCCATCACCAGCACTGCAGTAATGTTCCTTTTAAAAGAATGGCTGCAGCGGCAGCGCCCGATAGTACCCCTGATATCAAAAGCACATGGATACAGTTTTCCCAGCGGACATAGTTTTTCCAGCTTTGTATTTTTTGGGATGCTGGCATATATCTCGTTTGCAACTATAAAGTCTAACTGGCTGAAATGGTTTACAATATTTATTTGTGGAGGAATGATATTCCTGGTAGGCTTTAGCAGGATATACCTTAAGCTTCATTTTGCAAGTGATGTGATCGCGGGCTTTTGTTTAGGAATGATATGGCTTTTACTGGCAAAATGGCTATTAGTAAAAACTGAAAAAATGGTAGAAAATACTGCTCACTCCTGACTTACCAGTCCTATAGAAGCTGAGTGAGCGATTGCGTGGGCACTGTGATTAAAATAACAGCAATGGATACCAGCTATTTTAAAAGTATTCATCATTTCTTCCACATTCGGTTTTAAATTCTTTCCCACGCACCTTATATAAACGCAAAATATCTGTTTGCCGAAATGTTTTGCGAGTGAAGAATAGATCTTAGGATCTTCCTGGGAGTCATCACCTAACAAAATAAATTGTTGTTGCGGATAAGCTTCCAAAATCCTGCTTATACGCATAAATTTGGTTCCATGATTATTCTGGCCTGTTTTAAATACCTGGCTAAAAGTTTTCACCTGGTTTAATAAGTGAACTCCCTGTGGCAGTTGATGCTGTTTAGAAAAATCCCGGATATAATCATATAAGTTCCACTCGCTGCTGGACACATAGAAGAAAGCGTTCACAGTATCTTTGGAAGCCCTTGCATGCGACAGCATTTTATAATGTTCCACTACTCCATCAAAAGGTTTACGGCTTAAGGCATTTTCGGTAAGCAAAACAAAAAGCCGTTTCCGCAGGTTTGCCGAATAAGAAATAAGAAAAGTATCATCAATATCGGAAATAACAGCAAAAGGGTTTTGCGGCGGAACAATCAATTGAGCTGTTCCGGTGGCCATAATTTGATCATTCGCATCAAGCATGTCTACCTGCACCTCGTGATATCCGACAGCAGGCGTGGCTAAAGGCGACCATTCAAATTTAAAAAATCCATCTGCCTCCGAACGGGTAATAAATTGCTCGCCTTTCCACAATAAACGTATAGCTACCCCTTTTTTTGTGCGAACCATAAAAAGTCTTAGCAATGCTAATGCATTAATCAGAAAGTTTTGACGGTATTTTTTTCTTGGAAGCGGGCCGAAGGAAAAAGCATGCCCATATAAATAACAATGCGTTTTATTTCCATAACCTGTGTACAATTTCACCACCGGGAGATTCGTTAAACGCAGCCACCTCCACATCCTTTTTTTAAGACTAAGCAACAAAGATCTCTTTTTTGGCTCGGTTCTTATTTCTACATTCATCTTAAAATTGTTAAATGAGCGGTAATAAACGCCCCGATATACTTTTTGTTATAAACGCCGGAGCCGGCCCGGACGAAATTTCCTGGCAGGATATCATAAGCAATTATTTTACCGGAAAAGAATTGCTTATTGAGTATCTATTTTTAGATAAATCTCCTGATTTTACGGCACTTAAAGATCATATAAAAAATTGTGGAGCAAAAAAAGTTGTAGCAGTTGGTGGTGATGGCACTGTAACCATGGTTGCCAGATTGATTGCAGGCTCAGATAAGGCACTTGGTATTTTACCGGCAGGTTCTGCAAATGGCATGGCAAAGGAATTAAATATTCCTGAAAATGCCGAGGTAGCGTTGAGCATAATTGAAAATGGGCTAATTAGCCCATGTGATGCGATCAAAATAAATGGTAAAGATATTTGCCTGCACTTAAGTGATATAGGTTTAAATGCGCAGCTCATTAAATATTTTGATGAAGGAAAGCTTAGAGGAAAATGGGGCTATGCAAGAGTTATAATAAAAACTCTGTTACGATCCAAAAAAATGAAAATTAGTATATTAAGTAAAGGCAGGGAAACATTTACAGAAGCTTTTATGGTAGTAATTGCAAATGCAAGTAAATACGGAACAGGGGCGGTGATAAACCCTGAAGGGATATTGGACGATGGTGAGTTTGAAGTAGTAATAGTAAGAAAACTTTCTTTTAAAGAACTGCTTAAAATGCTATTTAAGCCGAGGAAATTTGATTCAGATAAAATTGAAATTTTTCATGCTACCTCTATAAAAATAAATACAAGAAAAAAAGTACATTTTCAGATAGATGGAGAATATATGGGCAGAGTAAATACAATTGACGCAGTTATTCTGAGGCATTATATTGATATAATTCTACCTGTTGAAAACTTAGACTAAATAAAATCATTTTCTGATCAACAATTTTATGCTGACCAGGATAAATCGTATGAATGATCCTTATCATGCTGCATCTGGCTTAATTATAATTGCGGCAGACTTACATTTTATCAGGAATATTTGCAGTGCGTTCTACTTAAAATTATTGGTTAGCCGCTTTAATGAAAATGAACAGTATTTAGCAAGGCGATATAAAGTATAGTACTTGCAGTATTGATTTCCAATCAAAATAAAGCATACTGCGATCCTTTAATCGTATGCAATATTGAAATGAAGTATAATGCATCTCATTAGGCATCCAGAATCATTTCCGCTTTTATTGGAAGGTTGCGCATACGCTTACCCGTGGCGTTATAAATTGCGTTGGCAATTGCCGCTGCTGCACCTATGATGCCTACTTCACCCAATCCTTTGGCACCGCTTGGGTTAATATTTACATCCGGCTTATTTATAAAAGCTACTTCAATAATTGGTGCATCTGCATTTACTGCAAAATGATAACCAACGAAATCGTGGCCTACCAGGCTTCCTAATTTGTTATCGATCGTTAATTCTTCCATTAATGCCATACCGATTCCACCTACTACGGCTCCGGATATCTGATTGGCGGCGGGTTTTTCGTTCACAATCTTTCCGCCATCGGCCACGCATACCATTTTTTCCAATTTCACTTTTCCTGTTATGCTGTGCACTTTTACTATACAAAAGTGAGCAGCCGATGAACAAAATGCATACTGCTTTCTTTCATCTCCAGGCCCGGAACTGGCTTCAGCCTGCAGCTTATCCAGTTTGTTCTTTTCCCACAGATCTGCATATGAAATAAACTGGCTATTGGCGGTTTTAAAAGCGATGCCGGTATCAGATAATATAATATCATTTGCTTCTGCATTCTTATAAACATCAAACTGCAGCGCAGCGTAAGGCGACAGCTTTTTCTTTAACGCATTTACCGCCGCTGTTACTGCACCACTTATAGAAGATAGCCCTGTACTTCCTCCCTGGCTGGGTGCCGGAGGCAGGTCAGAATTTCCAAATTCAACACTAATCTTTGTTTTGGAAATGCCTGTACTTTCATGAGCCATATTTAATAACGCAGTACCTGTTCCCGTGCCGATATCAGTCATGGCCGTTTTAACCGTAATAGTTCCGTCTTTGTGCATTTCCACAGCAGCGCTGGCATTGGCCCGCCCCGCGTTCCACATACCTACGGCCATTCCATAGCCGATCTTCCACGCACCATCTGTTTGCTGACCCGGCTCTGCATTCCGGTTTTTCCAATTGATGATGCCAGCACCTTTTTCTATACACTCATTAATAAAATTTGTAGACCATGGCTTCCCGCTTTCAGGATCTTTTTCCAATGCAAAGTTTTTCAAACGCAATGCGATCGGATCCATTTTTAATTTATAACTAAGTTCATCGATAGCACTTTCAATAGCAAAATCGCCGGTACAGTCGCCGGGGCCACGCATCCAGGTGGGTGTGCTCAAGTTCAATGGAACAATAGAAGATTCTGTTTTCAGGTTTTCGAAATTATAAACCAGCCGCGTTATTCGGGTAATACCTTCATTAAAACTTTCATACACGGATGTTGAATGCTGGGCCTGGTGCAAAATGGATAAAAATTTTCCACTACTGTCGGCTAATAGTTTTATCTTTTGCCAGGACGCCGGCCTGTATCCTACCAGGGTAAACATCTGTGGCCTGGTTAGCATTACTTTCAACGGACGTTTCACCTGCTTTGCGCCCATAGCAGCAGCAACTGTATTGGACCATACTCTTAAGCCTGAACCAAATCCACCACCTACAAATTCACTAACCACTTTAATATTTTCCTGCGGTATACTGAATAGTTTTGCAAAAACCTTTTGAACGCTATTCACTCCCTGGTTTTTATCGTACAATAATAATTTATCATCGGCCGTCCAATGAGCTATTGTAGCGTGCATTTCCATTGGATTATGCACCTCGGCCTGTATATTGTACTCAGCCTCTATGGAAGCTGCAGCGTTGTTAAAAGTGTTGATATCACCCCTATCCTTACCCGCTGTTTTTAAAGGAGACAGCAGCCTGCTTTTTTCAAAATCCGTATTAAAGCTTTCAGTTGTGTATTCGGCCAACACCAGTGATGCGGCGTAAACAGCTTCCTCCAGGGTTTCTGCAATTACCAATGCAATTGGTTGACCCTTAAAATAAATTTTATCGGTATAAAAAAGGGCAAGTCCTAACCGCGATTCTTTGATCTTTGTTTCATCTGAAAATCCCGGCACTACCGGTTTATTTTGAAACGAAAGAATATCGATAACACCAGATGCCTGTTTTGCAAGATCTAGCTTTACTTTATTGATGGTACCGGCCGTTATTGTACTGCCAACTAAAATACCATAGCACATATTATCTGCCTGGTATTCTGCTGAATACTTTCCTTTGCCGGTTACTTTTGCAATGCCCTCTACTCTACCTTCAGGAGGAGCAAAAGATTCAACTGGTTCGTCAAAAAATTCCATAGTATAATTTTACACGGTTAAACAATTCTGAAGTGCCTCATGCATGGCTCCTCTTAACAATGATAGTTTAAATCCATTACCAGCCAGGGGTTTCGTTTCTTTCACTGCCATGTCGGCGGCTTCGCTAAATGTACGCTCACTTGCCTGTTTTCCTTTTAGATATTGTTCTACCGAATACCAACGCCAGGGCTTATGCGCTACACCGCCGGATGCCAGCCGTGCATCAATTATCTTATTACCATCAAGTTGCAGGGCAGCAGCAACTGAAACTAACGCAAATGCGTAACTGTCGCGGTCACGCAGCTTTACGTAGGCACAATTTTTATGGAATGCGTTTGCAGGAATTTCTACTGAGCGTATCATTGCATTTGCCGGCAAGGTATTGTCCCTTTCAGGATTATTCTCCGGTAAACGATGAAATTCTTTAAAAGGGATCGTGATCATTTTCTTATTCTTGTCTGAAATAGAAACTGTTGCATCCAGTGCTGCCAATGCAACACAAAAATCTGATGGGTGTACTGCAACACATTGCTCACTCCAGCCAACAATAGCACTCATCCTGTTATTACCGTGCAACGCAGTACAACCGCTTCCGGGCTTTCTTTTATTACAAGCGGTACTAATGTCGTAAAAATATGGACAGCGTGTTCTTTGCAAAAGATTTCCGGCAGTTGTTGCCATATTTCTTATTTGCGGGGAAGCTCCGGCCAGGATAGCCTTGCCAACTAGTGGAAATTTTGAAACAATGTCGGCATTTATTGCCACTGTACTGTTACGTACTGTCGCGCCGATACTTACTGCATTTTCAGTGGCTTGTAATGTATTTGATAATGCATCCGTAATATCGAGCAACGTTTCCGGCTGTGAAATTTCCTTCTTCATCAAATCCAGCAAATTAGTGCCGCCGCCGATGAACTGGCTGGTTTCATTCTTTTTAGCCAGAGCCTGGTCTGCATTTATAGGTTTAATAAAAAGGAATGGTTTCATTTTTTTACTTTTTGAATAGATTCAACAATCCCGTTGTAGGCACCACAGCGGCACAGGTTACCACTCATAAACTCTTTTATTTCTGCCACTGAACGGGTGTGGCCTTCATTTACACAAGCTACTGCCGACATGATTTGTCCCGGAGTACAATAGCCACATTGAAAACCGTCAAATTCAATAAAGGCCTCCTGCATGGGATGCAGTTGATCGCCGTCTGCCAGCCCTTCAATTGTAGTAACATTTTTGCCCGGCAACATGGCTGCAAGGGTTAAACAACTCAACACTCTCTGCCCGTCTAGATGAACGGTACAGGCCCCACACTGGCCATGATCGCAACCTTTTTTTGTGCCGGTTAGTTGCAGGTTCTCCCGCAACAGGTCGAGCAATGTTGTTCGGGAATCTGCCTTTACAGCATACTCTTTTTTATTGATCATTACCGTTAATGGTATAACCTCCCGTGCCGGAATAATAAATTTCTTTACTTCCTGGTACAATGCTTTCGCCTTGCCAGGGATGAACGCAACGGCAGAAAGAACGGAAGATGTTTTGAGGAAAAAACGCCTTGAAAAGGACTGGCTGTTACTCATAAACAGAATATTTGTTTAAATTTAAACATGTTTTGTTATAAAACGCAGGGTACCCGAATTGATATTACTACCTTAACAGCCGGTTTACTAACAGCACCTGCGAAAAATTTCATTGTAAAGAAGATCAAAATGTTACATAAAAATCACTTCAAAAAATGAGCCTGATTTTAGATCTACCTACAGTTAATAGATGATTGCATATTATTGGCCACCATACTGCTTAGACTGATTTAAAGATTGCAGACTTTCAATTTTATTTTTTCATATCATCTTCTCCGCGTTCCCGTTATTTTATGATCTTTCAACACAATAAAAAATGTTTCAGCGTTTACGCCCGGCAACGTATATTTAACAATGAGAATACTCATCAAAAAGGGTACCTCTCCCGAAATGAATAAACGGTATACAAAAAACGTTGAAAAGATTCAATGACTGGATAAGCAATGACTTACCCAGATAAACCGCTTATGAAACACACACCCTTAAAATTATTTATTTTCCTGTTTTTCTTATGCCCGGAGGCTGTTGATGGACAAAAGTTATGGAATGTAAAATTCGATAGGATCACTACGGACGATGGTTTATCACAGGGCATGGTTAATTCTATTCTACAGGATAAGTATGGTTTTATGTGGTTTGCGAGCAATGACGGACTGAACCGTTATGACGGCAATAATTTTACTGTATATAAAAATGACCCGGAAAATAATAATTCGATCGCAGAAAATTTCATCCGTTATTTATTTGAGGATTCACGCGGAAGAATATGGATCGCTACAGCAAGTAATGGTCTTGACCTGTTTAATCGTACTACGGAAACCTTTACCCATTTTAAGCACAATCCGAAAGATCTGAACAGTATCAGCGACAATAGCGTAACGTCTATCCGTGAAGACAGCCTCGGAGGTATATGGATCGGGACGCTGCACGGGCTTAACCGGCTGGTGATTGAAGACAAAAAGAATGTTAAACTAACAGCAGCGGCTACCCGCGATGCAACAGCAACCTTTCACAACTATCATCGCGTATCTTTTACAAAAATAATATTCGACAGTTCCAGGCCATACCGTGAAGTATATTCCAAAAGGGCTGATTTTCCCCTGGCCGATTGGCGGGCCTCCAATTTCTATATCGATAATAACGGATTGATCTGGGTATCCGCACAGGAAAAATTATTTCATATTAAGCCTTTGTCAAAGGCTGGCTACCAAATTGAAAATGAACCGATAGAGCATTATATGCCGGTTCCCCAACAAAAAACAGGATTTGAAAAATATGTGCAGGATTTTATTTCGGGAAGCAGCCCTCACATTTTCTACATGCTTTTCAAAAACGGCATCAGCAGCGTAAATACTATTACGGGCAAAGCAACTGTGTTGACCACTTCTCATATTAATAATGGCATATACTCATTTCCATCAGTAATGGATAACAGCGGCTATATATGGACCTGCGATGAAGTAATACCTGAATGTTTCAACACGCTTACAAATACCTGGGTCAGTATTGGCTCGTCAGACAAAAACGTCAGCGATATTCTTCAATATGTTTCCTGCAGTTATAAAGATAAAACCGGCAATATCTGGCTGGGCACTAAGGGTTATGGATTGCTGAGGTATGATCCGGCGAAAAAGAACTTTAATAAAACAGATGACAATTATATCCGGTTTATGTCGGCAGGGATAGAAGAGAATATTCTTCTGATAAAAAACCCCTATGACGAATTATTTTGGGAGTTCAACCGGGAGGCTAACAGCACTTCGGTACCTGTGCCCATGTCGGCCTTAGCAAAAAAGGAATTTACTCATTTCGGAAAAAATACAAAATCAGTATTACAGGATAAAGATGGATCCTACTGGATCGGCAGGGTTGGGTTATACCATTATGACCCGGTAAGTAAAAAAGCTGTGGAATACTGGGATCATTACGACGATGTATTTCCCTTGTATGATGACGGGCAGAATAATTTATGGTTCGGGAATACCAACGGCATCGTTCACTTCAATAAACTAACCAAATCCTCCAGGGAACACATTTTTCCTGCCAAAACCACGATGGGGCCTTATGATTATTTGCAGGCCATCCACCGCGATAAAAATGGCATATTATGGCTTGGTACACTGGAAGGGCTTTACCGGTTTGACCCTGTTAGAGAAAGTTGGAAGCTGTATAAAAATATTGCCGGCGATTTAAATTCCCTCAACAACAATTTGATTTTCTCAATTTGTCCTGATCCCCTGCAACCCGATAAATATTTTTGGATAGGAACGAAAGGCGGGGGCCTGAATCTTTTCGACAAGGCAAGCGCAACATTCAAACATTACACTGAAAAAGATGGTTTAAGTAACGATGTGGTGTATGGAATACTGGCAGATGCCGGTGGCAATTTATGGCTAAGCACCAACAAAGGCCTTTCGCAGTTCGACATCAAACAAAAGCAATTCAAAAATTATAATGTTAATGATGGCCTGCAGGGAAATGAATATAACCGAAATGCATTTTGCAAAACGGCACGGGGATATCTTTATTTCGGAGGCATTACAGGTTTTAATTATTTTGATCCTTCCAGGTTAACCGGCAGCAACTATGTTCCCTTTGTTTGGATAACCGGCATTAGCGTACTGAACAAGCGGCTACAATTTAATGACCCGGATGCCATACTTACCAAACCTGCCTACCTTACCGACAGCATAGAACTGAACTATGCTCAAAACATGATCAGTTTCGAATTTGCTGCCACTGATTTTTCTGCCTTTCACAACAACCGGTTTCAATACCAGCTTGCTGGGTTTGATAAGAACTGGATAGAGGCAGGCTTAAATAACACTGCCACCTATACTAACCTGGACCCCGGCACCTACGAATTAAGGGTGAAGGGCAGTAACAGCAATGCAATATGGAACGAGGAACCAACCAGGTTAACGATCACTATTTTACCACCCTGGTACATGACCTGGTGGTTCAGGATATCGATGCTGCTATTGCTTTGCTCCTTAGCGTATGCGGCTCACCGTTATCGGCTCCATAAAATTATTCAAATGCAAAAAGTGAGAAATGATATTGCCGGCGACCTACATGATGAGATCGGTTCTAACCTGAGTGCCATAGCCGTTTTTTCCGAACTGGCCAGTAACCCACAAAAATCAACTGTTGAAGTTACCGGCTTATTAAAAAAGATCAGCAGTTATTCTCAAACTTCACAGGATTCTATGAGCGATATTGTTTGGATGATAGACACAAAAAATGACCGCCTGGGTGCATTAAAATTAAGGATGCATTCTTTTGTTAACGAAGTATTGGAAGCTAAAGATATCCGGGTAAAATTTTCTTCCGACAGCACGCTGGATGATGTTAAATTAACAATGTTACAGCGTAAATCGGTATACCTTATATTTAAAGAATCGATCAATAACATTGTAAAATATTCCGAAGCAAGCGAAGTTGTAATAATAATTAAACGCGAAAATGATTTGATCCTGTTATCTGTTACCGACAATGGAAAAGGTTTTGTTGTAAATGAACAAAAAAACAAAAATCTGAAAGGAGGTAACGGGTTACATAATATGAAACAAAGGTCGCAGGTTATAAATGGCAAGCTGCTGATAACCTCGGCAAAGGATAAGGGAACCACGATTAGTCTGCAATTTTCAGCATAAACTTCTTTCGAGTATGCAATTCTTAAGGCATTATATTACATGTTTTTAATTAATAGATTAATGATAAAGATCTCAGTATTTGATGACAGTGCCGGCAGGCAGGAAGCAATAAAATTATTGATTGAAGAACAGCCCGACATGGAATTGTTGGCGATCTATGAAAACTGCGAATACCTGTTAGAGGATCTTGGCCTGCTGATACCGGATGTAGTACTGATGGACATTGACATGCCGGTGGTGAATGGAATTGAAGGTGTTAAATTGATAAGAGAAAACTTTCCGGATATAGTCATCATCATGCAAACGGTGTTTGAAGATGAGAACTCCATCTTTAAAGCGATCCAGGCAGGTGCCCATGGATACATCCTTAAAACGGCAAGACCGGCGAAATTGATTGAAGCTATCAGGGATTCACTGGAGGGCGGTGCGCCGATGACGCCCATCATTGCAAAAAAGGTATTAGAAAATTTCCGGCAGCAGCCCATCACCGCAGCCCCGGGTTTACCACAATTAACTGCCAAAGAAAATGAGATCCTGGCTGCACTGGAAACGGGAATGAGTTATAAAATGATCGCCTCGGATCTTAATATCAGTTGGCATACGGTTAATTCGCACGTTAAAAAAATATACGAAAAACTTCATGTGCACTCAGCCACCGAAGCCATTAACAAGATCAGGAAACATATGGGAAAGTAAAGCATTCTGATGCTATCGCATTGGCCCTGGTGGTAATTCGTAAAACTATTTACCACCAGGGTTCAACGATAAGAAGAACACAAAAAATTAATAAACCTGCAGCGTTAATTGATTTAACGATTCGGTGTTTTCAACCACTCTTCTAAAACTTTACAATCTTACTCAGCTTTAAAATCACACCCTGCCTCACTTCCAGTAAGTAAGCTCCTGCTTTCAGGTCGGCACCTACGGCGGTGGTTTGATAAGGCAATACAGTGAATGTTTTATAAACACGTCCCTGTATGTCAAGGATGCGAACATGTATGATCTCCTTTTCAGCAGTGATCACTTTCAAATTAAAATTACTTACGCTCGGATTAGGATACACATTTACCGCGATGGCTTCTACTGCCGGAAGAATGACCGTGCTTATTTTTGTAAATGGCGGCGGCGCTTCCGCACATAACGGTAATTTAACTGTAGTACTTCTTATGCTTCCATTTCCACAATTACTGATCGCTTGTGCCGTTACAAAACCTGCAACAGCATTAGGCGGATACGAAACAGTTATGGCTGATGTACCTGCACCGGAAAGAATTGTTGCTCCCGTTGGAACCGTCCATAATACTGAAGCAGCACCTGAAGGCATGGCAGCTAATGTGTAACTAAATATCCGCTCAGGGCATGCCTGTAACTGGATCACATCTATCACACTGGCGGTACCCGGTGAAGTTCTGGCAACCGCAAGCGATCTTACACTGCCTGTACCACAACCGTTGGTAGCCGTTACCGTTATGTTTCCCGATGTAAATGAAGCAGGATAAACAAAAGAAATATTCGTTGTTCCCTGTCCTGCAATAACTGCTCCCCCGGGAACTGTCCAGGAATACGACACTGCTCCGGAAACCGGCAGGATCGAATAACTGGCTGTGATTCCATTAGATGCCATATAGGCACAAACACTGGTAGGGCCGCTGATAAGGCCGGGGGCAGCCGGAGTATTTCTTACCACGGTAATGCTGCGTGCGCTGCTTGTTCCGCAGCCGTTTACTGCCCTTACGGTGATGTTGCTTGTTGTGAAGTCGCTACCAAATGAAATAGTGGCGCTTGTTCCATTGTTATTGATGATCGTTGTACCTGCCTGGCCAGACCATACATAGGAGGTAGCACCAGGCACTACCGGTATTGTATAAGTGTAAGTATTTGTCGTTCCAATGATCTGGCATACGTTGGTATTGCCGCTGATAGGTGCCGGTGTTCCTGGTGCCTGTGCCAGCAGATAATAGATGGTTTGAACACTATTGCCGCAGGCAGACAAGCCTGTTACTTTTAATTGCTTGTTGGCCTGTGTTTCAAAACCTGCGGTAAATCTTACCGTTAGTGTAGCCGTTCCTGCGCCGGAAAGCACTACCACATTCGGTGGCGTGATCCAGGCGTAACTGGTTGCTCCAACTGAAGAGGCTGTATAAACAACCTGGTCTTCTGTGCCTATATAAGCACAAACATTTACAGGTCCTGATACAACCGGTACCGTTAGTAGCGCATTGGCAACAAAACTTGCACTGATCGTATGGTTTGCGTTTACATCAGTGAACGTATAGGTACTGATAGCACCCTGCGAAATTCCGTCTACTAACACATCTAAAATACTAAAGCAGGCATTTGCTGTAATCGTATAGATATTATCGCTTCCACAGGAAACAGCGTTTGATCCTGCAGGTGTTATTGTTCCATTGCTACCGGCACTTACGGTAATCGTATAAGGGCCGTTCTGCATAAAGCTGGCAGTGATCGTATGATTGGCTGAAACGTTGCTGAAAGTAAAGCTGCTTACAGCACCTTGCGAAACGCCGTCTACAACAACATCGGAAATACTATAGCAGTCGCCTGCTGTAATAGTATACACGCTGTTACTACCCGAAGCAACAGTGGTTGTACCAGCCGCTGATATCGATCCACCGGCGCCGGCACTTGCTGTTATTGTGTAGTTAAACACATCCGCTACTATGATCGCACTGATGCTATGATCTGCAGTAACATTGTTAAATGTATGGGTTCCGGTGGCTCCCTGAGAAATGCCATCAACCAATACATCTGCTATAACATAACCGGCATTTGCCGTAATGGTATAAGTGGCATTATCTCCACAAATTACTGAACTTGTACCCGGTGTAATCGTGCCGTTTGTAACTGCTGATACGGTTATCGTATACAATGTACTATTCACACTAACAGCAGCCGATAAAACGGAAGGACAACCATTTTCAATTGTTCCTACTGTATAGGATCCTGCTACAAGCGCATTAATTGAGGTACCGGTTTCACCTGGTAAAGGGTTACCATTGAAATACCATTGATTGTTCGCAGCTGCACCAGAGGTAAGTGTAACACCTACTCCCGGACAAATAGAAATTACTCCTGCAGGGCTAATGGTTGGAGCCGCTGTTTGTGAACCTGCATTTACCCATTCACAGGTTGTTGTATTGAACTGGTAATTATCCCAGCAATTCACAGCTGTTGGTTGGATTGGTTGGGTGCCCATATTCACCCATGAACATGAAGCTGCATTTAACTGGTAATTGTCCCAGCAATTTACAGCAGTTGGTTGTACCGGCTGCGTACCCATATTTACCCATGAACATGATGTTGTGTTGAATTGGTAATTATCCCAACAGTTAACCGAAGGTGGAGGTGCCGGCTGTGTACCGATATTCTCCCAGGCACATACTGCCGGATTGAACTGGTAATCATCCCAGCAATTAACACGAGGAGGCTCAATTGGCTGTGTACCTATGTTTACCCAGGCACATGAACCCTGGCTAAACTGGTAGTTATCCCAACAATTCACGTAAGGTGGAGGTGCCGGCTGCGTACCCACATTCTGCCAGGCACATACAGCCGGATTGAACTGGTAATTATCCCAGCAATTTGAGCGTGGTGGTGCCGGTGGTTGTACGCCTATGTTTACCCAAGCACATGAACCCTGATTAAACTGGTAATTGTCCCAGCAATTTACAACAGGAGGTTGTGCAGGTTGTATTCCAATATTAACCCAGCTACACGAAAATGTGTTGAACTGGAAATCATCCCAGCAATTAACACGGGGAGGCTCAATTGGCTGTGTACCTATGTTTACCCATGCACATGTGGTAGAATTAAACTGGTAGTCATCCCAGCAATTAACTGCAGTTGGTTCTGTTGGCTGTGTTCCCAAATTAACCCATGAACATGAGGTTGAATTGAACTGGTAGTCATCCCAGCAATTAACTGCTACAGGTTGTGTCGGCTGGGTACCGGTGATTACCCATGCGCAAGTAGTCGTATCAAAAGTTGCCATCTCGTAACAAGCTGTTGTTGGCTGTGCCGGGTGTACACCACTTACCACCCACTGGCAGGTAGCACTATCGAAAGTAGCTGTTTGATAACATGCAATAACAGGCTGCGCTACAACAGTTGAAAAAGTTGCACTGATACTGTTCTCAGCGGCAACATTTGTGAATGTATAAGAACTCACGGCGCCAACCGAAGTGCCGTTGATGAGTACATCGGCAATGCTGGCGCAGGCAACGGCATTGATGGTGTAGGTAACACTTGCTCCTTCGCATAGAATGCTGATGCCCGGTGCAGATATCGTTCCACCGGTTCCGGCAGTTGCATTGATTTCATATTTTTTGGCAACTATAACCGATGCTGTTGTTATAAATGCAGGGCATGAACCTGACGCAGCAACTGTATAGGTAACCGTGTAAACGCCTGGAGTGCTGCCAGCATAGGTGACCGTACCCGTTACCGCATCAATCACCAGTCCTGGTGCTGCACTGTATGTGCCACCCGTAGTTCCGGTTTGCGTAACGGTTGCGAAACCGTTGGCAGAACATGGAGAACCTTCATAAGCAATCGTTGCAGAAGGCCCGGGGCTCACTGCTACTAACACTGAGTTCGTAACAGTACAACCATTTGAAGTACCAACGGTAACCATATACTCTGTGGTACTGGTTGGAACAACCCCTGTTGGATTTTGTAAAGATGACGTATATCCTGCCGGAGCTGATGACCAGCTGTAGCTGTTCAATGGTGAGCCGGTTACTTTAATATTGTCAATTGCCCAGCGGAATCCCCAGAAGCAATCATAATTAAATCTTACTCTCAGGTTTGGTCTGTTTACATAACCGTCCAAAGAAATTGTTTGCAATACAAATCCATTGTTCGCACCTATTACGTTCGATGAACTCACATAGACGTTCGTCCAGTTGGTACCATCTGTTGACACCTGAACTTTGATGAAGTCATAATTCGGATCAGCATTCTGATAAAAATGATAAAAACTTAATGATGCTGTCGAATATCCAACGGTACTAAAAACGGGTGATTGCAGCGTTGTGATGGTATGACTTCCTGCACCCTGCGCATCACTATTGCTCAGGTAAAATTGAGAATTATCATTACTATGCATCGGTGAAACTCCCGCTGTTCCATACCCGTCTGGCCTCAATGTCCACGCTGCAGCACCTGGTGTACCGCCTGTACTTTGATTAATTTTTATCCAGCTATTTGTTGCAGCATTAAAGTCTTCAGTTAGCAAAACTATATCGGCTCCACCGGCAGGTGTGGTAGAAGCTGCAAACAGGTTCACTGCACCACCTTCACATACAGAAGAACTGCTGGCAGTTACTACGAGATTTGTAGGACTCGGATTTACTGATAACGTCATTGAAGCGGCACTATCGCAACCCACACTGTTTTCAAAATGGGCAGTCTGTGTTCCTGCTACGTTAAAGGTTAAACCATTCCAGCTATATGGTAGTGCAGATTCACAAATTGTAATGTTGGTAGTAGAAACACTAACAGGTTTCAAGGTAAGCGTTAGAGAAGCTGCACTGTCGCAACCAATACTGTTTTGAAAATGAGCTGTCTGTGTTCCTGCGGTATTAAATGTGAGACCGTTCCAGGTATATGGCAGACTGGCTGCACAAATACTTACAGTAGTAGTTGAACTACTTGCCGTTTTAACAGAAAGAATCAACGTCGCAGCACTATCGCAACCTACACTGTTAGGCAGGTGTGCGATCTGTGTTCCAGCGTTATTAAAAGTCAATCCATTCCAGATATATGGAAGACTGCCAGGGCAGATCGTTATGCTGGTTGATGAAGTAGACACTGGTTTCACCGCAACAGACACTGTATTAAAATCAGTACATCCGTTTGCGTTAGTAACCGTCACTTTATATACAGCGGACTCCGTGGCAATTACAGCTGTTGGATTTTGTAATGATGAATTGAATCCTGCAGGTAGAGATGACCAGCTATATGCCGGAGATACAGCCGTACCTGTTACTTTCACATTGTCTATTGCCCAGAAATTAGCTTGTATACCGGTATAGTTAAACCTTACCATAACGGAAGGATTATTCAGGTATGCATTTAATGAAACAACCTGCTCTATAAATCCTACGTACTGTCCGGTTTGATTGGCTATCGTTAGCACTGTTGTCCATGTAGCACCATTGTCGGTTGAAATCTGCGCTCTGCCAAAATCATTGCCATCTTTATTTGCAAAAACATGATAGAAACTTAGCGATGCTGCGGAATAGCCGATTGTGCTGAACGCCGGAGACTGGAGGAAAGTATTGGTTGTGCCGCCTGAACCCTGGGTATAAGCGTCGGACATATAAAATTGTGAAGCATCATTACTCTGAACCGAAATAGCGCCTAAAAACAGGTATCCGACAGGCTTAAGCGCCCATGCTGCAGCAGCGAAATTACCACCGGTACTTAAATTTTGTTTGATCCAGTCATTGGTGGGGGCATTAAACTTTTCATCCATGAGCACGGCCTGGCCGATTGAAGATGATGTTAAATTAAACGCTGTTCCTGAGCACACAGAAGTAGACGATGATCCGGCAGTTATAGATGCCGGCTTAACTGATACGATCAGGTTGAGCGTTGCGATACTATCGCAACCGAAAATATTTGTTAGTGTTTTGGTTACTCTACCAGGTCCGTTTAATACCAATCCGTTCCAGCTGTATGGCAACTGGGCATCACAGATCGTTGTAGTTGTAACTGAACTGGTGCTGGATGTTTGTACTGTTAGTATCAAAGTAGCAGCACTATCACAACCAACGCTGTTCGTTAAATGTTTCACCTGTGTTCCGGCAGCATTAAATACCAAACCATTCCAGGTATAGGGCAATCCTGAAGGACAGATAGAAATATTGGTAGTTGAAGTGCTGGTAGGCTTTATCGTTAGGGTTAATGTTGCAGCACTATCACAACCGCCCGGAGTTATAATGTGAGCAGTTTGAGTTCCTGCAGTATTGAATGTGAGCCCGTTCCAATTATACGGAAGGCTCGCTGCGCAAATGGCCAGGTTGTTTATAGAAGTTGGATTAGAAGCGTTCACTACAATCGCAACGCTGCCAGTCCTGCTGCAAAAACCATTATTTACGGCAACATTATAAGTAGCTGTTTGCGTTGGGTTAAATGTTGCAGGATTTTGCAGTGCTGATGTAAAGCCTGCCGGAACTGATGTCCAGCTATAGCTGTTAGCTGCAAGCGTTCCTGTTACCAGTACGTTATCAACTGCCCAATAAATATTGGAATATCCTCCAATCAGCGGACTCCCATTGTAATTGAATCTTAACCGCAGCGCTGGTTGATTCAGATAACCATTAAGAGAAATTGTCTGTAATATAAACTGGGTCTGAGATCCAACACTGGTTGTACTATTAAAATAAACATTGGTCCAGTTTGCTCCGTCTGTAGATACCTGCACCCTCACAGAATCATTAGCAAATTGAGGCTGGTGAGCAAATTGATGATAAAATGATAAAGAGGCAGTGCTTAAACCAACCGTACTGAATGTTGGTGATTGCAAAGTAGTGTTCGTTGTAGCTGGCGTTCCCTGCGAGAATGCACTACTGAGCATAAACTGCGAGTTGTCGTTACTGGTTAGTGATATTCCTGTTAGAATGCTATAATTATTTGGTCGTAGCGTCCATGCTGCATTTCCAGGAATACCGCCACTGCTAAGATTGACCTTAGTCCAGTTGTTATGCGTACTATTAAATTTTTCATTCAGGACTGTAACAGCTCCACCCGAAGCGCTGCTTGCCTGGAGATTGATAGATGCTCCCGGGCAAACATATGTAAGGTTAGCCGTAGCCGTTACTGCTGAAGGAATGATTGTGAGATTCAGGGTTGCAGCGCTATCGCATCCAACTGAATTGGTAAGATGTTTTGTTTGGCTGCCTGCTGCATCAAAGGTTAAACCGTTCCATACATATGGCAATGATGATGCGCAAATTGATAAATTGGTTGTATGCGTGCTCACCGGTTTTACGATGAGATTTAATGTTGCAGCACTATCGCAACCAACACTATTTAGGAAATGGGCGGTTTGAGCACCTCCTGAACTGAAGGTTAAGCCATTCCAGCTAAAAGGCAATTCCGGCGGACAAATACTAATAGTAGTAATTGACGCACTCGTAGGCTTAACGATCAGAATTAATTTTGCAAGGCTATCGCAACCAGCAGCATTCACAAGTGTTTTAGTTTGAGTTCCTGCACTATTAAATACCAGGCCGTTCCATGTGTATGGCAATTCACTCGGGCAAATGCTCAGCACGGTTGTAGAACTGCTGGTATCTTTTACCAACACAGAGACTGTGCTCGTGGAAGATCCACAGCCGAAATTATTCGCAAACGTAACCGTATAAGAAGTAGTTCCAGGTATAAAGGTTGGAATAACGCCTGTTGGATTTTGCAATGAAGAATTGAACCCTGCAGGATTGGACGTCCAGATGAAATTATTTGATTTCTTTACGCCTTTTACCACGATATTATCGATCATCCATCTGCCCACACCACCACGTGCACCGTAACAGAACCGCAACACGACGTTGGGTTGGTTCATGAAATTATCAAGCGAAAGAGTTAGGTTTTTAAAGCCCAGTGAATCTTGTGGATCACCAACAGACACCGTATTGTTAAGATAAATGGTTGTCCAGTTAGCGCCGTTATTTGTAGAGACCTGCACCCTGATAGAATCACTGTTATTGTAATTTCCATATTGATAATGATGCCAGAAAGACAGCGATCCTGCATTCATTCCCAATGTACTGAAAACCGGGGATTGTAAAATCGTTTTGGTAACCCCTGTAGATGGTGAAGCTGTACTGCTTGTAACATAAAAAGAGGTATTATCATTGCTGTGCCATCCACTCTGTCCGTTGGTATATATTAACTCATTAAAATTAGTATAGGATGATGTGTTGGTCATCTGCCAGCTAAGTGCACCATTATTAAAATTCTCATTTAATATAACAGATGTATCGCTTGTAGCTGGCATCGAAACAGCCGCAGTTAGATTTATTGCGGCTCCTCTACAAATACTGGTATTACTTATTCCTGCGGTAATGGTTCCGGTAAATGTTGGTTTTATTGCGATATCAAAGCCATTATCATTCCCAATCGTAACCGGATTAGAAGCGGTTACCCGTACCCGGTACTTAGAACCTGTTGGTACAAAAGAAGGGATTGTTGCTGTCATCGAATTGATGCCTGTTGCGGCGGTAGAGCCCAGCGGCCATATACCGGAAGAAAAACTGCCAAGGCTATCACTTAGCTCCACGGAAAAAATATTGCCGGGGCCCGGGGTAATACAACCCATGCTAAAAGGAACCGTGAAAGAAGAGCCGATACAAAATGAGGTGCCGGATATTGAACCGGTGGTGAGTTTGGTGTTGACAAGGCTATACTCAAATATATCTTTGTTAGCAGTACTGCCGGACAAACCTAAACCCACGTATCCCTTATCTGCAATCGCGAAACCCACGGCGTTCCGGCGTGCTGTGCCACTAAAACTCGCTTTAGCCACCCAGCTGTTGGCGTATGGATCAAATTCATGAAAATCGCTTACACTGGCAGTGCCATTCCAGCCGGTACCAACATACCCTCTGTACCCAATAACAAATGCAACTGCACCCGACCTCGCCACACCGGGAAAAGCCGTTCGTCCCTGCCAGGTATTAAATTCAGGGGAATATTCAAACACATCTTTATAGAGCGTGGAACCATTGTTACCGAGCGTAATGTATCCTTTACTACCTATGGAGAAACCTGATGCAAAACTTCTTGCCGTACCTCCAAAAGCAGCTTTTGAAACCCATGAATTTGTGCGTGGATCAAACTGCCAGAAATCATTAAAATAGGTAGTGCCGTTGTAACCGGTTCCTACGTATCCGTAATAATTATGTGTAAAGGCGGCAGCACCGTAGCGTGCAGCGCCGGGAAATGACGCCCGGGCAGTCCATAAATTGGTAAAAGCATCATACTCCCAAAAATCATTTTTATTATTTGTACCGTCGCTTCCCATGCCTATATAAGCTTTCGTGCCGATGGCCAATCCCACTGCATCTATTCGCACACCACCTGCAAAATTCGCCAATTGCGTCCAGGCATTTGTTGCGGGATCAAATTGCCAGAAGTCATTTAATAATGTAGCTCCGTTCTTACCGGTACCTACATAAGCTTTGTTGCCTATATTAAAAGAAACTGCATTGCTACGACCTGTACCGCCAAAATCGAGCAGCGATTTCCAGGAGTTGGCGGTGACATTTTCTACCACTGCCGTAACTGTGTTGAACTGGGTAATCGCATCACTACAGGTATTGCCCGACGCCAGGTTGGTGATTGTGATGGTGGAAGTATTCGAAAGCGGAATGGTTGAAAATGTTCCGAAGCCGGCAGCGTTCCAAACCATACCTACCGTATTTGTAGTGGCAGGATTGGTGGTAGTATAAGTGACTGTATAAGTGCCCGGGTATAAAGTTGTAGAACGTAATGTAATAATAGGTGACCCTGGCCCACATAATTTGGTAGCAACAGGATTACTGGTAAAGCGATAAGTTTGATATGAAGTATAAAATGTAACAGAACCATTGGCTCCTCTGCCACCCTGGTATCTCTCGGCGAGTACACCAGCTAACGGAAAAGGAAATACGCTCATTCCACCACCACCACCACCATCGCCAGGCCTTGTACCCGGACCGCCATCACGGGTTCCCAAAATCTGGCCGGAACCCAAACCTGAATAACCATTCACATTGACTCCCGATGGACCATAAGGGCTGTTGTTGGAAAGTCCACCGTCCCCACCAAATGTTTGATTTTCGCTCTCTCCTTCACCGTTTGCTGCGTATGGCGGACCAGGATCGGGAACAGAGTTAAGTCCGCGTGCACCCCCATAGGAGTTGAAACCAACATTTGTTGCCCCCTTTGCCCCAAAAGAAACAACAGTGCCATTGAGAAAATAGGAGTCCGTTCCATTACCACCAGATTGTGGAGAATTATCAGGACCACCAAATGCACCTGCAGCCCCACCCGTACCTACGGTAAAGCCATAAGAGGCACCGGGAATTACGCTAAATGTAGTTCCTGCCCAGTTAGCACCTCCACCACCGGAACCGTAATGAAGTCTATAGTCACAACAATTAGTGTATTCTTTCATTCCTCCTGCAGAGCCGCCACCACCACCGCCCCACATGGATATGCTGGCGGATGTTACACCTGCACCGAAAACAATACTGTTACCCCCGGGCGTATTGAATGTTCTCACAGTGGAGGTTGTTTGTGAAAAGGCTGTAGCAAGAAAGCCTACCATAAGTATGGCGGAAGCAAAGAAACGAGCACTTAGTTTGGTGTAAGTCATTTGTAGTGTATTATGATCAGGAGAAACCCTGCCTTTGTTGAATGTTTGTATGATGCGTAATTGATTAATATGTTATTTTAAGCGCCTTCAGCTCTCCTGGTGAAATTGTTGGCGGCATTTCCCCCTTGTTGATTTTAGCGAGTACTAATTTGGCAACTTTAATAGCATCCCTCTTAGTGCTAAAACCCTCAACGCCAGGTAAACCGGGCCTGTTAGGTTGGTGTATATAAATTTGATTGTTCCTGAGAATATCATAACCCCATGTATTGTGAGGAGCCGGTATAATTTTATATTGAAAGTTAGGCTCAACGGTCAAGAAGCTAACGTTTATGTGTAAGCGACGCAGAGGGAGAGCGAGAACAATATTGGCATAAAAAGCATCCAAAAGGCATAGTACTACGAATAGAATTGTTTTTTTGCTCATTTGTCAGCTATTTTTTGCCCTACGAAATTGCTTCATTTAAATCTCTTCCGGTATCCCTAATATTAGGGAGGAGCCTTTAAAGCCGATAAGTTTCGGGTAAAAAACGTTGCAGCAAGCCTGTGAAATCAGCTGTAACAAGCTTAACTACTGGTAGATCTTCAGGGAGAATTGCAGATGCGGGGTACACTTATGATCTCTTAATAACGGTTAATGTTAGGTGAAGTAATTAAATACTAGTTTAGCCGTTTGGGTAAATGCAATGAAAAAGTACTAGGTTGCATTCCTACTTGTTTCCCGTTCATCTGCCCTACATTCTTCGTTGTGATCTAACTTCTTCCGTATCACTTCCCTTGCCATCCCGTACAATCCAATATTGAGGTATTGGACGGTTAAATTATCCCACAAACCCGAGACAGTGTTGTGGAGTTGACATCTCGTTGATTGCCAAATAATACAGTTCCGGAAACGATTGTCTTTCAAACAGGTGTCTTTTCTTTTAATGCAATAACGACGAGCAGCTTTTGCAGGTAATTTAAGAACTGACAAAGGTCTGGTTGTATCCCTAACCGCAGCGGGTTTTGGACGAGGATAATCCCAACGCCAGTGAATAACCTGCAATCTTAGCTAGTCATGAGTGATTCCGCGGAACAGCGGCGCAAGGACGGTACAAACTGAAATTCTGACTTTTCTACCTTGCAAATATTTCAGTATTTCTGAAAATATTTCAGTTAATCTTACCAGGTATTACACTGGCATTGGGTTTGATCCAACCCTATTAAATTTATTTTTTTAACCAAATTAAAAAGGAGGTAATTATGACAATCGTAAAGAGAAACGGCAATTTACAAAACTACTTCCCCGCACTTTTTGATGATTTTCTGAATCGTGACTTTTTTAATTGGGGTTTGTCTAATTTTTCTGATACCAGCACGACAATCCCTGCGGTTAACATTAAAGAGTCGCCAGACAATTATGAAGTGGAGGTAGCAGCACCGGGTATGACCAAGAATGATTTCAAAGTGGTGCTTGAGGGGAATAACCTTACTATCAGTTCAGAAAAGGCTACACAAAATGAGCCGGATGAACAGGTTAAGTATCGTACCCGTGAATTTAGCTATCAATCATTTTCAAGAACATTTACATTGCAAAAAGAGGTGGTAGATATTGACAAGATACAGGCAAAATATGAGCATGGCCTGTTGCATCTTTTAATTCCAAAAAAGGAACAGGCAAAACAAAAACAGCCTAAGCAGATCGAGATCTTATAAGAATGTAAACTGTTCTATTGCAAAAGTTGCTTTTAATAAAAGGCAACTTTTGTTTTTTATTACCGGTGTTTTTCCTTTTACTAAATCAATTACACTATAATATCCTCCCAACTTAACTCATCGCTTGCGTCACTATGGCTATTATAATGAGGCATTACACTGTTTATGATTTCACGTAATACTTTTTTTTAAACCAAAACGCCACATTTACCAATGCGATCAGTGCAGGTACTTCAACCAACGGGCCGATGACACCTGCAAAAGCCTGGCCACTGTTGATACCAAATACGCAAATCGCAACTGCAATGGCTAATTCAAAATAGTTGCCTGCTGCTGTAAATGCAATCGAAGCATTCGTTGAATAATCGGCTCCCATTTTTTTACCAATGAAAAAGCTTACTACAAACATGATGGCAAAATAGATCACTAACGGAATGGCAATTCTTATTACATCAAACGGTATCTGTACAATCAGTTCTCCTTTTAAACTAAACATCACTACAATGGTAAATAACAAAGCAATTAATGTGATGGGAGAAATGAAGGGAATAAACTTTTTTTCATACCATTCGGCTCCTTTCCTTTTCAATAAAAAATACCTGGTTAAAAATCCCGCCAGGAAAGGAATGCCTAAATAAATAGCAACGCTCTCTGCTATTTGCCCGATGCTTATATCTACTACCGACCCGGTGATTCCAAATAGTGGTGGAAGTACCGTGATAAATACATACGCGTAAATACTATACAACAACACCTGGAAAACACTGTTCAAAGCTACCAGTCCGGCTGCATACTCACGGCTTCCTTCTGCCAGTTCGTTCCATACTATTACCATAGCGATACAGCGGGCTAGTCCAATCAAAATCAACCCTACCATGTATTCGGGATAGGTATGTAGAAAAACAATTGCCAGCACAAACATCAGAATTGGGCCAATTATCCAATTCAATAATAAGGAAACGCCCAGTACTTTTGTATTCTTAAATACTTCTTTCAGTTTATCGTATTTCACTTTGGTAAAGGGTGGGTACATCATTAGTATTAAACCAATTGCCAAAGGAATATTGGTTGTACCGGTAGAAAACGAATTGATAAAGCCGGGCGAAGACGGAAAAAAATAACCTATAGCAACGCCAATTGCCATGGCAAGAAAGATCCATAAGGTTAGATATCTATCAAGGAAACCCAATCTCTTTCTTTCGTGTGCCGGGACACAGTCATTTGATGTCATAGTTAATTTATCTAGTGGTATATTACGATCAACCATTGCAATAAAAATCACCTGGAATCTTCCTTTATTTTATTTGTAAAAAAGAAAGCCCCCATCTCTTTCTTCACCCGTTCCCATATTTTTTTATCGATGCAGTAGCTCACGCTTGTACCTTCTTCGCATCCTTTTATGATCCCGATATTCCTGAGTTCTTTTAAATGCTGTGATATCGTGGCTTGTGCCAACCCTAACTCTTTCACAATTTCGCCACAAACGCAATGCTCTGTTTTTACAAGATGCTGAATGATGGCGATACGGGCCGGGTGCGCCAATGCTTTCAGCAGCATTGCCAACCTGTTTTGTTAAGCAGTGAAAATTTCTGATTTTGTGATGCCCATTCAATCGCAATATTACGATGTTTGCAGCGGATAGGATAATTATTATTTAAAAATTACTTATAACCTTTCTGCCGGGAATAATCATTAACCAGGTTATAATAGGCATTTCGTATTGCAGTTTCCCTTTTTGGTCCCCCCGAAATGAATAATTTTTTCTATTTCGTTTTGGTATTGTTTAATAAAATATTCGCTCATAAGGCACAGTAGTTTTTTGTTAATTCTTAAATCCTATTCTTTCTCTATCATCCCATTTCTTTTGGGCTATTTTTTCATCTAATAAGTTTTCCATTGCATCATAAATCTGGTTTAACTGCACATCATGTTCACCCAACCTTTCCTTAATTTCTTTCAATTGGGTTTTCAGATCATTTTGCAATAGTAAAATACGTCTTACTTCTACAAATGCCCTCATAATAGCAATATTCATAATTATTGCCTTATCACTGTTTAATACACCGCTTAACATGGCAACGCCCTGTTCTGTAAAAGCATAAGGTAAATACCTTGTTCCTCCCCTACCTTTTGAGGTTTCAATTTGCAACCTCAAAGGTTTTTTACTTTTTTCTGAGGTTTCAAATTGAAACCTCAAATTTTCAAAACTGGATCATTCTTAATAGCAACCATGTTATTTTGCTTATGTGCGCTTCTCTTCATTAGTCTTTCGAATTAAATTAAATCTTGATGATTTCATCATAGGTTCATGTTTAATTACTCAATTGTAACTGGACTTTATTGGAAGCATCCCGTTTTGTTTGGTCTATGATCTTTGCATAGATCTGAGCAGTTTTTATCTCCCGGTCCCCTAACATTTTGGAAATTGTATAGGTATCAGTTCCTTTATATAATTGGAGTTTTGCGAATGCATGCCTGAAATAATGAAAGATCATGTTTTTTGTACTACCAGCTAATCCAATCCAACAATGGGATTAAGTTTTACTTTTTTTGGATCTCCTTTTTTTTCCTATATTTCGAAAAACCGTCTTTGAACCTTTCCATTGGCATCTATTTATTTCTGTGGCTTTCAGGTATTTTATTATGCTTTTGGTAAATACTTGTTTTGTATAGTTACTTTCCGATACAGAAGATACAAGTTACTGATGTATCAACACTTTCAGCCGATTGGGCAACAAATAGCCAACAAGATTGGCTAAACCAAGTGCAAACACTGCACAAACAAGAGAAGAAAAATTATTGAGTGTAGAGAGTGCAAGTCCGCATCATAGCGTCTGCGAATTTAAGCATTACATCTTATCGTAACTGCCGGGCAACAGTTTCCTGTTGTAATCCCATGTACTGGCAGAACTCTTCAACAGTAACAACCTGGTGTTGTTGCTTCTTGAGATGCTCTTTAATCTTCTTGATAAGATTTCTGCCATACCTATCGCTTCTTCCTGTGATGATCTGAATGTCCTTCGGATAAATACACAGTCTGTTCATTAATCAAATAACTTTTTCATACACTATCCATACTTCGGCTATGCCTATAATATGAGCGATGTGTAGCAAAGATAATTAATTTTTGAGGGTGGTAAAATGGTGTTAGTTGGAATAATGTGGCATAAACGGAACGGATGACCTTGCACATTTGTTGGGGCTTTATTGTGAATCTATTTTTGTTTTCAAATGCTGATAACAACAGCAAATAATTGAAACAAATTATTAACCCAATAAATTTTTTACAATGGCAAAGCAAAAAGGAATTATCAAATTAGATGGTACTATCGGCGGTATTACCTTCTACAAATCTCAGGACGGGTATCTCGCAAGAGAAAAAGGTGGTGTGTCTGCTGACCGTATCGCAAATGATCCTAATTTCCAAAGGACCCGTGAAAACGGTGAAGAGTTTGGAAGAGCCGGAAAAGCTGGAAAGCTTTTGCGTAATGCAATCCGTGCAATGTTGCAGAACGCTGCTGACAGCCGGATGGTAAGCCGTCTTACTCAAAAGATGGTTGAAGTGATCCAGGAAGATGCGACCAATCCCCGTGGTCAACGTAATGTGATTGATGGTGAAGCAGAATTGCTGGAAGGTTTTGAGTTTAACATCAGTGGTAAACTCGGAACTACTTTGTATGCACCATTCACTGGAACCATTGACAGGGTGGCCGGTACACTTACTGCAAGTATCCCTTCATTTGTTCCCATTAACATGCTGGCTGCTCCCGGCGGTTCTACTCACTTCAAAATTGTTTCTGCTGGTGCAGAGGTAGATTTTGAAAATGAAACCTTCGTGATGGATTCGCAGGCAACTGCTATTCTTCCGTGGGATGCTACTGCAACCGCAGTAATTAACCTTGCAAATGCAGTTACTGCAAACAGCACTCATCCTTTATTCCTGGCACTTGGCATTGAGTTCTATCAGGAAGTAAACGGGCAAATGTATTCGCTTAAAAATGGCTCGTACAATGCCCTTGCACTTGTGAAAGTAAGCGGTATTTAATCATATTTTATAACCTCAAAATTTAAAGCCATGTTAAGCGGAGTATTAGATTTCATTAACTATTTGGTAGGATTCCTCCTGAGTTAATTATTGAAATTATCAGAACACTTTTGTTCATTCTTCAGTTCAAAAAATGGCCCCGCCTTTCGGCGGGGCTTTTGCTTTAGTATTCACTCGGCAACATCAGGCAGCCATCCACCAGCCAAAGCGTTGCAAGATCATAAGGAAAATCACTGAAAGGAATTTCCTGACTTGTTACCTTGTTGTGGTTTCCATCTGTTGCAAGAATGGTAAACACATTGTCCTTTACTCTCTTTAAATCCCACACTTGGAATCGTTCAAGGTTAATATCCCTGTGGCATTGGTGACTAATAATTAAATCAATCAGCCAGTAAGCACTACAACCTTCTGCTAACTCTTTCACACCATCGGTGTAAAGAATCAATGAAGGTTTGTGGCAAAAGAAATTTCCCGAACCGTTGTGAGAGCCGAAGTAGTGATTTGCATTTTTCATTGTAATAAAATTTATTTTAAAAGAAAAAAGAGAAAAAAAGAAAGCAATCACATCAGGCGGCGTGGCTAAAAAAACAAGGAGGAACGGAATAAATGATGGCTTTGTGCGGTGGGGCTGTGTTTATGCCGTAGTTCCTTGTTTTTTTTAAAGCAAGGGGCTGTGCCAGCCGACTAACTTGCTGTACTTTTTTTGATTCTTTAGAAATAACTTTAGCCTATGACATTTCAGGAATTAGAAAAGGCATTAATAAAAGGAAAGAGAATCCTTCAACCAATAACAAATGGGAACACAATTGAAAGCAAGGAAGGATATTATTCTATCTGGATTACCAATACAAAAAAACTACCTCCGGTATTTCACAATGAATTAGTAAGGAGGAAAACAAATCTTCTTTACATCGGCATAGCCAGTGGTTCACTTTTAAAACGATTGTATTTGCAGGAACTGCAACATAGAAACCCTGCGACATTTTTCAGAAGTATAGGTGCAGTATTAGGGTATAGGCCGGAACCAGGTAGCCTTGCAGGTAAAAAAAATCAGAATAATTACAAATTCAACAAAGAAAATACAAAAGCAATAGTTGAATGGATAAATCATAATCTTGAAATTGCTTTTCACTACTGCCCTACTGCCGATTCAACGGTTGAAATAGATCTCATTAAGAAATATGGACCACTTCTTAACTGGACACATAATCCAGAACCCTTCATGCCTTTGAAAAAACTAAAAGATGAATGCAGGGTAATTGCCAGAAATCAAATTTAAAAAAAGGATGATCCGGTTAATGTGCCGGTTTGATAAAGTTTGGATATGAACTAAAGATGCACCGGCTAAACTTATACATAGATCAGTAATGCTTTCTTAGAAGCGATAGCAAAATGTGCCAAGCCTGCCGGTAAAAGCGCCTGCGGCAAAAAAGAAGTATAGCCGTGACGCACACTTGTCGGCACTGTGGCGTTGGCGAGCCGTTAGATGGCCGCCCGAGAGAATGAGGAACGAATGAACGGAGGCGGACAGCGAGCCCCCACAAAGGGGCTGGCAGTAAAGCCATGAGGAACGAATGGCGATGCCAGCTCCATAGGAAGCCGCCGGAGTAAATTTCCCGTCAGGGTACGGAGGCGGCTGAACTATGCAAGTGAACCTTAGCGATGCTTTGCGAAATGGAGGTACGACATAAGCAATTAGCAGTCGCAAGGTGAACGCAGCCTTAAGTGGGGCTGCCGGCGAGCAAAAGAAAAGAGGGCAGCGGGTGGACTGAACGCTACTGAAGTGAATGAATGACGTAGTGAAGCAGAATGAAACCCAGTGAGTATTGTAGGGATGGCTTGCGGAATGGCAGGTGCATTCCCATGTGAATTGCCTTTTGTGTGTGGCTTGGGATGCCCTGCCATGTAGCAAATGGTTTAGCTGCGAACGTGGTGTAATGAAGCGGAACGAAGGAAGAAATGAACGAAGTGGCGTGAAGGACACAGTAGCTGCCGTGAGGAATGAGGAGGAACTGCAAGCAGCATGACAAACTGCGTAGCGAAGCGGAGCACCCGAAGGGCATTGCAGGTGCAGCAATACCATAAAAGTTTATAAACAGATTTATTGCTGCTGCTGCAATGGTTTGGCATGATTGCTTGCTGACGACGAATGACGAACACCTATTTACCGGCGAAGCGTGGGGTCTGTGCGGAGGGAAAAGAAGCGATGGCTGGCAGCTTCCCGGCTTGGATTTGTGGGTGGCTCCGGGATGCTGCCTTTGGGGCAATCGAAGCAGAATGTTGAATGCCGGAAGGCTACCGACTGAATGAGTGAGTGCAGCGAAGGGGACGGAGCAAACGAACGAAATGAAGAAGGTGGCCTGTAGGCAGTATGGAATCATTCCAGTTCTCTTATCCAATGTATAAAATCAAAAAGAAAGCCCCCTACCAAGGAGGCTCACATGACGAAGTAAATGAATGGCCTAACTGTGATGAAAAAACAAACACACCAGGTGAAACAAACCAGCAAGAAACCCAAATGCTGCCAACAAGCCAACGCTGAACAAGAACTGACATAACGATACATTTAAATGAAAAAATAAAATAACTGCGTCCTCACAGCACCGGGTTTGTGGGTTGCAGTATAAATGATGGCCTTGTGTGTTGGCCTTGTGTTTATGCTGCGAAGCGTTGGCTTTGTGCCGGTGCTATCTTTGCAGTTTATTTTATTTTTTTAAATGGATTGCCAGTTGTCAGTGTTGCATTGGTGACATGATGGTTTATTGGCGTGGAATTACTGATACCTGAATTAATACTACAGCCATCTACCTAATAACATAACAGAAAGTACAATTTGGTTATACAACAGAAGATCCAAATCTGGATTGAAGCTGGTTAAATAATAAAAGCTACCGGAGTAGCTTAAGAGTAGATATTTATTATTCTAACAAATAAGTTATTTTAACTTCAACATACTTGCATTGAATGCAACAATTACTGTGCTTAAACTCATCAGCACCGCACCTACTGCAGGACTAAGCATGACACCCCAATTATAAAGCACACCTGCTGCAAGCGGAATAGCAACAATATTGTAGCCTGCTGCCCACCAAAGATTTTGTATCATTTTGTTAAAGGTAGCTTTACCAAATAAAATCAGACTGGCAATGTCTTTTGGATCGGAGTTGACCAAAATAATATCGGCTGTTTCTGCAGCTACATCTGTCCCTGAACCAACAGCAATACCTACATCCGCCTGTGCAAGGGCAGGAGCATCATTAACGCCATCACCTGTCATTGCAACATATTCTCCTTTTTCCTGAAGTTCTTTTACTTTATCTAACTTTTCGTGAGGCAATACATTAGACAAATACCCGTCCATTTTTAATTCATCGCTTACTTTCTTAGCTACTTTTTCATTATCTCCCGTGAGCAGAAGATTCTTTATTCCCGCCTCTTTAAGAATTTTAATGGCTTCAAAAGAACTTTCTCTTACCTGATCGGAAAAGGTAAAATACCCGGCTACTGATCCATCCACAAAAATATATACCACTGTTCCTGTAAATTCATCATTTGTTTCAGTAATGCTGAGTTTTTGCTCTTTCAGGTAATTAGGGCCGACTACTTTAATTGCTCTTCCTTCCACCATTCCTTCCAATCCTTTACCCGGCATATAATTAAAGTTTTCCGACTTTGGAATTATAATGTTCAATTCTTTAACCTTTCTCATCAAACCTGTTGCGATATAATGTTCTGAATGCTGCTCGATGCCCGATGCAAGCCGAAGTAATTCCTTTTCATCAAAAGTTTTGTTCAGCACTTTCACTTTCTGTAGTTCATGCGAGCCTTTAGTAAGCGTTCCTGTTTTATCAAAAATGATGGTTGTGATCAGTCGTGCATTCTCAAAAGCTGTTCTTTTGCGAATGAGCAAACCTTTTTGTGCAGCAATTGAAGTTGAAATGGCTACCACTAAAGGCACAGCCAGACCTAACGCATGAGGGCAGGAAATTACCATTACGGTAACCATTCTTTCCAAAGCAAATACAAACGGGAAACCTAAAAGCAGCCAAACGACAAGTGTTATCACACCACCCCCCAGGGCAACAAAAGTTAAGATCTTTGCTGCACGGTCAGCAAAATTTTGTGTTTTTGATTTTACTTTTTGTGCATCTTCCACCAGTTTCACCACTTTATTGAGGTAGCTGTCTTTGCCCGTGCTTAATACTTTTATCGTGATTGAACCATTGCTGTTTACGGCTCCGCCAATTACTTTGCTGTCCTTTCCTTTTTTAACCGGTTTGCTTTCACCTGTTAGCATACTCTCGTCAACATAACTTTCGCCTTCCGTTACCAGGCCATCTACCGGAACTTTTTCGCCCGGCTTTATTAATACAAAGTCGCCGATCTTTAAATTGCTTACAGGCATATCGTGTACCATGCCATTAACAAGGTGATGAGCAGTAGAAGGCATCATTTTTACCAATAATTCCAGTGAACGGGAAGCACCCATTACTGACTTCATTTCAAAGTAATGCCCAATGAGCATGATGTCTATAAGGGTAGCCATTTCCCAATAAAAGTCCATTCCCTTCAGGCCGAAAGTGATGGCAACACTGTATGTCCAGGCTACTGTAATAGCTACACCAATCAGTGTCATCATGCCAATGGCTTTGTCTCTTACTTCATCATACAGACCTTTCAAAAATGGATAACCACCATAAATGAAAATGAAAGTAGAAAGAACGGCTAAGACATATTTATCTGCCGCAAATGCCAATTCAAATCCAAACCATTGCTGTATCATGTGCGACAGGGCAAGCACCGGAATGGAAATTACCACACAAACAACAAACCGTTTCCAGAAATCAGCAACATGATGCCCGGCATGTTTGTCGTGTCCTTCTTGCCCCATTGGGGAATTCATACTGTGTTTGGAATGGTCGTGTGATGTATGCTGATGTTCCATTGTTTTATCCGGTTACCTGCTGTGTGTAAGTTTTGCAACTAAGGCTGCCGAAGCAGTGTCGGCATAAATACTGTATGCGTTTACTATAAGACCTTTCAGATTATTTTGAGTTGATGAAATGGCATATAAGATACTCTCATTGTCCACATCAGACATTTCCTGGAAACGATACACTTCGTCAATTTCAAACTCATTGGGTTGAAGTTGGATCCTGTTCTCAACGCACTCAATGCAATCTCTTTTTATATTGAAATTGAAAGTGTAACCTCGTTTTGCCAGGCCATTTATTGCTTCCACAAGATTTGAATATTGTTGCATATTATTTGTTCAGAAGTTTATTAAATCAATGCTGTATCAATAGTAATCGTATTTGTTAGTATTTTATGTACAGGGCATGCATTAGCCACATTCAACAGTCTCTGGCGTTGGCCTTCATCCAGGTTGCCTTCAAATTGAAGCTTCCTGTTAAAAATAGTTTTGCCTTCTTCTTCAATCAGCTCAATTTGAACATGTACATTCTTTAAATCCCATTCTTTTCGGTTGCAATACATCCTTACTGTGGCGTTGGTGCAAGCTGCTAAAGCAGCTACCAGCAATTCTTTTGGCGAAAAGCCTTTATCCTGACCCCCTTTATCTTTCGGTTCATCTGCCACTACAATATTTGCTGTAGGCGATTGTATTTCTATCAAATAATTTCCTTTGCCATTATTGGCTATAACTTTTACCATGATGTTTATTTTTTATTGAATGTTGGATAAGGAACAAATTCTGTTTCGTCTCCTGGTATCTTATCAAACCCCTGGTCATTCCATTTTTGTTTGGCATTTTTAATAAGTTCCATATCAGAAGCCACAAAGTTCCAGTCAATAAAACGTTCCTCAACAAATGGTTCACCGCCGAAGATGTAGATGGTACTGTTAGCTTCTATGATAAATTCACATAGGCTGCTTTCTTTAGCTACCAGTAATTGTTTGGGCAAATAAGTATTTCCATCGCTTTCAATACTTCCCTCCAATATGTATAACCCTGCCTCTCCAAATAAGGCATGACCGATATTTACTGCTTGCCTTTGGCTACTTTTTATCTCGATCATAAAAAGTTTACTATACACAGGAACTGCAGACTTATGGCCAAATGCTTCTCCAGCTATTAATTTAAATTGCAATTCTCCCTGTTTCCATTCCGGGATCTGTCCTGCATCAATATGAAAGAACTCGGGTTCCATCTGTTCCAGTTCTTTTGGCAATGCCACCCAAATTTGCAGGCCATGCATTGTTTTATCAGAGTGACGCAGGTATTTGGGTGTACGTTCAGAATGCACAATCCCTTTTCCTGCCGTCATCCAGTTTACTGCACCTGGCTTTATTTCAACTGCATTGCCCAGCGTATCCCGGTGCATGATACTGCCTTCAAATAAAAATGTTAATGTAGAAAGGCCAATATGCGGATGAGGTAATACATCAAAATTCTCCCGCTCATTTAGTTTAACCGGGCCCATGTGATCGATATAAATAAAAGGGCCAACCATTCTTTTTTGACGGAAAGGCAGTAAACGGCCAACCATAAATTTACCGATGCTGGCAGCTCTTTCTTCAATGATCAGGTTAATGTTTGACATGGTTGATGATTAATGTGTTTAATTATTCTACCCTTTCTGTTACAGGGTCCGGCTGTTCTCCTAAAAATTCTACCCATGCTTTTTTCATACACGGATAATTTTTTGCAGCTTCCACCAGTTTCATAAAGGCAACAAGGTTTTCTTCAAACCTTTTTGCCAGCGTTTCGTCAGCAATAACTCCTCCAGGTGTAAATGCCTTATGCGCTGTTGCCAGTGAGAACATAGAAGAAAAGATATTTGTACCAAGCTTTTCCAATGGTATCCTCAATGACCAAAGCCCGTGATTGGCGCCACCCATTGAAGGAGAAGCAGACATAAGCAAAGCATGCTTTTCATTAAACGGTTGGGGACGAAATCGTGAAACCCAGTCAATAGTATTTTTTAAAAATCCGGGCATTGAGCCGTTATATTCAGGAGATGAAATAATGAAGGCATCGTTTGCTAAAATGCGTTTTCTAAATTCTTCTGCTCCTGGCGGATGAAAATTATCAACTTCCAGGTCCTGGTTCAAAGAAGGACAATCAAATTCACTCATGTTGGCAAAGTCAACTATACCCCCATTTTTTTCAATCACGGATGCAGCTAACTTAGCGAGGGTTGTATTCAGCGACCCCTTTCGTAATGATGCTGAAAAAACAAGGATGCGTAATGGCTGCTGTTGTTTGATGTTTTGTTGTTCGTTCATTGTAATTATTTTTTATAATGTGGTAGGTCTGCCAATCAATGCCCAGGCATTGTGGGTTATGCAAAAATGATGGTGAAGACGTACATCATCAGATTGACCAAAAGCACCGTCGCATATAAGCCGTTCGTTCGCCCTTTGTTTAAAGAAAGCATAACCGTAAATACAGACAGCCCAAGCAGGATCATTGATTTCCTGTCCAAACCAAGAACAAGGGGCAGATCCATTACTGTACAAATGAGTGCCACAGTAGGAATGCTAAGCCCGATACTTGCCAGTGCCGAGCCTAAACCAAGGTTGATGCTTGTCTGGTACTGGTTACGCCTGGCAGCACGAATGGCGGCTATTCCTTCCGGCAATAGAATGACCGCAGCAATAGCTACACCCACCAAAGCGGTTGGTAAGCCTGCATTCACTACAGCGTGTTCAATTACCGGCGAAAGTTTTTTTGCCAGGAAAACAACCACAGCTAAACAAACAAGTAACAGGATCAGACTAATTACGGCTTCTGTACGTGTAACGGCTTTTTCTTCGCCGGTCTTTTCTGCCAAAAAATAATTACGGTGCCGCACGGTTTGCGTAAATATAAAAGAACCGTATATGACCACACAACAAATACCAACGGCGATAAGCTGTGGTCCATTATAAGCGGGACCGGCAATACTTGTTGTAAAATTTGGCAATACCAGGGCGAGTACCAGGATAGACACCAGGCTCACCAAAGCAATCGTTACGCTCTTGGTCTCAAAAATCTGTTCTTTGAATTTCAAGGCACCAACAAGCATACTAATACCCAGTATACCGTTGAGAATGATCATGACGGCTGCAAAAAGCGTATCCCTTGCATAGGTTTCTGCACCAACACCACCTGTTAACATAAGTGATACTATGATAGAAGCTTCCAGCACAGTTACCGCAAGAGCCAAAATAATAGTGCCGTATGGCTCGCCCACCTTGTGTGCAATCACTTCAGCATGATGCACTGCCAAAAGCACACCAACAATTAAAACCCCGATGGACACCAGGTTGAAGAAAATGCTGGAGCCAACCGGAGCCAGCATATAAAAACCCATTGCAATAACGGGTGCTATATAAGCCCACTGAAATAATTTTTTCATAAAGAGATCTTTGAAAAATAAGCCCAAAGAAAGCAATCCAATATAGTCATAAAATTGGGGATGGTCAATCTTTGGGCTAAAAACATGGGCTGGTGAATTACTTACTTCCTGCACCAGCCAATTTTTCAAAGCAATAATTACTTTGGTTAAAGTTTCCGGCTAAGAAACTTCATAACTTGATAATGCTTATACATTTCCATAAATATTCGATTCGCCACCATCAATGGCAATAGTCTGTCCATTTATATATGATGCGTCATCACTTAAAAGAAATGCTACAAGCTTAGCAACTTCATGTGGTAATCCCAACCTCTTGGTTGGATTACGCTGTGCATATTCTGTTTCAGCTGCTTTTGGGTCAGCAGGATTAACTTGTTTGAATGCCTCAGCAACCATCGGTGTTAAGATTGCACCAGGCGCAATGGCGTTCGTATTGATGCCATACCTGCCATATTCCAATGCAGCATTTTTTGTCATGCCCGAAACAGCATGTTTACTTGCCACATAAGGCATTTGATTGAGCACTCCACGAATGCCGCCCACGGATGCAACATTTACAATACGGCCAAACTTTTGCTTTTGCATTACGGGGATTACATACCGCATTCCATAGTAAACACCCATCAGGTTTATATCAATAACCTTTTTGAAAATGTTTATATCATATTCTGTGATGCTTGCCTGCTTTCCTTCAATACCTGCATTGTTGTAAAGGCCATCAATTCTGCCAAACGCTTTTACGGCTTCATCCACATAGTTTTTCACTGCTTCTTCTTTCGAAACATCAGCCACAACGGTGATGATTTTCACATCGGGAAAATCTTTATTCAGTTCTGTTTTGGCATCATTCAAACTTTTGTCGTTATAGTCAACCAGCACAAGGCTGGCTCCTTTTGATGCTAATTCTTTTGCTGCTGCTAAACCAAGCCCCATGGCGGCGCCGGTGATGATGATAACCTTATTCTCTAAATTTTTCATTTGATTTATTTTGATGTTTCTGACTATAATATTATTGTGCTAATCCAATTTGTTTCATAAATGACTGATTGTCCCAGAACAGGTGTTCTTCAATCATTTTTCCATCCGGTCCCCAATGCCCGAGTGTTGTCATACTCAGTTTGAATTTTTTTCCTGTAGGTGGAATGGTTTTTCCGCCGCCAATTGGCATAGGTTTAGAAAATGTTCCTTCCATTACGCCAATCACGGCAGTCCAATCGCCACTGCCAAACCGAACCGGGTGCTCCTTGATCTTTGTATCTGGCGCAAATACAAACATCGGGGTAAGCATGTCAATGTGCTGTGGGTATAAACCTGTGGTGATCATCCCGTCAGGATAATACACTTTGATATTGTCAGCATGGTTATGTTTGAACATGTCCCATTTCTGGTTACTGTAATATTCATAGTCGAGGGTATCAAACATTGCAAGACGTTTCTCCGTCAGGGCTTCTGCAGCCTTGTACTTGTCTAATTCCGCCTGCAGTGATTTTACTTTTTCGTCCTGGCTGCCTGTTGAACAGCTTGTGAAAGTTACGATGGCAGCAACGATGAATAGTGCCACAATGGTTTTGATTGTTGATAGTTTTTTCATTTTAGTTTGTTTTGTTGTTATTAATAGTATTGTACTTTGTTTGCGAATACAGGTATAAGAAGATAAATGTTTTATTGGTTAACGGTCTCTTCGTTTGATTTCACCAATATCAGAAACAACAATTTTTGCTCCTTCAGAGGCATAGAGAATCGATATTGCTTTACCAATACCGGAACCGCCACCAGTAACAATGGCAACTTTGTTTTCTAACTGTTTCATGTTGAATTATTTTAAATAATTAATATTAATTCGGTAGAACGAAGGCTCGTTTACCGGTTATCTTAACCAGTCATTCAAATCCTGCAACACATCGTTACTTATTTGATGTTCTATGTGATATTCGTGGTAAGTAAGCTGGATGCCTAAACTTTCTAAGTAGTCTTTTGCTTCTCTTGCATAATGGATAGGCAACGTGTTATCTTGTACTCCATGTGCAACAAATACTTTCAGTTTTTGAAGGTAATTATTTTTTTGAATTAATTGCCGTATCTCATTGAGTATCCTGCCACTTAATGCAATAATACCCTGGGCTTCATTAGGGTGTATTAAACCAATACTGTAGCTCATAATAGCACCCTGGCTAAAACCACCCAGATAAACTTCATCAAGATTGTACTTTTGTTTTACCCGACTGATGAAAGTCCTGATTACTTCTCTGCTGGATGCTTCCTGCTCTTTATTGTAAACGGGTTTTCCTGTTGAAAAATCAACATTGTACCATGCATATCTGCCTGCACCTAATGTAAACTGACCACGGGGACAAATAATAAAAAACTCCTGCGGTAACTGATTGGCGAGTCTAAACAAATCCGCTTCGTTACTGCCTACGCCATGCAATAGAATAATTGCTTTGTTCTTTGTTGACTTTACCTGTGGTTCTCTGACAAGGTATTGTAATACCATGCTGTCAGAAGTTGCTTTATTGGTTTCTATTGTTGTTGTCATTTTATTATTCTTTGTTTCTTCAACGTTGAGAGAAAGGAGTATCGCCAACAGACAAGTCATGCTGATATTCATTATCCAATCTTTACTGATGTCATCGTTAATGAACCACCTACTGCTTTATCATTAAAAATTGAAACATCGTCTTTTCCACTCTTCAAACCTAATGTGTACATCAATGGTAAATAGTGTTCCGGTGTAGGAATAGCAAGCATTGCTTCTTTTCCTAAACTGTTGTAATTGATCAATGGCTTGTGGTCGCCTGCTTGTATCAGTTCTTTGAACTTACTGTTCATTTGTATCGCCCAATCATAAGCATACTCCGGGTCGTTTAACCTGTCCCATGCTACCATCCTAAGATTGTGAACCATGTTGCCACTTCCAATGATCAGTACTCCTTTCTTTCTTAACTCATATAATTCTTTAGCAAGATCATAATGGTATTGAGCACCTTTGGTAAAATCAATACTTAATTGCAAAACAGGAATTTTTGCATCCGGATACATGTGCCTTACTACAGTCCAGGTTCCATGATCTAAGCCCCAGTCGTGGTCTAACTCCACATGAGCTGAAAGCAACAAGTCTGCTGTTTCTTTCGCTAATACAGGATTACCAGGCGCCGGATATTGCACATCAAAAAGCTCTTGTGGAAAACCACCAAAATCATGAATGGTTTTAGGGAAATCCATTGCTGTAATCTTAGTGCCTTTCGTGAACCAGTGTGCTGATACTACCAATACCGCTTTGGGTGTTGGGATTTCTTTTGCCATCTGTGTCCACCTGCGGCTGAATTCAGTGTCCTCAATGCCGTTCATGGGTGAGCCGTGACCAATGAATAGAACAGGCATTAACTGTTCCTGCTCGTTTAAGCCACTTGTAAATTTGTTGAATGCTGATAATGTTGTCATACCTGCTGTTGCTGTTATGATTGTTTTAATAAATTGTTCTCTTTTCATGTAATGTGGGTTATTTAATTACTTTCCACAAAGGGCCGGCTTTTGTTTCTGTTCTTCTCACTTTATTTTGCCGTTCCAGTTCCTGTAAAATGACTCCGGCTTCTTCCAGTGTTTTATCAAAAAATACGGAAAATTCTTTAAGCGTAAGGGTATTATATCCTTTTAAAATCGTTTCATAGGAGGATGGCGTTGCCTTTACCGGCTTACCCGGCACTAACTTCAGTAATGCCTGTTCATATACCTGGTATGGTTTGCTTCCATACACTTTAAACCGGTTGTCATCTCCATCAATAAAATAAATAGTAGGAAACCCTCTTACGCCCCATTCTCTTGCCATCAATAGATCTTCCTCAAATAATTGTTTTGCCTTGTTCCGATAATCATATTTGAATTGGATATGGTCTAAACCAGTATCCTTTGCTGCCTGCACAAGGTGTTCCAGTTTTGTAATATTCTTTTTCTCAGTAAACACCATTTCCTTTATTCGTCTCAGAAATTGATCTGCTTTATAACTGCCCTGCAATTGTGCCGCTTTAAAGGCGATAGCAGGGGGGTATGAGGAATGCAAAGGGTCTTCCTTCCATACTTCGCCATCAATAGGCATCTGGTAATAAGCACTGGCTTCATCCCAATGCTGCGCCACACTCTCCGGTCCGTTCACATCGCTTCCTCCGTATTCGTTCCAGCTTTTCAGCAATCCGCCCATCCGGTATTCTATGTCGAAATATTCACCATATTCCTGCTTTAATTTTCGCAGTTGTGGCTCTATGCCCCAACAGGAAGAACAAATGGGATCGGTAAAGTATAAAAGTTTAACCGGTTTATTAACTATCGCATTTTTACTTTCATTGGAAGCCTGTGGTATTTCACAAATACCTGTTTCGGTGTCGCACATCATCGGATCGATTTGTTCATTATTACTCATCTTACTCAGTATTTAGTTAATAATACAATTTGGCTGTCCGCAATTATTTGCTGAATAATTTTGCAGCATGAGAAGTATTAGCATATTCATCAAGCCTGGTGATAAGGCCATTTTCCACGATGAATGATTGCACCCAATCCTGTTCTAATAACTCCCCATTTTTTTTAATTCTTTGTTTTTCATTTCCCAGTACTACTACACGGTTTCCATTCTCAAAAAAATGGTTGGTCTGAAAGCCTTCTATATCAACATGCGTTATAATATTACCGATAAACTTCAGCACTTCATCTTTTCCGGCATAAGTGCCGTTGTAAGGGATTTCATCCGTGCCATGATAAACCCAAACGGTTTCTTCTGCCAAAGTTGTTTTCAATTCATCCATATTACCTGCACCAAATGCTGCGAACATTGCTTTTACTGTTTCTGTTGGGGTATTTGTTTTGTTTGCCATTTTTTATTTTTTATTGTTTTAAAATTAAATTGATTTGATAGCACAAAGCTACAACGCCAAAAAAACCGATCCATTGAGGACAAACAAGAAATTGTATTGATATTTATCAATGCTATTGCACTGGTAACGCAATCGCTATGTAAAGAAAACCTGTTGCTTTTTCAGAAGGGCAACGTTCTGTAATTACGTTGTGTATTTGCAACTTTATACCATTTGCATTGAAATCAATCTTCTAAAAAAACATTCCTCTCTTCGTGCTCTGAATAATCTTTCCATAATAAATTGCTTAAAAATATAGTATTGCTTAGTAAGCAACTGTAAAGCGTTGACGTATATGTTTCGGATTTTCTAATTCATCTACAATTGCCACTGCCACATCTTCCACAGAAATTACACTTCGCTTGTCAGTATCAAATACCGGGTTTTCCAATCCTGTTCTGTAAGTTCCTTTTCTTATACCTGATGTGCCCTGGTGCATTTCTACTGCCGGACTTAAAAATGTCCAATCAAGATCTTTTTCATTTTTAAGGATATTCAGATAATCTCTGGCGGCTAAAGCGCCGGGTTTCCATTCCTTAGGGAAGCCCTCTGTATCTACAATTTGCTGTTGGGGAGTAATGAATAAACTACCTGCGCCACCAACAACGATCAATCTCTTAACTCCGGACTTCCTAACAGCTTCCTGTATAGCCTGCGAACCTTTTAGAAATTCATTGTACAGATTGGGGTTTGTCCATCCGGCATTGTATGCACTGATGACAGCATCGTGACCTGTTACTGCATTTAATACTTCGGTTTCATCCAACACATTTGCTGAAACCACCGTTAGGTTTTCTGCCGGTTTTACTTTTTCAGGATTGCGGACAATGGCCGTTACCTGGTGGCCTCTTTGCAGCAACTCTTTTAAAATTGCATTTCCCACAAAACCGGATGCTCCTATTAATGCTACTTTCATCTTAATTAGATTTTTAGTTTACTGATAAATTGCTAAAGTGGGGTCTGGCACTGCTTTACGGTCATAATTATTTCGGGTCTTTTTTCCCTGCAGCAAATAATCAATCGAATACTTACCACTACCTGCAAACAAGAGCACTAAATAGACCAGCAAATACTGCAAGGCAGGTTCCTGTTTAGCCAAAGGGTCGGCAGCATGTATCAACAGCACTGCTACCAACATGGTAATGATCGGCGGAATTGCTGCTAACCTTGTAGCAAAACCAACTAAAAGAAGTACAGAGCAAAATACTTCTGCAAACACTGTAAGTCCCAGGGATAACTCTGCACTCATTCCCATAACGGAAGGAAACTGTACCGGTGCTACTGAAAACAGCATCATCATTTTCGGGATACCATGTGTTAACATTAATACTGCTATTCCTATTCTTGCAACCAACAATGCTATATCCGTGCTGGTAGTGGCTTCATTTACATTTAATAACTTTTTCATTATATTTTGTTTTTAAACATAGACTTCCTCTTTACAAATATTAATTGATGGAGGAAGCCTATAGGAAGATTTAATTTATTGTGCTAAGTAACCACCATCGGCAGCATAATAAGTACCTGTTACGAAAGAAGATTTAGAAGAAGCTAACCAAAGTATCAGTTCGGCTATTTCTTCTGGTTCACCCAGGCGACCGATGGGGTGCAACCCCACTAAACCATCCAATGCGGCTTTATCAAGTGTGTTGTATATCAGCGGTGTTTTTATATAACCGGGGCCAACAGAATTGATGCGGATCTTCTTATCGGCATATTCCAATGCTGCTGCTTTTGTTAAGCCTACCACTCCATGTTTTGCCGCTACGTATGCAGGTGAAAATCTGGCACCCGCCTGGCCCAAAATTGAGGCGATGTTAATTATGCTTCCACCTGTTGGCAACATTGCAGGAAGCTGATAACGTAAGCCATAAAACACGCCAGATAAATTAATGTCAATTACTTTTTGCCATCCATCCAGTGGATATTCACCGGTAACACCCAGCGGGCCGCCAATACCGGCATTATTTACGGCGATATCAAGGGAGCCGTACTTTTCAAGGGTTTGCTTCACAAGTGCCTCGTTATCCGATGCTTTGGATGAATCTGCCTTTACAAAAAAGGCTTCACCACCAGTTTTTCTTATTTCTTCTACTACGCTGTTACCATTTGCTTCACTGATATCCGAGACAACTACTTTTGCGCCCTCTTTTGCAAAAAGCAACGCTGCTGATCTGCCAATTCCTGAACCTGCACCAGTAATGATGGCGACTTTATTTTCTAACTGTTTCATGATTGTTTTTTTATTGTTAATAAATATGCTAATGAGTTATATTAATTACTGTATAAACTCTCCATCAGCTTTTATGCGTACTTCGTTACTTATCATAGGAGGCGGAAAACCATTGCCAAGATTGAAGTCTGTACGATTAATCACACCTGTAACCTGGAAACCTGCTGTTTGTTTTTTGCTCATTGGATTTTCAACCGTACCCTTGTACCGTAATTCCACCGTTACCTGTTTGGTGATGCCATGCAGGTTCAGATCCCCGGTGAGTTTATATTTATTCTTACCTGATTTTTTTATAGAAGTGCTTTTGAAACTCATCGTTGGGTATTTTGCTGCATCAAAAAAGTCAGCACTTCTCAGGTGGTTGTCTCTTGCATCAACCCTGGTATCAATAGAAGCCGTTTTAGCGGTGAGTTCAATTGAGGCATCACTAAAATCTGGTTTGGATGATTTAATGGTGACATCAAAATCATTGAACGTCCCCGATACATCAGCTATACCAAGATGCGTTACGGTAAAACCAAGTTGTGAGTGGGCATCATCGTTTTGCCATGTTGAAACAGCGACTGTAAAAGCTGTCAAGGAAATAAAAGCGGCGAGAATAAGTGTTATTTTTTTCATTTTGTTTTTTTTGTTTTTATTAAATAATTATTAATTGTGTAAGATTTTCCAACCGGCTAACCAGTTATAATTGTATTTCATACCTAATTGAATCAATAAAAGCTGCATATTCTCCAATGTTCTGCTTACTGATAAATTGCCAGCTACGATCGGGTTGAACCCTGCTGTGGTTACTAATTCAGCAACTGTTTGTAAGGCTTCTTCATCATCACCTGCAATAAAAGCATCTGCCTGTTTGCCATCAATAACGGGTGTTGAAAAATCGGCTGCGAAAGTGGTATTGAATGCTTTAATCACTTTTGAATTAGGTAATAGTTTTTGCAACTCTTCTGCGGCACTTGTATCGGCTGCTGTTACTAAGCCATTATATGTTTCATTCAACGGATTAGCAATAGAGATGACAATCTTTTGATTGGCTACTTCCTTAATCTTTGCGGCGATTTCCTTTTCTGCCCCAAAGGGAACAGCGAGAATAATAATATCTGCTTCCCAACCGGCTTCTGTAGGGCAAACCACTGCTTCTACATCAGCATCTGCATTTTTTGCTTCAATTTCTTTTACCAATGCATCCAGTTCTTCCTGTTTATTGGCTTTTAAAAGCAACCTGTAATTGCCTTTAGAAAGGCTTTTTGAAATGGCCGAACCCATATTACCGGTTGCCCCGATGACTGCTATTGTTTGTTTTGTTTTCATTTTATTAATATTTATCGTTTTTTGATAGGACAAAGCTACGCCGGGGCATAGCCATGCTCCATTGCCTGTAAGCAAGAAAAAGCATTGATTTTGGTCAATGCTTTTATAGGGTTTTTCATTATTGAATGATAATCTAAGGCTGGGATGTACTTCCCTATCCTTCATACCTCAGGTGCAAGTGTGGAGCTTTCACTTCGTTTATGCTTGCTAAGGTCCAGGCTTTCATCAGCACTTTTGGATCCATTGACGGTAGCACCAAAATTCTTTACTATTACCTTTTTATCCCGCCTGAAATCGTAAATGGCAATGATAAGTAATGGTATTGTAATGTATAGCGAATTGTATAAGCTGCTGTTTTCAATAAAAGCTGTTTTCATGATCAATGCATTAACAAATACAAGCAGGAGTACAATAGTACCTCCCACCGGAAGATTTTCTTTATTTGACATGATATTTAGTTTTTTTATTTTTTAAACTTGATACTCCAGTATGCAAGGATTAGCCATAATGCGTAAGTGCATTTACTTTTTCAAGAACCAAAATTTACTGTGGCTCGAGACTAAATAATCCAAATAGATAGACTGAAGTGAAAATGACTTTCCACCGCCTGGGAGAATATTATTAGGCGGGGGTAATAGATTTAAAGGCTTTAAAGCTGGAGTAATAATACATTCCTGCATTAAAAGGAAGGAACTCTGTAAACGAACAGGTAAAACAATCCCGGGTATCAAGCACCAGATAGTGAGTAATAGTTTTTGAAGAACCAATATTTGTGATACCTAACATAAAACAAAGTTACACAATTAAAGAAAACAAAATGGTAAAAAAATTACAGTGATTGACAATGATAGTACTACAATAAGCTGAAAGTTTCTTTACGGTTCTATAGTTATTTGGATGAAATTCTTCGCCTGATCCGGCTTAAAGTTTCCGGGGTAAGGCCCATGTAAGCCGCAATCATGTGTTGGGGTACCCGTTGAACAATTTCGGGATAGAGTGCAGTAAAATTTGCATACCGTTCTTCAAGCGGGGAACTGATAATGGAGGTTAACCGTTTTTGCATAGCCAGGTAAGCACCTGTAATATTCAGCCTTGTGTAAGTTTCGTATTTGGGAAGTTTTTTCAATAATTCTTCATGTGCGGATTTGCTGATGATGACCAGTTCGGCATCTTCAATTGCATCAATATTATATGTTGCAGGTTCACCGGTAAGAAAACTATACATGTCAGAAATGATCCATCCTTCCAACCCAAACTGAATGATATGTTCATTACCACTGTCATCAACAGAATAAGCCTTAAGAGCACCTTTTTCAATAAATGCAAATGATTTACAAACATCCCCTTCCTGCAACAGGTATTGTTTCTTTCGGAGTTTCTTTGGAGTGAGGTGAGATTTAATAAGTGTTTCTTCCTCTTTTGTAAGAGAAACCTTTTTATTGAAATGCTGAAAAAATAATTCGTACATAACTATAGAAATTAATTATTTCATTTTAATGCCTGTTTATCTGCATTTACAAAAACCACAAATTCTCCTTCCCAAAGTCCGGCAGCTTGTCGTGCTGGAAATGAGGATAAATCTCGGCCACCATTTCTGGGTATTTGATTGTAACCGGCAGGCTCTGCTGGTTGGTGCTTTTCCAGTACATTCTTGAAAACTGGTAAACCTGGTCAATCAACTGCTCTACTAAATTCATATCATCCAGCATTCCATCAATCGTGCAGGACAATGCAATCTTTACAGGGAAGTGATATTCCTTTTGTGCTGGTTTTGAAGTGGCATCGTACCGGGTATTGTTGAATAATAAGTATTCTGATCTGGCAACCTTTACTATTGTGCCGCTGTATGGCATCAGGTTGGTTTTATCTTTCATATCAAAACCCAGGAGTTCTTTGCTTTCGGTTTTGTTGATGGTAACTACAATCACCGGAATGTTTAAACCCAAAGTATGCAGGGTTTGCAGGATGGGCTGCAGTTCTTTCTTACCAATGTCTTTGTAGAAATGAATAATGAGCCTTGAAGCCGTATAGTTTACTGCAATAAACTTTGCCACTGCTTCACGGATGGAGCCTGCCAAACTGATGGTATCATCACCTTTGAAACAATCAAATCCTTTGAACATGCCTTCATTATTGAAACAAAAAGCAGAACCCACAAATCTTGTTTTACGGGTAACAGAATAGAATGCACCTACACCAACAATCAATTCATTGTTTGTTGGCCGGTTCAGCCGCCAGGGTACACCACCCAGCTTTGCCAGCATGGCAATTTCTATATGTGGTAGAAATGTATTAAAGTAAGAATTTGGTTTACCATTTTTATATAAGTGTTCACTTTTGATTACCTGTGAAATCACTCCTTCGTACAAAAGGATTTCCTTGATTTTGTAATAGATATTTCTACGGCTTTCGTCTTTCTCCAGTTTGGGTACAGGGTTTACAAACAAAGCCATGTAACGGGTGTCTGGTAACCACTCTGCATTTTTAACGGCATTTCTTACTGTAGTAACTACATTTTCTACACTGTCAAACTCTATGTTTTTGGATATATCTAATTCAAAAGGCACTTTGATGTAGTCCTGCATTTTTGGAAATGTAAACTGCCCGTCTTTCCAGCCACTATTGAGATACCTGTAGAGTTCTGTTACCGCACCTGCCTTATCTGATGCCTGGTAAATAAAAAAGAATTTGAAATTATTTGGTTTGGTAGGTAATTGGTAAGGGCCTTTGCTTTTAAAATCTTTCTTGGGTTCTTTTCCTGTTTTGCCATTGGAATACAACAAATCGTTGGAAGTAGAATTGATCACCCGGAACTGATCTGTTGTGGGCTGATAAAAGCCATCTGTGTTTATTGCAATGAGGCTGCGGAAAGCATCAACGTTCAGGTACTTATTGTAAAAGTCTTGCAGTATGCCCAGGTATCTTGGGTAACGGTTTGAAAGGTTTGGTACATCATGGGCTATTTCCAGATGTGGTTTTATTTCATTGCTAAGTACAGGGTAACATTTATCAGGCATGTTGATTACAGCCTGTGGCCTGTATTTCCATTTGTATAAAACACCGTTGCACACTATCCAGTTGTACAAGTTGGTATTGAAGTTGTGTATTTGCGAAACAGGTTTTGCAAATACTTTAGTAGTGCCATCGTAAGAAAGCACCAACTCTGGACCGGTGGTAACCCGGCTATGCTGCACTTTTAAAGTAAACTGGTTGTACAAGTTGAATTTTGCATTGCTTTTGTCTTTATCATGAAACCATACTTCTGTTTCGCTGGTAAAGTTTTGGTGCATTATATCTGCAATGCCTGTAAAATATTCTCTAATGAGATGGCGGTAGTAATGATTGGCAAAGCGATATGTAACGGATAAATCTATTTCTAATTCAATTGCTCCTTCTTTTGCCGGTTGAAAATCGGTGTAGAGTTTTTCCAGTGTTTCTAATTCTGCGGCAGGCAACTTATCTTCCAACAATCCTTCCAAATCAGCCTTGAAAACAGGATAGAAGCCTTCCTGCTTTTGCCTGTAAAAGGCAAATGTTTGTTTCCCTGCTGCCGGGTTGAATGGGATGATATTTAGGAGTAACTCTTGTTGCACCTATAATTATTTTATGGGTTAATATGGTTTTGTTTCCAAATTTTATCAAACACAAAATCGAGATACTGTCGTTTAAAATCAGCATCATCAGTGAATTTTTTGTATAAGTCAGTGTAAGTAAAAATTACATCCTGCATTAAATCTTCCACCTTCTTATCGGATGTGATCTTTGCGTTTTGCTTATCGGAATTTTGAACTGCATTTACAGTAGCCTGGTCTTTTGCCAAATCTGCCGGAAGTTGTTGAAAGAGAAAGTTCTTTACCTTATCATCATCTGTCCAGTTATTAATACCAAACCGGGTATTAAAATCATTGATGATTGCCTCGAGTTCATCAAATTCATTCTCACCTTTTTTGCCTTTCATGATGGGTGGTGTAGGATCAATTTCTTCACCGCCCTGCAATTTGATATTATCAGTTGTGGTTTTACTTAAACGGTAACTATCCAGGTCAACAGCTTCTAAAATACCCTTTGCCAAATCTTCATTTTCAACAGGCTTTATTTTTGGCATCAGGAATTTAAGAAACCAGTACAGCCTTTCCCAATAGGCATTATTGAAGGATAATATTTTAGAAAGAAAAGCATAAGTACGGTAGAATGATTTTGCTTTTACAAAAAAATCAATCTGTGCATCTGCATTCAATTCTGTTTTATACAGGTGAACACAAACATCAATAATGGGATCCAATTCTGTTCGGTCGGCACTTTTAAAATACAAGTCGGTGAAATTGATCACATCGTCTTTTGTATAAACCTGTGCAGTATCTAAAGCATCCTGCAAATCATTAAGTTTGTTCGCATCGGTTTCTTCACTTAATACCGTAGTGGTATAGAATGGCTCAAAAGATTCTTTAATATCATCGGTGCTGTTAAAGAAATCCAATACAAACGTATCTTCTTTATCGGGTTTATAAGCCCTGTTGAGCCTTGACAGGGTTTGCACTGCCTGCACATCAGTGAGTTTTTTATCTACATACATTGTATGCAGCAATGGCTGGTCGAAACCGGTTTGGAACTTATTAGCAACAATGAGAAAACGGTATTCATTCTTTTTAAAGGTTCTTGGAATATCGCCACTTGCAAAACCATTCAGTTTTGCTTCATCACATTCAACACCGTCAATGGTTCTTTTGCCGGAGAATGCTACAATGGCTTTGTAAGGTGAATTGATTTCTTTCAGGTATTCGTTGAATGACCTGTAATACTGAATGGCGTTGTTGATGGATTTTGTTACCACCATTGCCTTTGCTTTTCCCTTTATCTGCTTTCTTACCTCGCTGTGGAAGTGGTCTATCATCACTTTTGCTTTTTCCTTAATGGAGAAAGGATGATTTTCTACATAGGCCCTTAGTTTCTTTTGTGCCTGGTGGGTTTCAAACTTGGGATTGCCTTCTGCCTCTTTGGAAATTTTATAATAACTCTGATAAGTAGTGTAATTTTTCAGCACATCCAAAATGAACTCTTCTTCAATGGCCTGTTTCATTGAATATAAATGGAAGGGATAAAATTTTAGCGGTTCTCCGGGTTCATCATCCGGTAAAATCCCTTTCCTGCCAAAGGTTTCGAGTGTTTTGTTTTTAGGAGTAGCGGTAAAAGCAAAATAGCTGGCGTTCTTAACCATGCGCCTGCTTTCAATTAATGAGTTCACCACATCTTCGCTGTCTATTTCTTCTTCCACATCTTCCAGGTCCCGTCCTTTGTCTGATAAAACATAGTTCATCTTGGAAGCCGTTTCACCACTCTGGCTGCTATGTGCTTCGTCAATAATAATGGCAAATCTTTTTGCTGCCAATTCTCCTATCTCGTCTATCACAAAAGGAAATTTCTGTACAGTTGTAATGATGATCTTTTTACCATCTTCCAAAGCCTTTCTTAATTGTGAGCTTCCTTTCTCAATAGCTTCCACCACTTTTGCAACCTGTGCAAATTGTTTGATATTATCCCGTATTTGTTTGTCCAATATTTTACGGTCGGTTACTACTATCACACTGTCAAAAACTGTATTAGCATTACTGGTATCGTGCAGGCTTACCAACTGGTGAGCCAGCCATGTAATAGAATTTGATTTACCGGAGCCTGCTGAATGCTGAATCAGGTAGCGGCTGCCAACACCAGTTGCTTTTGCATGGGCTAATAATTTATGAACTACCCTTAGCTGGTGATACCGAGGAAAAACCAGCTTGCGTTTCACTTTGCCTGTATCTTCATCTGTTTCCTCCACTATCTGGGCATAGTTCTCAATGATATTGCTGAGGCTATGTTTAGGTAATATTTCTTTCCAGAGATAATCGGCTTTAAGACCGTTGGGATTTACCGGGTTGCCTGCACCATTGTTTATTCCTTTATTTAATGGTAGGAAAAATGTATTGTAACCACTCAGGGCCGTTGCCATGTACACCAAATCAGGATCAACTGCGAAATGCACCATGCAGCGACCGAAAGCAAATATTGGTTCCCTGGGGTCACGGTCTGTTTGGTATTGTTTAATGGCATTTTTTACGTTCTGCCCTGTCCAGGGATTTTTGAGTTCAAAAGTGATTACCGGAAGGCCATTGATAAAGATTGCCATGTCCAACGAATTGTTATTACTAAGGCTGTAATGCAATTGACGGGTAACAGAAAAGATATTGGCATTATACTGTTTGGTAGCTTTTGCGTTCAGTGTAGAAGCAGGACTTTTGAAATAGAGCCATACATTCAAATCAAGGTCTTTAATTCCCTTACGCAATACATCAATAACGCCTCGTTGTTTAATTTGCTCCACAAGGCGTTTTAGGAATTTATCTTCTCCTCTTTTAAGAATAATCTCATAGGCGTCAGGCTGGGTTTCTTTGATAAATTCAAAGACTAACCTTTTATTGAGGCAGAGGTCCCTGTCGTAGTCCGTAGGGTACGAAAGGCGGTAGCCGCTATCCTCAACGAGGCTTTTTTCGATGATGATTTCTAACCCTTTTTCTGATGTATCTGTACTCATATTTTCAGTTACTTGGTCTAATTTTTCGTCTAATTCCGGCGTTAATTTGGTCTAATAAATTAGAGTTTAATATACTTATTATCAATAGATTATGACATTTTTTCGTCTAAAGTTCGTCTAATGTTCGTCTAATTAAAATGAGCTATCTGATACCCAAAATCCGGGGGCTGGTCTTTTAAAAGTTCTTTTAAATTTCGCTTGCCTTTTAAATTTAAAAGACCTGGAACCAATGGAATCCAGCCGTTTCCAAGTTCGTCTAATCAGAAGGGGCTATCCGGCACCCAAAACCTACCCTCATCCAATTTAATACGCTGTTCTGTTTTCATTGCCTGCAACAGATTCTTTATTTTATGCTTTTTTTGTTCTTCGGTTAGTACCCCAGGCAACTTACTCTTTAGCACCTTTTCGAGGTCGGCCCTTTTTGCTTTCCCGAATTTTTTTAGATATTCATCAATCAACTTTTTGTAATAATCGTCATCTATTCCCCGTGATAAAATATAATCTGCTTTCTGCTCAGTTTTTTCAGCCACAGAAACTGAAATATGGAAATTAGGCTTGCGGCCTTCAATGAGATTCTTTGCTTTTAACTGGCGAACATCAGCATCTTTCAATTCTTTTTTCTTCTGCACTTTATCCAACAAAATTATTTCATCTAAGCTCAAGTCAGGATTACGAACCAGCACCCTGGCATAATCCATATCCAATACTTTACCGGTGAGTGTGAGTTTAACTTTATTGCCGGAGAAATCATAATCCGGCATCGGAAAAAATCTTTCCCGTTGCACCCTGAACATTCGCTTAATACCACTCCCAATAGAATCTATCATATTAAACGATTCCATTGTTTTTGCCAATAGAGTATTGCGATAAAAGGAAGGTGGCTCTTCGCTGTCTATTACCTCCTTAATGCTGCCGGGTAAAAAAGTACCAGGATTAGTAAAGGAAATATAACCGTCTTCATTCTCTGCAACAGAAATGCGGCCAGCTAATGTATAATCCATGTGGGCAATACAATTACTCAATGCTTCTTTAATATTGTACTGATCGTATTGGTCCACTTCATCAGGAAACAGTGTTCCGTCTGTCATGTACCGGTATTTGAGATTGCGGATCTTAGCAAACACTTCATCTACCGCCAATATATAAGGAGGTTCAAAATGCTGGTAGTCTCTTTCTACTTTGTCTTTATTATATAACACCCAACTGATCTGTGGTTGCACAGGACTAAGATGCGCCACCGCTTCAGGCTTGCCCAACAACAAAACAGCAGTACGGGTAAGTTGCCCGTTTACCAACAGTTTAGTTTTGGTAAGAAAGGTGGGAGTATCCCAACCTTCCACTTCGCCGGCAATTCGGGGATTTTTTATTTTGTAATTGTATTTTGCTTTTGCAATAGCCGCTTCATCTAACTGGTCAACGGTGGCGGGACATGTAACTGCACTCCAATCATTGATTGTGGACTGCCTTCTGATTCTTTCTATTTCTTCCAGGTTCAAAGGAGAAAGTTCTTCTCCATCACGGCCATAATAATGCCCTTCAAAACTTACGGGAAAGCCTGGAGGTGCAGCAGGTATTTGCAGCATTACAACCCTGCCTTCGGGCAGGTTGAGTTCGTATATTTCAATAAAGGTTATTCGGTTGGTAGTTTTATTTGCTATCTCACCTTTCAGGCTGTCTAAATATGGCCTGTTGCCATTGCGAAACAGTGAGCCAACAATATTTCTCCTACTATTCTCTACACCAAATACCAGCCATGCTTCTTGCTTGCCCTTTAGGTTGGCCTCGTTACACAAAGCAGAAAAGTATTTACCCAATTTGGTAAAATCAAAACCGTTTTTAGCTTCTTTAAATTCCATCACTTCTGTTTCGGCAGGAAGTGAACGGAGTTCAGTTAATTTTTGTATGAGTTGTGCTTCTGTCATTTATTGTTATTACAATTTCATTCTAAGTTTTTCCATTTCTTCAACCAACTGGTTTAATTCAATTATCTCGTCTTCCCTCCCAAGATTTATATACAAGTCAGGGTCAAGCCAAAATCTTGATTTGCTATAAAGCATATTGCCCAAACTTTTATCAACCTGCATTACGGCGGCAGATGCATCATTCCATACATCAGCCAGTGCTGGCATAGGTACATAAGCTCCGTTATTATTACGCAAATAATCATACGTTGCAATAAAAGCTGCATTGGTAGCCCTATGGGCTTCAATGATGTTGGTTTTCTTTTCAGATGCTTTACCACTGAGATGAGTGAAAATATCTTTCACTACCATCCAGAGTATTTTAATGTCGAATGAACCTGCCATAGTTATACTATTTTAATTTTTCCTGTAACTACTTCTGCAATCAAGCTTTGTTTTAATTCTTTCACTTTTTCAATTTCTTTTTCAACTCTACTTATGACTATATCGATTTGAGCAATTTTTTCCTTAATATGTTTTACTATATCCAATTGTTCATCCAATGGCGGTAAGACAACTTTAATTTGTTTAATAATATCCTGACTAATATTTGGATCTTTTCTTGCTCCATTCGCATATAACATCCAGATTGGCCTCAAAAATTTTGAATAGTAAAATAAAAATTCTGAATTAATTTTCTTTGATGGAACAATTGCACAAACCGCTTGATTCAAAGCAGATTCAATTCTTAAAATAGCATTCTTTCCTATTGTACCATCACCTCCATACATGGCAATTAAAACTGAATTTTTAGGTACAATCTTACATGCAGATTCAACCAAACCCCTTTGAGTAATTTTAATTGGTAAATCAAAAAGCTCATCATCATTTAAATCCGTAGACCTTACCCAATTTATTGAGCCATTGTAATACTCATTTATTTTTGAGCTTTCCGGAGTTGATCCACTAAGAGTTTTTGCAATATGGCTGAGTTTCCAGACTTGCCAATGCGAAGGAATTTTACCTAACCACAAAACACCAGAATCCTTAAAGGCTACGCTTTCATTAATTCCTTTAGTAATAAGTTCATTAATAATCGCCTGCTTCTGGTCTTTCAGATCTGCAATGATCGTCTCCTTCTTTGCTTTAAAGTTGTTTATTTGTTCTGTTTTTATATCAAGATAATTAGCAATGCCAATTTGTTCGTTGAGTGAGGGTACTGGTATGCAAATACCTTTCATGTTTGAGTACTTAGTACTCCATAAGTCAGCGACAATACCTTTTCCGTATCTATAAAATTCTTCCTGGAAATAATAATTAGTCAAAAGGTATCCTACATACTTTTCGCTTAGTTTGTTTGAAAGATTTAATACCGTACTAATTACAGACACAGATCCATCCAAAGGTGAAATACCAGCAGAACCCTTTCGGTCGCTTCGACTATTTATTACAAAATCACCTTTACAAACTTTCTTTCGGTTGTCGCCATTATCTGTTTTAGCTGCTGTTTCTAATTGTGGTACGATACCTTGCATTGTTACAGAAAGTGGTGCAAAATCCTTATCACTTACTGTTTCTTTTCTTTCCTTAAAAACGGAAGAAATCTTAACTAATTCCCAGTCTTCGGGTACAACCGATGGCCAAGGCACAGAAGTAGGTTTATATTTTGAATAAGTTTTTCTCATTGCATGTTAAAGTAGTTTTTTAAATGGGTAACAAATTCGCTAAACGGAATACCGGTGGCCCATGCTTTTTTGCCAACAAATACTGCATACTTTTCATTCTCTAATGCCGAGCTTGCTTCTTCGCCATTTTTATATGCCTGTATAGTATTTAAGCCCTGTTCAATACCTGTTACTTTATCTGCTACCAATTGGCCCACATTGGTAAGAAACTTTGCATGTTCAATAAAATATTCTTTGGTTACATCATCATTGGCTTCCAGCCTTGCCAATACACAGAGAGCATACTTGGCGGGATTGTCTCTTGCGGTTACACCTTGCTTGGATGACATTTTAATATTCTCCTTAAACTGTACCGTACTCTTTATTTCGAGAAAATAATTCAGTTCCCCTGTTTCCAACATAATTTCAAAATCATAACCTATATCAGGATTTTCAACATCAAAAGCCTGTATTTCTGCAATGGCTTCTTTAAAAGCATCCTCCGCCGCATTGCCTACTTTTTTTCTCCAGGCAGCTTCAATGGCCTGCTGTTCCATTTCTGCTGCTACCTCCAGCAATTTTTGTGTGCCTCCCGCCATCAAAGAAGCTTTCTGCAATAATTCCAGTTCGGCGGCTGTCATATTCAGGTTAACCAATGCCTGTATTTCTTCAATGGGTTTATTCAGATTGTGAATAGCCATTACCAGCTTACTTACTTCGGGCCCAAATGCTTTAATGTATAAAATGGGACGCTGCCTGCTGAAATGAGGAAACAATAATTCAGCATCGGCCTTTCCTTCACCTATCCATTCATTCAACTGATGAAAGAGACTATTGAGCGGCCCATCAATCTCTACCTTTTTATCTGCATCGTGTGCTGCAAACAATTCATCTATTGGTTTTGCAATTAGTTCGGCAGATTTGGAAGGAAGGTTTTCATTAATAATGGATGGATGCACTAAGAAACGCCTCGGATCACCTTTGCCTGTAAAATCCCTGTAAAGGTTTTTAAACAGATCTTCAAAAGGAGCATCCGTTTCTTCACAATAAATGTAATTCTCCAGCTTTTTAAAGCTATCATCCTGCATGGGAATTACTGCATATTTTCTTATCAGTTCCTCATAGTCCTGGTTCCTGAATAAAACAGTAATTAAACGGTTGAGCCAATCGAATGCAGTTTCTGTATTTGATTGAAAATATGTTTCAGCAAAAGCGGTGAACGTATTTGAATTTTCAACCAGCCAGCAAACGTATTTTAAAGAAGCCTTTTCTGCCGGTGACCAGTTAAAGTCAGCTATATCATCCATCACCACTTTATCGGGTGCCATTTCTGGAAGCAACTCATGCACCAACTGAAACCATCGTTCTCTTTCTTTTGCTGTTGTGCCGGTAAATAAGCAAACCAGTTCAAACACTGCTTCAAAAGACGGTTTATTTGCAGCGGTAGGGTTCAAGCCTCCTATGTGAATGTTTAGTTTATCAAAGAAACCTTTTACATCAAATTCGGAAATGCCTTCTTTATGAATAATGGCTTTGTGCAATAACTGTCTGTAAACCGGTTGGCCCAACCTGTTACCAATTGATTTTACTTTCTCATTCAATCCGGGATCAATCTGCAACTCCTGCTTCCGTCTTAAATTTCCTTCCTGGTCAAGATAGACAGGGTATGTTTCGCCCAGGTCTGTACGGTTTATCTGTTGCAGAAATCCAATTAACCTGTTCAGCCATTCTACCTGCTGGTCATTATTCTCAGCGAAAATATCTTTTAACTTAGTTCCATTAATATCTTTTACAAGACTCTCCACGGTGCAAGTAACAGCGGCAGGCCAGGTCTCTGGTTCCTGCGAAATAATGGACTGCCAGCTTTCAAATGAATTGGTATCAGGAAACTGATCCGGGTAAATTTTACTTGCGAGACTATAAAAGGATTTATTGATTTCGTCAATAATAAAACTCTCCGGTATTTTAGCCTGTTCCAATGCAATTAGATTGCCTGCAACATTTTTTAATAATGGCTGTTTGATGTAAAACTCCCTGAGAGGTTTTTGAATGTTCGCTTCATACCATTCACGGGAAGTATATAAATTCTTCTCCAACGGAAGCCCGGATTCAGCCACTAAATAAAGGTTCTCGACACCGGCTGATTGTAATTTTTGAAAAAGATTTATTACTGCATTTTTATAATCAACAAACACTTCCCGGTTATTATCCGCAGTAACATCCTCCTGTTTTTCATTTGATTTATTCGTTCTGATACCATCCCTTTGTTCTGGTGGTATAAAACGTTCTGATTGTACAAAAAAGGGAATGTTGGCTTTTTCAGTACCAATTAAAGGAAACTCTTTATAAATCCTTGCCTTGTAACCAATCTTCTTCAATGAATAGATACCGTCTGTTTTGTAAACAGGAACAGCAATTGTTATATTATTTTCAGTGAAATGAATAAGCCCATTCTTGTTATCAGAATCCGCCTGTTCTTTGCCAGTAACAATATGAGCAAATTTTATGTCTTCATGTACGTCTATGTCAGGTGCAACGGTATAAGTCTTATTTACATTTTCAATATGGTTGTTTATGGTAACAGAGTTAATCTGTTTATTGATCAATAAAGTAAATGAAATATTTTTTGCAAACTCATCTATACTTTCCAATGCTATCTGGCGGGTAATCTCATTCAGTTCAAACCGGAAACTGGTAGAACGATACTCGTCACTTTGTATGTTTTCATAAATCTTGTTGATCGCTCCAAAAGCATCATCCAAAGATGCCTGAAGACCTTCTAATGAATTGGCGGTTCTGTCAACTTTCAAAACAAATGGCCTTGTGCCGGTTTCATTTTGAAGCAGCCCTGAAACTTCTACTACCTTATTTAAAACATGCGTTGTTACAAAACCGGTTCCGAATTTACCAGTGGAGCCGTCTGAATTATCATACGACTTTGTAGAAGTTCTTCTTACCAATGCCAGGATGCTATCTAAATCAAAAGGAAAGCCATCATGTTCAAATACAATACTGTCTTTGGTTAATGTAATAGTGATGCTTACACCATTTTCCCCCGCACAATCTTTTGCATTTTGCAACAGTTCCCAAACCCATCTTCTTTTCTTTTCGGTTGGAATAGATTCAAGACGGTCTAAATCCTGTAGAATAGCCCTGGCTTCGCTAACCCGCCTTTGCTTTTCAAGAGCAATATCTACATGTGTTTTATTAATGTTAGCTACCTCCATCAGTCAATAATATTTTGTAAAAGGCCTTCTGTTTCTTTTTCCAACGCAACTATTTCAGCCGTTATTTCTGCAACGCTTCTAAGTGGCTGGTACTTGTAAAATATTTTTGTAAAGGACACTTCATAACCTTTTACTGTTTTGCTGTGATCTATCCATGCATCGGGCACAAAAGGCCATACTTCTTTTTCAAAATATTGCTGTACATCCTGCTTAACGGGTACATTCTCATAATCTCTTAATTCAACATCACACTCATATTCAACTTTATCTTTTTCCTGTTTCTTTATTACAGGTTCGGCTTCTTCATCCTTCCAGGAAATTGCATCCAGAAATTGTTTGCGTTCTTTCGGTTTCCATTTGAGTGCTAACTTTTTCAAGGCAGCATCTAATGCAGGATTTACTTTATTAAAATCTTTGTGAACTTCCTTACCAAATTGTTTTTGTAATGCTTCCATTACAGGCAGATAAATTTCTTTGCTTTCCAAATTGTCTAACCGCTCGGGTGTAAGTTGCCATGAAAGTCTTAATGGTCTTTCTACTGTGATGCTCCAATAGGCAAAATCATCATTATCGAATTTCCGGCTAATGTCTGTTTCTTCAAAATCAATAAATGCCTGTGCAATCTGACGGATATGTTGATCTGTGAGTTCATTCGATTTACTGCCTAATCCTTTACGCATCTTGCTGTAAATAGCGGAAGCGTCAATGAGTTGAATTTTGCCTTTACGCTTTGCTTCCTTTTTGTTGTTCAATACCCATATATAGGTTGCAATACCTGTGTTATAAAACATATCGTTTGGCAACTGAATAATTGTTTCCAGCAAATCATGCTCAATAATATATTTCCTGATTTCACTTTCGCCGCTGCCAGCTTCGCCGGTAAATAAAGACGAGCCATTATGAACAGAAGCAACACGGCTTCCGAGTTCGCTGTCGTCCTTCATCTTGCTTACCATGTTCATCAGGAAT
>JANOCC010000045.1:0-30669 GCA_031411955.1 Ferruginibacter sp.
ACCTTTAGAGCACCAATAAGTTAATCTACTCCGGCAACTGGAGTGTTGTAGTAATTTAACTACAAACATGGGAGATTTACGTGCTTTTTATCCCGTTTTAAGGGTATTTACCTCAAAATGTTTCCTTTTCTTAATTAAATGGTATATTTTTAATATCCTAAACAGTTTCCAAAATCCCTTTCAAACACCGCCGATATACTAAGCAGTATTTTAATCAAGAATTATTTATTCTCAAATTAAACTACCGAAAAACTGCTTAAAGTTAAAAGTGTATTTAGTTATGAAGAAAAATTACATAGCTGTGATTCAAAAGGCGGAAAATTCAATTAGCAAATTAGGGTTAATTTTTTTGCTTATCTGCATTTTCACTTTGCAGGTAAGAGCCCAGTTATTTACAAACACCGGTAACAAGAATGGCAATATTGCCAGGTCAATTAAAGGTCCTTCTGGTGCTACCGGTGAACGTGAAGGGTTAGACGCAACTCCACCTACAATTGTTTACACTGCATTAACCAATACCTGTGCAACAGGTAACAGGGTTCTAACTGCAACCATTACCGATGTTGCCGACGGAGTTCCTACTTCAGGAGCCGGTTTGCCGGTGTTATACTGGAAGATTAATTCGGGTATTTACAATGCTGTAACGGGAGTTTCAATTGGAGCCGGTCAATATAATTTTACATTCGGTTTAGGTGCTACAGCGGGAAATCTTGTTTCTTATTATATAGTTGCGCAGGATAATGCTGGTAATGTAATAGCAAAACCATCTGCGGGTGCGGCGGGTTATACTATTAGTCCGCCAGCAGTTTCAACCGACCCAACTTCACCCGATTTCTATGTTATACAAACAACCCTTGCAGCGGGAGTATATAACGTTGGTGCTGCCCAAACTTATTTAACCATCACAGATGCAGTTAATGCCTATAATAATTCTTGTTTAAGCGGCGCTGTTACTTTTCTTTTAACGGATCCCCTTTACAGTACTTCTGAAGTTTTTCCTATCACAATTAGTAATACGCAGGCAAGCGCCAGCAATACCTTGCTGATTAAGCCGGCTGCGGGAGTTAACCCCACTATACAAGGGTCAGCTGCCGACGCAATTTTTAAATTTAATGGAGCCGATTATGTAACAATAGACGGTTCCAATTCGGCAGCCGCAACCAGAAACTTAACTATACAAAACAGCAGCACCGGATTGTCGTCCACGGTGATATGGGTGGGAAGTACTTCCGCATCAAATGGCGCAAACAATAACAGCATTAAGAATACAACGATAAGCGGAAATGCAGCAAATACTACCTTTGCGGGAATTATATCTTCCAGCGGCATCACTGTTGGAGCTACTGCAGAAACGGCAAATGCCAACAATAGTTACACAAATAATAGTATCAACACCTGCTATTACGGATTGGCAGTTACAGGTCCCGTTACCGGAGAAAGTGGAACGGTGATCTCAAATAATATAGTGGGTTCCACATCAGCGGCAAAAAAGCTGGGGTATCGTGGAGTTTTGATAAATAACCAAACCAATGTTCAAGTAAACAATAACACAATAGCAGGAGTTATTAGTCCGTTAGGGTTAGGATCTGATACAGATCCTGCCGGAGGTATTATTGTTTCGGGAGTAATATCCGGTGGTAATATTTATTCAAACTCAATTGATGATATAAGGAATACCAGCGTTGCCGGATGGCAGGCCTATGGCATAAGTCTTCAATCTACCAGTACAAACGCAGGAATAAAAATTTACAATAATTTCATTTATAATGTGATCGCTAACGGTAATGTAACCACGCCGGCTAACAATGGAATAGGGATCGCAGTTCAGAGTGGGGGAGGATATGGCATATTTTATAATTCGGTTCATCTAACGGGCGCAATAGCGGGTATTTCTTCCTGTATATTTATTGGCGCAGGAGTTACCGGAACAGCATCGTTAGATATCAGGAATAATATTTTTTCCAACAGGAGAACTTCGGGTACCAATTACGCCATCTACAGCAGCGTGCCGAACATCGTTTTTAGTAACATAAATTACAACGATTATTATGGGATCACATTTTTGGGCTTCCTCGGCGGAAACCGGGCCAATATTGCTGCATGGCAAACGGCTACCGGTTTAGACGGAAATTCCGTTGCTACAAATCCTATTTTTGTAAGCAATTCGGATCTTCATCTGCAGCCTATTTCACCATTAAATGACCAGGGAATACCCATTCCCGGAATCACAACGGATATAGATGGTATAACCAGGAGTGTAACCGCTACAGATATAGGTGCAGATGAATTTACGCCCCCAAATTGCAGTGGCAATAGTGGTGGTACAGCGGTATCTGATTTTATTACCGTTTGCACATCGGGGTCTGTTTCCCTATCGGCAACAGGGTTTTCATTCGGCCTGGGCATCAGCTATATCTGGCAAAGATCTACTGATGGCGTTAGCTTTACCGATATCGCCGGCGAAACAAATCCTACAAGTGCTAACCCTCCTGTAATAGTAGTTACCACCTGGTACCGTTTAAAGGTGACCTGCTCATTAACCGGTGGTTCACCTGGCTATTCTAATGCGGTAATTATTACTGTATATAATCCTACGATAGCAACCACCACTCCGGGTTCGCGTTGTGGCCCCGGAACGGTTAGTTTAAGTGCAACCGGATCACCCACAACAGCTATACAATGGTACGATTCTGCTAACGGCGGTGCACCTGTTTTTACAGGGAATCCTTTTGTTACGCCATCAATTTCTGCAACAACTACCTATTATGTAGAGTCAACTTACCTGGGTAGTAGTGGAACGGTAGGCCCAGTTTCGCCAACAGCGGCAGGCGGTACAATCAGCACGCAGCTTACTTCCTGGGATGTTACTTTTAATGTAATACAGGCAACTAAATTATTAACGATTGATATCTTCCCGCTAACAGCCGGAGAATTTTCTATCATAGATGTATATAACAGCGCGGGCACTGTAATAGCTTCAGTACCTTATACAACAACTGCTTCAGGTGGTAACACGGCACAAACTGTTACCATGAATGTTTCGCTTCCTATTGGCAATGGTTATTATCTATATGCTACCAACGGTTTGCCCACCAGCGGTTTAAAAAGAAATATCAGCGGTGCATCTTATCCATATAATTCCTCCGACATTGTAATTACGGGAAATGGGTTTGATGCCACCTTCTTCATGTGTTATTATCGATGGAGATTCAGTAACGGATGTTCATCCAATCCAAGAACCGCCGTTACGGCAACAATTGGTGTTTCTGCTGCTTTGAATGTTACGGCAACACCTCCGTCTATTTGCGACGGTAGCAGCAGCGTTTTAAATGTTACCAGCAGCAACGCAGGTTATAACTATGTATGGCAACCTGGCACCCTTTCGGGTGCTTCACAAACAGTTTCACCTACCAGCAATACAACTTACACCGTAACGGCTACAGATGGCACCTGTACTGCTACCAACACCATAACGATAACCGTTAACCCTTCTTCAAGCGATGTTGTTATAACACCGTCAACAGTTACCAAGTGTTTCACTGATGCGGCGCAATTGCTAACTGCAACAGGAGGTGATATTACCGGAATACCTATCCTGGAACAAAATTTCAATGCTGTTGGTACTCCGCCTGGATGGGTAATTGCCAATACTTCCACCGGAACAGCAGGACAGATAGCTGCATCAAACTGGACGTTGAGGCCCGACGCTTATGTGTTTGCCGGAACAACTTTCCGCAGTAACGACTTTACACAATTCTATTTGTCAAACAGTGACGCCAATCCTGCGCTAACCCGAACTACACTTCGAACCCCTGCGTTTAGCCTTGTGGGTTATACTTCAGCCGAGATCAGCTTCTGGCATTATTTTGCTGTTTTTGGGTTCCCGGATTCAATTGCTGTAGAAATTTCGCAAAATTTAACTGCATGGTCTACGGTATATAGTAATAAAGTGGGAAGGGGCGGGTCTACAAGTTTTGGAAATAATATTGTAAGCCTCAACCCATGGCTGGGGCAGGCAACCAATTATATTCGATTCAGGTACACCGGAAACGATGGTTTTCAATGGGCGCTGGATAATGTAAGCATTACAGGATCTAATTCCGGGGCTCCTATTACCTGGGCTCCCGCGGCAGGTTTGTTTACTGATGCTGCTGCAACTGTTCCCTATTCCGGAGCCGCTGCTACTTCTGTTTATGCAAAACCGGCCAGCACTACAACCTATACTGCCACAGCAACACCGGTAAATGCCTGTCAGAAATCGAAAACTATTGATGTAACAGTTCGCAACGTTGGGGGAGTGATCAGTGGAAGTACAGCGGTGTGCCCAAGTGGGTCTGCCACAATATCAATTGCTCTAACCGGCACCGGCCCATGGAATCTCACCTATACAGATGGTACAACTCCTGTAACGGTGAACAATGTGGCGGCGTCTCCTTACACATTTATTGTAAATCCTCTGGTAACTACTACGTATACACTAACAAATGTAGCAGATGCTTTTTGTACCGCAATACCGGCTAATTTAACGGGCAGTGCTGTTATAACGGTAAGTGCTACCCTATTTTCTACCTGGGTAGGCATCACAAATGTGTGGACTGATCCTGCCAACTGGTGCGGGGGTGTGCCAACTGCATCAAAAGATGTGGTAATACCATCTTCACCTAATTACCCGGTTATTACAGTTTCTGGCCTGGCCAGGGATATTAGTATTTCTTCAGGAGCAAGTATTACCATTGATCCCGGGGCTACCTTTTCTTTCCGAGGTAATTTTGTAAACAATGGAGATATTATAAATAATGGAAGAATACTTATAAACGGAACCAGTGTTCAAACGTTCCCCGGAGGTACTACCGGTACCATAACGGCTATGAATAACCTGGAATTCGATAATACTGCAGGTGTAACCTTGAATAACCCTGTGTTTATAACCGGCACACTTATACCAACAGCCGGAACACTCACTTTAAATAATTGTGTACTTACCCTTCGTTCAACTGTTGCTGCAACAGCCAGGGTTTCTGCACTTGGAGTATCTGCAGGGTTTGCCTACACAGGAACAGGAAAATTCAGTGTAGAACGATACATATCTTCGGCTACCCGTACCGGTTGGAGATTTTTGGCAGCACCTATTGGTGGAACCGAAACTATTAACCAGGCATGGCAGGAAGGCCAGGCATCCGGAAATTACAGTTCAACCGGATACGGCATGCAGATCGTTGGGCCTTTGGCAGCAGGTACAGGTTTTGATATGAATATCAATATACCTTCTTTAAAATTATATAACCAGTTAACTAATGCCTGGAATTCTGTTCCGGGTACAAACGGGCCAATTTCGCGACCTGATGGATACATGGCATTTGTAAGAGGCGACAGAGGATCTAACACTTTTGGTTCCACTTCTCCCACCACATTAAGAATGTCGGGTCCAATTAAAACCGGTAGCATAGGTCCAATAAGTACTGCTACTGCAAATGGATTTATCTCTGTTGGAAACCCTTATCCTTCAGCAATTAATTTTACAGCCACGGTTAGAAACGGCTTACAGGACGTATATTTTTTATGGGATCCAAAGCTGGGAACCTATGGAGGCTACCAAACATTTAGCGGGCCTGGTTATACCGCAACCCCGGGTGGAGGTAGCTATTCGGGTGGAAATAAATTTATTGAATCAGGCCAGGCTTTCTTTGTAGTAGCTAATAGTTCGGCTGTGCCACACAATATAAGTTTTGCTGAATCTAACAAGGTTGTTGGTAGTTTTCAGGTGCAGAGAACCGTTACTACCGGCAAGCAATTGAGGACGCAATTTTACAGTGTTTCTACAACCGGTACCAACTTAACTGATGGCACCCTTATCGAATTTGACGCTACTTATAACAATACCGTTGATGACCTTGATGCACCAAAACTTTCCAATTTTGGAGAGAACTTCGGCATCATCAATTCAGGTAAATCAATTTCAGTGGAACGCCGTGCAGAAATCGTAGAAACGGATACGCTTTATTTCCAGCTAGGTCAGCTAAGGCAACAGGAATATCAACTGGAGTTTATTGCGCAGGAGCTGGCAGTTCCCGGGCTTACAGCTTTTCTTGAAGATAGATTTTTAAACAGCAGCTCTATTATCCTGTTGGAGGGAACCACCGTTGTTAATTTTACAGTAACTGCAGACCCGGCCTCTAAAGCGCAGGATCGTTTCAGAATTGTATTTAAACAACTTGGTCCCGTGCCTGTCACATTCACCAGTATTACAGCCGTACCTGTAAATAAAGATGTGCTGGTAAGTTGGAAAGTAGAGAACGAATTAAACATAGAACGATATGAGATTGAGCGCTCTGCAGATGGCCGCAGTTTTGTAAAATTGGGTGCCCAATTGGCATCAGGTAATAATGGAGGCGGCAGTTTGAGTTATAGTTTTACAGATGTTGCTCCTTTATCGGGAGTGAATTTTTATAGGATCAAAAGTGTTGGAATAGGGGCAGATATTAAATATAGTGAAGTAGTAAGCGTAAATATCGCTTCTGCGCCTCAGCAGATCGTTGTTTATCCTAACCCTGTAAAAGATGGAATAATTACACTAAGTTTTATTAAAGAACCAAAGGCAATTTACCAGGTAAAACTAGTAACCGGAACTGGTCAGATTGTGCTGACGAGACAAATCAATCATCCGGGCGGAAGCCAAAAAGTAACGATAGATATCGGCCAGCATCTTGCCAAAGGATTTTATGCCATTGAAGTTTACCAACAAAAAATGAAAAAAAGGGTCTTCAAATTGTTAGTGGAATGATCTTAACAAGTTTTAAAGATATCCTGGGTTTTATCAGTACAATTATTTCAGATTGAACCCTACAGCAAACCCAGCCTTTTGGCTGGGTTTGCATTTGTAGTATATATTCTACAGCATTGATTTGTAACGAGTTCAAAGTTATTAACACAAGCTGCACAACCGCTTAATTAGGACCGTTTTCTCAAAAAAAGATTTAACAATTAAATAAATATTGAGTATTTTCATAGCTTAATGAGGGGTACCCTTATTAAAATATACCTATATCCTTCTAAAAACATCTTAATCATTCCTTTTTGTTTTATAACAAATTGACGAACCAGCATCTATTATCATTTCCTTGTTGTAGGATACCTGCATGGGTGTGCTACGATCCCTGTTTTATCTTACTAACCGTATAGATTAAACGCTAGAAAAATATTTTTTATAATTAGTCAAAGCAATTGCTTTATGAGTAAATTTTACAATGTTGCAGAAAACGCTAACAATCGTTTTACAAAAAAACTGTTAGTTGTTATTTTATGTTGCCTCTCAATTTTTGGCAGTGTGAAAGCACAGGTTTCTGTAACAGCAGATGCCGGAGTATTAGGCCCCACGGCTTACACCACTGTTAAAGGCGCTTTTGACGCCATCAATGCCGGTACTCACCAGGGTAATATTAATATTACTGTTACGGGTACTTCAACAGAATTAGCGCAGGCAGTATTGAATGGCAGCAGCCTTCCCTCATCTTATCTTACAGTTTCATTAAGACCTGCGGCACCTGGGGCAATCATCACGGGAAATCTTGGTTCAGCAATTATTAAATTAAATGGTGCAGATAATGTTACGATCGATGGTTTTGTGGGAGCTGGTCCTGCACGAGATCTTTCTGTTAGAAACACCAACACCGGTACCGGTTCTGGTGTTATATGGGTATCCAGTGCCTCTATTACTGATGGTGCAAATAATAATATTATAAGAAATACTATCGTTACCGGTAACGCAGCCACAACAACCTTAGTTGCTATAGCGCAGTCAAGTGGAACAACTTTGGGAGATCTTGCAGAAACAAATAATTCAAATAACACCTATACAAATAACCTTGTAAGTGCAGCGCAATATGGTATAGGAGTTGTAGGGGCAAGCGCCAGTGAAGACGTTAATACAGTAATTTCAAATAATACGGTAAATACACTGGGCCACGGGGGATTATTTCTTTCGTTTCAGAAAGATATTTTGGTAACCCGCAACACAATTGCAGGAGTAGCTTCCAGTTTGGGAGGACTAGCTTTTCAAACTTCCGGTATTTTTGTTGGAGGAACTATGACGAGAGGGTTGATAGAAAAGAATGATATCAGCAATGTTAGAATTACCGGATTTTGGGGTTGTAATGGAATTCAGTTAAATGCAACTAATACAGCAACCGACCTGGTGATTGCCAATAACTTTATTTACGATATTGCAGCCGGTGGATTTGGAACGTTTGATACGGTAGATGATAACGGTTGTGGTATTGCAGTTGATGATGGGGGAGGATATAAAATTCAATTTAACAGCATCGACCTTTCTACAAACCAGGGATCTGGTATTACCGCAGCCTTGTGGATTGGCCTTGCCATGCCCGCTGGAGCAGTAGAGTTAAGGGACAATATTTTTTCGAACCGACAAACTGTTGGAACACGGTATGCCATTTACTCAAATACGGCTAACACGGTATTTTCTACAATTAATTATAATGATTACTTTTCTACAGGTTCAGTTGGGTTTTTAACTTCAGCAAGAAATAGCCTTGCAAACTGGCAAACTGCTTCTGGTCAGGATGCAAATTCTGTAAGTGTGAATCCGTTGTTTACAAACGTTACCAATCTTCATTTATTAGGTAACTCACCTTTAAATGCCCTTGCTACTCCCATTGGAAGTATCACAAGTGATATAGATGGAGACTTAAGGAATGCAACTACTCCCGATATTGGTGCTGATGAGTTTACTCCACCAAATTGCGCTGGTAGTTCTGGCGGAACGGCAGTGGCAACCACAACAGATATTTGTGTTTCGGGCTCTGCTATTTTGAGTGCATCAGGCTACTCTTTTGGTGTTGGTATTTCTTACCAATGGGAGCAATCACCAACAGGTGTTGGTGGATGGATAAATGTTGCACCGGCTCAAACAAACCCATTAAGTGGTAATACGGGTGTAATTTCTGTAACAACTTATTACCGGCTCAGGGTGAGTTGCACATTTACTGCCAGCACCGGATTTTCAAATGTGATACAAATAACCGTAAATAATCCGGCGGTAACTGGCCCAACAGGTGCTTCACGGTGCGGGGTAGGAACCGTAAGCCTTAGTGCTACCGGTACCAATTTAAAATGGTACACTGCTGCAACAGGTGGAAGCGCTATTGGCACGGGCAGTCCATTTACAACTCCATTGCTTACAAATATTGGTGTTACTAATTTTTATGTATCTGCCTCCAGTGGTGCTGTGAATGTTTCCGCTGGTAAACCAAGTACGGGTGGTGGCGACGGCGGATATACCGGCACAGACGCGGGGCTGGTTTTTGATGCAACACAAGCATTTACGTTAACCTCTGTTACCATGTATCCACAGGCAACAGGAAATATTACTATTCAACTATTAGACAATACAGGTGCATTAATTACACAGCTGCCTGTAACATTTACGGCAACCGGGCTAACGGTTGTTCCACTGGGATTTAATGTTCCGGTAGGTACCAGTCACAGGCTTATTGTAAGTTCCAATCCCAGCAGTATCGCTATATGGAGAGATTTTGGCGGTAATTCATTCCCTTATAACATCGGTACAGTAGGTAGCATTAACAGTGGTTACATTAGTGGTGCGATCGGTACATATTATTTCTTTTATAACTGGCAGGTTGCCGTTGCTTGCGAAAGCAACCGAACTCCAGTTGCTGCTACAGTAACTCCTCCGCCTGCGTTTACTTCAGTAAGCCCTGCCGCAGGAGCACCGCGTATCATTTGCGCAGGTGGTTCTGTAACCTTAAATGCAGTTGGAGGTGGTTATACAACTTATACATGGAATCCGGGAGCAATTGCCAACAATACAAGTGTTTCTCCGGTAGTAACAACTACGTACACATTAACTGCAGATATTCCCGGCGGTTGCCGCAGGGATAGCATCATTACTATAACAGTAAATTCTACTCCTACTGCGTTAACAGTTAATCCGGCTTCTGCATCTGTTTGCCCAAATACTCCAACGGCCATAGTGGCTACTGGTGGTTTAATACCTGGCCAATCGGTGTTTACAGAGCTTGCAGAAACATTCCCTTTAACGCAATTTACGCAAACCGGATCTGGTGTTGTATTGGGCCAAAGCACTACCTATTTCCAACAAGGAACCAGTAGTATCAGGCTTACACACGGAGACAACTCCGACGGTTCAATTGAATCCGGAAATATTGCGTTAACTGGTTTTACAAGTCCGAGTCTGTCATTTTATCATATTGCCGGCCTTGAGGCAACCTCTACAAATCATTATGATGTAGGTACTATAGAGTATTCAACCAATAATGGTGTAAGCTGGACAGCTTTTCCTACATCAACTTATACCGGAACTGGCACACTTGTTAATGGTGTGGTTGCTTTCGATAATACAAGTTATACGGATTGGGATGCGCAGTTTTCTTCAGCAGCATCTACACCAGGTATTGCTCCTGCTACTTCTATGTGGAAACAGGAAACGATCAATCTTACTGCCTGGGCTGGTGCACCTACTTTTAAAATCAGATTCCGCCTTACAACAGATATAAGTATACAATATTATGGATGGCTTATTGATAATATCAGGTTAATCGCAACAGGGCAAGCTCCGGTAACATGGCTTCCAATAGCAAACCTTTTTTCTAATGCAGCGGGAACAACGGCTTATTTAGCCGGACAAAACTTTGGAACAGTTTACTTTAACCCTTCCGGAGCAGTTGCACCGGTAGTATATACGGCTACAGCAACCAGTGGCGTAAGTTGTACATCTACTGCTACCACTACACTTTCAGCGAGTTCACTTGCTGCCAGTGTTACAATTAGTAGTGCAGTTCCTTCAGGAACAATCTGTAGCGGAACTTCTGTAACATTCACTGCTTCTCCGGTAAATGGTGGTGCACCTCCGGGATATAACTGGAAAGTTAATGGCGGCTCGGTATCAGGTGGTTCGCAGGTAGGTTTAAACGTATTTACCATACCTAACCTGGCAAATGGAGATATAGTTACGGTGGATATGTCTGTTAATCCAAATGTGGGATCTTGTATCCTGGCATCGGTTGTTAGTAGCCCTCCAATTGTAATGTCTGTTAACCCAACGCCAACAGCGAATCCGATAACAGGAGGTTCTACCGTTTGTAATGGAACTCCAACAGTTTTAACGGAAACGCCTACAGGCATTATCACTACATACCAATGGTTTCTCAATGGAGCACCAGTAGGGATTAACAGTTCAACTTTTTCTGCAACCTTACCTGGAACCTATACTGTATCAGTTACTTCCAATCTGGGTTGTAAGGATACTTCAGCACCATTGATCGTTACTTTACCTGCTTATATTATTACTGCAACTGCAGGAGCAAACGGAACAATCAGCCCGAGTGGTGCTGTTTCTGTAAACTGTGGAGATGATCAAACGTTTACAATAACTCCAAATGGAGGATACGCCATCCAGGATGTTTTGGTAGATGGTGTTCCCCAAGGTCCTATTGGTACTTATACTTTTTTCAATGTAACAACCACACATACCATCAGTGCAACATTCTTTATAACCGGTTGTGCCACGCCGGCAACAGCCAATGCAGGTCCTGATTTTTCAATTTGTTCGGGATCTAATTATACGTTGGGAGGATCTTATACCAACGCTCCTTCAGCAAGTTGGGTTACCCTGGGTACCGGAACTTTTACTCCGAGCACTGTATTTGGTACGGCACTAACTTATACGCCGTCAGCATTAGATCGTACAAACGGTACTGTAAAAATTGTATTAAATACCGGCGCGCCCACGTTACCTTGTCTTGCATCTACCGATACATTAACATTAACGATCAATCCGGCTCCTTCTGTTACTATTACAGGGCAGATCGGTATTTGTACCAGCGGTGCAACCTCAACTTATCTGGTTGCTGATACCAGTGCCACTACAGTAGGTATTACAACTTTTCAGTGGTTTAATGGCGCTACACCGGTAGGTACAAATAATGATTCTCTATTGGTTTCCTCAACAGGCAATTACAGTGTGATCGTTTCTGGTGGCGGATGTACCGGTACAGACGCAGTAGTAGTGAACGTATTGGCAGCACCTACGGTGTCTATTCCATTATCCCTTCCTGCAATTTGTACCAATGCTACAGTAGATATTAATGCAACGGCCATTGCGGGTAGCGGAACGGTTGCACCGAACGGTTATAAATGGTATCGCAATGCCGTATTGATAGTTGCAGCAACTACTTCTACCTTATCAGCTAACCTTGCAGGAACCTATACAGTTACAGCAACAAATTCAAATGGATGCGTTTCTGCATTATCCAATGCGCTTGTTTTAACTACCGACAACTCGCCATTAAATGGTAACTACACAATCGGGGCAGGTTTACCAACCTGTACAAATTACATTTCGTTCGCCGCTGCTATCAGCGATTTAAACAGCCGCAGTATTAGTGGAAACGTAAGGTTTACCGTTAATGGTGGTTACACTGAAACTGCACCAAGTGGTGGCTTGAAATTGGGTTCTGCAAAATTAAATGATAGCACTGCTACCGGAAAAACGATAGCATTCCAAAAGGGAGCCGCAGGAGCAAATCCTTTAATCACTGCTTTTACAGGTGGAGGAAATTTGCCAACCAGTGCAAATCCTGACGGGATATTTAAATTGCGTGGAGTAGACAACGTTAGTATCATCGAAATCGATATTAGAGAGAATCCGCTTAACACCGGGAATGCTTTAATGGAATTCGGGTATGGAATTTTCAGGTTCACTGCAACTGATGGTGCACAAAGGAATACGATACAAAACTGTAATATTACACTTAATAGAAACAATGATGCAGGAGGATCTGCGTCTACAACAGATGGCGCCACCGGTATTTTCTTATCCTATGTAGTTGATACGGCAGCGCAAACCATTATTACTCCAACGTCTGTTGCCGGATCTAATTCCTTCAACAAGTTTTACGGTAATGTGATTGAAAACTGTCAAACAGGTATTGGTTTACTTGGTTATACAGCAGTTTCTCCGTTTACATTTGCCGATTTTAGTAATGAAATAGGCGGGATAAATGCTGCTTCGGGAAACAGCGTTCTTAATTTTGGTAAAAACCTCAATGCTACCTCACCCGTTGGTATTCGTGTGATCAATCAGTATAATCCTACAATTTCTTTCAATACTGTTAATAATAATAATGGCGCAGGAATTAACACAACCAACGTATTGAGAGGAATTTGGTTGCAGGCAGCAAATGAATCTAATGCAACAGTAAATAACAACGCAATCACATTAAATAGCGGAGCAACAGGGTCTAATACGATAGGTATTGATAATTCTGTAGGTTCTGCCGGGGTTATAAATATTGTAAACATCAATAACAACGATGTTACGGGGTCTAACACAGCGGCTAACAATGCAACCGCAAACTTTATTGGAATTCAAAATTCCGCGACTCCCAATACATTAAACATTAGCGGAAATTCAGTTCTTAATTTTACGCTGGCAGGTCCGGGGGTATTCACTGGTATCCTTAACTCCGCCGTAGTTCCTGTAATGACTTTGAACGGTAATACTGTTTCTGGAAATACTAAATCCAGTACAGGTACTTTCAATGGCATTTCAATTGGTGCCCCTACAAATGGAAGCATCCTCAACAATATTGTATCAAATAATACAATCACCGGTGGTGCTGTAGCTTGTTTGATGAATTGTATGATTGGTACAGGTTCAACAATTTCTTCTTATACCTTAGACGGCAACACGATTTCTAATAATTCTATTACGGGGATGACGGGAGCTGTTGTAGCAACCATCTATGGTTATTATAATAACTCATCGCCAATTTCGGAAACTTTAACGGATAATATTGTCCGCAAATTATTTGTAACCGGAACTGGTTCAACCGGCCTCCACCTGGTAAGAGGATTTTTTAATAACACTACTTCTAATGCGTTACATGTTCGCAATATTGTAAGAAATCAGATTGATAGTCTTTATTCTGATGCCAATACCAGTGCAGCAATTACAGGTATCTATTCTGGTGTGGGCCAATTGGTAAATGTTTCTAATAATAGAGTACACAGTTTGTTCCCTGGCCAAAGTGCTACTGCAGGTTCTTTTGCAAAAGGTATTCTTATCAATTCAGGTATAAGGGTGAAGGTAGCTAACAACATGATCTCTTTAGACCTTGCCCAGGCTTTTGCTCCTGCGGCAAACAGCAGGTTAACTGGTAGCAACGCTTTGGTAGGTATTGAGAAATTTGCAGGATCTTCGGCAGACAGTATTTACTATAACAGCATTCGCCTGGCAGGAGCCGGTAGTGGAACCGGTTTTGGTTCAAGCGGTATTTCACTGGTAGTAAATACAGGGGATGAAATTATGAGGAACAACCTTGTAACCAATGTATCTACACCTGGAGGAGTTTCGCCAGGATTAGCCGTTGCGTTGAGAAGAACTACTGCTACTTTTGCAACTTATAATACACTATCGAATAATAACCTTTGGTATACTACTCAAACTGCCAGTACCCCGATTTATTTCAATGGTTCAAGTGCCTTTAATACGCTGGCATTATTTAAAACCAATGTTTCAACAAGGGAAACTAATTCTATTGATGACCTGCCGGTTTTTGTTAGTACAGCATTAAATGATCTTCACCTGGCTCCGGGAAGTAATTGTGGTATTGACGGTGCAGGAATTAACATTCCTGGAAACTCAACTGATTATGATGCGGATGTACGTGACCCAAATGCACCGGATATTGGTGCCGACGAGTTCGACGGAACTGGTGGTTCTGGAACATGGAAAGGGGTAAACACAGACTGGATGGATGTTCGTAACTGGTGTGGTGTGGTGCCAACTGTTACAACAGATGTTATCATCCCTACCGGTAAATCCCAATACCCGGTAATTACCACTTTAGCTCCGGTAGCAAGGAATATAACCGTTAACACAGGTGCATCTATCACCATCAACAGCACCGGCCAGTTGGCTAATAAAGGATCATGGTTAAATAATGGTACTATAACCAACAACGGTATCATTGAATTGAATGGTACTTCCAACCAGGCTTTCCCTGGTGCAGCTGGTACAGGAACATTGGCTTCTATGACGAACTTGACCGTTAACAATCCCGGTGGTGCCACTATTGACAAATCAATAAGAATCTTAGGCACGCTTAAACCTACAGCTGGTGCAATAACTATCAATAACAATATAGTTGTTACCATTCATTCCGACTTAAGTGGAACAGCCCGTGTAGATGCATTAGGAGGTACAGCTTCCTTTGTTTATAACGGTACAGGTAAATTTAGCGTAGAGCGTTATATTTCTTCAGCAACAAGAACTGGTTGGAGATTCCTTTCAGCACCAATTGGTGGTACCGAAACCATCAGGCAGGCATGGATGGAAGGCCAGGCGGCAGGTTCTTATACTGCTACTGGTTATGGCATGCAAATCGTTGGACCTGGTGGTTTACCACAAGGCTTCGATATTAATAATGCTATCCCTTCACTTAAAACTTACAATCCTGCCACGGGATTATGGGCAAGTGTAACAGGAACAAATATTCCCATCTCAACTACGGAAGGCTATATGGCGTTTATTCGTGGAGACAGAGGATCTGTAACGTTTGGCGCAATGTCTCCAACAACATTGAGGATGTCGGGCCCAATTAAAACAGGAACTGTTGGTCCATTAAGCACAGCAGTTGCCAATGGCTTTATATCGGTAGGAAATCCATACCCATCGGCTATTGATTTTACCACTACTACCAGGAATGGTTTGCTGAATACTTATTATTTGTGGGATCCTAAACTGGGAACTTATGGAGGATACCAGGTATTTACAGCACCTCTTTACAACGCAACTCCGGGTGGGGGAAGTTATGGTGGTGGTAACAAGTTCATAGAATCAGGCCAGGCTTTCTTTGTAGTTGCTACAGCCGCTGCAGTACCGCATAACATTACATTCAACGAATCTAATAAAGTAGCCGGTAGTTTCCAGGTTGCAAGAACAGCTGGATTTGAAAAGCAAATCAGCACAAGGTTATATACGGTGAATGCAGGCACTACCTCATTGTATGATGGTAACCGCGTTGATTTTGATGCAACTTACTCAAATGCTATAGACGACAATGACGCACCTAAACTGACCAATTTTGGAGAGAACATCGGTATACTTCGTGATGGAAAAACGATCTCTGTAGAACGTCGTTCTGAGATAGTTTTATCAGATACTATTTTCTACCAGTTTGGCCAGTTAAGGCAGCAGCAATACCAGTTGGAATTTACAGCTGAAAATCTTGCTAATCCGGCACTTACTGCCATTTTGGAAGATGCTTATCTGCAAACAAGCACGGTGGTTGCATTAGATGCAGTAACAACTGTAAACTTTACGGTAAACAGTGATCCGGCATCAAAAGCAACAAGTCGTTTCAGGTTGGTATTCAGGCAGCTTGGCCCGGTGCCGGTTAGCTTCAGCAGCATTTCTGCAGAACGCCAGGATAAGAACATATTAGTATCATGGAAGGTAGAGAACGAACTGAACATCCATCATTATGTTATCGAACGTTCTGCTAACGGACGCGACTTTAATGAAGTGGGTACGCAAGCTGCTACCGGAACGGGTAATGGCGCAACACTTTATTATAGTTGGCTTGATCAACAAACTTTAACCGGAAACAATTTTTATCGTGTAAGGAGCGTTGGTAATAATGGAGAAACTAAGGTAAGTGAAGTGGTTAAAGTAAATATGGCTGGCGAACCTTCTTCAATCACAGTTTTTCCTAATCCTGTAAAGGAAGACGGAATGCTTAGTGTTAGCATGGTGAACGAACCAAAAGGTACCTATCAAATAAATCTTGTTAATGCAACAGGCCAGGTAGTTTTAAGGCGTACAATAAACCATGTTGGAAGTAACACCGTATATAGTGTTAAACTTAATAATACAGTTGCACATGGCAACTATGTATTGCAGGTTTTTGAGGGAAATAAAGTTAAAACAACTTTTAAAATTCTGTATTAATCAAGTAAAACATTATTTTTGTAAAAAGATTGGTAGCTCATGAACAATTATAGAAAACATATATTGGCAGTAGGAATGGTTGTAATTATTAGCATCGTTAACCCTTTAAGTATGAGTGCCCAGCCTACAGATCCAGGTTGTGATCCATTAGATCCTGCTTGTCCGATAGATGGTGGCCTTAGTTTATTGATTGCTGCAGGTATAGGATTAGGCGCTAAAAAAGCCTATGACCAAAAGAAAAAGAACACAAAACACATATAGAATTTCTTCCACATTATAGAAAAGGGATGGTTATTTATAGCCATCTCTTTTTTTCGTTATATGCTTCCATTTAACCGGTTTGTCAATGACTTAGGTGAACGTGTTTGAATGCATAATACACTTCATCCTTCAGTTAAAAATTGGTCAAGTAATTAATTTTAACGAATTTTACCAACTTACAAAAGATTTTGAGCGGCGTTAACTGAAGTAATTTTTCTAAAAATATGCAACTACAATCCCGGCTTTATTATTTTCTTCCTAAACCAGTTTCAATTTTAATTTTAATTATTGGTGTTTCAGTACTTTTTCTCATGGATTCGTGCGTGGCGACTAAAACCGGTTCATATTTTAAAACACTTACCATGGATACCACACTCCAGGGATTTGTAACAAACGATTTTGAGTCGAAGATCCAGAAAAAGGATGTGTTGGGAATAACCGTTAGCAGCATGAACAAAGACCTTGATGATAAATTTAATGCTGCTGGTTTAGTGATTAATACCACCCAAACTTCTCCGGCCGGTTATCATGTAAATGACAAAGGGGAGATAAATGTTCATTATGCAGGTGTTATGCCTGCTGCAGGACTAACCCGTAAAGAATTGAAATTAAAGCTGGAGCAGACACTTTTGCCATTTTTAAAAGAGCCGATCATTACTGTTCAATACCTTAATCACAAGGTTACTATTTTGGGTGAAGTAGAAAGACCACAGGTTCTGAATATGCCTGAGGAACAACTTTCTCTTATTGACGCAATAGTACTAAGCGGAGATGTAAAGGAAAATGCGAAGAGAAACAGCATTATGATCATCCGTGAAGAAAAAGATACTAAAACTATCAAACACTTAAACCTGGAGGATCATTCTATATTTTCATCACCCTGGTATTATATTCAGCCAAACGATATCGTATATGTATTGCCGGATGCAGAAAAATATGCCAAGGAAGAAAAGAGAAGGAAATTTCAGACAAACTTATCCCTTGCAGCTTCTTTAGTGTCTTTAGCTGTAATTATACTTAACCTTATTTTAAGGTAATTCATTTACAACAGATCATGAGTGAAGAACAAATTTTTGAAGAAAAGCCTTCAGTAAATATACTGACACAGATTGTACACAGGTATTTGCCATTCTGGCCTATATTTTTATTTTGTACAAGCATTTCTTTATTCCTTGCATACATCTATTTTCGGTCGCAAACCAAAATATATGTGGCTTCTGCAAAAGTGCTTTTAAAAGATCCCCAAAAAAACGGGGGAGATAGTAAAGTGCTTGATGCTTTAAATATTTTCAGTGAAAAAAAGATCGTAGAAAACGAGATCATTGTACTTCGCTCTACTTCTATTATGCAACAGGTGATAAAGTCGCTGGATATGTATGTTCAGGTGTACAACCAGGGGAATGTGCAAACGGAAGAGCTATATGCAAACAGTTCACCGGTTATTATCGAAGCATTACAGAAGGACAGTATCAATGGCGGTGGCAAGTACCCGTTCTCGATAGATTGGGCTACCAATACCATCAAAGTAGCTGAACAGATAATTCCATCGGGAGGTATTTTACATATTGCAAACACGGCCTATCGGTTAATCATAAACCCAACTTACGCCAGGTATGTAAAAGGCAAAAACTATTTTTTTGTATTTAACACCGTATCATCTTCTGCCAACCAGATCATCAGCACATTAAAAGCAACCCCGCTTTCCTATTCATCTACAGTTATTGATCTTGGCATAGAAACACCTGTTCCCATTAAAGGCATCAATATCTTAAATAAATTATTTGAAGTTTATAATATCGAGGGCATAGAAGATAAGAACCAGATCGCTACCAAAACCCTTCGTTTTATTGACGACAGGCTTAAATCGGTAATGGGCCAACTTGATACTGTAGAAAGGAATATCACCATCTACAAAACCAAAGAATCTATTTTTGATCTTGGATCGCAAGGTGCTCAATATTTTGCGAATGTAAGAGAATTGGATAAAAGAAAAATTGAGATTGATCTTCAAAAGGAAGGGCTTGGTGATCTGCAACGGTATGTAAATAATAAGGGAAAAAATCGAGGAACGGTTCCCTCTTTGCTTTTAGTGAATGACGTTACTTTATCATCGCTGCTGCAGCAATTGTACGCGGCTGAATTTGAATCGGAAACAGCTTATTCATCCAGTGGCGAAAAAAGTGAGGTTGTAATATTGGCTGAAGAGAAGGTAGCAAGCATTAAAAGAGATATCCAGGAGAACATCAATAATATCAGGAGTACAATTCAAACCCAGGAAGCAAGTATTGAAAGGAGCATGGCAGAGAACCAAAGCCTTTTCAGGCAGATCCCGATTAAAGAACAAGGCCTGGTTGATATCAGCAGGCAGCAGGCGATAAAAAACAATATCTATTCGTATTTATTACAGAAGAGAGAAGAAACTGCCTTATCTTCTGCCTCTACTTCAGCAGATCTAAGGGTATTGGAAAACGGATTTTCCTATGGCCCAATTCGACCAATTGCCAAAAATTATTACATGATCGGTTTTCTTGTGGGGTTAATTGTATTTCTGTTGTATGTTCAGGTACAGGAACAGTTTAATAATAAAATTTTGTTCAGGGCACAGGTGGAAGATAAAACAAAAGTGCCGGTGGTAGCAGAGATACTGCAGGCCAGTTTAAAGAGCCCCGTAGCTATAAGCGATGGTAAGAGAACTGTAATAGCGGAGCAATTCAGGTCGCTGCGAACCAACCTTGGGTTTATGGGATTGAATGCTCAAAATAATTCGATACTGGTAACATCCAGTATTTCCGGAGAAGGAAAGAGTTTTATAGCAACTAACCTTGCTTTAAGTATTACTTTAACTGGTAAAAAAGTTGCTTTGCTGGAAATGGATCTGAGAAAACCAAAACTCAGCAAAGAATTAGGAATAAAACGTGATCCGGGAATATCCAGCTTTTTAATAGGAAAGGCTACCATTGATGAGATCATTAAGCCTACAGCTTACCCAAATTTATCCCTGGTAACAGCTGGCCCGATACCCCCTAATCCTACAGAATTAATTCAATTGCCGGTGTTCAATGAAATGATAAAACTATTAAAAGAGCGTTTTGATTATATCATCATTGATTCAGCACCCGTTGGCCCCGTAACTGATGCACAATTGCTCACCCAATATGCAGGCACTACCATTTTTGTTGTGCGCCATGCAGTGACGCCAACATTTTTCCTGAGGCTAATTGAGAGTTTAAAAAGGGATAACAAGTTTAATAATATGTGCGTGGTTTTCAATGGTATCAAACCACGTGGAGTTTCTCTGTTTAATTACGGATTTGGTGGATACGGTAATGGCTATGGCTATGGCTACGGCTACGGTTATGGTTACGGTTACGGCTATGGTAGTAACGCAAGTGGTTATTATACTGCTGATGGTGAGCACCCTGGATTTAAGAATCTTTTCGGATTTGTAGGATATATAAAAAGGCTTTTTCGAAAAAGGAAATAGTATTCTGTAATGTCATTATTTCATAGGTTTCTTAGAAGTACTGGATTGCTATAAAAAAAAACAGACAAGGGCCTCTTCAGTTCCAAATTATATGTGACTGAGGAGCAGCGAAGCTTTGCGCCGTCATGACAGAAGATAAAAAATGGTACGTGGTTTATGTAAGGCCCAGGTGGGAAAAAAAAGTAGCATCTTTTTTGCAAACGAAAAGTATAGAACACTACTGTCCGCTCAATAAAGTAGTAAAACAATGGAGCGACCGAAAGAAAGTTTTATTGGAACCACTTTTTAAAGGCTACTTGTTTGTACACTTACAAACAAATGTAAAATGGGATATAAAGGCGGTGGATGGCATTATTAATTTTGTTTATTGGCTGGGTAAACCTGCCATTGTGAAAGATGATGAAATAGTAACGATCAAAAAGTTTTTGCAGGAATTTTCAGATGTTGAAATCATAGATAAGTATTTAAATACTAATTCGAAAGTACTTGTAAAACAAGGAGTTCTAATGAACTACCAGGGTATTATTGTAGAGATTATGGGGAATAGAGCCCGGGTGAATATAGATAGTATGGGGTTATGTTTAAGTGCTGTGTTCGACAAGAAAAACCTTGAGCCAGTTTAGATTAATTTTTGTAGATTTACTGTTTATTTTATCAGGATTGTTTAAACTTTTAGAAAGTTTCCCTGGTTTTTTAAAACCCTCTGATTTGAGGTTTCGTTAATCATATATAAACAAATGAAACTTACAGATAAAATATATATTGCCGGTCACTCCGGTTTGGTGGGGAGCGCTATCGAAAGGCTTCTCATTAAAAAGGGGTACACAAATATTATTAAAAGAACTTCTGAGGAGCTTGATCTGAGGGATCAAATGGCAGTAAGGAATTTTTTTTATGAGGAAAAGCCAGTGTATGTATTTTTAGCTGCAGCAAAAGTTGGCGGCATTATGGCCAACAAGACCTATCCGGCAGATTTTATCTTCGACAATCTTGCTATTCAAAATAATATTATACACTCGGCCTATTTATCAGGAGTAGAAAAATTACTTTTTTTAGGAAGCAGTTGTATCTATCCTAAACAGGCACCACAGCCCATTAAAGAGGATTACCTGATGACGGGGTTCCTGGAACCAACAAACGAAGCTTATGCGGTAGCTAAAATAGCAGGTATAAGAATGTGCCAGGCTTTTCATAATCAATTTGGCAGCAGGTTTATCAGTGTGATGCCTACAAATTTATATGGCCCGGGCGATAATTATAACCTGGACAATGCGCATGTACTTCCCGCTCTCATCAGGAAATTTCATGAGGCAAAATTAAAAAGTGATGATTCAGTGATTATTTGGGGCACGGGTAGCCCGCGGAGAGAATTTCTTCATGTAGATGATGCAGCAATGGCCTGCTATTACCTGATGCAACGATACGAATCGTCTGAAATAGTAAATATCGGAAGTGGAGAAGACCATACTATAAAAGAGATGGCCATCATGATAAAAAGAATTACTGGCTTTCAGGGTAATCTTATTTTCGATGAAAGTAAGCCAGACGGTACAATGAGAAAATTATTGGATGTTTCAAAACTTAACGCACTCGGTTGGAAGTCTACCATAGAACTGGAAGATGGTTTGATTAGAACTTATGATAATTTTCAGAAAAATTATCTCTATTACATCAATCATAAAGACAGAAGGTTTTTTGAAATTGCACATATTTAAAATTGTATTTGTCTCCTAAAATTTATTTTTAATTTACTAACAGTCTTCTTCCCATCATTTTCAATAACCTTTCCCGTTTCTTTTTTCAATGTGTAGGATAAGTGGTATTTTAAATACAGTTACTCCTATTGAAACCATGGAAGAGATGGTGAAAGCGATGAGTGATGTGCAAAAATCCGGCGGCCCCGATGATGCTGGATTATTTTCCTGTGCAGAAAGTAAAATTGTGTTAGGCCATAGACGGCTTTCCCTGCTTGACTTGTCAACAGCGGGCCACCAGCCAATGCAGTATGAAGGAAGGTTTTGGATAAGTTACAACGGGGAACTGTATAATTTCAGGGAGTTAAAAGAAACATTGATTTCTTACGGCCACCATTTCTCCTCAAATAGTGATACCGAAGTAATATTAGCTGCGTATAGCCATTGGGGTGTGCATAGCTTTGCAAAGTTGAAAGGTATGTTTGCCTTTGCCATCTGGGATGTGATTGAGAAGGAGTTGCTGTTGGTAAGAGATGTTGGTGGAATAAAACCCCTTTATTATACAAGGGAAGAAAATGGTATCGCTTTTTCTTCAGAAGTGAGAGCGCTGCAGGTAATACCCAATTTTAGGAAGAAAAATGAACAATGGCCGGTTTACCTGATGGCTTATGGTTTTATTCCGGAACCTGTAACTACAATAGAAGATGTTTATCCGCTTCCCAAAGGCTATTTTTTAAAATATAATTTAGTCCGAAGGAGTTTTCTACTTCAAAGTTTTAAACACTACAGTTACAATCCGAAAATTTTTGATGAAAAAATAGCGATTGATTCTATCAGGCAAACATTAAGCGCTTCTGTAAAAAGGCATTTACTGGCTGACGCGGCCATTGGTATATTTTTAAGCGGCGGAGTGGATTCCGGTATTCTTTCTTCTATCGCCAAATCGCATTCTGAAAAAATAAACACACTCTCGTTATATTTTGAGGAGCAAGAATACTCTGAGAAACTATATCAGGATATATTAATTAAAGACCTTGCCTGCAATAACAACCAGTATCTTTTAAAAGAGTCAGATTTTCAACAGAGTTTTCCATCGATTCTCGAGGCAATGGATATGCCATGCAGCGATGGTATCAACACATGGTTTATTAGTAAGTTTGCCAGTCAGCAGGGATTAAAAGCAGTGCTCTCTGGCATTGGGGGGGATGAACTATTTGGCGGCTACCCTTCATTCAGCCGCATTGGTATTGCTTCCAAACTACATCAATTACCCTCATTTTTAATTAATTTGGCGAGAAGCAGTAGGAGAAAACAGCTTAACCGACTTTCTTATCTTAATATGGATGGTATAAAAGGCCGTTACCTTTTTTTACGCGGGCATTTTGCGCCAATAGAAATAGCCCGGCAACTGGACGCATCCGAGCAGGAAATCTGGAATATATTAAATGACAAACCGGTATTTCAGGATTTGCCAAACCTACCTGCAAAGGAACAGGTCAGTTGGATGGAATGGAATATTTATATGCAGAACCAGCTATTGCGTGATGCAGATGTGATGGGAATGGCAAATGGAGTGGAGATAAGGGTGCCTTTTTTGGATGAAGATTTTGTAAGGCTGGCCCTTTCTATTTCTCCGGATGTAAAATACCAGGGTAACAGGATCAAACCGCTGCTGATAGACGCTTATAAAAAGGATCTGCCCGAAGTGATCTGGAACCGGCCGAAAATGGGATTCAGCTTTCCATTTGCGGTTTGGTTAGGTAAAAATAATTTCATTAAAGAATTGATGGAACATAGCAACCAAAGTTCTAAAGATAGCTACCAGCTATTCTTACAAGGAAAGCTACATTGGTCTCAGTTAATGTCTTTAATAATAATCAATAAAAGGAAACATGCATATTGAGGTAATGTTTCTTACATTAAAAGTGTTTTCTGCCACCGGTGGAATTGAAAGAGTTTCCAGGATTGCAGGAAAAGCCATGTATGAAACCTGCACCCGTAGCAACAAACGGTTGAAGATCTACAGCATGTACGACAGCCCTCAATCAGCCGTTGAAAACCTATATTTCCCGACAGAAATATTTACAGGTTTCAATGTAAACAAATTTGCTTTTATGCGCAAGGTGCTTCTGCAGGGGCGCAAAAGCAAATTGGTGATAATTAGCCATGTTAACCTATTGCTGATTGGCTGGATATTAAAAAAAATAAAGCCATCAGTAAAAGTGGTTTTAATTGCACATGGAATTGAAATTTGGCAACCCTTTGGTAAGTTTAGAAGGAAAATGCTGCATAGTTGTGATGAAATAGTGTCGGTTAGTAAATACACGAGAGAAAAGATATTAACTATCCACCATGCAGACCCGCTTAAATGCACGGTAATGAATAACTGCCTGGATCCTTTTCTTCCGCTTCCCCAAAATGTAAGCGGTAGAGAATTGTTGAGAGAGCGATATGGTTTTAGTGAATCTGATAAAGTACTTTTTACCCTTACCAGGCTGGCAGCAAAAGAAAGGTACAAAGGGTACGACAAAGTAATGAGGGCCATGGTAGAGATCAAACAAAAAAATATTAAATACCTTATCGCCGGAAGTTACGATGCAGAGGAAAAAAAATATATCGATGATCTCATCAGCTCTTTAAATTTAGAGGATAATGTTGTGCTGGCAGGTTTTGTAAAAGAAGAAGAGGTAGCAGCTCATTTTACCATGGCAGATTGCTATGTGATGCCTAGTGTGAAGGAAGGTTTCGGAATTGTGTTTATTGAAGCGATGTATTATAATCTTCCCGTAATTGCCGGTAATGCGGATGGTTCTGTGGATGCTCTGTTAAATGGCGAACTCGGAATTCTTGTAGATACGGAAAGTATCGGCGAAATAAAAAACGCAATTGAAAAAGTATTGTATGATAAAACAAAATACTTACCCGATCAAAGATCTCTTGCTGCACATTTTAGTTATGAGAGTTATAAAATAAAAATAAACGCTATGTTCAGGCGTTTAAAAATATGGGAATAAAAAAAATATTTAGAGTGCAGGGTAACGTTATTAAATCAAAGGATACTGGTTCAGTTTATAAATTTTGTAAGGCTGGGCTTGTTGAAGCCATACAATTTTTAAAGATAAACCGTCTTCTACAAGTTCAGTCTTGTAATTAATATTTGCATAAAATTCAGCGTGTACCACTACTAGTCACAGGTTTTAAATAAGAATGATCAAGCAGGAATTAAATACAGTTAAGAATGACGCAGCACCGGAGCATTGGGACCTTGTGATAAAACCACAACGTAACATTTTCGATCTGAAATTAAATGACATCTGGCATTACCGTGATCTACTCTTATTGCTGGTAAGGCGTGATTTTGTTTCTTTTTATAAACAAACCATTTTGGGGCCACTATGGTTTTTTATGCAGCCATTGCTTACAACTATCATGTTCACATTTGTTTTTGGACGGCTCGCAGGTATTTCTACAGATGATCTGCCCCAGCCACTTTTTTACCTGGCTGGAATTACCTCATGGAATTATTTTGCAGATTGTATCACAAAAACCTCTACCGTTTTTAAAGACAATGCCAGTATTTTTGGTAAAGTTTATTTCCCAAGGCTGATCATGCCACTCAGTATAGTTTTTTCGAACCTCGTAAGGTTTGCAGTACAAATGATATTATTCCTGCTTGTATTATTTTACTACGCTTTTTTTAAAGGAGTCGGTTTTCATTTCACATGGGCAATAGCACTGTTTCCCGTGATTATCATTTTAATGGCAGCTCTTGGTTTGGGAACTGGAATGATCATTTCGGCTATGACAACCAAATACCGCGACTTAGCCTTCCTTGTAACTTTTGGAGTACAGTTATTGATGTACGCTACTACGGTAATTTATCCATTGTCGGCATCTCCGGAAAAATACAGGTGGCTCATCGAACTAAATCCGATGACAGCAATAATTGAAACTTTCCGTTATGGTTTTTTAGGCAAAGGGAGTTTTAGCTGGTTTTCTTTGGGCTATACCGCATTAGTTACGGTTGTATTATTCTTTGTTGGTGTGATCATTTTTAATAAGGTGGAGAAGAATTTTGTAGACACCGTTTAAACCGGGTACATAGTATGTCAATTGCAATAAAAGTAGAAAATTTATCCAAGGCTTATCAACTCGGCGAGATAGGTACAGGTACCATTTCACGCGACCTCGAGCGCTGGTGGGCAAAGCAAAGGGGAAAAGAAGATCCTTATTTAAAAGTTGGACAGGAAAATGACCGCACTGTAAAAGGAAGTTCCGATATTGTATGGAGTTTGAAGGATATTAATTTTGAAGTGAAACAGGGAGACGCAGTAGGTATAATTGGCAGAAATGGCGCAGGTAAAAGTACGCTACTCAAAATATTGAGCCGTGTTACCGCACCCACAACGGGAACGGCTAAACTAAAAGGCAGGATAGCCAGTTTGCTGGAAGTGGGCACTGGTTTTCACCCGGAATTAACCGGCAGAGAAAATATTTATCTGAACGGTGCCATCCTTGGGATGAGAAAAAAAGAGATCAATAGAAAGTTTGATGAGATAGTTGATTTTGCAGGAATAGAAAAGTATATTGATACCCCGGTAAAAAGGTATTCCTCCGGTATGTATGTAAGGCTTGCCTTTGCTGTTGCTGCTTACCTTGAAAGCGAGATCCTGATTGTAGATGAAGTACTGGCAGTAGGAGATGCAGAATTCCAGAAAAAATGCCTGGGTAAAATGGGAGATATAAGCGCTGGCGAAGGAAGAACAATTTTATTTGTAAGTCATAACATGGGAGCCGTTAACCAACTGTGTAACTCCGCCATTTCATTGAGTAATGGTAAAGTGAACCAGGTAGGAGAAACAGGAAAAGTGGTTTCTAATTATTTAAATGCAGATGGGAATAAAGATTCCTTCATAGACTTCAGATCGGCGAGGCTAAACCGTTCTGGAAATAAGAAAGCTGAATTTTTAAATATTTCGCTACACAAAGATGGTGCTGTTACCAACAGCCGGTTTTTTTCTGTTGGAGATGCACTGCATATCAGGTTTACATTAAAGGTGAATAATGCCAATGAAACGGCTATTAAAACTTCAGTTGAATTGAAAACTTCAGATGGTTTTAAAATTGCGAATATGATTGACACTGATTCCGGATTTCAGGTGGAAGGGAATAGATCTGATGAAATTGTTTTTGAAGTTGTAATGAAGGATCTGAGATTATATCCTGACACTTATATAATTTCATTGTATGCCGGCGATATGTCAAGCTCAGAAACTTACGATTATGTGGAGGATTGTATTTCATTTGAAATAATAGATGGGGGAACTTATACTACCCGGAGGCTACCACGTGTGGCAGGGTTACTTTACCTCACGCCGGAATGGACAAAACTTAAAAGCTGACAATGGCGAAAATAACAGTACGCATTATAAATAAATTGATCCGCACATTAACGTCGGTAAGAAGCAGGCTAACAGTTCCGGATAGCGGCAGCCAGGAATATATACAGGGGCAAAGAGTAAAACAATGGTTTAAAGATGATGGCGATAATACATTACGCCTTAACTATGACCTCAACGAAAGCAGTGTTGTTTTTGATGTGGGTGGCTACAAAGGAGAATTTGCCGCCGCTATCATTAGTAAATATGATTGCACCGTATTCATATTTGAACCTATTCCGGAATTTTTTAACATTATTGTAAATAAGTTCATAAAAAATAAAAATGTAAAGCCATTTTGCGTAGGGCTGTCTGATAAAACAATTTCGGAAAAAATATCCCTCACCGATAATAGCTCTTCGCTTTATATTAGTGATGAAAATGCAATCAGTATCCAGTTGAAAAGTGCGGTAGAGTTTATTAGTGAACATGCGATAAATACTGTTGATCTTATTAAGATCAATATCGAAGGATCTGAATATGCCCTGCTTGAATGTTTGATAGAAAATAATCTTATTCATAAATTCAGGAATATCCAGGTGCAATTCCACGATTTTATTATTGAACATCCCAGGGAGAGAATGGTGAAAATTCAAAATGAACTATCTAAAACACATGAGTTAACCTACCAGTATGATTTCGTTTGGGAAAACTGGAAATTGAAATCCTGATAATGAAGCCAGATAAAAATTCGAAGATATATATTGCAGGGCATACCGGAATGGTAGGCTCTGCCGTAATGCGCCGTTTATTAATGGAAGGTTATACCAATCTTATAACGGCCGATAGTACACAACTGAATCTTACCAACCAACTTGCTGTTCAGCAATTTTTTGATAGAGAGAAACCTGAAATTGTAATACTAGCGGCAGCAAAAGTAGGTGGCATCCAGGCAAACATAGACAATCCTGCAACTTTTCTAATTGAAAATCTGCAGATACAAAATAATGTAATGGAGTCTTCCTTACAGCATAAAGTGAAGAAATTTATTTTTCTTGGCAGTTCCTGTATCTATCCAAAAGTTTGCCCACAGCCCATGAAAGAAGAATACCTTCTCACGGGTAAACTGGAGCCTACCAATGAAGGTTATGCCATTGCAAAAATTGCGGGCGTTAAATTGCTGGAAGGTTATTATAAGCAGTTTGGATTTAACAGCATCAGTTTAATGCCTTGTAATTTATACGGTCCTAATGATTCTTTCAATTTAAAGCACTCTCATGTATTGTCTGCTCTCGTTAAAAGATTTGTAGATGCAGCAGATAACAATGACGCATCGCTAACGTTGTGGGGTACTGGTATTGCCAGAAGAGAATTTATGCACGTGGATGATCTCTCTGCAGCCTTAACCTATATGATGGTTCACTACGATAAGCCCGAGTTCATAAATATTGGAACTGGTGTAGATATATCAATAAAAAAACTTGCAGAAATGATTGCAGTAAAAACGAGTTTTAAAGGAAGCATCAATTGGGATGATACGAAACCAAATGGCATGTTGAAAAAGTGCATGGACGTAAGCAATATGGAAGCTTTGGGTTTTAAACCTCAGATAGATTTATCAAACGGAGTGTCTCAAATGATAGGCATTTACAAAAAACTAAAAAGTACTGAATGATACCTTTAATGAAAAATGCTTTTTTGAACGAGCATGAAACAAAAAAAGCATTGGCAGAATTTATATTACAGGCAGACAGGCTTAGCATGGATAAAGAATGTGCGGCCTTTGAAAGAAAATTTGCAGCCTACCAGGGCAGGAGTGAAGCAATATTGTTTAATAGTGGAGGAAGTGCAAACCTGGCAATGCTTCAGGCATTAAAAAATATGGGGCACTTAAAAGAAGGTGATAGAGTTGGTTTTTCCGCACTAACCTGGAGTACTAACACCATGCCTATCATTCAGATGGGTTTTGTTCCTGTGGCGGTGGATTGTGATCCAGCCTATCTTAATGTTATGAGCTATAACCTGGAAGAAAGGCTTGCTCAAACAGAGATGAAAGCTTTCTTCCTTACAAATGTTCTTGGCTTTACCGGTGATATTGAAAAAGTGAGAGAGATATGTAGTAACAGGAAAATCATTTTGTTGGAAGATAATTGCGAGTCGCTGGGAACAGAAACACCGCATGGCAAAGCTGGTAATTTCAGCCTTTGTTCAAGCTTTTCTTTTTTTGTTGCACATCATATGAGTACAATAGAGGGTGGAATGCTCTGTACAGATGACGAAGACCTTGCAGAAATGTTAAGAATTGTAAGGGCAAATGGATGGGACCGCAACCTGAATGCAAAGCAGCAATTTAAATGGAGAAAGAAATACAATATATCTTCTGAATTTGAAGCGAAATACACTTTTTATGATCTTGGGTTTAATTTCAGGCCAACTGAGATAACTGGTTTCCTGGGCCAATATCAAATGCAGTTTCTTGAAAGTAATATCAAAAGCAGGGAAAAGAATTACCTCGAATTGGAAAAGATAATGATGCAGAATGATGACATCATCCTGTTGAAACATCAGCATATAACCTGTTTATCAACTTTTGCATTTCCGGTTGTATGTAAAACTGCAGAATTAAGAGAGTATTATTTATCCCGTTTTTCCGGTGCCGGTATAGAAATAAGACCCATGATTGCCGGCAACATTCAAAGGCAGCCTTTTTACGGTAAATATGTAAAAGAGATGTATGATCTTCCCGGAACAGATTTCTTACACAATAACGGATTCTATTGTGGCAACTATCCGGAACTAACAGAATCCGACCTGCAAACCATCAGCAGCTGTTTGTATAAA
>JANOCC010000046.1:0-67886 GCA_031411955.1 Ferruginibacter sp.
CAGCCTTTTTACGGTAAATATGTAAAAGAGATGTATGATCTTCCCGGAACAGATTTCTTACACAATAACGGATTCTATTGTGGCAACTATCCGGAACTAACAGAATCCGACCTGCAAACCATCAGCAGCTGTTTGTATAAATATTAGAACGAAGCAATGATCATTGTTCAATTAACCGGGGGACTTGGCAACCAGCTTTTTCAGTATGCAATGGGAAGAAGTTTGTCCGTGCGTTTAAATACTGAATTCAAGATAGATAAAAGCTTTTTCAAAGATTATGAGTGGCATGATTACAGTCTTGATCCGTTTAATTTAAAATGCGGGGAAGCAGATGCTGATGAAATTGATATCATTTTAAAAAGACGAGCTGTTAAAACAGAGAGGATAATTACGAAACTAACGGGAAGGCTTACTGGCGTAATTACAGAAAACAGCCTTTTGTATGATCCAAAATATAAAAAAATCACGTCACCGGCATACCTTAAGGGATACTGGCAATGTGCAAAATATTTTGATGATACAGAATCGGTAATAAGGCAGGATCTTCAGATCAAGATCCCTCCATCTTTAGAAAATTCCGGAATTCTAAAACGCATCAGTGAAACAAATTCAGTAAGCCTGCACATCAGGCGCGGTAATTATGTAAATGTGGCTGAAGTGAACAGTGTGCACGGTACCTGCTCGATGGATTATTACCAGGAAGCACTGCGTTATATAAAGCAACGGGTTGCAAATCCTGTGTTCTATGTTTTTTCTGACGACATTGCCTGGGCAAAAGCAAACCTTACAGGTAATGATAATTTTGTATTCATTGATGTAAATGATGCGGCTCATGACTATGAAGACCTTCGCCTAATGCAGCATTGCAAACACCATATCATTGCCAATAGCACATTTAGCTGGTGGGGAGCCTGGTTAAATACTTCTTCAGAGAAAATCGTAATAGCGCCATCCAAATGGTTTGCAGATGAAGAGAAAAATAAAACTGCTTCCGCAATTATCCCGGACAACTGGGTCCGGTTTTAATTTTTTCATCATCTGGTTAAGTTCATAGATGGAACTTTTATTTTGAAACGGCAATCTGCCGGAGTTACAATTTTTAATTTAAAAATGGAGGAGGCGATACCTAAAATTTCTGTAATAATGCCGGTATATAACTGTGCATTATATATCAGGGAGTCTTTAGAAAGTATACTTAATCAATCCTATAAGGATTTTCAACTTTTAATTATTGATGATGCATCAACAGACCAGACTGTTTCGATAATTAAGTCTTACAGCGACTGTAGGATAAGATTGATTGAAAAGCCGGCGAATACCGGGTATACCAATAGTCTGAACCTTGGGTTGCAACAGGCAAAGGGAGAATATATTGCAAGGATGGACGGGGATGATATTTCTGCCTTGAATAGATTCGAATTGCAGGTGCAGGCATTTGAAAGAAACCCTGCACTCGTGCTGTGTGGTTCAAATATTGAGTTTATTGATTCCAATGAAATCAGGAAGTTTCCTCTTTCTCATGATGAGATCAAGGTTACTTTTCTCACTTACAGTTGCATTGCGCATCCGTCAGTTATGATGAAGCGTTCGTTCCTTGTAAGCCAGCACATGCATTATAATAACCTTAGAGAGCCTGCAGAGGATTTTGATCTTTGGGTAAGAATGATCCAGAAAGGTGAACTCATGAACCTTGAAGAACCATTGTTACGTTACCGTGTACACGCAGATCAGACGTCGCAGACAAAATATGAAATTCAGCAGAAGAATGGATTGATCATCAGAATATTGTACCTATCTAATATCGTTGATAAGGAAGTGGCTGAAAAATTTTTTCAAGGATTAAAAGTTGCACAATCCGGTGACACCGGGGAGGAGTTGGCCTATCTCAACTGGTTGATTAAAGAAAATGACTACCTGCGAAAAAAAAACAGGGAGAAGGAGTTTTTTAATGAGCTACTTTTTAATGATTTTTTAAATGCCTATAACACGCAGGTTGCAAGGGGTATTTTTCTCAATTCCAAAAAATATAACCTGCGGAAGCTTGCTTATTTTGTTTCTTACCTTTCAAAAAATCCTGGAAAATTCCGGGCTGGGGAAATACTCAAATGTGCTTCTAAATGCTTGTTGGGCTATAGAATTAAATAGTTTGGATCTTGCTTTTTGTAATCCTGTATTCTATGATTAAATTATGATTCCAAGAATAATTCATTATTGCTGGTTTGGCAAAAAGGCAAAGGGAAAACTTATTGATGATTGCCTGTTAAGTTGGAAGAAGCTGTTGCCTGAATATAGGATCATTGAATGGAATGAATCAAATTATTCTTCGGATGCGTATTTTTTTAAGGATTGCATGGATCAAAAGAAATACGCTTTTGCCAGTGACTATGCAAGGTTTGATATTCTTGAAACCCATGGAGGTATTTACATGGATACCGATATGTTGTTGATTAAACCACTGGATGAATTGCTGGAAACGGACTGTTTTTTCGGGTATGAAAATGATAAGAATATCAGTTGTGGAGTTATCGGTTGTTTACCCCGTAATCCATTTGTTTCAATGGTTTTGAGGGAACTAGTGGCCATTCGATCTCCGTCTTTTTTTAAAGGGTACACCATAGTAGAGGTAGTTACTGCAGTTTATAAAAAAAGTGCTAACAATGCTATATTACCAAAGGTTTACCCAGTTGATTTTTTTTATCCATATCCTTACAGTGCAACAGGCAACCCGTTATCTTATAAAACAAAAAATACCATTGCTATTCATTTGTGGAATGCTACCTGGTTCAATGATATTCAAAGATCCCAACTATTATATTCGCAGGGAAGAAAGAGGGAAGCAAGGGCTTTGTTTTTACGTTCACTTATTGGAAATCCTCAGTATATCAGGTTTTTCTATAAATATATTTTTTAAGCATTCGCATACGGCTGAAAGATTCCTGTTATTATGCTGATAACAATCAGACAAATTATTTTTGATGAGAGTTGCCGTTGTAACTAATTTTATTTATCCTGAAACGCTTGGAGGCACAGAGTTGTATTGTTATCAACTGGTAAATGCTTTGAAAAATAACGGGCACGAAGTATTCTGGTTCGTACCTAATTTCAGTGAATCAGTTACAGATTCTACTTTTACAGATACAGGTGTAGAGGTTGTAAGATTCGCATCATTGCAACCCGGTGTTTCTACCTCAGAAGCAGCGTTTGTTGCCAGCTCTTTTGTAAATGAAATGAAGGAAAGAAAGATAGCAGTGGCACATTTTAATGAGTTTGGAGGATTTGAAGGTATTAGCGGTACGATGCTGCGACCAACAAAAGCAGCGGGCATCATCACCATAGTTACCTTACATTTACCACATTATCTCTGCCACACTGGTACGCTAAGATATGCAGGTGCGGAGGTATGCGACGGGCAGGTTATACCTAACAGGTGTGGAAGTTGTATTATGTTTACAAACGCAACATCGTTTGAAAATTTAAATATGCGAATGGCTCAGTTAGCCCGCAAAAGTTTTGATTTTATTAATAAACATCAGCTTCCTGTTCCGGCAAAATTGAAAGTAATAATGGGGAGATTTACTAATAGATTGCCCTTTATTGAAGCGTTGAAAAACGATACAGATGCAATTGTAACATTAACCCAATGGTTTAAACGTGTGTTAATGGTTAATGGGATTTCGGAAGAAAAAATAAAGTATATTCCTCAGGCAACGCCCGATGATATCTTCGTTGAAAATGACGGCTCCGAAAAAAGAAACGGATTTGTTTTCATCGGTCGTGTTAATCAGGAAAAAGGTATACAGCTATTATTGGATGCAGCAATAAAACTCCAGAAAAAGCAGCCTGCAATATTTATAGATATTTATGGCCCTGTTCCTGTAAACAATCAATTCTCTGATGATTTTTTAAAGCAACTTGAGAAGTTTTCCAATATTAAATATAAAACGCTGCTACCACCATCAGAAGTAATGAGAGTGATGCTGCTATACAAGGCAGTGATTTTACCTTCTCTATTCACAGAAATGGCGCCATTGATAATTATGGAAGCAAATAAATTAAAAGTTCCCATGATCGTTTCTGATGTGCCCGGGTCTGCAGAACTTGTAAGGCAATATGATTCAGGTGTAATTTTTAAATATAACTCTTCTGACGGGCTGGTAGATGCAATTTTAAAAATTGAAAACGGTACATCAGGCTCGTTTGAGTTTAAACAACCATTTGAAAATAATTTTGATCATATTGCCAGGAAGTATGTTGAGATCTACGCAAGTGTTGATAAGTCAGTAGTTACTACTTAAACGGCCTGGTTGAATTTAATCGGTCAATAAAATTATGTACATTTTTCAATTGATGGGAGGGCTGGGAAACCAAATGTTTCAATACGCTGCGGCAAGGGCTTTGGCAGAAAGAAAGCACGTGGAAGTAAAACTTGATTTCGACTGCCCATATCAGCACGTGAAATATTCTTACAACCTGGATGTTTTCAATATTAAAACTGGTATAGCCACCGTGAGAGATTTGTGGAAATCGAAGCCTAAACATAAGTTTGCCAAGTTGTTCTTTATGTTATTAGGAAAAGATCCCAACTTAAAACTTTACAGTGAAAAAAAAGATTTTCAATACGACCCCCAATTATTCACGCTTCCTGACGGTTCTTATTTGCAGGGATTTTGGCAAACTGAAAAATATTTCAAGGGTATTGAACCATTAATAAGAGAGGATTTCACTTTTAGAGTTCCCTTATCTGGCCGTAATCTTGAGTTGTCGATTATGATTCGCAGGCAACAAGCTATTTCATTACACATAAGAAGAGGTGATTATGTTAAAATAGCACAAACTAACAATCTGCACGGCGTTTGTAGCCCGGAATATTACCAACTCGCAATTGATTATATGACAGCGCAAATCCCTGATGCAGTTTTTTATATATTTTCGGATGATATGGAATGGGTAAAGAACAATTTTAATTTAAATAATCAACATGTTTATGTAGATAATAATGATGCTAAAACAAATTTTGAAGATTTACGCTTAATGAGTTTGTGCAAGCATCACATAATTGCCAATAGCTCATTTAGTTGGTGGGGAGCATGGTTAAATCCATCAGACGAAAAAATAGTGATTGCACCAAAAAGATGGATGAGGGATATTAATTTTGAGACCCGTGATTTGATACCGGCTAATTGGATAAAGTTGTGATAGATAAGTTGATCATCCAGGCTTCTATAATTATACCTACTGCAAACCGCGCTTCTATATTATTTAAAACACTTGAAAGTATTGCATCTCAAAACACACAACCGGAAAATATCGTTATTATTGATGCTTCTTTAAGCAATGAAACGGAAAAAATATTAGAGCAAAAGTTTAAAAACCTTGCTTCAGAACTAATATACAGGCGTGCAACTTTTAGCGGTGCTGCAACGCAGCGCTTACAGGGTATAAGCTTGACTCAACAACCATTTGTTTTTTTTATGGATGATGACATTCTGCTTCAACCGAACTGTATAAATAATTTATGGCAGTGCATAAATTCAGAAAATGATATCGGAGCTGTAAATGCGATGATAACCAATCAAAAGTATCACCAACCGGGTAGGATCACACGATTTTGGTATCGTTTCATGCATGGAAAGCGCCTGCCGAGTTACGCAGGAATGTGTATCGGCCCTGCCTGGAATTTGTTGCCGGAAGATAGTGATACATTGCCCCTCTGGAATAAGGTTGAATGGCTGAATAGTACCTGTGCATTGTACAGGCGGCAAGCCTTACCCGATCCGGTTTTTGATAAGCACTTTACAGGCTATTCATTACTGGAAGACGTAGCATTGTCGATTACGGTAGCAAAAAAATGGAAATTGTATAATGTTCGTGAAGCAAAAATATTTCATGATAGCCAGCCAGGCTTTCACAAAGACAAAATCATTGCATTTTCTAAAATGGAATTGGTAAATCGTCATTATGTGATGACGAGAATCATGGGTAAAAAAGGTATCGGAATTTATTTAAAGTTGTTAGTGTTTGAATTGTGGGGTATGATCTCTATATTGAACAGCAAAGCAGGCTGGAAAAACCTGGTGCCAACAATTGTAGGGAAATTCGCCGGCATTGGCAATATATTATTTAACGGGAAATAAGTCACTTAGGTTGGATGGTTTAATTTTTGATTTTTGAATTTAACGTACTTATGAAAAAAGTATTAATAGGCATTACTTCTAAAAACAGGGTTTCGATATTGCCCCAGGCGATAGAATCGGGATTAAAACAGCTTTATCCCAATAAAGAGATTGCCGTTTACGATGATAATTCAACGGACGGAACGGAATCGCTTGCTGCAAAATATCCAGGAGTTTCGTGGTGTTTTTCAAAGGAAGAAAAAGGTTACCTGTTTGCAAGGAATAAATTTCTTGAAACAACTGATGCAGATTACTATTGCAGCCTTGACGATGATTCCTGGTTCCTTGAAAATGAGAACCTGGCAAAGGCAGTTGAATACATGAATGCTACTCCCCATGTTGCTGTACTGGCTTTTAAAATTTTAAGTCCAAGCCCGCAAAAGGAAATTTTGAAAGGAGACCTGATTATTGAAACTAATAATTTTATCGGTTGCGGACATATGCTAAGAGTAGCGGCAGTGAGAAGCGTAGGAAATTATGCTGTTAATCCCGGTTATTATGGAGGGGAAGAAAAGGATCTTTGCATCAGGTTAATGGATAAAGATTTTAGCATCATGCGGTTTCCATCAATTCAGATCTGGCATGATAAAACGAACATAGCCCGGGATTTTCCCATGCAACACCGTTCCGGAGTTTGCAACGATCTTGTGTTTATGTGGCGCAGAACTCCTTTCCTGTATTTAGTTCCATCTTTTTTTATTAAATTATACAAGCATTTATCTTTCTCTTTAAAATATAAAGGCGTTAGCTTGCTAAGGCCCTGCCTGAATGGCTTTGGGGATTTCTTTAAATCTCTGTTTAGCGGTAAGCTTAATAGAAAAGCCGTTTCTATCAAGGCATTTAAAAAATATTTAAGTTTCAACTGATGTCTTTTTTTCAAAAACTTGAACCCTTACTACTTCGTGTGCCACAGGGTATAAAAAGTAGATGTAGGCTTGCCTTGTACAAGCTAATTGGTTTGAAAGCAGGTAAAGCTAATAGAATGGAAAAAAGCCGTTGCCGAAGGCTAAGCCAGATCAGCATCGGTAATAATAACGCTTTTACACAAGGTGCTATGTTATGGCCGGAAGATGCGCCTTCAAACAATATTCGAATTAAAATAGGCGACAGAAATTATTTTAACCGGAATGTAATGATTGATGCATGTGGATTAATTGAGATCGGAAATAATAATATGTTTGGCCCTGATATTTATATAACAGATTCAAATCACCGTTTTGGAACAGGGATTTCACCCGCATCTCAACCAATGGAAAGAGGCTTTGTAAAAATTGGGAATCATTGTTGGATAGGGGCAAAATCTATAATATTAAAAGATGTGGAGTTAGGTGATTATTGCGTTGTAGCTGCAGGATCTGTAGTTACCAAAAGCTTTCCAGCTGGTAGTATCATCGCGGGTGTTCCCGCAAAATTAATGCAAAAAAAGGCGGGTATTTAAAACAACCCAAAATTGAAGAAAGGGCAGTATATCTCATCACTCGATTTCCTGAGAGGGCTCGCTGCACTATCGGTTTGCATATTTCATTTTACAAATGGAAAGAAAGATTTTCTTCCAGACGGAAATTTTGTAAAAGATGCCGGCAGCTATGGCAATTATGGCGTACAGGTTTTCTTTGTAATATCCGGACTTGTTATTCCTTATTCAATGGAAAAAGCAAACTATGCTATTCGTTTTTTTAAAGAGTTCATGCTAAAACGGATAATAAGAATTGAACCACCGTACCTGTTAAGCATCTGTCTTATTTTATTGCTTAATTACATTAGTACACTTTCGCCATACTACCGGGGTGGCGCTGTTCAGATTGATTTTTTAAATTTGTTATTTCACCTTGGTTATATAAATGCATTTGTTGATTCAAAATGGCTTAACCCGGTGTATTGGACGCTTGCTATAGAATTTCAGTATTACCTGATAATGGCATGCATTTTCCCTTTACTCGTTTCATCAAAGAAATATCTCTGGATAGCCGTGCTGCTGATTTTCAATTGCATTGGATTGCTGTTAAAAGATCCAAATCTTATTTTTGAATATGCATTGTATTTCAGCATTGGAATTGTAATGTTTAAGTTTATTAATGGGTCTATAAACACAGGTATTTATTCAGTTACGATAATTTTATTATTGATTTCGGTATTTGTTCAATTTAAATGGCCGGGATTGGTTGCCGCAATTATTCCGGTTTTATTTATCCAGTTTACAATCAAAAATAAGCTCTCGGTTTTTTTAGGTAGCATCTCATATTCTCTTTACCTGTTACATGTGCCCGTTGGTGTTAGAATCATTAATTTATCGGAAACATTTGTAACCGGCATTGAAGAAAAAATGATCGTTTTAGTGGTTGCACTGTTGATCACAATCTTTGCATCATGGCTTTTTTGCAAGTATGTAGAACTTCCTTGTAAAAAGTGGGCGAAAGGAATCCGATATTATAAAAACGAACCGGTTTTAAACGCAGTTTAAAAAAGTAGTTCTTTAAAAATCTGTTTAAAAGATACAGAAAAAAATATCTGCATGAAAAATGAATACGTAAACTTCGGCTGTGGTACACATTGTCCGGAAGATTTTACCAACTTCGATGGTTCTTTTAATTTAAAGATGCAACGCATGCCATTACTGGGATCAGTTGTTAAAAAAGTATCAGGCACAAAGTTTCCTGAAAATGCTATGTATGGTGATATTATCGCCGGCCTTCCGGTTAAAGAAAGTTCATTAAAGGGAATTTACTCTTCTCATGTGCTTGAACACCTGGCCCTGGATGATCTGCGAATAAGTTTACGCAATGCACATAAATATTTGAAGCCGGGCGGCAGGTTTCGTTCAGTGTTGCCAAACCTGGCAGACTGCGTTAGAAGTTACCTGGCAGAGAAAGCCAGCGGCGATAACCAGGCAGCAGTAAATTTTATGAATTACACTTTTCTTGGCTACCAGCAAAGGCCTCGCGGAATAAAGGACCTGGTAAAATGGCGACTAAGCGGCTATCATCATTTTTGGATGTGGGATTATGAAGCGCTGGAAAAGGAATTGTATGATGCAGGCTTTAAAAAAGTTAGCAATAGCGGATTTAATACGTCGGAAGATGAATATTTTAAATTGGTAGAAGTAAAGGGAAGGTTCGATTTTAATGCACTTTGTGTGGAAGCTATTAAATAAACTCAGATTGATCTAAACAATAAATATGATTAGTTACTCCATAAATGCAGTACGACGAGTTAAATAAAAAGATATTGTTGCTTTCGTCATCCGAAGGAAAGCACACCGGTAGATCGGGTTATAGCGTTATCGCAGATTTTCTGCCAGGTACAACAATGTTGGAAGTTACCAGGAAGATACCTGTTACATTATCGGAAAGGCTTGTAGATGCTGTACTGGGAAGAACTGCTTTATCGAAATGGTATAAGAAGAGTTCATTTAAGCTGGAGAGGCTTGCTTTACAGCATATAAAGCAGCATGGAATTGAGTTAGTTCACTTACTTTGGGGTGATAGAGATATTGGTTTCCTGCACCTTTTTAAAAAGAAGTATCAGTTTAAAATATGTTGTACCATCCATAATTGTGCAAATATGCTGGATGGTATTTTTAATTTTCCTGCCAGGCTAAAAAGTATCGATCAGTTTATATTAATGAGTGAAACTCAAAGGTCTTTCTTATTAAAAGCAGGTGTTCCAGATGAAAAAATAACTGTTTTATTACATGGAATTGACAATGATTATTTCCGGCCTCCGGTAGTTAAAAAAGAGAATAATGTTTTCAGGGTTCTTTCAGTTGGAAGCTGGCAAAGGGATTTTGACTTGTTGAGCGAAGTTTGCCGGCAGTTGCAAAATAGAATTGCTGTTGAGATCGTGATAGTTGCTCCGGAGAAGTTTAGAAACTATTTTTCTGGAATTGAAGCGGTGAAATTTGAAACCGGTTTAACAAATGAGGAATTACTGAAAACTTATCAGGGAGCAGATTGTTTCATAATGACGGCAAAGGATACTTCGGCAAATAATGCCATACTGGAAGCCATGGCTTGTGGGTTACCGATTGTTGCTGAAAGAATTGGTGGGATACCTGAATATGTAAACGAAAAATGCGCCTTGTTGTGCACGTCAAAAAGTGTAGCAGAAATATGTGATGCGATCGTGCAGATCGCCAGTTCAAAAAGCTTAAGGCAACAATTAAGTGAGCAGGCAAAATTGAGAGCACTTCAACTTGATTGGAAAACTACATCCGCACAGATGCAGGAGGTATATGGAAAAATGCTGAATTAATAAAAAATGAGTAAATACATAATCGCTGTTTCCAGCTATGTAATGATTTGAAAGTAATAGCCGGATTGCTATTTAAAAGAATATAATAAGAAAGTCAACCACGCTTAGTCCAAATTTCCTTTACTATTTCAATGCAAAAAACCAACCTATTTTGAAAGTTTTATTAGCTCACCCGGGAACTCAGTACTCATTCCAACTGGCAAAGCAGCTTTATAAAAGAAACCTGTTGCTGGAATTTCATACAGGTTTTGCATTTGGAAAAGACAGCATGGTTTATAAATTATTTTCCATGCTGCCAGACAAGATCTATCATAAAGTTAGCAACCGCTTTATAGATCATGTTCCCGACAGATTTTTGCGCAGGCACCTTTTAATTGAGATCAAAGCATTGATACGCCTGAAGCTGGGCCTGGAAGAAGAGAGTGTTTTGTATAAACGCAACTGGCAGTTCCAGGATGATATTCCAGACAATTCAATTCAGGCAGCAGATGTAGTGATCGGTTTTGATACGTCTAGCTGGATCCTGGCAGAACGATGCAGGCGAATGCAAAAGAGTTTTATTCTTGATGTAAGCATAGCTCATCCCGTATCAAAAGATAAGGTTTACAGGCAGATCATCAAACTTTATCCCAGCTGGCAGTTTGCCCTAAAGCAAAAATCTCATCATCATATTGCCATTGAAGAAACGGAAATGGCTGTTGCCAGTCATATTGTTGTTGCCAGCACTTTTACCCTGGGAACTTTTGTTGCACAGGGTGTTCCTCTTAAAAAGATAAGTGTAAATCCTTATGGTGTTGATACAACACTTTTTAAACCGCTGGAGATAAAACCTTTTATAAACAGGCCGCTTCGTTTTGTATTCGTAGGAACGGTAGATGCAAGAAAAGGCATTCCTTTTTTATTGGATATCTGGAACAAGCTGCCCGTGGGAACCGCTGAACTTACTCTTATTGGCCCGGTAACAAGCGCAATTGAAAAACTTATAGGAAGTAATTATCCTACGGTAATTGTTAAAGGAAAAATTTCATTCAAGGAGGTAAAAGATATTTTACCAAATTATGATGTTATGATATTCCCAAGTTTTTTTGAAGGTTATGGACTGGTAATACCCGAGGCGATGGCATGTGGGCTACCGGTAATAACTACTACGGCTACCTGCGCTTCGGATATTTTTTCAAATGGTAAAGAAGGATTTATTATTGAGCCAGGTGCAGGGGATAAGTTGAGCGAAGCGATTGACTTTTTTGTGAAGCAGCCAAATAAAGTAACCGAAATGGGGCAATTGGCAAGGTTGCAGGCCGAACATTTTAGCTGGGACACCTACGGCGAGAACTGGAGCGTTATTATAGATCAACAGGCATCTTTCACCAACAGCAGTAAAGCAGGGATTTAAAATTTCCCTAATAACAATCAGCAAACATGGTATCGAGGAAATTAAATTGGTGGCCCAGTGTAAACGGAGCTAATGCAGCACTGATCAGTGAACTTGAAAAAAAGATCGCTCTTTTTTATGCAGAGAATCCGGATTATTACAGTGATATCGAATTTACTTCCCACAACTGGATACACAGCGACGAAGCAGGGTATAAGGAGATCGTTGCATTTGCGAAACGAAGTAACGCTATCTGTGAGTTTGGATGTGGTAGCGCTAATATTTTAAAGCATTTCCCAATGCTTGCCAGTAAGTATAATGGCTGTGATTTTTCCGCAAAGCTGATGCACGAAAATTCTATCAAGTATCCAGGTGCCGGTTTCAGCCAAATTCAAGAGCCAAACGAATTACCCTACGCCGACAGGCAATTCGATCTTGTTTTTTCTGTTTTTGTTCTGGAACATGCTACGCGGCCTTCTCAATTATTAAGCGAATGTAACCGCATATTAAAACCTGGTGGAAGGCTGGTTATCCTTTGCCCTGATTTTTTAGGGAAAGGAAGAATGTCTTCTCAACGGGCAGGATGGAGCGAAGGAAATACAGCGCAGAAAATTAAAGCAGGAAAATACATTGATGCCCTGGTCACTTTTTACGACAACAGGCTGCGGATACCGCTGCATTGTAAGAAATTGCAGAAGAAAGCTTTGGTCAGTCCTCAATTCTATATTAATATTTCACCCACAGTTTTTCAGGATAAATTTTATCCTGATGTAGACGCCGTTTACCTTACCTGTAAAGCTGAAATAGAACAATATTTATCCTCAGATTTTGAAGTAGATCAAAATAGCCGGGAGATAGAAGATTATGAAAATAATAAAAATCTGATTTTTTTGTCTCTTATAAAAAGATGATCATCAAATTATTATTCTCCCTAAATAAGATTAAGCATTTTAAAATCGCATGCAGTAGAATTAATGGAAAGTGAATTGAAATTACATGCAATCATCCTTGCTTTAAATGAAGAGTTATTCATAAAAGCACAGTTAGATACCATCTATTCATTTTGCAGCGCAATATCTGTAATAACACAGTACGACAGAGATTGGTATGGTAAACCTGTTTCACCCGACAATACTTTGACTATCCTGCTGGATTACCCGGACCCTTCCGGAAAAATAAATATAGTTGTAAGGAGGTTGCCGGATGAAGCTGCTGCAAGGAATATGGAAATGTTGTCTTTCAACAATAAGTCATTTAAAAATATCAAATCGCACGGGCGGGAGGATGAGGATATAAAATCTTTTCATGAAGCCCCGGATTATTACTGGATAATTGATGCAGATGAATTGTACGATACAGCTACTATTCCCGGTATTATTGCTTACCTGGCGGACAAAAGACCAAGAGGCATGCGGGTTACAGGGTATAATTATTTAAGAACATGGAACCAAAGGGTACCTAATAATGTAATTGATTTTACTCATTTCGGATTTATAAAACCCGGCATTTTATTTCAACAAAGAAGGGTTGTTTCCTGGAATGAATCAAGGTTGGCGAAATTATTTAGATTGCTTAAACTTCCCGATTACGCTTCAAGGTTATTCGGCTTTATAAAATGCCCGCAATCAGTAGGAGTTTTTCATCATGCCTGCTGGCTGGGCGATAATGTGAGGATCAGCGAAAAGTTTGGGAAGTCAAGCCACAAAGAATCCCAACAATGGGAAGCAGGTTCAGTAGACGCCATTCAATCAGATTTTATTGAAACCAGCAAACTCCCCCTCAATATTCAAAAAGCAAAATGGCCAAATAGTTTTTTTAATGAAGGATCACGATAAACTAACAATACTTGCTACGATACCAAGTGGATTTTGTTTCGGACTGCAGCATATTACTGTCGATTTTTTTTCAAGGTTTCCAAAAAATGTAAAGAGCCATTTTTTGTTAACGAAGTTTGGCAACGGAGAGTTAGAGAAATTATTGAACAAGCACAATATCCCATGCAGTTATAGCTGGCTTGGTATGTTTAGCAGGAAATTGGATTGGTATAATCTCAGAATGTCATTACACGCTCTTATCAAGCTACCAAAACTATATATTGATTTTTTCAGGCTTCAAAAAAAAATGGATCCTGATGTCTTATTTTTTGCCAACCATCATGAATTGATACTTCTCTACCCGGCATTACTGTTTACTAAAAGAACAGTAGTTTGCCATATGCATGATCCGGCTCCGGCAATTCCATTTCAAAAGAAAACATTTGCCTGGTACGGAAAAAGAGTGAATAAATTCATCGCTATTTCTGATAACGTACGGGAACGTACAATCGCACTTGGATGCGATCCTGGTAAGATAGAAACAATACACAATGGTATATCCATTCCAGTTTATTCTGATGCAGGCCGGTCGAATGAATTTTGTAAAGCGGCAGGATGGGATGATAATGTATTTATTGTTGCTATAACCGGGCAGATGACAGCAACCAAAGGTTCGATGGATCTGTTGCATGCATTCAGGATCTTATATACAAATAATTCACTTGCCAGGCTCGTAATTGGAGGAAAGCCACAGGAGCCGATGTTTAAGGCATTAACAGATAAAATTACAGAATGGGGTTTTGAGAAACTGGTTTATTTTCCAGGCTGGCAGCCGGAAGTGGCAGGTCTTTTTCGCAACGTAGATGTTTTTGTTTTGGCTTCACGGCATGAAGAAGGTTACGGCCTTGTAGTTGCAGAAGCGATGGCTCACAAATTGCCTGTAGTAATTACGGCCAGCGGTGGTGCAGTTGAGATCGTTGAAGATAGCGTTAGTGGATATATCGTTCCAAAAGAGGATCCTGTTTCAATGGCAGAAAAATTGTTGCTGCTGTCTACTGATCCAATACTTTGCCGGAAAATAGGTGAGCATGCCAGAAGAAGAGTGGAGGAACACTTTAACATTGAAAAACAAACGGCTATTTTTTCTAACTTTTTATTTCAGGTTATCAGGTAAAGCATGTACGGTAAAGCTAAAATACCTGGTTCGCTTTGGGCAATCGTACTGATTGCCCTGGTGTTAATTTTTTTATGGTCGCCGAACATACTATTATGCATACCACTATTCCTGTATGTCCCGTTTGTATATCGTTTGTTTTTTATAAAAGGAAATCCCAATATTCTTTTTTGGGGATTGTTATATCAGTGGATCACTGTTGCCATTCAACCAATCTATAGTAGTATTTTAGGGATACCGTTAAATGACCTTTTTCTAAAAACTGTTTTTCCGGCTCAGTTGATGGAGTACACCGACTTTCTCTCCATAACAGGTGTATATTTTTATACATACGGAATGTACCAGGCAGTTAAGCGTTTACGCATAGTAGTAGATGACTCAATGTGGAACAAGTATGATCCCAGAAAAATTTTGCAAACCTATATTATTGTAAGTATCGTAATAAGTGTGAACCAGGTGGCAATCTGGGCGTTTCCAACGCTTGTACAATATTTCTTCTTTTTCTTTTATATCAAGTGGGGTTTTTTCCTTGTTACATTTATTTCTGTCTTTAAAAGGGCTCCCGAATTAAAAGTGCCTTTATACACGGTGATTGGCTTTGAGTTTGTATTAGGCCTTTCATCGTTTTTCGCCAGCAGCTTCGTAAATATATTATTATTCTCATTGATTGCCTATGCATCTGTAAGTAAAAAAATAAGCTATCAAAAGGGAGTGTTGTTCTGCATAATGGGAGGCTTGTTATTTCATATGGCGGTATTGTGGACAGCCGCTAAAGGTAATTACAGGTCCTATTTAAACCAGGGACAAAACGTGCAAACAGTTACTGTTTCTAAAGATGCAGCAAGAGAGAAATTGTTTGAGCTTATTGCAAAAGTAGATGGAGAAACATACAAGAATGCCACGGAAGATCTTGTGAACCGTGTTGGATATGTGCATTATTTTGCTGCAGCTGTTAGATTTGTTCCTGCAAGAATACCCCATGAAGATGGCCAGGTTTACCTAAACGCTATCAGCCATTACCTGGTGCCAAGATTTATTAATCCAAATAAAGCAGAACTTGATGATAGCAAACATACTAATCAATACACCGGACTTGGAGTGAGTGGAAAAAACAGGGCGACCTCATTTAGTTTGGGAAGTTTTGCCGATGCTTATATCGACTTTGGACCGATATTTATGTTTATACCTATATTTTTATTTGGATTCCTGGCGGGCTCATTTTTTAAATTCCTATACCGTCCAAATTTATGGGGGATGATTTTTACCGGACCTTTTTTTCTGCTGATTAATATTTTCGGAGCAGATACCACAAAAGCACTGGGATTTATGTTGATCTATTTTTTGGTTATGGCTATTTTAAATAAGCGAATTGTAAAGATCATTGATCCAATGATGAGGAAAACAGAAAAGTGATGAAACCGGTAATATTTTTAAACTCTCATCCCATTCAGTATTTTGCACCGTTATACCAGGAGATAGCTGCCACAACCGATATTTCTCTAACAGTTTGGTATTGTTCAGACGAAAGTATCAGAGAGAAAATGGATAAGGGTTTTGGAAAAAAAATCAAATGGGATATCCCTTTGCTGGAAGGTTATAAGTCGGTATTCATAAAGAATAATTCCTGGAAACCATCAATACACAAAGGGTTTTTCGGATTGATGAATTTTAAAGTGGTTTCAATGCTTTATAAAGAACCCAAATCTGTTATCATCGTGCATGGGTGGGCTTATTTTACCCACATACTTACTATTGTGTTCGGTAAATTACTTGGCCACAAAGTTTGCCTGAGGGCAGAAACCCCTTTGAACCAGGAACTTCAAAAGAACAAAACGGTTACTTTTTTTAAGCATATTTATTTACGCTTCCTCTTTGCTTTTACACAGAATTTTCTTTATGTAGGTAAACAGAACAGGATGTTTTATAAAGCCCTGGGTATAAAAGAAGAAAAAATGCTTTTTGCGCCTTACTGTGTAGACAATAAACGATTTAGTAATATCAGTAAAACTATCGGTAAAGAGCAATCGAAAATTGCACTGAATCTTCCTTTAAACAAAAAAATAATCCTCTATTCAGGGAAGTATATATCAAAGAAACGGCCATTGGATTTATTAGAGGCATTCTTTAATTTACAGGATGCTCACGCCCTTCTTGTTTTTGTGGGTGAAGGGGAACTGCGCCGGCAAATGGAATCTTTTATTTTAGAAAATGATCTGAAAGAGAACGTGATATTAACAGGATTTATAAATCAGTCGGAGATCCCGTTATATTACAGAGCAGCAGATGTGTTTGTGATGTGCTCTGGAGTGGGGGAAACCTGGGGTTTGTCAGTAAATGAAGCGATGAATTTTGGCATTCCGGTGTTGGTATCCGATACTTGTGGAAGCGCATTTGATCTTGTAGATGATGGAAGCAATGGTGCCGTTTTTAAAACCGGAGACATTGCTGCGCTAAGTTTATTGCTGAAGGAATTTTTGAATAAAACTGTACCAGAGAAAGAAGCGATTGAAGCAGCCAACAAACTAAAGATTGAACAGTACAGTTATCGGCAGGTTATTTCAGCCATTGAAACAGTTGCAGCATGTTGAATACAAGCAAGCCGCGGTTGCTGATCGTTTACGATTATTTTTATCCTGCATACAAAGCCGGAGGGCCAATACAATCTCTTGTAAACCTCTCAATAGCATTGCAGGACAAGTTTGAAATTGCAGTTTTCACCGGCGCTTTCGATCTTCATTCTGGAGAGCCAATGAAACACCTGATAACAAATGAATGGTCATCAGTTAAGCTACCCGGCCAAACAACGCCGATAAAAGTTTGGTACGCAGGATCGCATCAGCCAAATTTGCAAACATGTAAAGATTTAAAGAAAGATTTTAAACCTGATGCAATTTATTTGAACGGAATATTTTCTCTCAGGTTTTTAGTATTTCCACTAATAGCTTTCAAAGATACGAGCATCGTTATTTGTCCGAGGGGGATGTTACAAAGCGGTGCTTTGGCCGGCAAATCTTTTAAAAAGAAAATCTATTTAAATGCTTTGAAATTCTCGGGCCTTTTTAGTAAAGTAAGCTGGCATGCAACGAACGAAGAAGAGAGTAATGATATAAAAAAGTTGGCAGGCAATAATGCCAAAGTATTTGTTGCTGGTAATCTGCCAAAGCAACCATTCAGCCGTTTTACTCCGGTTGCAAAAAAAGCCGGGCAATTAAGATTGGTGTACCTGTCGCTGATCGCTTCCAAAAAAAATCTATTGATGGCGATCAGATTATTAGATAAAGTAAAAGGAGAAGTGTCGCTGGATATTTATGGCCCGGTGAAAGATAAGCATTATTGGGAAGAGTGCCTGAAAGCAATTGGATCTTCAAAAGCCAGTATTCGGTATAATAACGACGTAAGGCCTGAAGATGTTCAAAATATTTTTTCGCAATATGATGCCGGTATATTTTTGACAAAGGGAGAGAATTTTGGTCATGCTCTTTATGAATGCCTGAGTGTAGGTCGTCCTATCATTACCAGTTTTTTTACTGCATGGAATGATCTTGAATTAAAGCGATCGGGCTGGAATGTTGATATTTCAAATGATGAATCTGTTGTAGAAAAAATAAATGAGATCGTAAGAATGCCTGCTGATATTTATGATGAATTTTGCGAAGGCGCTTTAAAAGAGGCTAAATTTTATTATCAAACAGCTGATGCCACAGTCTATTTGCATAATTTTCTTACAAAAAATAATAACTGAATTTAAAAACTATTCCTTAACAATTGAAATTCCTGCAAAACAAAGAGTTTATTCGTTTCCTGGTAAAATTCATGCTTATTTTTGCATTGTGTTATTACGGAACGCTTGCTATAATAGGGCTGGCCGCACCCAGGGGCCTGTATAGTCCTTTTATTGAGCATTATCTTAATTATGTAAGTTGGCTAAGATATTCGCTTCTGCAGGGAACAAAATTTTTGCTTTCTATCTTAGGGGTAAAAACTTATTTTGTAAATGAGTTTAATATAAAAATGGTTAACGGAAGAGGAATCGTTATCGTTTACGAATGTGTTGGCTATGGTATAATGAGTTTTTGGATAGCCTTTGTAGCTGCATCGGAAGGAAAACTTAAGAAGAAACTTATTTGGGGTATTGTGGGCCTGGTCTTATTCTGGATCTTAAATATAATTAGATTAAGCCTGTTACTTATTGCAACAAATAAAGGCTGGCCAATACCGTTAGGTTGGGATCATCATACCTGGTTTAATATTGTAGCCTATCTCGTTATATTTATTTTAATGTATTTCTTTCAGAAATCTTCTGCGTTAGCAGAATTAGAAATTCCGCAGGAAGACGATGTTTAACAAGCCTTCAGTTATACTAAATATTATATTACCGTTGATCCTGGGAACTTTATTATTATACGGGTATAGTAGTTTCAGAAGATCAGCTAGTGAGATCGGGTTAGGAAAGGGGACTTCTTTTTACACGGCTGTTCACAATAGTGAACCCATACATATCACTTCGCTTGAAATGGCGGACAGCTTATTTAAAGGATGGAAAAAACGAGGGCAAAAAGAACTGAGTCTCTGGTTTGGCAACTCTCAATTAAACGGAATTAACCAGTTTGTAGAAGGCCAGAAAAATTGTACGGCATTTGCATTTGAAACGTTGTTACCTTATAAAAAAGAACTATTGGGCGTGAGTTTTCCCAACGGTAATCTCCAGGAATTCCTTGTATCTGTTCTTTTTCTTTGCAATAAATTCCCGGTAAAAAATATGATTTTGCCGGTATTTTATGATGATATGAGGGAAGATGGCATCAGGAACGAGGTAAACAGCAGCCAGGTAACGGATATGCTTACCGGCAAACAGTTTAAACAATATGTGGCAGATGTTCCATCTATAATTACACTTAAAGCTTCGGAACCAGCTGGTGAAATAAAGGACCAGGATATGAAAGCGCTGGACCAAACAGCCCAGGAATATTCTGAAATATATTTGGATAGCAAGTTAAAGAGTAGTTGGACGATCTGGATGCAACGAGGCGATATCAGGGGAAATCTGTTCAACGATGTTTACCGTTGGAGAAATTTTCTGCTCGGCATTAAGGCCACCACAGTTAGAAAAATGATTCCCGGAAAATTCCAAAGCAACCATGCAGCATTATTGAATATTATCAAATTTTGCCGGGATCAAAACATTCATCTTGTTGTTTATGTTCCGCCCATAAGAAATGACGTAACGCAACCTTACGACCTAAATGGTTATAGTGAATTTAAAGCCCGGGTTGAAAAAGATTGCAGGGCTGGAAGTGCAGATTTTATTAACCTGGAAGCACTGGTTCCTGCAAAGTATTGGGGCAATAAGATAGCCACTTCTGTAGGGGAAGACGAAGAGATAGATTTCATGCATTTTCAGCAGCCCGGCCATAAACTGATTGCAGATACCATTAGCAGGATTATTTTAAATTCTAACTATTGATCTTTAATTCAGTTACTTTTTTGTTGTTTCTTGCGATAGTGGTGGTAATGTACTGGCTGCTTCCCAAAACATTACGGTTATGGATGATCGCTTTATCGAGCCTTATGTTTTATGGCTTTTGGAAACCGGCGTACACTTTACTCTTGATCTTTGCAGCTGTACTGGATTATTTTGTTGCCAGGGAAATTGACAAGCAACAGGAGCCTCGCAGCCGTAAACGATACCTTATTATTAGCCTCATATTAAACCTTGGAATACTATTCTATTTTAAGTACCTGGTATTTTTTAAGGATAATTTTCAGGATCTATTAAATTTTATGGGCAATGATGTGCGCCTGTTACCTGCGCTAAAGATCATATTACCTATCGGTATCAGTTTTTACACATTTGAAACTATCAGTTATACCGTAGATGTTTACAGGAGGCATATTAAGCCGGAAAAGAATTTTATGAGTTATCTCAGTTTCCTGGTTTTCTTTCCACACCTGATTGCCGGGCCTATTTTAAGGGCAGCTGACATTCTTCCCCAATTTAATAAACGGCCGGCATTTAACTGGACGTATATTATTGAAGGATTTAAAAGGTTAGTATTCGGACTTTTCCTGAAAGTTGTAGTAGCAGATAACATATCACCGATGGTTGATCAGGGGTTTGCAATGGGAGTAACTTCACTAAGCGCTATAGATATTTTTACCCTGGCATTTTTATTTGGTTTCCAGATCTATTTCGACTTTTGTGCTTATTCTCATATTGCCATCGGCTGCGCAAAAATGATGGGAATTCATTTCTTTGAGAATTTTAATTTCCCTTACCTCGCCGTTTCGCCAAAAGCTTTTTGGAAACGTTGGCATATCTCCCTCTCTAACTGGATAAAAGATTACCTGTATATACCTTTAACCGGCAAAAAAGTAGTGTATGAAAAACAGGAAGCTATATCAGAAATACGCAATAGCAATAGCATTAAAGGATACACAGCATTATTTTTAACCTGGGCCATCATGGGGTTTTGGCATGGCGCCAACTGGACCTTTATTGTTTGGGGCCTTTACCATGCTTTGCTGGTAACCATCCACCGCATCATTTCGCCGTTCACAAAAGGTTTAAACAGACACATTTTAAATATTTCAGGTTGGTGTATTTCCCTGCCTTTATTAATGTTGGGATGGATACCATTCAGGGTTTCCAACATGGCAACTGTAAATTCTTATTTTCTCAAACTGATCGATCCTTCTCAATATACCTGGCTTGGTATGCGTGAGAATATCTACCTTATAACCTTCATCCTGATGATGCTGATCGTACTGGCTTACCTGGTTCACAGGTATTTAATACCGGTAATTCAAAATACATTTTTAGGACAGCTAACTTATATAACAACGTTATCCGTAATGATTGCGCTGGTAATTGTATTTTTAAGGCCTGTAAGCCAGTTTATTTATTTTCAATTTTAGTTAATATCAATAATGACAATAGTAGGAATTAATGCATATCATGCCGACTCATCGGCTGCGATATTTGTAAATGGCAGGATGATTGCCGCGATAGAAGAAGAAAGGTTTACAAGGGTAAAACATTGGGCAGGATTTCCAAAACTTGCCATTGATTTTTGTTTAAAAGAAGCTGGTGTTTCTTATGAACAAGTAGATTATTTCGCAATCGGAAGAGATCCAAAAGCCAAGATCCTGAATAAGTTATTATACCTGGCCGCTAACCCGGCCGGAAGTTTTGGCGCCGTAAAAGACAGGCTTTCAAATAGCAGGAAAGTGGCATCTATCGGAAATGAATTGTCGCAGCTTTCGGGATTGCCAGAATCTATATTTATTGATAAGATAAAAAATATTGAACACCATAGAAGCCACCTTGCTTCGGCATTCTTTGCGTCTCCTTTTAACGAAGCTGCCTGCTTATCAATTGACGGATCTGGTGATTTTTCTACTACCATGACAGCAGTTGGCAAAGGCAATGATCTATCAGTAATTGATTCTATAGATTTTCCGCATTCTCTTGGAATATTTTATACCGCCTTTACACAGTTACTGGGATTTCCTCATTATGGCGATGAGTATAAAGTAATGGGGATGGCGCCTTATGGCGAAGCTAAATACACAAAAAAGCTGGAGGATGTTGTTCAATTAACTGACAATGGTTTGTTTAAATTGAATTTGAAATATTTCCGAAAAGGAACAGCAGGTGTAATTACTTATGGCGACGATCATATACCGGTAGTGTCTCCCATGTACAGCCCTTACATGATAGAGAAGTTTGGTGAACCAAGGAAAAAGGATGAGCCACTGAGCCAGTATCATAAGGACATGTCCGCCTCCGTGCAGCGAATGGCTGAGATCACCCTCTTTCATATCTTAAATCATTTACACAAAAAAACCGGTTTAGACAGTGTTTGTATTGCCGGCGGTGTGGCGCAAAATAGTGTTGCAAATGGTAAAATAACCAGAAACACAGGATTCAAAAATGTTTATATCCCATCGGCAGGCCATGATGCCGGCATTTCAATGGGTGCAGCACTGTATGTACAGCACCAGTTATTACAATTAGAAAGACAGGAGCCAATTTATTCTGCTTACACAGGAAGCCATTTTAGCAACGAAGAAATTAAGGCAATGTTAGATGCTAAAGGGATCGCATACACGCAGTTGAGTGATGAAGCAATGTATGAGGCGGTAACAGACTGTCTTATTAACGGTGGGGTTGTTGGTTGGATGAGTGGCAGGGCAGAATTTGGGCCAAGGGCCCTGGGTGGAAGGTCGATCATTGCCGATCCGAGGAGAAATGATGCCAAAGAAATACTCAACCTTAAAATAAAGCGCAGGGAAAGTTTTCGTCCTTTTGCGCCCTCTATTCTAAAGGAATATGTGGGTGAATATTTTGAACTGGATGAGCCTGTACCGTTTATGGAAAAAGTATTTCCTATAAAGATGGAAAAACGTGCTTCCATTCCTGCAGTTACCCATGTAGATGGAACAGGCAGGCTACAGTCGGTGGACAAAACCATTTCCCCCCGGTATTATGCTTTAATTGAAACATTTCGCAGAAAAACAGGTGTGCCGATCTTATTGAACACTTCTTTCAACGAAAATGAACCAATAGTAAATACGCCGGAAGAGGCATTGGCCTGTTATTCACGCACTCAAATGGATATGCTGGCCATAGAAAATATATTAATAACCAGAAAATAGTATCACATTGCAGGTTGATTTAGCAATAAAATTTTATTATTGTAAAGTATTAGGACCTAAATAACGTGCAAAAAATGAAAGTAACGCTTATAACAGCAACGTATAATTCTGAAAAATACCTGGAGGATTGTATTGTGTCTGTTATAAACCAAAAGTTCAAAAACATTGAACACATTATCATCGATGGCAAGTCGAGAGACGGTACTGTAGCTATAATAAAAAAATACGAATCGCATATTGCAAAATGGATATCAGAAACAGATAAGGGAATGTATGACGCCATCAACAAGGGAATGGAAATGGCGACAGGTGATGTGATTGGGATTTTGAACAGCGATGATATGCTGGATTCTGACGAGGTAATGGATTGGGTGGTGAACGCTTTTGAAGAAATGAAGGTGGATAGTATTTATGGCGACCTCGAATACGTAGATCCAACAGATACCAATAAAATACACAGGATCTGGAAGGGGAAAGAATATAAAAGAAGCCTGTTTAAAGTTGGCTGGATGCCCGCTCATCCCACATTTTATTTTAAACGGGAGCTTTTTAAAAAATATGGTGGTTATGAAAACCACTATTACAGCGCAGCCGATTATGAGTTTATGGCACGATACCTGTATAAGTATAGGATCAGTTCTTATTATCTTCCTAAACTTATTGTGAAAATGAGAAGTGGTGGACAAAGCAATAGTAGCTTTCGCCAGCGTTTCAGGGCAAACAGGAGAGATTACCTTGCCATGAAAAAAAACAGTATTCCCTTTGCATTTATCGTTTCTATTCTTAAACCACTGGGTAAAGTACACCAGTATTATAAGAAATAAAAGCATGTTGCAAAGTGTACCAGCAGGAACCCGTACTCGTAAGCCTGCCTAATAAATAAAAACCATGTTCTCTTTCTTTAAAAATAAAAAATCACCGGAACAGGGTAGTGCATATTTTCCTTTTACAACGGATATTCATTCTCATATTCTTCCTGGTATTGATGACGGTTCTCCTGATTTAGAGACCTCTGTCATGCTTATTAAAGGCTTGATGGATATGGGTGTTACCTCATCTATCGCAACTCCACATATTATTGGCGACCTGTATCGAAATGATGCAACCACCATCAACAGTGCATTGGCCTTATTGCAACAGGAACTTAAGAAGCAGAAAATAGATTTTAAAGTTAGCGCAGCTGCAGAGTATATGCTGGACAGCTATTTTTTTGAATTATTGAATGATAAAGTAAAGCTGCTCACTTTAAAAGACAATATCATACTCACAGAGTTTTCATATGCGTCTATCCCGGAAGATCCGGGTAAGATGTCGTTTGCCATTATTATGGAAGGATATTCTCCAATACTGGCGCACCCTGAACGTTATCCTTATTATTACGGTAATTATAAGATGTACCATCACCTGGCCGACCTTGGCTTCCTTCTGCAGGTAAATTTATTATCCCTTACAGGTTATTATGGTAAAGAAGCATTTAAAGTTGCACAGTACCTGCTGAAAAATGACCTTGTTTCATTTGTTGGCACTGATATGCATCATGAACGGCACCTCAGAGGTTTGTCGGATGATAAAAACCGGGCAACTTTTAATAAACTGCTGGCCCACAAACAATGGAACCAGTTATAAGGTAAGCATCCTGTTTATCTTTAAATTACCCAATCTACAATCTCCTTTTCCCACTCAGCTTTATAAGGCACGGTAATTTTAATGTAATTATCCGTATAGCCTTCCAGCATGCCATTTTTATTGGCCGTTTCAAACAACACTTTCCTGGTTTGCCCGATATGCTTTTGAGTAAATGCCTGCATTTTGGCATAACTCAAATTCCTTAAGATCTTATTCCTTTCATTCCTCACCTGCACCGGCACAACCGGCTTTATATCCAGCGCATATGTTCCATCTCGTTCAGAATAAGTGAATACATGCAAATAGGCAATATCCAATTGTTCTATAAAGCGGGCACTTTCATTAAAGTCGCTATCAGATTCTCCGGGAAATCCCACAATTACATCAGCACCAATACAGGCATCTGGCATCATCAGCCTGATGAGATCTACTTTTTCCGCATATAATTCGCGTTTGTAACGCCGGCGCATATCCGATAAAGTTTTATTACAGCCACTTTGCAACGGTATATGAAAATGAGGCATGAATTTTTTGCTGCTGCTTACAAATTCTATCATCTCGTTGCTCAACAGGTTAGGTTCTATAGATGAAATACGGAAACGTTCTATTGAAGCATTGTTTTCCAATTCCTGAACGAGGTCGAAGAAATTTTCCTCATGCTTTTTACCTCCGGTAAATCCTTTTCCGAAATCTCCCAGGTTAATACCCGTGAGTACAATTTCTTTCGTTCCGCCGGCGGCAATGTCGGCAACTTCTTTAATAACATTTTCAATACGGTCGCTTCTGCTTTTTCCTCTTGCCATGGGTATGGTGCAAAAACTGCAGTTATAATCGCAGCCATCCTGAACCTTTAAAAAAGTACGGGTGCGTTCATTAACTGAATAAGTAGCCGTAAATTCATTCACGTCTTCAATATCGCAGCTGCATATCCTGGCGGGGTCATTTTTGGTTAATTCTTTTAGATGACCGGCAATATTAAATTTTTCAGCTGCTCCCAGAACCAGGTTTACACCCGGGATTGAAGCAATTTCCTGCGGCTTTAATTGCGCATAACAACCTGTGATCACTATCATTGCTTCCGGTGCCTTCTTTTGAATTCGTCTTACAAGGTAACGGCATTCCTTATCGGCATTGTCCGTTACCGAGCAGGTATTTATTACATATACATCTGCCACTTCATCAAATTCTTTTTTAATGAATCCATCATTCTCCAATAACCTGCCAATTGAAGTGGTTTCACTAAAGTTAAGTTTACAGCCCAGTGTATGTAAGGCAACAGTTTTACTCATCGGCGCAAAAATACATTAATTTATAGTTCTTAATGGCAAGATATAGCCTCCAGAAGCTGATAAGATCTTTTGCTGCGTGTTTTTAAAATATCCTTTTTTGAATAAATTAACGCCCATATTATAAGTTTCTCGCTGGTAATATGAGCTCTTTTCCAGCTCGAATTACTTACCTTGCAACGTGATCAAAAAATACCTTCCATATATTTTACTTATTGCAGCAGCAGCATTGTTTATTTGGGTGAGATCGAACCAGCGCGGGCCTAAAACATACAGACAGGTAAATTCAGAACTTCCTGCAATTTTAGCAGATACCGTTCAGCAAATAGACCTGCCTTTTGAAAGGGATATTGATCATATTCGCTATAGTAAACATGCCCGTTGCAGGATGGATTGCAGGGAAATCGATGAGTCTGAAGTAAAAGAAATTATTGAACACGGTAATATCAATTACAGCAAAGTGGAACAGAATTCAAAAGGTAAAACATATCCGTTGGAAGGAATTACTCATGACAAACAACATGTACGGATCGTTGTTGCTCCACATGACCGGGAGTTGGTTATTGTAACGGTAATAGACCTGGAAAAAGAATGGCAATGTAATTGTAATTGATGCTGTGGATCTGCGTATTTATACAGGTTAATAATTATTAAAAAGTGATCTTAAGTGCATTGTAAATGAAAATAAAATCTTTTCTCGCAAAACCATTTGCCAATTATATAGCACGGCAAATTAAAAAAGGAATGCTCACTGCCCAGGCAGATCAGCTACAGATATTCAATCAACTGATAAAAACAGCCCAAAAAACGCAGTTTGGTAAAGACCACCAGTTTAATAATATCAAGACATATGAGGATTTTGTAAAGCAGGTACCTGTGAGGGATTATGAAGCTTTTAAACCATATATAGAGAAGATCAAGGAAGGAAAACATAACGTACTGTGGAAAGGAGTTCCCATTTATTTTGCCAAAACAAGCGGCACAACAAGCGGAGTTAAATATATCCCCATTACCAAAGATTCCATTCCCAATCATATTAATACTGCCCGCAACGCCTTGCTATGTTATATAGCAGAAACCGGGAATACAAAATTAACCAATGGTAAATTAATTTTCCTGAGTGGATCACCTGTACTTGAAAGAATTGGCGGGATTCCTACAGGGCGGCTAAGCGGTATCGTTAACCACCACGTTCCAAAATACCTCCGCGCCAACCAGCTTCCATCATATGAAACCAATTGTATAGATGACTGGGAGCAAAAACTCGAAAAGATCGTTGAGGAAACCATCAACGAAAACATGACTTTGATCAGCGGTATTCCACCCTGGATGCAAATGTATTTTGACAAGCTGATAGAAAGATCTGGTAAAAAAATCGGTGAATTGTTCCCTAATTTCAGCGTAATGGTGCAAGGCGGAGTGAATTTTGAACCCTATAAATCAAAACTAACGGAAAGCATTGGCCGAAATATAGATACGATTGAATTGTTTCCGGCTAGCGAAGGTTTTTTTGCATTCCAGGATACGCAAAAAGAACCGGGCATGTTGTTGAATACTAATAGCGGTATTTTCTTTGAATTCATACCAGTTGCTGAATTGCAAAATGAAACTCCAACCAGGCTGATGTTGAAGGATGTTCAGGTAGGAGAGAATTATGCGTTGATCATCAGCAGCAATGCAGGTTTGTGGGCTTATAACATTGGCGATACAGTTAAATTCGTATCTAAAGAGCCATATCGTTTGGTAGTAAGCGGACGTACCAAGCATTTTATTTCCGCCTTTGGCGAGCATGTTATTGTTGAAGAAGTAGAAGCTGCTATCCTTGCCTCCGCTAGCCAGGAAAATATTCATCTTACAGAGTTTACAGTAGCCCCTTATATTAGTTCCGACAAAGGAAAAAGTTATCACGAATGGTTCATCGAATTTGAAAAACTTCCTGCCGACCTTACATCTTTTGCTAAAAACCTGGATGATAATCTTCGTAAAAAGAATGTTTATTATGATGACCTTATTAGTGGAAATATTCTTCAGCCCTTAAAGATCACACCGGTGCAAAAAAACGGATTTGTTAATTACATGAAAAGCATTGGTAAACTGGGCGGACAAAACAAAGTGGCCAGGCTCGGTAATGATAGAAGGATTGCAGACGCCTTAAAGGGGTTTTTGATGAATGCAACTGAAAGTTAGTAGCTTGTAGCTTGCTGCTGCAAGTAACATGATAATTCAGCAAGCTGTTTTTTTTCATCCATACTTTGAATTGAAGAATATGAAAGTAATCAATACTGCACTTTGTTCTTTTGGCATGAGTGGTAAAGTTTTTCATGCACCGTTCATTCATCTTCACCAGGGATTTAATTTATATGCGGTTTGGGAACGCAGCACTAAATCAGCATCTGCTGTTTATCCTCATATAAAATCATTCGATAGTTTGGAAGAAATGTTGCTGGATGACTTAATAGATATGGTGGTGGTGAACACGCCCAACTATACTCATTTTGAATTTGCTAAGAAAGCTTTATTGGCAAACAAGCATGTATTGGTAGAGAAAGCGTTTACTGTTACCGCTAGTGAAGCAGAAGAATTGATCAAACTGGCAAAGGAGAGAAGCCGTCAACTGTGTGTGTATCAAAATCGCCGGTACGACAGTGATTTTAAAACGGTAAAGAAGATCGTTGAGGATGGCCAACTGGGAAAGATCGTAGAAGCAGAATTTCATTTCGACAGGTATAACCTTAACCTAAGTCCGAAACAACATAAAGAAACCATTAATCCCGGGTCTGGTTTGCTACACGACCTCGGTCCACATCTGATAGACCAGGCGTTGGTACTTTTTGGAATGCCTCAATCGCTTTTCGGTTACTTAAGAGTACAAAGGCCTTTATCACTTGTTAATGATTATTTTGATATTCTTCTGTTTTATCCATCACTCACGGTTCGTTTAAAAGCAAGTCTGATTGTTAAAGAACAGCCCGCTGCCTATTGCCTGCATGGAACGCATGGTTCATTTGTAAAAGCAATGGCAGATATCCAGGAAGAAGAACTTAAAAATGGCTCGTTGCCCTCAGCAGAATTTTGGGGTATTGAGCCGCTGGCAGCGCAGGGAATCATTAATATAATGCAGGAGGGGGAACAGATTCGTTCATCAGTGCCAACTTTGCAGGGAAATTACGGTGACTTTTATGACAGTCTGTACGAGGCTTTAATCGAGGGGACCGCGTTACCGGTTAGTGCAGAAGAAGGGCTGATGGTGATGCGTATTATTGAAGCAGTATTAGCATCTCACAATCGAAAGGAAGTAATCGTTTTATAAATAGCAATGGTTGGCAAAGTAAAATTTCGTCTAAAAAAACCTGAACTATTGCTGTTAACTAACACTTATATAAAAATCCAGTCATTTTTTAGCAAAACGAATGAGTGCTGGCAACGTATATTGCATTAAATTGCCCTTCATATATAAATAATTCAAAATAAAATCCTTGATATGGCAGGAGCTGATGCAAAAAAACGCATAGCAATCTTTGGTTCTACAGGTTCAATTGGCACGCAGGCTTTGGATGTAGTTCGTGCAAACCCCGATATTTTTGAAGCAGAAATTCTTACAGCTCAAACGAATGATGAATTACTGATAACACAGGCATTGGAATTTAAGCCCAATGCAGTGGTAATAGGAGATGAAAAGAAGTATGAAAAGGTGAAAGCTGCTTTGGGATCTACCAGTATCAAAGTTTTTTGCGGAGCAGCTGCGCTGGAAGAAGTTGCTGATTTTGATACTTACGATGTAATGATTGCTGCTATTGTAGGATTTGCCGGGTTAAAACCTACATTGAAAGCTGTTTCAAAAGGGAAAGTGATTGCCCTGGCCAATAAAGAAACCCTTGTAGTGGCAGGTGATATCGTAATGAAAATGGCGTTGGACAACAGGGCGCCAATTATTCCGGTAGACAGCGAACATTCCGCTATCTTTCAATGCCTGGTGGGTGAAGCGAGAAACCCAATAGAAAGGATTATCCTTACAGCAAGCGGAGGCCCTTTTCTTGGTAAAAAACCTAACTTTTTAGTTAATGTGAAACGCGACCATGCTTTGCAGCACCCAAATTGGACGATGGGCGCAAAAATTACCATAGATTCGGCAACACTGATGAACAAGGGATTGGAAATGATTGAAGCGAAGTGGTTGTTTAATTTACAGCCTGAGCAGATAGAAGTGGTGATTCATCCACAAAGTATCATTCACAGCATGGTACAGTTTGAAGATGGCAGCATTAAAGCCCAGATGGGATTGCCCGATATGAAACTGCCTATTCAGTATGCGCTTGGATTTCCACAAAGAATTAAAAATGATTTCCCCCGCCTTAATTTTAGGAAGTATCCTGCGCTCAATTTTGAAGAACCCGATTTTAAAACATTCCGAAACCTGGGGCTTGCCATTGAAGCCTTGCAAAAAGGAGGAAATGCTGCCTGTGTTCTTAATGCAGCTAATGAAATTGCAGTATGGGCTTTTTTAAAGAACCGCATCGGCTTTTTGGACATTACTGCTGTTGTTGAAAAAACGATGGATGCGATCAGTTTTATTAAGAATCCAACTTTGCAGGAATATTTTGACAGCGATGGAGAGGCCCGTAACTTTGCGGCATCTTTAATGAAGCTCTAAAGGAACAGTTAAAAACGATAAGTCATCTATAAGTTTGAAATGGATAAGGTATTAGCAAGTTAAAATGGATAAGTTATTAGCAAGTTTAAAAAGGACCAGGTATTGAAAAATTTAAAAAGGACCAGGTATTAAAAAATTTAAAAAGATAAGTTATCAAAAAGTTTTAAGACATAAAAAAGTTTAGTCGCAAAAAAGTCCATTTAAATGACCTTAAACCTTTAAACCCTTAAACCTTGCAACCCTTAAACCTTGCAACCCTCAAATTAAATAACAAATAAAATTCACCCTTACCGGGTTTAGTTCTCTATGATATTATTAGCAATTGATTGGTCTAGTGTAGGTTTAAAAGCAGCACAATTATTATTATCTCTTTCTATACTGGTTTTGTTGCACGAATGGGGGCATTATATTACAGCCAAATGGTTTAAATGCCGCGTAGAAAAATTCTACCTGTTTTTTGATCCTTGGTTTTCTATTTTTAAGAAAAAGATCGGGGAAACAACTTACGGTATCGGATGGCTGCCGTTAGGTGGATATGTAAAGATCGCCGGAATGGTGGATGAAAGCATGGACAAAGAGCAAATGAAACTTCCTCCACAACCATGGGAATTCCGCAGTAAGCCGGCATGGCAGAGGTTGATCATCATGATTGGAGGTGTAACAGTGAATGTACTACTAGCCTTTGTAATTTATGCAGGAATATTAATGGTTTGGGGAGAAGATAAAATTCCCAATCAGTCACTTAAAAACGGGATATGGGTGCAGGATTCGCTGATGTATGAAATCGGATTGAGGGACGGCGACAAGATCATCTCTGTAAATAAAGACACTGTAAAATATTTTGAAGATGCTCCAAAGAAGATATTATTCAGTGGCGGCGGACAAATTGAAATAGAAAGAAACGGTAAACCAGAAACTGTTCAGATACCAGTGAGTGTTATCGGGCAACTGGTAGAAAAGAAGAAGACAAAAGGCCGTTTGATGATTCCCCGCATACCCGCCATCATGGGCGATTTTGATAAACTGGATTCCACGCCGGCAAAAAAAGCAGGGCTACAATATTGGGACAAGATCGTTAAAGTAGATTCGCTGGAGATTAACTTCCTGGATGAAGCTGCAGCTTATTTTGGTACCAAAAAAAATCAGCAGGTAATGCTCACCGTTAACAGAAATGGCTCATTGCTGGTACTGCCGGTTAAACTTAATGAGGAAGGAAGAATGAGCCCCACTGTTTTAACCAATAAGCAATACGATAGCCTGGGTGTTTTCCAGGTAAGGCATACAACTTATGGTTTCTTTAGTGCTTTTCCTGCGGGATTTAACCTGGCTATGACATCTTTGAAAGACTATATCGATCAGTTTAAATTGATACTCTCTCCTGAAACCGGCGCTTACAAGGGCGTGGGTGGATTTAAAGGAATGGCCAATATCTTTCCCGGACAGGGATGGGATTGGGAAAATTTCTGGAGAATCACTGCATTCTTTTCCATTGTACTGGCATTTATGAACCTGTTGCCAATTCCGGCGCTGGATGGTGGCCACGTATTATTTACACTGGTAGAAATGGTAACCGGCCGCAAGCCAAGTGAAAAGTTTCTGGAATATGCACAGATCGTTGGGATGGTGATCCTGCTCGCACTGATGCTATATGCTAATGGAAACGACTGGCTTGGCTGGGGAAGAGGCAAATAACGAATCACTGAAAATAAAGTTGAAAGCAATGTGGTGGCTGATGATTGGTTCTTGCTGATCGCATGCACCGGCATTTCTCCGCTCAGCACAAATTTATCTTTCAATCAGTTCGCCTGGCTTAATTTTGACCTATGCGCAAATCGCTCAACATCCTGCAAAATTCTTTACGGCTCACTTTCCAGGAGTTAAGGGCAAATAAATTGCGCAGTGCCCTTAGCCTTACAGGCATTGCCTTCGGCATTTTTTGTATTATCGGTGTACTGGCAGCAGTAAATAGTTTGGAACGAAATATTCAAGCAGAAGTAAAAAGCCTGGGAGATAATACTATCTATATAGATAAGTGGGATTATAGCGGCGGCCCCGATCAACCCTTCTGGAAATTCCGGGCCAGGCCGGTGATGGAGTATGAAGAAGCCGACATGATAAAAAAGCGGGCTGTATTAGTGGGTGATGTTTCTTTCCTCATGCAAACCCGCGATAACATTTCACACAAAGACGACATGATACAAAGTGCCGGGGTGTATGGTATCACCGAGGCGCAGATGAGTATTCAGCCAATTAAATTTTCTCATGGCCGTTTCTTTTCATCAAGTGAGTTTAATGCTGGCAGCAATGTATGCCTTATAGGATTTGCCAATGCCGAAAGCTTTTTTGGTACAGCTGAAAGGGCGCTGGGTAAGCAGATAGAAGTGAAGGGCCGTAAAACAACCATTGTTGGTGTTATAAACAAAGAAGGGAAAAATTTTATTGGTTGGGATTATGATAATTGTGTGATGCTGCCCTACAAATATTGTAAGCAGCTTTTTCAGGAAAAAAATTCAAATCCAATATTAGTCGCCAATGGAAAAGCCGGTGTAACCACTGCAGCATTAAGCGATGAGCTTAGAGGAATTATGCGTCAGATCAGGAAACTGGGGCCAAAACAGGATGATAATTTTTCTTTAAATAGTGTGGAAGCATTTAGCCAGGCTATCACCGGGTTCTTTTCTATTTTAAATATAGTGGGTGCTATCATTGGTGGCATCAGCCTGGTAGTTGGTTTGTTTGGTATTGCTAATATCATGTTTGTTACAGTTAAAGAGAGAACGCCTGTGATAGGACTTAAAAAAGCAATCGGTGCTAAAAAGGGAACTATCTTATTTGAGTTTCTACTGGAGGCAGTAGTACTCTGTTTTATGGGTGGGGCTTTCGGGTTGTTATTCGTTTGGATAGGAACAATTATTTCTTCCCGCCTGTTAGATTTTCCAATTTATATTTCTTTGCCGATGCTGGTGATTACGATACTGGTTTGCCTGGTGGTGGGTATTGTAGCAGGTATTTTTCCTGCATCCAAAGCAGCAAAAATGGATCCTGTGGTAGCTATTAGAAGTTGATTTTTTTTATTTTGATCAAGGTTTTTATTGTAACCTATTACGCCGTTTATATTTCAAGATGCTCAGGATTAGCACAGGCTAAGCTTATCGAATTGGGGTCGTATTGAAGCATCCCTGGTTAAGCAGCATTATCAGGCTGAGCTTGTCGAAGTCGGGTTATAATGATGAATTTCATGAAGCACCGTTGTCTGGCTTAATATACGACTGACAAGCATGGCGAAATTTGGCTTCTGAATGATCCGCCCTTAAAAAGTATTAATTATAAAAATTAAAATATTTCAAATTTTGCCCATCATCCTTGCTATAGAATCTTCCTGCGACGAAACAGCAGCAGCTGTATGCGCCGATGGAAAAATATATTCTAATATAATTGCCACGCAACAGGTACATGCACAATACGGTGGCGTGGTTCCCGAACTAGCCAGCAGAGCGCATATGCAACACATTGTGCCGGTGGTAGACGCAGCCATTAAAGGCTCCGGGTTTCAGTTGGAAGATATTGATGCGGTAGCATTTACAAGTGCCCCGGGTTTGATTGGCGCCTTGCTGGTAGGTGCACAGTTTGCCAAATCATTATCATTGGCCCTTGATAAACCATTAATTGCCGTACATCACATGCAGGCACATGTGCTGGCAAATTTACTGGCAGATCCAAAACCGGAATTTCCATTTTTATGTTTAACGGTTAGTGGCGGGCACACACAGATCGTTCTTTGCAAATCGCCAACAGAACTTACCGTGATTGGTAAAACAATTGATGATGCAGCAGGAGAAGCTTTCGATAAAACAGCAAAGATATTGGGGTTGCCTTACCCCGGTGGACCGTTAATAGATAAATATGCAAGACTGGGTAACCCTGCGGCATTTAAATTTCCCGAGCCCAATATACCTGCACTCGATTTTAGTTTCTCCGGACTAAAAACATCGATATTGTATTTTTTACAGAATGCCGGCACCAGCCTGGTATTTAAAGAGGTTTTTTCTGCCAGCAGCGAAGAACGAAAGCAATTTATTGATAACAACCTGGCTGATATCTGCGCATCTGTGCAACAGCGTATCGTAAGCATTCTGCTGAATAAACTTAAAAAGGCGGCAGAACAAACGGGCATAAAAAATATTTGCATAGCGGGCGGCGTAAGCGCTAATAGCGGCCTGCGAGCTGGTCTCATTGCCATGGGAGAGAAGCAGGGATGGAAAACTTTTATTCCGGCTTTTGAATATTGTACAGACAATGCAGCAATGATAGCAATTACTGCCTATTATAAATATTTGGCAAACGATTTCTCCGATATGTCTGTTAGTCCTACAGCCCGGGCAGAATGGTAAAAAATAACGGATATAGTGGAAGCGAACTATTCAAAGTAAGATAAAAATTCACTTCGTCAAGCATGTTCTTTTCTTTACAATTTTAAATAGTAGTCTTTTAACAGGAACGAGAATTCCTTACTGTAATTTCCATTTAAATCTTTGATGGTTAATTCATTCACCGGTGGGTTTGTTATTTCCTTGTGTGAAAATATTAACATCCAGCGGAACGGTGTGTGAGTGGGACTTTGTTTTACTGCCAATGATTCCTGGATAAATAATCCTGCTCCTTCTAAAAGCGAAACAAAGTATGCATAGCGTGCGAATGGAATTAGAACAGCAGCCATACCGGTAATGTGTAGATGTTTTTTTATGAATGAAACGAGTTCGTCAAATGTAAGCGTGCTGTCATGTTTGGCAGCATTTTTATTATCATTTTCAGATCGGAGATCGAATTCAAAAAATGGTGGATTGCTGATAATAATTTCGTATTTGCTTTCAGGGGTAAATTCTTGTAAAGCAATCTGTTTTAGCCGCATCCTGTTATTCCAGGGCGCCGCTTTTATATTAGCAGTTGCCTGCAAAGCTGCATCAGCGTTTATCTCGATTGCGTCAATAGCAGTGTCGCATTTCTGTGCCAGCATCAAACTCAGTAAACCAGTTCCGGCACCTATATCGAGTATGTTGTTGGGCACAGTTGCTCGCTTCTCTATTTTATCAGCTACCCAGGCACCAAAAAGACTGGCGTCTGTGCAAACTTTCATGGCGCACAAATGTTGCCGGATGGTAAATTGTTTGAAATTAAAATACGAGTTTGACAAAGTTTTTTTTTGAGCTGCAATTACCTCGATACGGTTTTACAAAAGCATCTATCCATCTCAGCCGGTTGTGTGGTTAATTTGCCTGATCTCCATAGGCGTAATCATTCATGTAGTCATATTCCGGCGTTAGTTCTCCTGATTGCACAATCGTTGCTTTATTAATGATCCCGCTATTGCCATCAATCAGGTCTTTTAATACATGTTTAATCAGTTGCTCCCCAAAATACCTACTGGCATCGCGTGGGAGTTCATTTGGCAGGTTGCCTACTGCCATTACGTCTATAGACCCTGGCAGGTAAGGAGCCGTTTTTTCAAAGCTGCTTTTATCTACACCATAAACAGGATCTTCTATCGTGGAATCGCCCAGGTTGCAAGGTACAGATCCATTCATATCATCAGTGATATCTGCTATCGTTTGTATCCTGAAATCGTTCGACTGTATATCTTTTAATTCAAATAATCGTGGGATCGATTTTTCCCAATAAATGCCATTCATCAATATATCTGTTTGATGCAGGTATCGGTTAAAAATGCAGTTATAATTGCCGGGATTATGGTGAAAATCTTCTCTTGAATATTTGCCGGTTGCTTTATTTTCATACAGGTTGGCTCCTTTAAGGTGTACATAAGCCGGGTATGGAAAAGATTTACTCAGGAAGTCCTCGGGTTCTACTTCATTGATGCCAAGCAGGTTCATCACTTCCAATACACCATGTGCCACTCTGCCGCTACCCGTAACCGCTATTTTAATATTCGGAACTTTTAAACCAAAATAGGTATGGATCAGTTGCTGAAAATTCTTATTTCCGTTAATTTTATCCAGGTGAAATTGACCTGTACGGTTACCAAAAGCCATCATCCCATTATGGGCGCCAACGATGCCTGCAAAAAAGCCGAAGCCGATGATCCGTTTGCCATCTTCATGTTCCAGGCATTCATAATCTACCAGGGTTATTTTTTTTGCTATGATTGCTTTTAACAGCTTCTGGTTATATGGCTGCAGTTTTTTTGTATGAGAAAAGAAAAGGTAGGTTTTATTTTCCATAAGCATGTGTACCGGAACTTCCTTTATACCCAGCAGGATATCGCATTCACTCATATCCTCTTTTACTTCCACTCCGGCCATTTCATATTCTTTATCGGTAAAGCAGCGGGTTGCACTATGTTGTACAATAATTTTTACGTTTGGCTGGTTTTTATTCATCCACCTACAGTGGGCCGGCGTTAAAGCTACACGGTTATCAGCAGGCGTTTTGCCCTCTCTTATCAATCCAAGTTTCAGCATCGCAATCTTTTGGGCGGCAAGTTACAAGGATAAAAAGAAATTATTAAAAAAGATTAGTTTTTCAGGTATTTAACATCAGGCAGTTTTATGTGTAAAAAGTGAAGCTTTGCTTACTACCTGGGAGAGAAAACATGTATAACTGCTTACCTTTGTTGTATGGATTATTTTCAATTATTCGGGCTTCCCGTTGCGCCGGCAGTAGATCGTAGCCTGTTGGCAAAAAAATATTTTGAGCTGCAGCGGCAAAGTCACCCCGATTTGTTTACCAGGCATACAGAGCATGAACAGGAAGAAGCACTCGCTTTAACGGCTGATATCAATAAAGCTTTTGCTATATTTAAAAGTGATCAAAAAACGATTGAATATTTCTTACAGCAGAAAGGCGTCATTGAAGAAAATGAAAAATATAACCTGCCACCCGATTTCCTAATGGAGATGATGGATATAAATGAAGCGGTGTCTGCAGGAGACAAAGCTGCCGTTTCAAAAGAAGTAGCAGATTATACTGCGAACCTATATGAGGGAATAAAACCGATAGTAGAAAATAGTGCTACAACGCAAATTGGGCCTGAAGCCTTGCAGGAATTGAAAGCTTATTACTACAAAAAAAAATATTTAAATCGTATTTTGGATAGGTTAGAGGGATGATGTAATATTGCAATCCAGTTTAAAGATTTAAGTTGTTTAATGGTTTGTTCAAATTGGAATCTTGGATTTGAACTTTTTAACCATGAAACATTAAACCTTCCAACGTTTATAGTAGCCCATGTGGCGGAATTGGTAGACGCAGCAGACTCAAAATCTGCCATTCGCAAGGGTGTGAAGGTTCGATTCCTTTCGTGGGCACCAATTTTAAATAGCCTTACAAGTCATTGATTTGTGAGGCTATTTTTTTAAACAGTATGTAGTAGGTACCTAAAATTTTCAACTAAGTAAGCCGATATTTTAACTGCCGGCTTTTCTGTTTGGTGATTATTCCTATAATTGCAAAGCTTCAGAACATACAATTCCGATGTTAGATTATTACGATTGAGCTGCATGTAATCATCAATATTTCTGCAAATTTCAGCACAGCTAAGCCATGTTTTCGCTTTATATCATAATGCTATTACATCTTACAATATCTGTTCATCCTGTTTCTTTTTCCGGTTGCAAATTCCGTTCGTAAAACAGGTGAAATTAATTTACAAAATGAAGATTTCGTTCTCTGAGGTAAGTCATTCACCTAATCTCCTCCTCCGCAACTACTGCTGCAACTGCTTCCCGAGTCGGAACTGTCCGAGCTGCTGCTATCAGCCGACCAATCACCACTGGCACCTGCGCCCCCAAAGTCGCCTCCATCATAGCCATTAAACTCCGGAAAATTATGGCTATTCGTTTCGGAAAATTGAGTGTACAGTGGTGCTTCTGAAAAATATGGGTCGCTATGCGTGCTGGTTGCTAAAAATGCCGTATTATTTTTCTTGTCACTTATATCCTTGTCAAATTTAGTATTTCCCCAAATTGCTACAGGTGGTACTATTCCAAATTCTTTCTCATATAATTCAATCGTTTCCAAATACTGCCGGCTAAACTGCCCGGTTTGATCAGCAATTGCTATCAGTTCGGGCTGGTGGTCGAAATTTCTTTCTATAACATTTGTACAAAACTCCCGGTAAGCCTTACTAAATAAGAGGTGCTCATGCCAAACGATGTCAATCGTTTTGGAAGGCGTTACATTAGAATTACTTATCAGTCCGAGGTAAACAAACTTCTTATATTCTTCAACAGCTTGCAGCGCAAACTTACTCTTCCACTGGTGTTTACGGGCAATTTTTGCTGCAAATGCTTTTGTAGAAGCATTTGTACTGCCAAAAGCCCGGGCTATGTTGAGCCATAATTTTGGTGGAACGATGTTTTCAAAATGGTATGCCTTTAACCGAAGCCACAAATCTCTTTTATTCATGGTAAATTTTTAAGCTGATGGAAATGTAGGAAATATTCGAGTCAATTAATTAATAGGCGATCTATATTACTGTTATTAAATTGTAATTTTCCAGCAGTGTGCAATGACATCAGATACTATTAAACATACTGATATATCAACTGGTTTCCCTATTGCTGACTCTCCATTCCTGTGGTGTAATGGCATATTCCTGTTTAAACACGCGGGCAAAATATCCGGGATCATTGTACCCGCATTCCAACGCAATTGATGCAATGCTGTTGTCGGTATCTTTAAGGTATTCTTTTGCTTTATTAAGACGAATGATCCTGATAAATTTATTTGGAGAGCATCCGGTTACAGCTTCCAGTTTGCGGTGTAGTTGAGAATGGCTCATGTAAATCTGCTTGCACAATTGTTCTACCGTAAATCCTGTGTCTGTTAAATGTGCTTCTATTGTTTCCCTGATCTTTTTTACAAAAGCGTTTTCCTGTTTATTTTCAGCAGCAATTTCAGTTTGCAGTTCTGTAACGGGAACGCCTGGCTGATTTTCAGCCAGCCCGGTTTTTTTGATATAATATTGTTGTAAATGCTTCCTTAATTCCAATAATTTCTTGATACGGATGAGCAGTTCGTTTTTATTAAATGGTTTTTCCAGGTAGGCATCTGCGCCACGTTCCAAACCTTCCATTTTACTTTCTATATCCGTTTTTGCCGTTAACATGATAACGGGGATATGGCTGGTTAGTTCATTTTTACGCAGTTGTTCACACATCTCATATCCATCTACATACGGCATCATTAAATCAGTAATAATCAAATCGGGGATTAATTCAATGGCTATTTCAAGTCCTTCCCTTCCATCCCTGCCAACGGCTAACTTGTAATCGGGAAGGCAGGAGGCCGTATAGGCTACTACGTCTGCATTGTCTTCCACCAACAGGATCAAAGGTTTGCCATTAGTTGAACTATCATTTAAAACAGCTTCAGGCATCGGGCGTTGCCTGATTGCAGCCGTGCTGGTAACGCCGCCCACTAGCTGCTTCTGCAGGTCATCCCGTTTCCCTTCTGCAATTTTAACCGGGAGCGTAACTGTAAATTCACTTCCTTTATTGGAGCCGGTAGGAGGGCTTTTAACTGTAATATTTCCCTGCATTAGTTTTACCAGTTCTTTTGTTAAGGACAGGCCTATTCCGGTACCTTCCATTTTTCGCGTATGGCTGTTGTCCAGTTGATAGAACCGTTCGAAGATATGTTGCAACTGTCCGTCGGGAATACCAATACCGGTATCTTTTACCTTTATCACGAGTGAAACCCCTGCGGCTTCTGTTAGCAATGCTTCCTTACTAACGGTAATGTATATGTTTCCTTTTTCAGGTGTAAATTTTAAGGCATTGGAAAGAAGGTTAGCCACTATCTGCCGCATTTTTTCAGGATCATAACTAATCTCAAATACATCCATTTCGGAGAGGAAATGTAATTGCTTCTGCTGGCTATCGGCAAGCGAATTAAACGATTCTACAATGTACCTGAGAAAATTAATAATATCGCCCTGTACCAGTTGTAAAGACATCTTCCCGGTTTCCAGTTTGGAAAGGTCGAGCATTTCATTTACTAGTTTTAACAGGCTTTCTCCGTTTCGGATAATCATATCCATACCGTTATCAAAATGCTCTCCGGGCTTATTTACCACCTGTTGTGCCATTCCTAAAATAACGGTAAGGGGTGTTCGGAATTCGTGCGTGATATTAGTATATAGCTGTGTTTTTAAACTGTCTACTTCTTTAATCCGTTTAGCTTCCCGCTGCTCAAAATTTAGTTGAGATTTTAACCTTGCCCTGTTTACACTAAATTTAAAATAGGCCCTTATAGCTAATGCGAGTAATAATCCGTAACATAAATATGCCCAGGTACTTCTCCACCAGGGCGGAAGTACCGTAATTTCCAGGGCCGCAATCTTGTTACTCCAAATGCCCTGGCTATTTGATCCCTGTACTTTAAATATATATTTTCCCGGAGGCAGGTGCAGGAATGTAGCGGTTCGGCGGGGGCCTGATTCTACCCAGTCTTTATCTGCACCTTCAAGCTTATACCTGTATTTATTTTGAGTTGCTGCAGTAAAATCCAGGGAAGAAAATTCCAGTGTAAGTATATCCTGTAAATAATTCAGGCTGATGCTTTCGGTGGTTTCAATGCTGTTTTTTAGAACCCCGGTTTTATCGCCGGCTATAACAGGAATATTGTTTACCATAATGCTTGTAATAAATACATTAGGCATAAAGCCGGAAGAAAGAATTTCTTTAGGGTCAAAAATATTCAGCCCATTTACACCACCAAAGGCAAGCCGGCCATCCGGCAATTTTGCATAAGCTCCTGTATTAAATTCATCATCCTGCAAGCCATAGGCTTTCGTAAAATTTCTGAATACCGGGTTTAAACTGTCTTTGCCTTTATCAATAAGCAGACAAAAAATACCGCGATTGGTACTTCCCCAAATATTGTTTTTATCATCGCACAAAATGCCATACACCACATCATTTGGTAATCCATCTTTAGTGGTAAGATGAATAAAATCGCCGGTGCTTTTTGTAAGACGGTTTAATCCTCCACCTTTGGTACAGATCCATAAATATTTATCCGGCGCTGCAGGGTCATCCATGAAACAGGATACATGGTTATAGTTTAATGAATTTCTGTTATTGATATTGTTATAGAACCATTTAATTTCCGGTAACGATCTTCCTGTATTCCTGAAATTCACTTTTGCAAATCCTTCCTGGGTGCCGATCCAGAAAGTACCCTGTTTGTCTTCATACAAAGCAGTACATATGGATTTCGGAAAAATCGGCTTCGCCGGATTAGTATTGATGCTAAAGCTGTCAACAGATCCTGTTGCAATCTGCAGCCTTGTAAATTTCCCGCCCAATCCACAAAACCAAATATAACCTTTGCTGTCTTCCATCATGGGTTGCTTATCACCCGACCCCTGGTAATTATTTACAAAAGGAAGTGGAGTAAGTTTGCCGGAAGCTGCTGTATATTTAAAATAGCCTTTGTTATCACTTTTGATCCAGTAGTCTCCGGATTTTGTGATTTGAATATTGTCAATTTCGGTGAGCGTTGAAATATGCCTGAATGGTTGGCTGATAATAGAATCATTTTTTAGCATTTTCCACTCATAACCATGGTCTCCTAACAAAATATCGTTAGCGCCTACCGGTACAATTGAGCGTATACTATATCCAGGTATAACAGCTTTAAATTTACTGCTGGCTGAGTTGTATTTCCTAAGGCCATATCCAAAAGACCCCGACCATAAGATACCCGAACGATCAACCAGGAATGGAAAAACGAGTCTTAAATCGGCAGGAAATTGCAAACCCCATTCTACAGGTTTACCAGCTTCCCATTTACCTATATCATAATATTCAGTTTCACGGTGAAAATTTTCCCATAACATTTTTTTTGAGCGCAAAACAACGTTCCCGGCAGGCGTTTTATTTATATCAAATAGAGGAAGAATGTCTCTTCCATCGTAAAGAAAAAGATTGTTATTAACAAGTAATGATCCGTCGGGGTTTAGGTATCCATTGTTTAACAGCGTGGCATTGTTTAATGCTATGAAACTGTTTTTAGACGGATCAAACCTATACACCATTCCTTCCATTGAACCAATCCACATATTCTTGTTCTTATCTTTTCCCATACCATAAACCTGTTCGTCATTTGGTAATGATAGCCTGGTGATAACAGGAGCAGTAGATTTTTCAAAAAAATCAGGAGCCAGTTCAACGATGTTTAAGCCCGAACCTGATGCGCCAATCAGGATTCTTCCGTCTGGTAATTCTTCTATCGTTCGTATAGTGTTACCCGATAGACTGCCAGGCATTGAAACATTGTGCTGTATTCTGAAAAACCGGCCACTTTTTTTATCGTACACATTTACGCCCGCATTTTCTGTTCCAGCCCATATCCTTCCTTTCGAATCTTCAAACAGTTTAAAAATTGTATTGCTGCTGAGGGTATTAATGTTGTATGGGTCGTTGGAAAAAACTTTAAAATCGTATCCGTCATATCGGTTCAAGCCGTTCTTGGTAGCTACCCATAAAAAACCTTCCTTATCCTGCAGGATGTCGAATACCATTCCTTGCGATAACCCTTGTGCTATCGAAACGGTTTGGAATAATTCAGGGGTTTGGGCAAGGATTCCTTTACCCGAAAAAAAAAGGTAGATGAAAAAAAAGTATAGTATAAAGTTCGTTCTGGTCACTGTGTTATAAATATAGCAGGAAAAAATATGATGCTGGTTAATTTCTGCAGTGAAATTGGTAGCAATATTAAAATTTGCTGAATTAATCCACTTGCCGCATAATTTGTCCTGGTAATTATTAAATATCTTTAATATATAGAAGATTTTGTACTCACATAATAAAGTAATACGCAGCAATTTTATGCTGAAGATTTATTAATGGCAAAACAACTGGCGATAACTATTAAAAGGCAACAAATAACCTACAAACTGGCAAGTCTGCTATCTCAAAAACCGGTTGAAATTTTACAGTGTTTATAAAATTTCTTTATTAATGGAAACAGCTTTTATTATCACTCAAAAACAACGCAACACTTTTCCTGCATTATCACAGAATAAATTTTTACGGTATTTTAATTTTATTGCGTTGTATATGGCCCAGGGTATTCCCGAGGGAATGGCCTTTTTTGGTATTCCTGCCTGGATGGCCATGAACGGAAAAACACCGGGCGAAATAGGAAGTTTTGTTGCAATTGTTGGATTACCCTGGAGCCTTAAAATTATTGTGGCGCCCCTCATGGACAGGTTTACTTATTTGCCTATGGGGCGAAGAAGGCCCTGGGTTATGTTTGGGCAACTAGGGTTAATGTTGAGTTTTATCGGAATGGCGTTGGTGCCTGACCCGTTAAATAATATGGGGCAATTTATGATCGCTGGTTTTGCTGTAGGTTTTTTTGGCGCTTTCCAGGATGTTGCCACCGATGGAATGGCCATCGATATTATTCCCGTAAACCAACAGGCAAGGGCTAATGGATTGATGTGGGGAGCAAAAATCATGGGAACATCCGCATCTTTGGCAACAGGAAGCTGGCTGCTGCATAAATATGGTTTTTCATCTGCCATACTAACGTTATCCCTTGCTGTTTGTTTAATTATGCTGGTGCCGTTATGTTTGAGAGAAAGGCCAGGTGAAAAATTACTTCCCTGGACTTCAGGAATCGCTTCGGCTGAAACGAAGAAAATGCAGGTGAGCAGCTGGAAGTTAATATTTACATCCTTGTTTAAAGTGTTTACACTACGCAATAGCCTCAAGTTTGCTTCAATCGCTTTTATTTGCCAGGGAGCATGCAATTACATGGATACACTTATTCCCATTTTTACGGTGCAGGCGCTGGGTTGGACAGACCAGGCGTATTCACAGTTTTATGCCACTGCCAGTTTGGTTGGTGGAATTAGCGGAATGATGTTAGGAGGAATATTAATAGACAAATTTGGGAAAATACGGATGCTTAATATTTACTTTTTTCTATTGATCACTGTTATCTCTTTACTGGCATTTTTAAAAAATTATTGGGGCAACCATTGGTTTATAAGTGGCTTTATGGTGCTATACCAGATTCTCTATGTATTTTCTACTATTGGCATTTTTGCCACGGCAATGCAATGTTGCTGGAAAAAAGTTTCAGCAACACAGTTTACACTGTATATGACCATTTCTAATATCGGGCGCATCGTTGGAGCTAAATCTGTTGGGCCAATCAAACATTCATTTAACTGGCAGTACACGCTTTTCGCATTCGCTATGATGATAGCTTTAGCGTGGTTGATTTTGCAGTTTACATTTTTGCACAGGCAAGTAAGCAGGGTACAGGAAATTGATGAAGCTGAACTAAAAGTGAGTGGCCTGTAGCAAAGGCAATAATTTGATTTCCACTATTTCGGGATCTTGCATTGTATTATTATTCATCTTTAAATAAAATCAACATGAAAAGAACAATTCAGTTTACTTTTTACTCTTTTTTATTACTTTGTTTTGTTTCCTGCCAGGATGCCGCTAAAAAGGAAACAACAGAGGTAGCTACTAGTGCCGAGGACGCAAAACCTGTAGTGGCTGAGACAGCAAAACCCGATCTGGCTCAGATACGCACCGAAATTGCTGCCATAGAAACCGCCTGGGCAGCAGCATTAAACGCTAAAGATATCAATGCCTTGATGGCAATGTATGCAGAAGATGCTCAGAGCATGCAGGATGGCGCACCAACTTTATCCGGTAAATCGGCAATTCAGCAACAACAGGAAAAAGATTTCGCAAAACCACCCATGTATTCTTCTATTGCCTTTGAAACCACGGATGTTTATGCCCAGGGTGATTTTGCCACAGAAATTGGAAAATCTATGTTTAAAGATGCCACAGGTAAAATAACCGGTACTGGTAAATATGTAGCTGTTTTTCAAAAGAAAGACGGCAAATATTTATGCGTAAGGGAAATTTACAACAGGGATTCTAAATAATTACTTCCGGCAGAGGTGGCTTTAGAGCCGCCTCTGCTATAATAAAATAAAATTAATAGTACCCAACGCTCTCCTTAGTTATTCTCCCGTTTTCTCATTTTACGGCAAATTCCTCACCACTCATCAGGCACTAATTCCGTTCATGTAATCTGTTTTTTACAACTAGTAATAAATTACACTAAGTATAAATTATTGGTTTTCAACGCTTATAGCCATTTTTCCGCTAATAAATACTGCCGATTACTACTTAATAGCATGGTACTTTGTTTTGCATAGTACTGTAAAACGCTTTATCTTTGTTTTATCAAAATGAAAAAGGCCCGAAAGGGTGATTAATTAAAAAATAAAATAAAGATCATGAAAGCAACATCAAACAACTTATTTACACAGTTAAGTAAAAATGCAATGGAAAACCTAACAACTACAGTTAATGAAACACTGGCAAAAGAAGTTGTAAACCTTCAACAAAAAACGTTTAGTTCTGCCGACCTCTGGAATATTCAACGCCAAAGAAGAACGATCGTTATCAGGTAAAAAAATATTAAAAAAACAGTAAAAGATAAAGTAATGAAAAAGCAAGACAACATAAATTTTAAGCAAACAAGCAACACGGTAACAACAGTTTTTTCAACATCTGTGGCCGCAACTGCTGGTAAATCAAATAGCAACAATACTAAATTATTCAGCGTTGCTGATTTATGGAACCTGCAACGCCAGAGAAGAAGTATCGTTATCAGGTAAGTGTAACAGCAATTTTTTTGTTCATTGTTCTATTAAGTGCAGTTTTAAACAACTTTGATCACGACCATCCTAAAATATGATAGTTTAAAAATTATTCATATTTTTAGCTGCAACAGTAATCAGCAGGATGTCGAGAAAAAAGAAAATTATCTACCAGCCCCAACCGGTAGCCTCTGCAGAGGCACTAACATCGGTTCCGCAATCATTTAATCCACTTTTCCCTACCGGGAATTTCAAATTGCTGGCATCTATAGTTTTTATCCTGGCCTTTGGTATCTATTCCAATACAATCACCAATGGTTATGCCTTAGATGATGGTATTGTTATCACAGAAAATGCATTTACTAAAAAGGGTTTTGCGGGAATAGCTGATATTTTTTCACACGAAACATTTGCAAACGTAACCAACCTGGATACTGAATTATCTGGTGGAAGGTACCGTCCGCTTTCTGTTGCCAGTTTTGCGATCGAATACCAGTTTTTCGGATTAAACCCGTCGCTAAGTCACTTTGTAAATGTGCTGCTGTATGGCTTATTGTGTGTTTTACTTTTGTACCTGCTCGATAAATATATCTTTAAACATAACAGGCCGGCAGCTATAATCGCATCGTTGATTTTTGTTGTTCACCCGCTTCATACAGATGTTGTTTCCAATATAAAAGGCCGCGATGAGATCCTATGCCTGCTATTACTCCTGTGCAGTTTGATCCTTTACTTCAAATTTTTACAACGAAAGAACTATTGGTTATTGGTGGCCTCACTAGCAGCCTATTTTTTTTCGCTGCTGGCAAAAGAAAATGGCATCACTTTTTTAGCAGTGATACCATTGATGCTTTACTTCTTTTTACAGAAAAATATCAAGGGATCAATTATTTCCGTATTGCCTTTCGTTTTTGTATTTGCAATTTATTTTTTCATCAGGTTAGGTATTGTTGGTCTTCCTCAAAGTTCCACGCTGGAGGTTATGAATGCTCCCTTTGTAAAGGCAACAGGGGATGAAGCACTTGCAACAAAAATGATGATACTGGGAAAAGATTTGTGGATGCTCATCTTTCCACACCCGCTTTCCTTTGACTATTCTTATAATCAAATACCTTACGTACATTTTTCCAACTGGAAATGTTTATTGGCAATACTGATTAACGCGCTATTAATTTTTATTGCCATCCGGCTTTTTAAAAAAAGGCATGTGATATCATTCGCCATCCTTTTCTATTTCATTACGCTATCAATTATTACCAATATTGTTTTTGATGTGGGTTCTCCATTTAACGAAAGATTTCTTTTTCAACCATCTATTGGTTTTAGCATCGCTGCAGCTTATTTATTAAGCATAATAGGTTTACGGCATTCATCTAAAAAAATATCTGCCATCCTGGCCATATCAATTGCCTTCCTGCTTGTATTAGCCGGAAGTATAAAAACCATTACCCGGAATACCGAATGGAAAAATAATGAAACTCTTTTTGCGGCAGATGCAGCGCATGCACCAAACAGCGCAAAAACGAATAACTTTTATGCGATAGCATTATTAAAGAAGGGGGAGGAGGAAAAGGATTCAATAAAGAAGAATGCCACATTTAATCTGGCAATCAAATTTCTGAATAAGTCGCTGGCAATTTACCCCGACTTTGCTGATGCCTACATTAACCTCGGTAATATATATGCGCAGCAGGGAAAGCTGGATATGGCAAAAGAAAAACTTTTAAAAGCGAAAGCGATTTACTCAACCAACTATGTATTGAACATAAACCTTACTTACGTTGCCCAGCAGTTTGAGGCAAACGCAGTAAAATACTTTGCAGAGAAAAAAGTTACCGAGGCAATCAGAGCGGCCAATTCCTCACTGGAATGCAATCCTAATAATGTGAATATGCTATACAACCTTGGAGGTTATTACCTCACATTACAGGATGTTGCAAAGGCAAAAGAACTCTGGGGTAGAGCGTTAATTATAGAACCTGGCAATGCAACTGTAAAGATGTGGCTCAACAGGATATCATCTCCTCAAATGCCAAAAAATTAGCCCGCTGGGTTCAAAACTTTATTTTTAGTAAGATGTTTCAAAACAAAAAGATCGTTGTAGTACTTCCTGCTTATAATGCTGCACTTACATTGGAGCGTACCTACCGTGAAATACCTCACGATATTGTGGATGAAGTGGTATTAGTAGATGATGCCAGCAGCGATGATACGCTTGAAGTTGGTAGAAAAATTGGTATCGTTCACCTGGTACGGCATGAAAAAAACAAAGGTTATGGAGGCAATCAAAAAACCTGTTACAATAAAGCCATCGAGCTAGGTGCTGACATTATTATCATGCTTCATCCCGATTATCAGTACACACCTAAGCTCATACCTGCCATGGTAACCCTTATCAGCAGTGGTTTATACCCGGTAGTGCTCGGATCAAGGATACTGGGCAAAGGAGCTTTAAAAGGAGGAATGCCATTTCATAAATACATTGCAAACAGGCTGCTAACTTTTGCAGAAAACATTTTGCTAAATGAAAAGCTTTCTGAGTATCATACAGGTTACAGAGCCTATTCCAGGGAAGTATTGCAAACAATCAACTATCCTGAAAATTCTGATAATTTCGTTTTTGATAACCAGGTATTGTCGCAAATTATTTTTCACCGGTTTCAAATAGCGGAAATTACATGCCCTACTAAATATTTTAAAGAGGCATCTTCTATCAATTTCAGCAACAGTGTTACCTATGGCCTCGGCGTTTTAAAAGTAAGTTTGCTTCACCGTTTGCAACGATGGCGAATAGTTGATATGAGCATGTACCGCAAAAGAACCGGGATATGACCAGGTTTTCCTTTCAAAATTTCAGTTCTGATAATAGCTTGCTAATAAAATAAATGTAAGATCTCCTGGCTTAAATACATATGATATTTATTTCTTTATTAAGTTTACCGAATAACCCGCTATTGTACAGCTTATGACTAGATGTTCATTTGCTATAAACTTCATAGTAAGCTTTTTTCTGCTGTTATTATATAGTAGCCTGCAGGTTAATGCCCAAAATGTAGTATTTGAACCTTTCCGCGGAGTAGGGTATTTTCCCAGCAATGAATTACATGGAATAGTGGAAGATGATGCGGGGAACAAATGGGTGGCAAGTGATGCCGGGTTAATATGCATTACGGGTAATAATATTAAGGTATATACACGCAAAGACGGACTTGCATCGGATGTTTGCCTTCGGATCTATAAAGACCCATTTAACAGGATCTGGGTTTCTGGCCCATATGCTGTGTTAACGCTCATTCAAAACAGGCGGGTGATCAGCGTGCCTGCTAATGAAGAATTAAAAAAAATAGACCCGGCCTCTAACGGCATATTTAATCTTACAACAGGAACGGATAGCTGCCTGTATGGTATTTTTAGTGATGGGCAGAGAAAAGTGTTTAAGATATCATCAGATCTTAAGCATGCAGATGAAGTGCTGATGAATAATGACGGGAAGCTTTTAGCGCTGTTATTTCCCTCTATCAAAATACCGCCTGAAAAGCAAGTTGAGTTTATTAACAGCTGTAATGTTTTTGAAAGTGCCGTTTCGATAGAACAGCCGGAAGCAGGCATGAGTTTTACAAAAGCTTTACTATTAATGAGAAGCATATTCCTAACGCCGGATTCTTCTCTCATAATGGCTAAAGGAAATTATGTTTTTCATTTCAAGGGCTTCAATTTGCTGTATGCATATAAATTTCCGGATAGGGTATTTTCAGTTTCTTCGTTAAATGGCCAGCTGATCGCAGGAATCGTTGGCGCTGGTTTCCAGGTATTTGACCGCGGAAGAATTTATCCCGTTGTAAATGCCCTTTCAAAGAATTCAATTACATCATTTCTAAATGATAATGAAGGAAATGTTTGGGCAACCACCCTGGAAAATGGATTGTTAGTGGCAAGAAGTAAGAATCTTTTGCTTGGTTATAATGGTGATGTAATAGTAAACAGGTTGATACAGGCGCATGGCGAGACCAATATTTTATTGGATAATAATTCGATAGTGCCATTTTCGGCAGACGCTACGCCTTACCTGTTGTATTTTCCAGGCCATGTAAATGACATTACATTTACCACTATAAACGGTGCTGCGGCGAGTATTTACTATTCATTAAACGGAATAGCCGTGAAAAGCGGGGGAGTTACAACCGTTTTGGATAAGGGTTATTATGCACGTCATGCACGATTACGATCGGGGCAATTGATTGCATGGGGAGCAAGAAATCTTTTTGTTTATAACAGCAATGGTATCCATTTTTACAAACAGTGTAGCGACAAACTACTTTGTGTTACATCACTAAGTGATTCCTTCATGTTAGTGGGAACTTTTTCTTCCGGCCTTTGGAAGGTAAAGCTTGATGCACAATTGGGCATTGAAAGGCTAATAGAAAATGGTCGTATCAATTGCATCAGGCAGGTTGGCGAAAATACGTATGCTCTTGGCACCAATGAGGACGGCATTGTATTAATTGATGCAAATGGAAAAATAAAAAGAGAATATAAAGACCTGCCGGGCAGGATCCAGGTGCTGGAATACAAGGATAGCTGTTTGTATGCAGGAACAAAAGAAGGTTTATTTGTGGTTAATCTAAAAAATGGTAAGATAAGTGGCTACAATAATAGCAACCTGCTTCCATTTAATGAAGTATTGGATATTAGTATTAAAGAAGACCAGGTTTTTATGGCTGGAAGAAAAAGAGTGGTAAGTATCCCGATAGCCGAATTACCCGCTTTTCAACCTGTTTTGAAAATATCTGTAAATACGGTCATGGTAAATAATCAACCTCATGATCTAAATCAAATAACTAACCTGTTGCATGATCAAAATAACTTTTCAATCGCATTGAATAATTACTCTTACCGGTCTTCGCCCAACACAATTTACTACTACAATATTTTAAAGAGTGATAAGATCATTTTAAGCGATTCTTCAATTTTACCTGTGATCAAATTTAGTATTGGTCCGGGAAACTATTCTTTACAATTATTTGCCGAAGATAAATTATTACATACAAAATCTAATGTAGAAACTATCCCTATTGGTATTCGTGTACCGGTTTATGGAGAATGGTGGTTTGTTGCCATCGTTATTTTTTCTTTCTTGCTGTTGTTTATATTAGTAACGTTGATCATTACCCGAAGAATTAAACGGCGGGAACTGCAGAAAAGAAACCTTGTACTTAAGATTGCCGATCTGGAAGCGCGGGCCTTACAATCTCAGATGAATCCTCATTTTGTATTTAATGCGGTGAATTCTGTGCAGGATTTTATTTTAAGTAATAAGGCAGAGGAGGCACACTTGTTTTTATCAGATTTTGCGAGACTTATAAGGATGGTATTGGAACACAATCGTAAAAAAAATGTTAGCATTGAAGAGGAAGTTCAGCTTTTGCGGCTGTATGTATCAATTGAAGAACAACGCCTGAAAGATAAAATTAACCTTGAAATTGTAATGCCTGAACTGCTTGATGCAGAAAATATCCTCTTACCTTCCATGCTATTGCAACCATTGGTAGAAAATTCTATATGGCATGGCCTTAATAAAATAAAAGGGGAAAAAATAATAAAGATCAGCTTTGAAGGAAACGAAGGATTATTAAAGATATCTGTACTTGATAACGGACGGGGCATTGTAAAAAATGCGCATGCTCATTCATCAGTAGGGATGGAAATAGTTAAAGAAAGAATAAGGCTGGCCTATGATAATGAGCCGGCAACTGATTATTTTAGCATTCAAAACCGCAAAGATTCCAGCGGTGTACTGGTACAAATTATTTTACCATTAGAAACCGAATATTAATGACGAGGGTAATTATTGTAGACGACGAACAAAGCGGTATCAATGTGCTTCAGCATATACTGAATAATTATTTCCCTGAAATTGAGGTACAGGCTGTTTGCTACAACATTGAGGAAGCAGAAGCCGCCATCCGTAAAAACCCGCCACACATACTTTTTCTCGACATAGAAATGCCCGGCGGAGACGGCTTTAAGCTGCTGGAGAATATTGGCCTCATTTATTTTCCGGTGGTATTCGTTACAGCTTATAACCAATATGCCATCAAAGCATTGCGCTTAAGTGCTACCGATTATTTATTGAAACCCGTAAACAAACTGGATATAGGACTTGCGATCGAAAAAAGCCTCCAGGTTTACCAGTTTAGAATTGGGAACCCGGTAAATTATCAAGCTGTTTTGGCAAATATTAATCCTGCCAATAGCAACAGGTCGCTTGTAATAAACAAATACACACACGAAAGCATTGAATTCAGAAATATCGTTTGTGTTTTGGCCGATTCTAATTATACCGTTATTCATACCACGCAGAAAAAGGCTGTTACCCTTTCCAAACATCTTAAAGAACTGGAAGAATTGTTATGTGATGAAAGCCATCTTTTTTTGAGAATACACAAATCCGTGATAATAAACACGAGCCAGATAGCTTCAACAAAACTTACTGCAGGTGTGTTATTTATCAACCTTTATAACACAATGACCTTTGAAGTTTCCAAGAGAAAAAAGGTTGAGATACAGGCAATATTGCGAAAATTACAGCTAAGCAGCTAGATACGTTTACTCAAATTCCCGTCCATTTGCTGGTTTTCCTTTCCCGAAATCAGCTGCATTTGCGAATTTTAATTAATCGAAACATCGCATTTGCATTACAATTCTGCCCTGTTCATATCAAGTTAAGTAAGAATAAAAGTGGGCCTATTGGAATATGCTTTCACTTTCAGCACAAGCAATAGCCCTTATTGCTTGTGTTTTTTTATGCAGCATTTTTTAATGTAACAGATTGATATTTACATTATAAAGTAAGTGATAGCTCTGGAAATATTAATATGTGTTGTATATTTAGGCTCATGAAAGAGCGGATATACAGAACTTTAAATATTAAGCACTCCGAATCAAGCCAGGTTTTCGATTTGCTTACTGTTCAGTTCTTTATCGGGTTAGCCAATGCACTGGTAAGTGTAATAGCATTAACGCTTTTTGTTTATAATTTCTCCATTCATTCACTACCGCTGGTTTACCTCGTAATTGCAGGGCTTTTAATACTCATCAATTATATTTATGAAAAGCTGGAGCATAAATTTTCCCCGTTAGAATTATTAAAATACGTGTTCAGTTTTGGTGCAATTTTACTTGCAGTATTATGGATCGGGCTTTCTTATGGAAATAAGGATGATTTTATTTTTCTTCTACTTGTTTCCAGTGTTTTAATTTATATGGTAACCGGTTATGCCTTTTGGGGACTGGTATCATTGCTTTTTAATGTGAGAGAAAGCAGGAGGGTTTTCTCTATTGTTGGGTCAGGGGATATTCCGGCCAAATTGATAGGATATATCGCAGGTCCTTTATTAATTCCTTTACTTGGCTTAAACAACCTGTTGTGGTTTGCCGTATGTTCATTTATAACAGGGCTCATTTTATTTAACAGGTTTATTCGCAAAAAAAGCTGGGACGCTATTAAGAAAAGATCTCATAGTGCACACGACAATCATACCGGCAATGAGCATAAAAGAGAAAGCCTGGTAAGTTTCTTTTTTAAGAACAGGCTCATATTTGCCATTTCTCTTTTATCAATAATTAGTTACAATGTATTTGTGCTGGTAGATTACACTTTCATTTCCCAGGTAAAGCTGCGGTTTGAAAATATAACCGACCTCGCCGCCTACATCGCTGTTTTCTTTGCTTTTGGAAGGCTTATCGCACTTGGTTTTAAACTGATCTTTACCAGCAGGGTGATAGAACGCCTTGGAGTGATTTATTGTTTATTCATTACACCAGTAGCATTATTCCTTTTTTGTTTACTTTTCTTTTTTTATAGTGATAATTCTACTTACAACCTTTTTATTTTTGGCCTGATGGCCATGCTTACTGAAGTACTTCGCTCTACCATGCAGGAGCCGGTGTTTTTTATTTTATTTCAGCCGCTCAAAGAAAACCTGCGCTTAAAAGGGCATATAATCTCAAAGGGTTACATGTATCCGCCTTCATTAATCATTGTTGGGTTATCGTTATTGTTTTTGCACAAAACAGGAACTGAAATGACGATCCTGATTGCCATTAAAGTTGTAATAGTGAATTTATGTATATGGGCTGCCATCATATTCTTTATGCGGCGTACTTATTTAAATACGATCCATGCTTCTATCAGGAAAGGGATCTTTAACAGCGATGATATTTATATCACCGATAACAAAACGATAGACATTTTACTGAATAAGATAAAAACCGGTAAAAAAATTGAAGTTATTTATGCACTTAATATCCTGGAAAAATCCGGCTACGCAGGATTGTCAGGCTTACTACAAAATGAATTGGCACAAGCAGTTGATGTAGAAATTAAAAAGTATGCATTAGACAGGCTGGAAGAGCAGGGTATCATTAATGTTGAGATTTTTAAAAACCTGCTGAAAGTAGTTAACGACGCAGAATTTGAACAGAAGCTGGTTTATCTCTTATGCAAACATGATGAAGCTTTTTTAAAACAAGCCTCACAAAAACTGGAGAGTTACGAATACGCAACACAAAAAATCATCATCATCAGTTTGTTAAACCAACGTGAATTCAATTACCTTTTCCTGGCCGGAAATGAAATAAACAGGTTATTATACTCAACAGATCCGTTGGAAAGGGTAGAGGCAACAGAGATCATCAGCGAGTTAAAACACGTACAGTTTTCGGAAGCCATTAAAGGACTGATCAGCGATGAAGAGATCGCCGTAAAAAGAGTTGCAATAGTGGCTGCCTGTAAGCTAAGGATGCAGGCACTCCTGCCATCTTTAATTCAAATGCTGCGACAGCCTGCTTTAAAAAACATTGTATTAAAGGGAATGCAGGTTTATGGAGATGTTCTTTTTGAAGATATAAAATCCCTCTCTCTTGAAATACCTGAAAATTCTGTGCCTGATTTTATAAAAATTGCCGGAAAATTTAAAGGGCAACATTCAACTTCGTTCCTGGTTGCTATCTTAAACGATAAAAGAGTTTTACTGAAAGACCAGGTACTACATGCACTTTGGTTAAAGGAGTACGAACCTTATAGCTTAAACGAAACAGAAAATTTTCAGTTTTTATTGAATGGCTACCTGAGATCAGGTTTAGACAAAATAACAGATTATAAGCAGATACCGGACTTTGCCGACAAAGAGCTGGTGAAAAGGTCGATCTTTACAGAAATTAAATCCGACCTGGTGATCTCGTTAAAAATTTGCACGTTATTATTCAAACAAAAGGAACTGAATCGCATCCTGGAACTGATGGAGATTGATAAGCAGGAAAAATTGTACAATGCAATGGAGATGCTGGAATTGTTGTTACCAAAAAAAGTAAGTACAGACATCAATCTTTTGTTCGATTTTATCCTTGATCCATTACACGACAGCCGCGGATTTACAGAACAGGACGTTACAATTTTTTACAATAAAGTTATTTTTAATTCGCCATTGCTATACAATCCATGGACGAAAGCAGTTTGTGTATATTCTTCCTGGAATAACAACGAAGCTAATTTCCTCCAAAAATTAAAAAATTCCGATTCTTCAAACTATCATTACCTGTTAAAAGAAACAACCAATTTTGTTTTACAATCAATAAAATAGATCCGTTATGCTTATTATTGAAAAAATCCTGCTGCTGAAGAATTCGGATATCTTCAAAAATTGTAGTGAGGTAGATTTGATTGAAGTTGCTTCAATTTGTACCGAAAGCCAGGTAGATAAAAACATTACCCTCTTTCACAAAGGGGATGCAGGCAATTGTATGTATTTTATTTATTCTGGAAGTGTTTCTATTCACGATGGTGAGCACCAACTGGCAACTTTGTCGGAAAATGAGATTTTTGGAGAATTGTCTTTACTCGATTCTGAATCAAGATCTGCCAGTGTTACCACTATTACCGATTGTATTTTTTTAAGGATCGAACAGGAAGCATTTTACGATGTGCTTGCTATAAATACGGATATTCTTAAAGGTATCATGAGAACTTTGTGTAAGAGGTTACGGGAGCAAGACAGGATAACAGTGGAGATGAAACGAATGGTTGGTTGATCAAACCAATCATGTGATCAGCTTACCTGATTCCTTTAAGATTTGCTTTTTTTACGGGTTCCCTTATCAACCGGGAAGAATTGGTATGGTAATGATGGCCTTCAAGGAATTTTAATTGTAATTCATGCCATCTTGTTTCATCAGGAACAATGGAATAATTAAGGAATTCAGTCTTCAGCCTGTTTGCAATTTCGGTAAAATCAATTCTGCCAAGATAATCCAGGTCTGCATCACATATGATCCTTTGCAAAAGGGTTTTCGGCAGTTGTGGTACTTTAGTAGCCCGGATGAGGCCTAAGATCAGGTCTTTATCGGCGGCCTTCAAATTAAGTCTGCCGCAATCTTCTAAAAATATTTCGCAACTTTTCTCCTCATGCCCATCATACTTAAAAAGAAATCCGGTATCATGATAGGCAGCCGCAATTTTTAATAAAAATATTTCCCTGTTGTTTACTCCTTCATCATGGGCTATGCGTGAAGAGTGCTTTATAACATCAATGGTATGATCTATGCAATGATAAGTAAGCTTAGGATCAAGGCCTTCAAGTTTTTTTAAAGCAAGGTTCAATATTTTGTCAAATTCACTTTCGGGCATTGAGCAAGTACAGTTTGGAGATACTAATATAATTAAATTTAAATAAGTTGTGTGCGAATTTAGTATTATTTCATCTTATTTTTATATCTAAGCGTAATGCCGGCGATTGTTTTAAAATACGTAAAAATTTAATTTCGGTTGCAAGTGAGCCTTTTAATTATTTCATTGTTATTTTTCAACTAAAAATCTTTCTAAAATAAATTAATAAATATGGCAGAAATTACTCTTGTTACCGGCGCAGCAGGCAATATGGGGCAGGCTATCGTTAAAAAATTCCTTTCAGCAGGAAACCAGGTTATCGGTACAATTGCTCCCGGGGATGCAGTGCAATCGTTCGATGATCAGCAAGGTTATGAAAAGCTTACCGTTGATCTAACGAATGAGCAAGCTGCCCAACAATCTGTTGATGATATAGTTAGCAAGTATGGTAAAATTGACAATGCTGTGTTAACTGTTGGTGGATTTGCCATGGGAAAGATCGCTGATACTTCAACAGCAGCAATTTTTAAACAATACCAGCTGAATTTTGAAACAGCATACAATATGGCCCGGCCTGTTTTTTTACAAATGGTGCTGAAGGGTAACGGACGAATTTTCCTTGTTGGCTCACGGCCGGGGTTAGCTGCATCTATGGGAAATGGAATGGTAGCCTATGGGCTGGCAAAATCGCTCATTTTTCGCCTTGCAGAAATTATGAATGAAGAAGCCAAAGGTATCAATGTGGTAACATCTGTAATAGTGCCCAGTACCATCGATACGCCACAAAACCGGCAATCTATGCTAAAAGCCGATTTTGAAAGCTGGGTAAAACCAGAGGAGATAGCCGATGTTGTATATTTTTATGCTTCCCAACATGCTGCGACTATAAGGGATCCTGTGATTAAAGTTTATAAGAATGCATAAAATAAAGTACTGTTAACTTCTTATTGTTAATTTATCAATAACCCGGCCTGTTTGTTATCCATGGCGAATGCCTGAACGGTTCCCATTTCACATTGGCCAGGTTTATGGAAGTATCTATCATTGGCATTGCTTTGCCCCTGTTTAAACTTACCCAGCCAATCGCATATACTTCTACGGTAGTATGTCCTTTGCGCTGGTATTCGTTTTTTAATTTCTGAGCGTATTGCCAGATGATATCCGGCGAAATAGAAAGCCATAATACGTGTGAAGCAGAAAACTGTTGCTTTGGATCAACTTTCCAGCTTTGCCCCGATACAGGGTCGGTTACTTTAAAATACACGCTTCCACTCTTCGTTCTTATCATCATCTTCCAACTCATGCGGTAGCCTTCCTCCGTCCAGTAAACATTTCCCGGAAATAACCATGAGCGCATAGGGATTAACAACTGAAATAAGAAGTAAACGGCAAGTATTGAAATGATCATCTTCTTCGTTTGTAAGGAAACAGCTTTTAAAGCATGGTTAGTGGCAGCAAACCTGTAAAAGATATTGCGTTTTAAAAAGCTGCCATCCAGGAAAAATACATTTAGAGCCATAGCGAGGTAAGGGAAAATGCCAATCCGGAACGTGTACGCATTAAAAAGGTGAAAAAGACAAGAAAGGAGAAAGGCTATATTTCTGGTTGGTTTCCAGATCAATAGAGGCACGATAAAAAGATCAAATAACAATCCGGCATAACAGATGAATAACTGAAACCATTTTTGCTGATAAAGTATTCCAACATACTGATGTGTAGTAAGCCGGGAAAATTGTATCTCAATATATTTACCCGAAAGCCAATCAGGGGATAATTTACTGATGCCTGCAAAAAAATAGACAATTGCTAATTGTGCAATTATTATCCAGGTGCAGTATTGATAGCAGGTATTCGTTGCTGTTACTGCGCCGCGTTTTACGTCAACGGAGGCTAATCGGTTAGCTGGTAAAAAAAACATTATCCAGCATAACAGCAACATCAGGTAATAGTGGTTATTGTATTCTGCTTTTTGCATCAGGTACACGATCGTCCACATGCTGGCAACTACAAACATGCTAAGCCGGTACCAGGCTCCCAGCATAATGCACAATGAAAAAAGAGCCATTATTCCGAAATAGAGATACATACCATTTCCCGGCAAGGGTTGTAAAAATTCTAATCCGATATAAGAGAAGGTAAATGGAGGCTCTATATAACTATGAAATATATGCCCGTTGAATAAAGCTGTAAAAAACTGGTAAAATAATAAGCTGCCGAATAAAAACCTGAAAAGGATGAGCGGGCTATTATTGACCTGCGAAAACAGTTTGTTGCTAAATCCTTGTTTTATTGTTATTTGTTGGGGAGAACTCATAATTCGGCAGTTGCTCAAAGATAGATTTTAAATGAAAAACATGGTAGCCGTTGTAGTGCATTCAGACTAATTAGTAGTGATCTCAGCTTAATTATTGCTCGTTTATTAAAATAGGCTTCGTAATTTGCCAGAATTAATAATCATTTAGAAGATCAATATGGATTTAGCTTTTAATAAAAATGAAGATGCCCTTAAGATGGCATGGAGCAATGTGAGGCAAAAACTGGAAAAGATTTATGAAGGCGGAGGAACGAAAGCTGCCCTTAAACAAAAGGAAAAAAATAAACTCACGGCCAGGGAGCGTATAAGTTACTTAACTGATGAAGGCAAACCATTTATTGAGATCGGTGCTTTTGCCGGGTACGAAATGTACGAGGAATATGGCGGTTGCCCTGCAGGAGGAACAGTTGCCGGAGTAGGCTATGTTAGCGGACGCCAATGTATTATTGTGGCAAACGATCAGACTGTGAAAGCCGGTGCCTGGTTTCCCATCACGGGAAAGAAGAACCTGAGAATGCAGGAAATTTCAATGGAAAATAAGCTGCCTATCATTTACATCGTGGACAGTGCGGGAGTTTTTTTACCAATGCAGGATGAAATATTTCCCGACAAAGAGAATTTTGGCCGCATTTTCAGAAATAACGCTAAAATGAGCGCCATGGGAATTACACAGATAGCTGCCGTTACCGGTGCATGCGTTGCAGGTGGCGCCTACCTGCCAATCATGAGCGATGAAACCCTGATCGTGGAAGGCAACGGATCTATTTACCTCGCCGGCCCTTACCTGGTTAAAGCTGCCATTGGAGAAGATATAGACAGTGAAACTCTTGGTGGTGCAGCAACACATACAGAGATTTCCGGTATTGCGGATTATAAGTTTAAAACAGAGGAAGAATGCCTGGATCACGTTAAAAAAATCATGAGTAAGCTTGGCCCGGTTGTAAAAGCTGGTTTTAACCGGATACCTGCAAAGCTTCCTAAAAGTAATAAAGACGGGATTTACGGTATAATGAGTGAAGGTAATACCAAGCCATACGATATGTTGCAACTGATAGATTGTATAGTTGATGCAGATAGCTTTGATGAATTTAAAGCAGATTACGGCAAAACGATCGTGTGTGGATATGGAAGGGTAGATGGTTGGGCAGTAGGTATTGTAGCCAATCAACGGTTGATAGTAAAAAGTAAAAAAGGAGAGATGCAGTTGGGGGGAGTTATTTATAACGACAGTGCCGACAAGGCAGCAAGGTTTATCATGAACTGCAATCAAAAGAAGATACCATTGGTTTTTCTGCAGGACGTTACCGGTTTTATGGTAGGCAGCCGCAGCGAACATTCCGGTATCATTAAAGATGGTGCTAAACTTGTGAATGCTGTTTCTAATTCAGTAGTACCAAAGATCACAATAATTGTAGGTAATTCTTACGGAGCCGGCAACTATGCCATGTGCGGCAAAGCTTATGATCCCAGGTTTATTTATGCATGGCCAACAGCCAAGATCGCTGTAATGGGTGGCGACCAGGCCGCGAAAACCATGCTGCAAATTCAAGTTGCCGGTATGAAGGCCAAAGGGCAGGTGGTGAGCCCGGAAGAAGAAAAAGCGATTCTTGATAAGATCACCGATAATTATACCAGGCAAACCAAGCCTTTTTATGCTGCCGCACGATTATGGATAGACGCAATAATAGATCCTTCAGACACACGCCGTGTTATCTCTGAAGGAATTGCAGCAGCAGACCACAATGCCGACATCCCGGAATTTAAAACTGGAGTTTTCCAGGTATAATAAAAGTGAATAAAAATATATATTGCAGCGTAAATTTTGGTACAAGCTGTTTCTTCCTTTTTTGGAGAGAGCCTGTCTGGGTTTTATCTGAAGGCTTGGAGATGGGGTAAGGCAGGATTTTTAAGGGTTTAAAAAATATATTAGTTAAACGATCTTTCATTGAATCATATCAGCATTTATACCGATGGTTCGTCGCGTGGTAATCCAGGCCCGGGCGGTTTTGGCGCTATCTTACTTTATGACCAGCACCGCAAGGAAATTTCTAAAGGCTTTCGGCATACCACCAATAACCGTATGGAATTAATGGCCGTAATTGCCGGATTAGAACTGATTAAAAAACCCGAGCTTCCGGTTGTTATTTACTCAGACAGCCAGTATGTAGTGAGAGCAATTGAAGAAGGGTGGTTAAAAACTTGGATCAAAACCAATTTTAAAGGAGGCAAGAAAAACAGTGATCTTTGGAAAAATTACTATGAACTATCTCAGAAGTTTACTATAAAAATGGTTTGGGTAAAAGGGCATGCGGATAATCCTTTTAATAACCGGTGCGACGAGCTTGCTACCAGTGCCGCGGACGGCAAGCATCTTGCCGTGGATAAAGGTTATGAAGATATGTTAGCCACTTTATAATCTGTTCAGCTTCTTACTATTTATTTAAAATTGCAATAAAAAAGCCACTTGGATCGAGTGGCTTTTTTAATTAGGTTGATCGGTATTATTAGGCAGTAACCTGTTTGTTATTTGTAATATAATTATTGATGAGGTAGTAGCTTCCAAACAAAATGCTACTAAAGATCAAATCCACATGTGCTTTAAAAAAGGGCAGTGCTGCAACAAAACAATTTGTAAGCCCGGAAAAGTCGTTAGTGTAAGTATGATATATCCTGTTATCTATCAGGAAAAAACTAAGATTGCTTAATACAAAGAAGATCACGGAAGAGATCAAAGAAAATCCGATTACATTAACAGGGTTGATCTTTTTAAGCCTGAATCCGAAAACAGTAATAATAGCTAAAATTCCATATCCAACCAATTGGCCCCAACCCCAAAAACCTTTTGCAATGCCGGAAGCTTCAAACATAACATCTGAAATAAACATGGCAACAATAGGTAACAGGAAAGCAAATCTTTTATCTTTTATGATTGCGCCGCCAAACAAGGCCATGCCGATGATAGGACTAAAATTATTGGGATAAAGCACCACCCTGGAGATCGCAGCCGCCAATATTAATATTCCCGCAAGTAACAAATTCGAATTGGATTGTTTCATCTACTAATAATTTACGCGAAAATAAGCAATAATTGCTGTTTAAAAGAACCTTGCCAGGGAGTTTTTTAAACACAGTGTTAATAGCTATTTCTTATAATTTACGCTATTTCGTTAAAGGCCGCTAAGCTGGCTGAGTCTTGTTAACCAAATAATGCAGATAAAAAATTACGAACATGGCATCGCACAACGATAGAGGCAAAGAGGCAGAGGCTTGGGCTGCCATATATTTTAAGGAATCAGGTTATGTGATCCTCCATCAAAACTGGCGATACCGGCACTGGGAGGTTGATATCATTGCATACAAAGGGAAAATGCTACATTTTATTGAAGTGAAATTCCGGTCCTCAAACGCTTTCGGTTACCCGGAAGAAAGTGTAGATGACAAAAAAATCAGGCATCTTATTGATGCCTCCGCAGAATATCTTTATAAAAATCCGCAATGGCAGCGGATACAATTTGATATACTTTCCATTACATTAAATAAAGAACGCAAGCCGGAATATTTCCTGATAGAGGATATTTATTTATAGATCAGGCATCAAATAATTTAGTCATTTTTTCTACCATCCTGAATGTGGCCGGGCAGTAGTCGATATTTTGTTTGTGAATATAAGCGTACTCACTCCATTTCTTTCTTGAAAGGTGAGGAAAGCCAGAACAGTCTAACGGCCTGATTGCGTATATGGAACATTTATTGTCTTCCAGGTTAAGGAACTGGCAGGGCTGCGTTTTATTTACCAGGTCTTTATTGCTGGCTTTTTTCAACCATTGTTTCCTGAATGCTTCGGGTGTTTGGTTAAAATGTGCAGATATGCGCTTCAGATCCTGAGGCGTAAAAGTTGGTGTCATTTTTTTACAGCAATTGGCACAACTTAAACAATCTACTTCAGCCCATACTTCTTTTTCAACAACAGGCAACGCTGCATGAATTCCCTTTGGCGGATTTTTTTCTGTTCTGTTTAAAAAACTGCGAAAAGTTTTTCTGTAGAAAGAAAGTTTCTTTCTAAATGACCTGAAATTTACGGGAAGCATGTAGCCGGTTAACTGGTAAATAAAATAAATGCCCCGCGAAAATAATGTTTAATTAAATTGTACAAGCATTGTTGTTACAAGTTATTAAAATAAAATATGTGGGAAGCTTACAAAAAAGGGTATAAAGCCTGGCTGCAGTTGGAAAAATCCCTCGCAGACAATTCGGTACAGGCTACCTGCACGACATTGAGAAGTTTACCGAATACCTCCTTGCCAAACACGAAACAAAAACGCCTGCGGATGTTGTTCTGAAAGACCTTGAGCAATTTACCGAATGGATTCATCAGTTGGGCATGACGCCTTCGTCTCAGGCCAGGATCATTTCCGGGCTGCGCAGCTTTTACAAGTATTGTTTGCTGGAACAGATCACTGTGCTGGATCCTACTGTGCTAATGGAAGCACCTAAATTGAGAAGGCTTTTGCCGGATACACTTGCATTTGAGGAAATTGAAAAGATAATTGCTGCTATCGACTTAAGTACCGCAGAAGGCGGACGAAACAAAGCCATTTTAGAAACAATGTACAGTTGCGGACTGCGGGTAACAGAACTCGTTAATTTAAAGATCAGTTGCCTGTACCTTGATGTAGGATTTATAAAAGTAATAGGGAAAGGGGACAAAGAAAGATTAGTGCCGATAGGGAAAGATGCAGTGAAATTTATCAATATTTACCGAAGTAATATCCGCAATCATATTAATATAGTAAGTGGGGAAGAAGATATTCTTTTTCTCAACAGGAGAGGGAAAAGATTGAGTAGGGTAATGATCTTCCTGATATTAAAAGACCTGGTGAAGAAGGCAGACATCAATAAGAATATATCACCTCATACCTTTCGCCATTCATTTGCCACACATCTGGTAGAAGGCGGTGCAGACCTTAGGGCGGTACAGGAAATGCTGGGTCATGAAAGTATTACCACAACAGAAATTTATACGCACCTCGACAGGGAGTTTTTAAGAACTACACTTCAACAATATCATCCTGCATTTAAGTAAATGCTGCGAACTGGGTTTTGCGATGTTGGTGGATTTGAAAAACCTGAAGCCCGAAACCAATGCCGATTGAAAAAAAATGGACAGCATAACAATCAAAAGCCCACCGATGCCTGTGCTGCCTGAACAACTGCTGCCATGTTGCTAATGATGAAGATTACAACAGAATTAACGTTATTTCCCTTCTACCAGCACATCATTGGAAGGAAATGCCGGAACTTGTTCTGCGCCGTTTTTATTGGAAACGCGACGGCGATAATTTTTAAAAATGCTTTGCCAGCGCAATTTTAAAACGCCCAGGATACCTTCTTTAACGATCCCTTTGTTCATTTTGCTGGCACCAAGTTTTCGGTCTTTGAAAGTGATGGGCACTTCCTTTATCTTAAAACCCAGTTTCCAGGTGGCAAATTTCATCTCTATCTGGAAGGCGTACCCTACAAAACTTATTCCATCAAGGTTTATTGATTCCAATACTTCCCTTCTGTAACAAACAAAACCTGCAGTGGGATCATTCACGGGCATCCAGGTAATGATCCGGGTATAAAGCGATGCGCCTTTCGATAAAGCGATCCTGTTAGATGGCCAGTTCTCCACGGCGCCACCTTTCACATATCTTGAGCCGATAGCAAGCCCGGCGCCGCTTTTACAAGCCTCGTATAGTCTTATCAGGTCGGCTGGGTTATGAGAAAAATCAGCATCCATTTCAAAAATATACCGGTAACCTTTGTTGAGTGCCCATTTAAAACCATGGATATAGGCCGTGCCTAAACCCAGCTTGCCTCTTCGTTCTTCCAGGAATAACTTGCCTGGGTATTTTGGAAATAAGGATTTTACGATTGCTGCTGTGCCATCCGGAGATCCATCATCAATGATAAGGATATGATGATCCTGTTGCAGGCTGATAACTGCATGAATAATGGCTTCAATGTTTTCTTTTTCATTGAAAGTGGGTATGATGACTAATTTTTCCAATAGCAGTAATGATGGATGATGTCAAATTTATGAATTATAAATTCTGTTATAACTTTTAAAAATGACTGATAAACTTTTTAATTTATTTTTAACAGGGTGCGATTCAGGATCTCGGTGAGCTTTTGTTTGGTATGAAGCGGAAAATCACCTTTCATCATCCAGTCGTAATACTGTGGTTCAGATTTAAGCACTTCACTTACGGCCCTTCCCTTGAATTTTCCAAAATTGAAAACCTCCACACCTTTGTCATCAAAGCAAAAACGGCGTGCATAATCTACGATCTTATCTTCACCAATTGAGGCTAATACAGAATCAACAGAATTTCCAAGCTTTTCATATTTCTGCAACTGAGATAAAAATACATCAATAGTTGCGTCTACATCTGCTTCTGCACTATGGGCATTTATCAATTCTTTCTGACAATAAAATTTATAAGCAGCAGTTAAAGTTCTGGGTTCCATCGTGTAAAAAATATGCTGCACATCTATCATTCTGCGGTTACTCAGGTCAACTTCCATTCCTGCCCGAAGAAATTCTTCCATCAGGATGGGTATATCAAAGCGATTACTGTTGTAGCCTCCGAGGTCACAATTTTCAAGGTATTGTTTTATTTCATTCCCGGCCTGTTTAAAGGTTGGGGCATCCTTCACCATTTCATCAGTAATTCCATGTATATCGGTTGATGATTTTGGAATGGCCATCTGCGGATTGATCAGTTTTCTTTTTACCTGCCTGCTACCATCAGGTAATATTTTGATAATGGCAATTTCAATGATCCGGTCTGCGGATAAACTCACGCCCGTGGTCTCCAGGTCTAAGAAGGCAATAGGGCGGTTTAATTGTAGCATGGGCTGTTAAAGTGGGTTTAAAGAAGTTAAAATTGTTCAGTAATCAAATGTAAGTAGAAAATAGTAAGTAAATTGGATAGCAAAAGTAATTTTTGGCCGGGTTTTTCGTTTACCGCTCATACATTATCTTTGTATAATAAATAAACCCCAAAAAAATGAAAAAGATATTCTTTTCAATTTGCGTGATGACGCTCGTAATCTCATTAGCAAGTTGTGGTTCCAGCAGAAAATTAGGTTGCCCTTCAAGTGCAAAAGTTGCCGGCCAGGTTAAAACCGTTCAGTCATAATGAAGTGGAAAGAACTTACAAGCGAAGACCAGTTGGCGGAAATTAAAGAGCAATCTTCTCAAAAATCCCAGGTCATTTTCAAACACAGTACCCGATGCTCAATCAGTAGCATGGCAAAGAGTCGTTTGGAGAGATCCGGTGAGCCACAAGATGTTGATTTCTATTATCTTGACCTGATCAAGTATAGAAGTATTTCAAATAGAATTGAGAAGGATTTTTTGGTAAATCATGAATCGCCTCAAATTCTCCTGATAAAAAATGGGGAATGTATTTATGAAGAAAGCCACAATGGAATCTCCATGGACGAGATAGAAGAGCAGTTGAAGAGATAAACCAGCTAATAATATTTACTATTTAACCTCCTTTTCCGGAGGTTTTTTATTGGGATCTGGTGAAACGGCCATTACAATTTTATTGAAAATTTGTATATGGTAGTTTGCTGATAAACTTCGCCCGGTTGTAAGATAGTGTTAGGGAAAGATGAATTATTGGGGCTATCCGGATAATGTTGAGCTTCCAGGCAAAAACCATATTGTTGTCCTTTTGCAGGCTGCAGGTTTCCGGAATAAAACTGAACGGCAGGTTCTGTAGTGAACATTTCCATCACGCGGCCAGTTGTTGGCTCAAAAACAACAGCAGTTTCTACCAGGTCATTTTCGCTTTGATGATGCTTTCTGTTTATGATAAAGTTGTGGTCATAACCATTCAATACGGCAATATCTTTTCCGATTTTTTTTGCAATAGTAAAATCCAACGGGCTGTTATTAACAGTAGCGATACTTCCGGTCGGGATCAAACCGGCGTTTACAGGTGTGTAGGTATCGGCGGCTATTTTCAGTTCATGATCAATAATCGGGGTATCCATATTTCCTGAAAGGTTAAAATAGCCGTGGCTGGTTAAATTAACCGGTGTAGGTTTATCGGTGCTGGCTGTATAATTGATGGTTAATGCGTTCTCCTCATTAAGGGTATATATAACCGTTACCTGTAAATTTCCGGGAAATCCTTCTTCTCCATCCCTGCTAAAATAAGTTGCAACAAGGCTGTTATCCG
>JANOCC010000047.1:0-20579 GCA_031411955.1 Ferruginibacter sp.
AGTTTAGCTTTTTTTTCTGAAGCCCTTGACTTTTGCTTCTTTTGGTTAAGCAAAGAAGTTAATACATTATAAAATATCTTTTTCCTTTTTTTGTTCCGCCAAAAAAAGACAAAGGCGGCCCCTGGCCGATGTACGGCCCGCCCAGGGGAAACAGCTATGCTCAGCATCTGTGCAATGTAAACTGTAAAGTAGGAAGTTGATTGTGCAGCGGTTCAGAAAAGGTTCTTCTTTTGTGAATAGGTTATTTATCAATTAGTTTTAACTCCGTTGGTAAAGTATAGCTAGAAAATATGCAAACCCTTCGCCTCCTATTAAGTTAACTGCTTCGAAGGATGGGCCTCAGAAAAAATTGCGTAAAGAACTTGCTGTAATGAAGCGGTCCACCGCAGGTGGGTTTACGGCGAAAGTGATAGGCATTGGGGAAATGTTGATGTTGTGTTGGTTGAATTAAATCATGCTGTTTGGTTTTAGCACTTATCGCCGTAGCGGAATGAAAGCAAGTTTAGCTTTTTTTTCTGAAGCCCTTGATTTTTGTTTCTTTTGATCTAGCAAAAGAAATTAATTCAAGCAAAAAGTTGGTTCGTTTAATAAAGTAATTTTCTGTAATGTTCTTTTTTGCTCCGCTCCCGATAGTCAACGGGATGTGCCACAAAAAAAGAACCAAAAAAGGCAGCTCCTGGCTGATTTACAGCCCACCCAGGGGAAACAGCTATTTGGTTCAGTTGTGCTAAGTAAACTGAAAAGTAGGAAGTTGATTGTGCAGCGGTTCAGAAAAGGTTCTTCTTTGCTTAGTAAGTAGCTTATCAATTAGTTTTAACTTCTATAGCAAAGTATAACAAGAAAAAATGTAAACCCATAGCCTCCTATTCAGTTAATTGCTTCGAAGGACGGGCCTCAGAAAAAAATGCGTTAAGAACTTGCTGTAATGCAGCGGTCCACCGCAGGTGGGTTTACGGCGAAAGCGATCAGGAAATGTACAGAGGTTGATGCTATGTCGGATGAATGAAATTATACTGTTTGGCTATAGCACTTTTGGCGTAGACGGAATGAAGGCAAGTTTAGCTTTTTTTCTGGAGCCCTTGACTTTTGTTTCTTTTGGTTAAGCAAAAGAAATTAATTCAAAATAATTTGAATGTTCCTATCTTCTTTTCTGAGTAAGTAGTTTATTACAACTTATTTTAACAGTAAAAAGCCCCTGTTTTCACAGGGGCTTTGTTATTAGAAAGTTCTTTTTTCTCTCGGTGCGTATGTTCTTTTTCTTCCTTCGCTACGGTCGCTTCTTCCGGTGCCGCCTCCTTCATCATTTGGCCTTTTAAAACCACCATCAGCCTCATTCATTCTAACAGTGCGGTTATTATAACGTTTACCATCAATCGCACTGATCATTTGGGATGCATTGGCTTTATCTACTTCTACCCAGCTATTCATATCCCTCATATCTATTTTACCAAGCACTTCTTTTTTAAGATTGCTTTCATCAAGTATAAATTGAAGGAAACTTGCTTTGTAAAAACCATCTTTGGTTCCAAGGTTTACAAATAGTCTTGTATACCCATTATCCCTTGTATTAAAGTTAGTACGTTCTTTCCTGCTGCCATTTGCCTCTGCTCTCTGGCCATCCCTTGGAGCTCTTGTATCCATTCTTGCATTCAGGTCATCAGCGTTTTCATAGTATTTTAAGAAATGATCAAATTCAAGCGCAGCGACCCTTTGCAACACTTCTTCTTTTGAAACATTTTCAAATTTAGTCATCAGGTCTGGCAGATAAGTTTCATAATCGCCATGGGAAATATCTGTGTGAATGAGTTTGTCCATAAAATGGAAAAACTGTTTGCGGCAAACATCTTTGCCACTTGGAATATCCAGTTTATGAAACTGGGCATTTACCATTTTTTCCAGCTGCCTTATCTTAAAAGTTTCTCTTGTATGGCAGATGGAAATACAGATACCGCTTTTGCCTGCACGGGCTGTACGGCCACTTCTGTGTGTGTACACTTCCATATCATCCGGTAACTCAAAGTTGATAACATGGGTGATGCCATCCACATCAATACCTCTTGCGGCAACATCTGTTGCTATCAAAAGCTGCAGAGCTTTAGTGCGGAAGCGTGCCATTACTTTATCTCTCTGTTGCTGTGTAAGATCTCCGTGCAAAGCTTCAATATCATAACCTGCTTTTGCAAGTCTTTCACACATTTCCTGCGCATCTGCTTTGGTACGTGTGAAAATGATGCCATACATCCCGGGATTAAAATCGATCAAACGCTTTAGTGTTTCATAACGTTGATTAGCCGGGGAAACAAAATACTGGTGATCAATATTTACATTTCCACTATTCTTTTTACCAACAGTGATTTCCTTTGGATTGGTCATGAAATTCCTGGAAATCGCTCTTACTTCCGGCGGCATGGTTGCACTGAATAACCAGATACTTTCACGGTTGATGGTGTTCTTCAACACAAAATCAATATCGTCACGAAAGCCCATGTTCAACATTTCATCTGCTTCATCTAAAACAACATATTTTACTTTTTGAAGGTCGATAGCTTTACGCTCAATCAGGTCTATCAATCGGCCTGGCGTTGCCACAACTATCTGTACACCCTGGCGCAGGTTCCTGATCTGCATACTGATGGATGCACCACCATAAACAGCTTCAGTGTTTACACCTTTTATGTGTTTTTTAAAATCGAGCAGGTCGTTCGTTATTTGCAGGCAAAGTTCACGTGTAGGGCAAACGATCAGCGCTTGCGGAAATTTATCTGCAGCGTTAATCAGTTGTAATAAAGGAAGCCCGAATGCGGCAGTTTTTCCGGTTCCTGTTTGTGCCAGTCCTACAAAATCCATTGTTCCGGAAATTAACACCGGGATAGCCTGTTCCTGTATAGGAGTGGGAGCGGTAAAACCAAGATCGGTCACCGATTGTACGAGCTCAGCTTTAAGCCCTAATGCTTCAAATGCATTTGTCATTGTATAAATAATTTTTTAAAATAAAGACCGTTATAATGCAGTGCGCAAAATACACGTGGTCAAAAAAAAGTTTTTGATGGTCACATGTAATGCTTCGGGCCGTTGGGAGAGAAATGATCTTGGTAGAAAAGATAATTTTAATGCCTGTGATCAACAGCAACTGAACATGTCATGTAATTCTCAGTTTTCAATAATCGCCGCAAAGGTAAGGGTTTGATCCGGGAAAACCTTATAATATTTACTCAGGGGCATTATTAAGTAAAAATTTTGTATCAGAATGCCTATTTGTTCATACTCTTACAAGCCGCATCAGGCAAAGACAATAAAATTCTGTGTATAAATTATTAAAAATATCCTATTTACGTCAGCATTGAAATGAATTATGAGGTTTTACAGGATTTTCATCCGGCATGTTTCCTTTGCGAAACTCTCTAAATGATCGCCTGTTTCTCTTTGCTAAAATTTAATACCTGAAAATTAATAACCAACTTCAGATAGAGATTTATCATTTAAAGCTTTTATTGGTGATAGTTGTAAAAAGCTATAAAAATGTTTGTTCATGACTTATTGAGACAAACTTCATTTTACATTGAACTATTCCCATTATTTATTGGCAAGATTAAACCATATGCGAAAATAAAGGTCTGAATGGGTTGCCAAAAATATTGTAAATGCTTAGGATCATTGTTACAGCCTGGATGTTATTATTACTAATAGATGCTTCTGCACAGGAGCTGCAATTAACTGCGGAAGAAAAAGCTGCATTGGATTCTATGTTTAAGAACGATGCCTTCATGAGTATGCTGAATGAAAAGAAAGACAGCAGTTATGCAGAAGTTAGTGTTGCAATGGGAAATGCCATCTTTAGCCTAAAGAATAATTCATTAAATGCCGGTCAGGCTACTACCAGTAAAATATATTATGCGCCTTCAGTTGGTTATTTTCACAAAAGCGGGCTTGCTTTAGCACTAACTGGCTTTGTAGCCTCCGATAACGGTAGGCCGGCCGTTTACCAGTATGCTGTTAGCCCATCTTATAATTATCTTTCAAAAAAGCTTAGTGCCGGTGTTTCATATACCCGGTATATAAAAGGTTCTTCCACCGGTTTTGATGTAAACCCTTTTCAAAATGATCTGTATGCGAATGTGTTGTTTAAAAAATTCTGGCTGCAACCTTCAGTTGCCGTAGGTTATGCCGCTGGCCGTACAAAGGAATATTTTGATTCTGCATACCTGTTGATATTGCCACAGCAGCCTACCAGGGTGATTCATGTAAAAGATACCATAACCTCCAGGCTTAGCTCATTTTCGATGAGTTTCTCCATCTCACACGAATGGGAATTCAAAAATATTTTTTTAGGAAAAGATGAGTTGGTTATTCAACCGGCATTCATGATCAATGGAAGCAATCAGAAAATAACGATCTCCCATTCTAATAGTTTAAATGCCCGCAGGCCTTTTGTGCAAAAGTTATTAAAAATTGCTTACGGAGATGGTATCAGCAAAGAAAGATTCTCACTTCAATCAGCCGCATTTTTATTGAGCCTTCAATATGGTAAGGGGAAATTTATTTTACAGCCGCAACTATATATGGATTATTATTTGCAGCAAACAAATAACAAAAGATTATCAATCCTGTACTCGCTTTCAGTGAGCTTTGCTTTTTAAAAAAGCTACATTTACGGTTGTAAACTGATGTATGGCAAAGCATCATATTATATTTCTTTACTAAAATAATTTATATGAAATCAAGAATCTTATTATTATCTGTTATGATGGCCGCAATATCGTTGCCTTCATTTTCGCAAAGTTTTAAATTTGGTGTTAAAGCCGGGGCAGATATAAATAAGGTTACCGGTAAATCATTTGATGAAGAGTTTAAAATTGGTTATCATGTTGGTGCCTTTGCAACCATACAAATGAACAAGATCGGTATTCAGCCCGAAGTATATTTTAGCCAGGTGAATGCAAAGAAAGGAAGTGATTCTTCTGCTTTTTTTAATATCAATAATATACGGGAAGCAAAATTGAGTTATCTGAACATACCAATATTAGTTAACCTTAATTTTAGTAAAAACGTAGCGATTCAGCTTGGCCCACAGTACAGTATATTGTTCAACGAATCTTCCAGTGCCCTTACAAATGGGCAGAACGCTTTTAAGAAGGGTGATTTTAGCCTGGTAGGCGGCCTTCAGATCAAGGTATCCAGGATCAGGGTGTACGGACGATATGTGGTAGGTTTAAGTGATATCAATGATTTTGATAACAAGGAGAAATGGAAGAACCAAACAATACATCTGGGCGTTGGCTATGCGATATTTTAAAGAGATATACAGCCATTTTTCTTAAGGCCTTATCACATCAAAACTGTCGTCGTTATTTAATTTGATAACCGTACTGGGTGTTCCGGGTTCATCATCGTCCTGGCGATGTTGTACTATATAATCAACGCCGTCTTTTATTTTTATATCAATATCACTGAAAAAAGCTGGTGGCGGATATCCTGATACGTTAGAGGAAGTGGATACAATCGGTTTACCAAAAGCACGGATCAAAGTGCGGCAAAAATCATCTTTTACTATCCTGATACCGATACTTCCATCTTTATTTATAACATTTGGTGCCAGGTTTTTTGCCTGTTGGTAAATCACAGTTACAGGTTTTACAATACCTTTTATATAATCAAATATGGTGAGATGCTCCTGTCCGCTATATTTTAGTATCGATGCTTCATCAGCCAATAAAATGATCATACTTTTTTCTTCATTTCGCTTCTTTAGATCATATATCCTGGCTACCGCTTGTTCATTGGTTGCATCGCAGCCAATGCCCCATACCGTGTCTGTAGGATATAAAATAATGCCTCCATCCTGCAGCACTTTAAGGCAGGCTTCTATATCGTTTTTAAATTTCATGGAAGGGTAACAATAGTTTCAAGTAATTGTTCGGTAGCAATGCCAAAGCCACATTTAAAATGGCCTAGCGGACAAGCTTTTTTTCCATGAAGCCCACATGGGCGGCAGGTTAGTTGTTCCTTAGTTTGTATAATAAAAGAAATATCGGATAAAGGAGTGTAGCCGAATTCAGGAATCGTAGAGCAGAAAATGGCGGTAACAGGAGCATTTACTGCTGATGCAAAATGAAGCGGGGCACTGTCGTTGGTGTAGTTCATTCTCGCAGTTTTCATCAATGCTGCAGATTGAAGAAAATTTAATTTTCCTGCCAGGATCTCTACATTATTTTTAACTGTTTTGCCGGCAATCGCTTCACATTCGGATACATTGTCTTTTCCACCAAGTAAGTAGATCTTTATAGATAGATCAAAACGGTTTATCAGTTCGATCCATTTTTCAAGAGGATATTTTTTAGTAAACCATACACTGGATGGCGTCATAGTTACAAAATCAGTATCCGTAAATTTTTTCACGGCATCAAAATCCAGTTGTGAAGGATACAAAACCGGTTTGCTAAAACTATTGTCTGTTATTGCGCTAATGAGGTCATTATTCCTTTCAACTTCATGCCGGGGATTCATTACGTCAAATACATGTTTTACTTTTCTGGAAAATAGAAAACTCAGTGGATTTTTATCAAACCCTATTGTATTTTTTGCTGCTGAAAACGCAGTAAGTATTCCGGTAGAAAAATAGCGTTGCAGGTTGATCACCTGGTCGTATTTGTTAGAACGTATTTGTTTCAGCAGCCGGAAAAGGTTTTTAATTTTCTCCTGTTTTTTATTCCATACAAGTACCTGCCTTACATGCGGATTATTGCTTAAAAGAGGTTCATTACCTTTTCTAACAAGGAAATCTATTGCAGCGCCGGGAAAGAACCGGTGCAATTTTTCTATCATAGCGGTTGCCAGTACAACATCACCAATAAATGCAGTTTGTATCAGCAGGAATTTTCGCATGTGGTACAAAGTTATAGATTAAAGCATTAATTAAAATTTACTGGAATGCTATTCATCATTCCTTAGCTAAATTTGTAAAAAATTAACTCCATATGGATCTGAAACAAATAATAAATGAAGCCTGGGAAAACCGGGAACTTACGAAAGAAGAAAGCCACCGCGAAGCGATCCGTTCTGTTATTGAGGAGGTAGACAAGGGCCGCTTGCGTACAGCCGAACCTGTTACTGTGGATGGTATATTGAACTGGCAGGTAAATGAATGGGTGAAGCAGGCAATCCTGATGTATTTTGGTATTCAGCCCATGCAAACTTTTTCTTTGCCTCCCTTTGAGTTTTACGACAAAATGAAATTGAAAAGTAATTACAAGGATTTGGGCGTAAGGGCCGTGCCGCATGCCATAGCAAGATATGGGGCATACCTCGCAAAAAATGTTGTGTTGATGCCTTCTTATGTAAATATTGGAGCCTATGTAGATGAAGGTACCATGGTTGATACCTGGGCCACAGTTGGAAGTTGCGCCCAGATTGGCAAGCATGTACACTTAAGTGGTGGTGTAGGTATCGGCGGTGTATTGGAGCCCTTGCAGGCAAGCCCGGTGATAATTGAAGATGGTTGTTTTATTGGTAGCAGGTGTATTGTGGTAGAAGGAGTAAGGGTGCAATCCGAAGCTGTATTGGGAGCCAATGTAGTGCTAACGCAATCTACAAAGATCATTGATGTAAGCGGCGCCGAACCGATAGAAATGAAAGGAATAGTGCCGGCAAGGAGCGTGGTGATCCCCGGAAGTTATACTAAAAAATTCCCCGCCGGGGAATTTGGAGTTGGGTGTGCTCTAATCATCGGTAAACGAAAGGAAAGTACAGATCTAAAAACAAGCCTGAACGATGCTTTGCGGGAATTTAACGTGGCCGTTTAGCAGACTGGTACAATGATAGATTTTCAAATACTGCCTCACTGCTGAAAAAGATTGATACAGATGGTTTAGCCTTTTTATCGTATGAAGCAATTATCCATTTATAAACTGATTTTGCGGAAAGGGATTTTGGTAATACATTTGCGATCCTTTCAACAGCAAAGTTTTTTTTGAATAGAATTGTTTGATCAGCGCTTTGATATGTAAGGAAAGTTAAATGCCCAGATGGCGAAATTGGTAGACGCACTGCCTTCAGGTGGCAGCGTTCGCAAGGATGTGCAGGTTCGAATCCTGTTCTGGGCACTATTTAAAATTTTAAACCCTTGATAGGATTAGCTTTCAAGGGTTTTTTATTTGGTAAAATACTTTCTACATAATGATCATATAGGTTTTCATTTGGGTTCCTTTTTTGATTTATTCTTCACTTCTCATTTTTTGCTACTCTATGAGATAGGATTATCAGGCAACAGCCTAACTTTAGACCGGCCCAGCCTCATTAACTTTATACGATGTACATCATACCTTTCCTTATTCTTATACTTATCATTGTATTGGTATTAATCTCACTTTCAAATAGAAAGGTAAAATTGCTCGCGTCACCGCCAGCGGGTTTTAGGGATATTTTAGAAAATGAAGTTCCTTATTATCAAAACCTGGATCAGGACAACAAAATGAAATTCGAAGAGAGGATTACAATTTTTTTATCCCAGGTTCGCATCACCGGTATACGAACTAGGGTTGAAGAGATAGACAAGGTATTGATCGCCTCCAGTGCCATCATACCTATTTTTAATTTTCCTGGCTGGGAATACCATAACCTGCATGAAGTGTTATTATATCCTGATGCATTTGATCATGATTTTGACCTGAAAGCTGAAGGAAGAAATATTCTTGGTATGGTAGGAACTGGCGCACTTAATCATGTTATGATCCTTTCTCAATTTGAATTACGCCAGGCTTTTCTCAATAAAACCGCCAAGAGTAACACAGCGATACACGAGTTTGTGCACCTCGTTGATAAATCAGATGGGGAGATTGATGGAATGCCGGAAGCACTGCTGGATAAACAGTATATTCTTCCATGGGTAAAACTTATGCAACATGAGATAAAGGAAATTAAAAGCAATGATTCTGATATTGATCCTTATGGTGCTTCTAACGAGGCTGAGTTTCTTGCCGTAGTGTCAACTTATTTTTTTGAGCGGCCTGCTTTGTTACAGGAGAAACATCCGGAATTGTATGAGATGTTGGTAAAAATATTCGGCCCAACTCAGTTGGTTGATAGGGATATCGCGTAATGATAGCAGCTGATGTATGATATCTTACTTCCTTCACAGCAATGCTATTTGCATTACAATAAATTATATAACTTCTCATAATTTATTAACTTTAAGAAAATTAACTGTTTAAATGTATCATAAAATAAAGAAGGATGTACACATCCTGCTTCATCCCGAATTAGGTGAAACTAGGTGGGACAAGATCATTAATGGGTTTATTATAGTATTGATTATCCTGAACGTGATTGTGGTTATTTTAGAAACAGTTCAATCTATTCACAATGAATTCAGTGAATTTTTTAGAATATTTGACCTTGTGTCTGTAATTATATTTTCAATTGAATATGTACTTCGGGTTTGGAGCTGCAATCATGATCCAAGATATAAACATACATTTTTCGGCAGGTTAAAATATATGGGTTCTACAGATGCATTGATAGATCTGCTGGCTATTTTACCATTTTATGTTCATGTTGTTGTTGGCCTGGATCTTCGTATTCTAAGGCTTTTGCGCTTGCTAAGATTTTTAAGGTTGTTCAGGTTAACTGCTTACATGAAATCTGCAAAGATGGTAAAAAACGTTTTTGTTAAAAGAGCCAGCGAATTAAAACTTAGTCTTGTATTAATTATCTTCCTTATCATAATTGCTTCAAGCTTGCTTTATTTTGCAGAGCATACTGCACAACCAAACGTATTCTCCAGCATACCCGCCAGTTTTTGGTGGGCAATCGTAACTGTTACCTCTATCGGTTATGGTGATATGGTACCCATTACATTAATGGGTAAAATATTAACCGGTTTAATAGCACTATCTGGTTTAGCAATATTCGCACTGCCTGCTGGTATTATTACTGCCGGATTTCTGGAAGAGATAAGAAAGATGAAGGATAACGTTATCCATACCTGCCCGCACTGCGGAAAAAATATAGAAAATGTAGAACATCATAATCGCCACTTATGATCGTCGGAAGAATTAAGGCTTATCTTTTAAATCATCGGTAAGTACAAAATTTTTGTGCCCTTTTTTATCGACCCAGTAGTATCTGGATTCATTGTCAATATAGATCGTTTGCCCATCTGGCCCTTGTTTGCCTTTATATACCTGGTCTACTACCACTGCTTTGCCTTTAGATGCGATTTCAGCTGTTTTATTACCAACTTTCGTTGCAGTTTTTTCCACTGCCTTACCGGTTTTTTTAGCGGCGTTTTTAATATCTTGTCCGGCCGTAGTGGTATCCTGTGCTTTAACAGTTATTGAACAAAGAACGGCGAAGCTTACGATCATTCCGGTAACTAATACTTTTTTCATAATCATTTTTTTAGAACAATGCAAATGGTATGCCTGTAATGCCCTCAGTATTGTGAAAGTTGGTTTACAGCCGGTAATAAAAATTTCTACACCCAATGCGGTATTATAAATACTAATAAAAAATGTACCCGTTTTACAGAAAGCTACTTTTTGTTATAATCGTTTTCATCATCTTAATTTATCATTTTTTAACTTTCAATTAAGATCCAACAGGATGCTTCTGGTTGATCAGTTACTTTTATCTGTTATGCGAATATCACTAACCACCTCAGGGCGTTTTACTGCTTTATGTTTCTTTTTCTTTATTTGAAACACCCTGCTAAGATTAAAACCAAATCTCATCTGCTTTTTCTCCCAGCTATTGCTTGTTTCCATAAGAAAAGCTCTTTCATTCATACCAACAGCATTGGAGAAATGTAACTGAAATACATGTCCTCCAGTTTCAATATCCAGCCCTACCGACAAAGGATTATAGGTCAGGTTTGGCTGTAAACCATTAAAGTTGTAAAAATAGTCACCTGTAATAGCGATTCGTTTAGAAACTTTTAACCTGGCACCTACCCCTAACGCATAGATGTCGTTGGATTGAGTTTGTACCGGCACTAGATTTAGATGCAGTAGCGTTGGAGATACCTGTAAAGTAAAGGCTTCGCTAAACTTTCTTCCGATGATCGTTTGAAAATAATATGCTACCCTGGAAGTATAGAAGTTTTTTCTTGAAGGCTCTTCCCAGGGCGATGTGTTCAGCGTACTGCCCGCAACAATGGCCAATGTAACTGGGAAACTTCCCGGCCCTGTTGATTGCATAACAGGTGCAAACTTTATAAACCCATCAACTTCTTTTTTAACATTGCTTCTGCCGATACCAACCATTAGATTACGAAGCAGGCCAAAATCTAACCCCATCCGCATATTTGCCTGATCAAATCCGTAGAAATTTTTATAACCCTGGTCTAATGGGCCAAATCGGTGCAAAATTCTTACATCCATTGTGCCGGGATTTAAAAACTCCATTGAATGGCCATTGATTACGCGGGGCGATTTAAATGCATACTTGATTCTTTCTTTTTTTGGTTTGTCTTTGCTTACCAGGCTAAGCAGGTCTTCCTGGGCGTTTGCTTGCTGAACAAACAGCATTGTAATGAGCAGCCAAACTGAATAGGATTGTAATTTTTTCATGCTGAATATTTTAGTTGGATTGATTAGCTTGTTATTTACTTTAAAGGTTCCAGGGAACAATCAACTGTGAGTGATGCTGTTTTTGCAACTTTGTCTGAAACCAGCACAGGTATAGTGATTTTATATTCGTCGAACGGAATTATAAATGCCGCTGATGCATTGATTTTCCCGCTTTTGATCGTGATTTTACCGTTGGTAGAAAGGTCTTTTGTTATTCCGTGCATAGTTAACTTTCCGGCTACTTTCACAGGATAACTTCCGTCTTTATTATAATTTACTGCGGCGTTATCCACTATAATCCCTTTAAATTCTGTTTTGGGATATTTACTGCTTTCAACATAATTTTCATTAAAGTGCTCTTCCATTAGTGCCCGTTCAAAGAGAAATCCTTTCATTAAAAGCGAGAATTGAATATTGCCGTTTTTGGTATCTATTACACAGGTTACATTCCTGTTAACTCCTTCTATTTTCTCGGGCGATGCAGCAACCGTTGCGTCAAATTCGATTTTACCGGTTTTGGTAAAGAATTTATCCTGAGCTTGTACCTTGAAGCTGGCAATCAAAGCCAGTATTGAAATGATCTTTTTCATTGGATTATAATTTTGAATGATTTAATTATTTAATAACAGCACAGCGGTTTAGTATCACATCTGAACCAAGCAGTTCATCTGCATTGTAGCCGCTGCAAGTACCTTTAATTGATATGTTTTCTCCTATTTTAACGATTGAAGCACCCTGGTTGTGGATACTGTCTAAGCTGCACCTCACAGAACTCATGGTATTCAACTTGCCCAGGGCGATAGTGTAAATGCCAGTCTCGTCTTTTTCAATTGATTTTATTTTACCTGATATGGCAATTATTTTATCAAGGAATTTTTTATTTGCCGCTTTCTCGTCTGTAGTGAATGCAATTATCAGATCCTCACTTGTAATGGTGAATGCTGCACTTTCTTCGGTAACATCAACATGCTTCCTGTTGTATTCGCTGAAAGCAAAGTATATCATTACTGATATCACAATTATTACTGTTACCAGGGAGTATTTTATGATTTTTCTTTTCATAGTAACCTGTTGTTTTAATTATTTGGGCTGCTTGCGTTTATCCATTGTTGAATTATTGCGATCTGGCAGTCAGTAAATTTTGGTGCTCCGTCTGGCATAGGGGAGTATCCATTCGCATAACTAATTGTTCCAATCAGGGATCCATTTAATGCTACTGCCTTGTCGGAATTATAGGTTCCCATTTGAATACCGCCAGAGGGGCTTCCTCCACTATGGCATCCATAGCAATATTGTTGCAGCAGGGGAACAACTTTTTGGGTGTATGAAGTTGCTGTAACAGTATCGCATAACGTTGCCTGATTTGTTGGTGGGTATAGTAAATCAGCCTTGTCGTAATAACAGGAAGCAAGTATCAGCATTGTCGTAAGTAGTGCAAACAAATTTTTGACTTTCTTTTTCATTATTTTCTTTTTTAGTATTTCAGGAAACAAGGTTAGAAATATACCGGGCGTTGCGTACAACACCCGGTATAACATCATTTAATTACCGTATGCATGACCGGCATTGATCCAATTAGTGATCTTTTGTTTTTCTGCAGCCGTTAATTGCGGTTGAGGCGAATTAGGCATACTGTTACTGGTTACGCACGAAGCTTGAATTGCAGACCAGGCCGTTACAATCCTGCAGTCGTTATCAAAATTATATCCTGCTTTATTGCCACCATTTGTGTGGCAACTGGATGCACTGCATCTTGAAATGATGAGTGATTGCACCTGGGCAAATAGGGGTCCCCTGGGAGCAGTACCGATTGTGGCAGTGGCTGTTTTACTGCAATTATTGGCATCTTTTACCCCAATTGTGTAAGTGCCCGCGGCAAGGTTATTGAAAATATTACTTGCCTGGTAAGTTCCGGAATTGATATTGTAAGTGTAGCCTGTTGATCCGGTAGCCGTAACCGTTATGTTACCGTTATTTGCTGTTGCTCCACATGGTACTACATTAACAATACTGGTAGTTACAACGATATTTACATTTGTGCATGGATTTACTGCTGTTAGCGTTACCGTGGTTGAACCAAGGCATCCCTGCGAACTCTTTGCTGTTATTGTATAGGTGCCGGCTGCAAGTGCAGTAAAGTTTCCATTGGTTTGAAATACCCCGTTATTTATGCTATATGTGAATCCGGTTGCGCCCGTAGCGCTTGCACTGATCGAGCCATTCGATTGTCCGGTGGTAGGATTTACCTTAGTGGTTGCCACTGTGATGGTAACCCCGGCGCACGGATTGGTAGCTGTAAGTGTTACTGACTTTGTTCCCAGGCATCCCTGTGAGTTTTTTGCAGTTATAATGTATGTTCCGGCAGCAAGAGCGCTGAAAGTTCCGCCAGATTGAAATGTGCCGTTGTTAATACTATATGTAAACCCGCTTCCGCCGGTTGCACTGGCGGTAATGGACCCGTTCGATTGCCCGGTTGAAGGATTAACATTGGTTGTAGTTACAACAACCGTTACTCCTGCGCATGGGTTACTTGCGCCCAGCGAAACTGACTTAACACCAACACAGCCATTTGAATTTTTTGCGGTGATCGTATAATTCCCAACGCCAAGACCTGTGAAAGTGCCACTTGACTGAAAAGTGCCGTTGTTAATACTATATGTGAATCCAGATCCACCAGTTGCTGAAGCAGTTATGCTTCCATTACTTTGGCCGGTAACAGGGTTAACCTGTGTTGTTGAAACGACTACGGTAATTCCGGCACATGGGTCTACTGCCGTTAGTGTAATATTTTTTACAGCAGTACAACCATTTGAATTTTTTGCAGTGATTGAGTAATTTCCTGCCGCAAGCCCGGAAAAATTACCACTGGATTGAAATGCGCCATTATTTAAGCTGTATGTAAATCCTGTGCCGCCTGTAGCTGACGCATTTATTGAGCCATTAGTTTGGCCGATAGTAGGATTTACCTGTGTAGTACTAACGGTAACGGTAACACCGGCGCACGGATCGTTTGTAACCAGTGAGGTTTGAGAAGTGCCGGAGCAGCCATCAGGGTTTTGAGCCGTTACAGTGTAATTGCCAGCTGCTAAACCAGTAAAGCTTCCGCTGTTTTGAAAAGGGCCATTATTTAAACTGTAGGTGAATCCGGTTCCTGGTGAGGCTGATGCAGTAATGCTGCCATTAGATTGATTTAGAGATGGATCCGTCTTCACAATACTAACGGAAATGGTTAACCCTAAACATGGATCAGGAGGTGTGCTCTGGCCAATCAGCACCTGGGCAGTATCCGTACAACCCCGAACGTTTTTGGCTACCACCTGATAAGTAGTGTTGCCCTGCAGGCCGGAATAGTATCCGCTATCAACATAGCTTGCGCCGTTAAGGCTATATTGAATGCCGCTGCCACCTGTAGCGGTAGCAAGAATTGTTCCGTCGGCCTGGTTACCTGTTGCATCAGTTTGTGCAATTGATAATATCACCGGGTCTGAAGCACAGAAGTCGTGTGGAATTTCATGAACACATCCAATTTGAAAGGCCATTATCGATAATAGCAGCCCTAGTAAGACATATAATTTGTTTTTCATAATAAACTTGGTTTAAATATAATTTGAAGATTAGGCTTGTGACTGTCTTCCGGTTTTGCACATGCGGTTACTTTAAGCACAGGCGTATTGCCCATACTTTTTTTAAGTACTAACATTGTACTGGCAGCATATTATTCTACCAACTATTGTGTTGAAATTTCATTTCAACATAATTAAAGAGATTAAGCACTAAATATGGGGGGACGGAGCAGGCTTGTTGTAAGCTTTACCGGTATCATTTCAATGTAATGGCAATAAAATACAATCGGGCACAATTTTTCAGGAACTACAACATTATAGCCTTGTGAATCAGTCACAATCAATACATGCGAGGCTATGTGAAAATCCATCACTTTAAAAGGTAATTTCATATCATCATCATCAGCTTTTGCATCTGAATCTGTACAATAATGCATTTCAAGAAAATCAATAAAACCAAGATTGTTATTTTGAGATCTATGTTGAAGAAAATGATCCACCAGTTTGGGAAATTTTAAAATCTGCTCAAGGTTTGTGTATGCCATAAGGTGTACAGCTAACAGCAATATTGCAGCCTGGTTTTTCATGACATGAAGATGACAAATTCTGTGCCATCCGGCTCTTTTTACGCGTTTTTTGAGCCTTTTTAAAGTATTTATTTTTACTATTTTTTTCTAATTGTTTTATAGGTCAATTAGTAGTTTTTTAGAACAATTTTACCAAATACAGGATTGGAGAAAAGATGGTTTACTTGATTTATCTTTTGACGGGATTTATTTATACATTTTAATATATGATGGATTTTAAATTCACGTTGAGATTTTTTTGCAATAGTTTTCGAGTGAGTTATTGAGGTATTTCCTGAAAGTAAAAAGTTTCAGAATATTGCGGTAGTAGACTCATTTCTACAAAGTGGGAATAGAATATTGGCTGAAAGCGAAATATCCAATTGATTACTATACCATTTATGCAACGGCATACAAATTGCCTATATGCTTAAAACAAAAAACAACTCATGAAAAAGATGCAATTAATGATCGGCGCTGTAGTTTTAGCCGGAGGATTTTCTGCCTGTAGTAATTCTAATGAAGAGGCAAAACAAGATGCAACTGCTCTTGCAGTGTACGTGGATTCTGTAGACCAGGTTACACCAGTTTATACAACTGCTTATTGGAGTGATATAGACAATGGCTATAAGATGAGAGTAGAAAAGGCGGAAAAGAACATGGCTGCCATGTCTGCCGATGATAAAGCAAAAGCTGAGGCCAGCAAGGCAAAGTATGAAACTTTAAAGGCTAAATATGAAATGGCAATTAAAGAAAAAGACGCTGCAGATAAGGCTGCTGTAGCTACCCCAAATTATCGCCAGGTGTTAAGGTCAAATCTATTTGGAGAAGGTAAAATTGGATCTGATATGAAATTTGGTTTTGTAACTGCAAATAATGTGAAAGACGTTTATGAAAAGTTTGTAAACACCGTGGCAGACAACAAAAACAACTATACCCGCGAAGATTGGGACGAAATTAAAACGCTGTATGAGGCCTTAGATATTCGTAAGAATGAAGTAGAAAAAGATCTTGCTACAAAAGATAATCTTAGGATCGCAGCCCTTAAAGTAAAATTTGCAGCTATTAAATCTGTAGAAAGGCCGGCAGCTAAAGCTGAAGAGAACATGAAATCTAAAGACTAATTGGTTTATATAGGTGTAACTTTCAAAATTCTACACCGTATAATATTAAAGAGGCAGGACCTGATCAATAGCAAGATGTTATTTGAACAGGTTCCTGCCTTTTTACTTTCCGCTTTTGATTAAACGTGCTTGAATTACATTTTTTTACTGTTTAATGCGCCCTAGTGTGTTTATTTTAAAGATCTGTAGTATTAAGTAGATGATAGTACTCCATACTCCAATAGCGATAGCGTAAACAAGGAATAATAGCCAAAACGGAGCCCGGAACCTGGTAGTCCATAAATTACGCTGGTCAAAGAAATGAGTATCTATTTTTGTTACTGTTCCCCAATTCACTTTTCTTTCAGACAACAAACTGCCATAATATTCATTATCCTGAACCCTGGCGGCAATTACATAATTTCCTTTCTCGTCTCCCGGTAATCCGGCTTGTGTCATTTCAATAGTTACCATTCCGGTTGAATCCGTAGTATAACTTTCTTCATCTCCGGCAGAAAGTAAACCACCCATGCGTTGTATGCCAATTTTAAGTTCAACGTCTGCGGCAGGTATCCAGCTTTTGTCTTCCTGTTTTAATACTGTTGCTTTAATACTCCTTATGCCATCCTCATTTATGGTGTCAATAAGTAACTTTGATTTTGTTATTGAATAATCGTTTATTAATTCTTCTTCCTTTTCTTTTACAATAAATGTATGTTGCGAAGAAGCATCCCACAGTTGTCTTAAATTAACAGGGATAAAGGCTCTTGCTTTCCCTGATAGGTCAGTTTTTACCCGGGCAATTAAGTTGTTTGTGTTGCTGCTGTCCAGGTAAAGATCATAGGTTTTATTAGGTTGTGAAGTATTCTTTTTGTTTTTCTTAAAGCTGCTTTCAATTTGCAGGTACTGTACTCCGTTATTAATATTGAAGTATTGAATCTTTACAATATTTTTACCGGTACTGTCTTCCTGTGCATTTACTAAAAAATTAAATCCACATAAGAATATCATGAACAGGTATATGGTTTTATATGGCTTCATTTCTATTTATATTTAGTAAAGCTGCCTTCTCTTCCACTTCAGCTTTTTCAGTTATTGTTTCCTGTATTGGTATTATTGGATAGATCCTGGCAAAAAAAGTAATGATCAGCAATACGCCTGCCATCGATCCCATTGCTATAGCCCATTCCTGCCAACTGGGGAAATAGTGATGGTAGCTTGCCGGAATATCCTGCATTGGAAGAAAGGGATGCAGCAGTGTTGGTGTTACGATCAGGTAGCGTTTAAACCATGTTCCTACAACGATCATCACACCAATAACAAACATCGGCTTCGGTTTTCTGCCGCTTTTAAACAAAAGCATTATAATCGGAATTATCATTCCAACAAGAATGGCAAACCAGAACATGACAGCATACTCTCCCGTAAATAATTCTGTAAGATGAGCTTCCTCAGATTTTTTCATTTTAAATGCCGGTACCAGGTATTCGTTTACATTAAAATAGAGGTATAATAATGCTAGCATTACTATGATTCTTCCCATTTTTTCGAAATGTATTTCAGTAATATACTTTTCAAGTTTATATGATTTTCTGAAAACGTACATCGCAACCACTACCGCCCCTGCGCCAACAAGAAAAGCTCCCGAAATAAAATATGCACCGAAATTGGTACTATCCCAGCCCGGCCGGTATGTAGTAGCAAATAACCATGAAGTAACAGTATGAATGCAAAACGCCACAGGAATGATGAGGATACAAAGAATATTAATAGAGCGATCACTGATCCTGAACTGTTCTTTGGTTCCTTTCCAGAAGGAGCCCTGGAAACGGTATAACCAGTTTAATTTGGTTCCGGATTTTTCTTTGTGTTTGATTAATATTTTTAGATCTGGAAGTAATGGAAAATACAATAAGAGAATGCTGATTACAAAGTAAGTGCTTATAACGATCACATCCCAAAGTATGGGAGATTGTATCCTGCCATGGAGCAGGATATTCATAATCCTTTCCGGTCTTCCCATATCTACGATAATGATCAGTGAAGCAAAAATTATTGCTGAAACGGCAATGATCTCAGCAATCCTGGTGAGTGGCGTACTCCAGTGAACGTTAGCTAAACGTAGTACAGCAGTTATCAATGAACCTACCAGGCTAATGGCTACAAAGAATACAAAGTTGGAAATGTAAATGCCCCAGGAAACATAATCTCTCATATTGGTAACAACTAATCCGTCTCTTAATTGCTGGAACCAGGCAAATGCACCTGCGAGGCATATCATTATAAGTATTACGGTCCAGATTTTACCTCGCCATCCAAATTCCTGAGGAAGCAGGTCTTGTGTAATTTGTTCTTCGGCTGTTGCAGTTGAATTTTCCACAGTGAGTTATTTAAAATTATTTTTTGATTTCAGTTTTATTTTCATCTCCCAGGCCAGATTCAAAAGGGAAATTTCTATTTACCGGCGGCAGGTAATATACACTCGGTTTTGTACCAAGATCTTCCATGAGGCGGTAACCGGCTTTGTCTTTTATCAGCTGACTAAATCGAAAAGTTTCCGCTCCATTTGTTACAGAATCTTCGTTTAAATCACCAAACATGAATACCCCATTTGGGCAAGCTGAAACGCAATGTGGCAGTTCGCCTTTGCGGGTCATGTCCGGACAAAAATCGCATTTGCCTACTGTACCTTGTTTTTGTGGCATACTAGTTTCACAGGAATATGCTGTTGCGGCAACCTCAGCAGTAATAACCGGCTCTTCCCAATTAAATACGCGTGTAGAGTAGGGGCAGGCTGCCATGCAAAATCTACAACCGATGCAACGGTCACTATCAATTAGTACAATGCCATCCTCTCGCTTAAAAGTTGCATCTACCGGGCATACCTTTACGCATGGTGGTTCATCGCAATGCATGCAGGTTGTGGGCTCCCAGTAAGGAGCTGTATGGTCACCATCTTCCATACTCAATACTTTTATCCAGTTTTGCCCCGGATGAACCTGGTGCATATGGTTGCAGGCGGTTTGACAAGCTTTTACATTTTTACATCTGGCAAGGTCTATTACCATCACGAATTTTTTTCCAGGAATTCCTTTTCTTGCTTCACTGTTTGAAACGGGAGGCAGGTGCGGCACGGGTTTTAAGAAAGCTTTGTCCATTTCTATAACCTCGCCGTCAACTGATAAAAGCTTTACCATTTCGCCGGAAGCTTTTATCGTTTCATCTTCATTGGCAAATGGGTTTTTCTTATCTGCACAACCAACAGTTACGGTAGCCAGTAACGCTGTTGTTAAAAATTTTCTTCGGCTATTCTCCGTATTTTTCATGTGGTATTATTATTTTTTTATCCAGCTTTTAAGTTCCTGGTCGGTGATATTTTTTCTTTTTGTTCCAGCGATGCTGGCCATGTCAACCTCTACCAGTTTACCATCTTCTGTTAGCATTTTAATAGTTTTCGGGGCTGCTTTCTTTTTTGAAGGCAGCAAGCTTAAAACGGTTACTGAAGAAATGAAGGCAGCGGACCATTGCAGGAATTTTTTCCGGGAAGATATTTTATCAGAAGTTGCCATATTTAACAGTTGTAATTTTAAAACGAATCTAGTTATATGCACAGCAAACGAACTGTACAAGGTTCAGCCATCAATATGATATTGATCAGGAATCAAAATGCTGCAAAAAGAAAACGACCCTGTTTAGAGTCGCTTTGGATATTTATTTTTTAAATTTTATAATGTTATTAAAAAGATTACCGCGGTCTTCATGAAAAGGAACATTATTTTTTAA
>JANOCC010000048.1:0-1763 GCA_031411955.1 Ferruginibacter sp.
TGTTTCATCCAAACGGACTTCATCGTACATTAATTTATGGTTCAAATCACTCACTTTTGCGAGTTCCAAAAGGGTATTTGAAAGCTGTCCCATTTCCCGAATATCTTGCCTAACTGACTGTAATGTAGCAAGATACTGTTCTGGCGTTCTCCCTTTGAGTAAGGCAACATCAATCTGCGAACCAATTTTCATCAAGGGATTTTTCATCTCGTGGGAGACGTTGGAAACGAAGAGATTTTGTAGTCTAAAAACCTCGGCAATTCGTTCTAAAAGTTCGTTGAATGTAGCTGTCAACCGTCCGATTTCATCTTTTGGATTTTGAATCGTAAGCCGTTTATTAACATTTTGAGGATAAATGGATTGTACTTGTTGAATCACTTCTGAAATTGGTGCTAAGGCTCTGGCGGCAAAATATCTTCCTACCAAAGTTACTAAAACTAACATTGCCAAAAACAAAGAAATCATGATATTTTTAAGGTTTTCAAGGTCTTTTTGACCCGCTTTATCCACGGCACCTGCAACTGTTACGACTCTCATGAAACGGTCGATATACAACATTCCAACTATCTTAAAATCCCCTTGTTTAAACTTAACAAAACGCTGTTTTCTCACTTGATTAAGCATATCTACAGTTGTTTTGAAACCACTGGTATCATTACTTGCATAGACACCTATATCTTTATTTTTGTCATAATTATAATCATAAATCGTGAGGCTTTCACGGTATAAAACATCATTATTTGTTTTCTGAATTTTCTTTAATAGTTTGGCATCCACCTCTTTAACTGTCCCTAATAGCTCAGCCGTGGTTGATGCTTTTTGGGTAAGTCGTTTATAGAATTCATCCTCAATATAATTCAATCGAAGCCAATAAATAACCCCGAAGATTGCCAACACAATCAGTGAAACTAAGAGTGTAAATTGAAGCGTAAGTCTGGCTCTGATTTGCATTTGTCAAAAGTTATTTCATAAAAAAAGGAAGTTATTACTAACTTCCTCAATACATTATATATCTAAAAATCAAGCACTTACAACTTTTTTCAGTAATGCTCCTAATAAAATAACAGCTCCAATTGTTAAACCTGCATTCAACACATCCGATACATTGTAGTTATTAGTATAATTATCATATTGATTTTTTGTGATTGATCCATTTTGATAAATCATCCACATATAATCGTCTTTCTCTGTCTTTGAGGCAGCACCGTTTTGTATTTTCTGAGAAAGAGTCGAAAGTCTTTGATAATCCATCATTTTTTCTTTTCTTTTTGATTAATTGCTTCGTAAAAGGCTGGAAGATTGTCCAATACCTGTTTTTTAATTTGGTCGATTACTTGCTGTTGTAAATCATCTTTACTTTTCAAATTCACCATTTCAAGCCTTAAATCGTTTATTTGCTTATTTTTTTCATCAATTTTATCTCTAAATCTATGTTCTAACTGGTTAATAGTTTTAAAATAAACGGCTACTCCTGAAAGAATTATACCAAGAATAAGCCCAGATGTACGCAACAAGTCAATACCAGTCATAAAACGATTAGAATAGTGGATTAAGTTTCAAAGATAAGGATATTTTTCAATTGAAAAAATCTCTGAAATTATTCCTCCACCTTTAACACATACCCAACTCCATATTGCGTATGAATGAGTTTTGTATCATAATTTTTATCCACTTTTTTCCGTAACATCGTCATAAAAACTTCAATGACATTGGTTCCCATATCGAAGCGACTATCCCATACTTTTTGAGCAATATCGGCTTTT
>JANOCC010000049.1:0-3875 GCA_031411955.1 Ferruginibacter sp.
ATCATTTTTTCACCTGCGTAGGTGCTCAATTACTTCCGTTCTTCTCCTTATTATACTTATTAAAAAGATCAATTTTAAATTTGATAGAACCATCATCGCCAGGCTTTCCACGAATAAAAACGCTTTTTCCGGCTTTTTTTAAAACACCAATATTTTCAGGATTGTAAGTAGAATCCCTTTTTTTAAGATTGTTTAGCGGCACCTGGATACTGATGTCGGTATTTCCTTTCATGCTGTACAATCCTTCAACAAACATACTTAATACACTCGATTGAATTTCCATCCTGTTTATCCTGATCTCCTGGTTGCTGATATCGAACCTGTTCCTTAATTCTGCAAAACGAATATTGTCGAAATCCCTTTTTTTGAAAATGAATCGCTGCAGTTTTTTTATCGGATCATAATTATTGAGTGCCCCGTTTTTTAATGAAAAATCTACAACGCTAACAAGGCTTGCCGGGTTAACTTTTCCTGAACTATTTAAGTTGAGTGCTGCGCTTACTTTTGCTGTTAGCTTACCTTCCAGGCTTTGATCGGTTATACCATCCTGACCAAAATTATTGAAAGCCCTGAATAACCTGCTGACATCTACATTATTAATGTTCATGTTCACTTTCGCCCGATTTACGGTCGGGTCTGTTACCAAAGAACCCGTTAAATTTAATTTACCACCAGCATGGTTCATACTGGCATTATTGATAACATAGCTGTCTGATAAAAATGAAATAGTGGCGCTAACTTTTTCTGCAGCGAAACTCTTGTACAACAGCTTTTCAGCATCCAGCTTTACATGCAGTTTGCCGTCCTCTAAAATACGATCGATAGTGGCCGCTGTATTGGCAATAATTTTTTTACCTGTATTGGAACCTGTTTTCCTTTTTCTTGCACTCAACAGGTAAGTAAAAGAATTCAGGTCTAGCGCTGGCGTATAAATGCTCCAATCTATATTAATATTTCCCGGGCCTGTTTGCATTAATGTGAGCAGATTTCTTGCCTCACCCTGCATCACAAAACTGTTACGGTTTACAATTGTTTTGAGATCCCGGATTATTACATCAGAATTTTTAAAAAGCAGTGTTCCATTTACCTGTTGCATCTCAACATTCCTCGGCATATAAACCAGTGTACCTTTATTAAAAGTAATAGTACCATTCAGCATTGAATTAGTATTATCATTTTTGGTGATAGGGCCTTTATAGGTCATGTTTACGTCGGCATTTCCCGAAGTAAGCTGCAATGTGTTGGTTCCAATAATATCATTTAAGGCAGCAAGCGGGAATGTTGACCTGAGATCACAACTTAACGTTGTGGAATCGAGGTTATCGATCATTATAGAATCTGCCTGAACCGGCAAACCATGCCAGGAAGCCTTAAAATTGTTAACGAGTATCCTGGAGTTTGCATCTTTTCGGGGTACACCGGGCAATACTTCGTTGGTGAAGGATCCGGAAAACTTTGCTTCATCAAAATCAAGAAAAGGTGTTGTAATTAATGTTTCATTTACCGTCCAACGGATATTGATGAGTGGATCGCCGCCTTTTAAAGGGCCGTTTATATCAGCATCTGCACTTAAAGGATTATTTATGCTTACAATAGAAAGCGATTTGGCAATACGGTTTGGCAGGAGCGACTTCACTTTATCATACACAATATTGCTGGTATGCAGCCGCATCATAAACTGCGGGGCATCTGCAGTAAGATCGAACCGGGCTGTTAAATTAAAAGCCTGGCCATCAAGATTGATATCAATACTATCCATCTGCAGTTGCTTTGCTATTTTATCATATTTCATTTCAAACGTCCCGTTAAATTCTTTCTCCTGTAAAAAACTACCACGGGGAAGGTTAAACGCCAGGCTATGCACTAAGATGTTTGTATTAGCGGTAAAAATAAAATCATGAGCGTCCCTGTCTTCCATATCCAGTTCAAGTTTGTTCACTTGCAAGTCATGCAGTTTTTCTTTATTCCTGTCGTCTATAATTAAACGAACATTGTTGAGGGTAATATTATTCAGTTCATTTTTAACAGGCTCAGTGGTTTTAACGGCTGTGCTATCCGGTTTTTGCCGAAATAAATAACTGTTAGAGTAGCCTGTACTGTCAGTAAAAATGTAGATACTGGCATCATTGATCCTTAAACCTTTCAGGGGAGATTGCTTCTTTAATAGTTTCCTGATGTTAAGTTGGGCAAACACTTCCTTCGCCTGCAAAAATGGATGTCGGTGTTTATCATAAAGGCTGTCTGTTATACTTACATCATGCAACAGCACAGACACTTTTGGAAAATGCCGGAAGAAACTAAGTTCTACATTACCAATGGTCACTTTTCCGTCTATTTTTTTACTGATCTCTTCCGTAACCTGGTTAATGATCTTTCTTTTATTTAAAGAAACATAGGTAAATACAAACAGGAACAGCAGCAAACACAACCCTGCAATTACAGCGAGAGTTCTATAAAGGTATTTTCGAAATTTTTGCAAAGTATTGTTTCCTTTTATTAATATACGGATTTTTCAGCCATGTAAAACAGATGATCATTTTGCACGTTCATATTGCTTTGGCCACGCCACAATTTCCCCCAGGTCATTTGCGGCACGCAACGCAAAATATGGCTCTCTTAACATTTGCCTGGCCAGCATGATAAGGTCTGCCTTACCCGACGAAAGAATTTCTTCGGCCTCTTCTGCAGTTGTAATTAAACCAACTGCTGCTGTAAGTACACCGGCTTCATTTTTTACCTTTTCAGCAAAAGGAACCTGGTACATCGGTGCAACCGGAATTTGCTGAGCAGGCGAATTTCCGCCACTGGAACAATCTATAACATCAACGCCTAACCGCTTCAATATTTTTGCAAGCGCAACTGAGTCTTCCGGCTGCCAGCCATTGTTTACCCAATCTGTTGCTGAGATGCGAACAAAAAGCGGCATATCTTCCGGTATCACCAAACGCGTGGCGATCACTATTTCCTGTAATAACCTGGTTCTGTTTTCGAAACTGCCTCCATAAGCATCACTACGTATATTACTTATGGGAGATAAAAATTCGTTGATCAGGTAGCCATGGGCAGCATGTATTTCAATAATCTTAAAACCTGCCATTACCGCTCTTTTTGCTGCAGATGAGAAATCGCTTATCAATTGCTTAATTGCGGCTTCATTCATTTCAACGGGCACCGGCTCATTTGATTTATAGGGCACGGCCGACGGAGCGATGGTTTGCCAGCCGGCTTCTTCAGCACCAAGAGCCTTATTTCCTTCCCATGGGCTGCTATGACTTGCTTTTCTTCCTGCATGTGCTAACTGGATTGCTGGAAGTGCAGCATTCTTTATTATGAAATCTGTTATGCGCTTCAATTCGTGTATATGCTCATCTTTCCAGATACCAAGATCATTGGGTGAAATACGTCCTTCAGGTGTAATTGCGGCTGCTTCTGTAAAAATGAGTGCGGCACCAGCAACTGCCCGGCTTCCCAGATGAACCAGGTGCCAGTCGTTGGCAAATCCATCGGTGCTGGAATATTGGCACATCGGAGACACAACGATCCTGTTTTTAATTAACAGTCCCCTGATTTGTAATGGTTGAAAAAGTTTTGACATTATGATGCTTTAATATGTAAGATTAGTAAGTTTGATTGCAAACGTAAGATGGGCTTAATTTTATTTGGTATTAAATTCAATACTTTTTTACATTTACTTTTTTCACCCGCTTTCTTCAGAATGTGCTACTCCACCAAATAAGATTCTGTGTTAAAATCCAACAGCTATATTTAATTTTATGCTTTAGGCGGCATAAGCCAGCCTGTTTAGGGCGGTCTTTTTATGACCGCTCTAATTTTATTTTATAGCTTGTTCTTCGATATGTTTCTTAAAATAATCT
>JANOCC010000050.1:0-35658 GCA_031411955.1 Ferruginibacter sp.
AGCGGTCATAAAAAGACCGCCCTAAACAGGCTGGCTTATGCCGCCTAAAGCATAAAATTAAATATAGCTGTTGGATTTTAACACAGAATCTTTTTTGGAGAAGCAAAAAAGTAAGAGACAAATTTCTAAAAGAATTTCAAATAGTTATTCTCTTTTTTAGACTAATTAATAGCACAACACGTTAATTCTATAGTAATGTTGGCCAAACTCTTCTCTACTTAAAGATCATAGAAGGACCTGGTTCGGTTTACTTTAAGATCTCTTAACAACGCAGATTTAGGACTTATATTGATCGTAAAGAACCTGAATTTACCCACTGGTGCAATATTGATGGTCATTTGCCAGCAGTGCATATCTCTTGAGAGGTACATGCTTAATACAGGAATTGTTTTTGTGGTAATATTATAAGATCCCTGGACTCCAATTTTCCATTTGGAAGTAAGGCTTATTGAGTTATTAAAAGTAACATCCTGGTTAAACGTCTTTCTTAAAACATATACACCATCCGTTAACACCCTGAACTGCGAGAACCGGAGCGAATAAGAAAAATCAACGCTCCAGGGTATCGAAAAATCTGCAAATTCTCCAGGGTTGCTTTGCATATATAGCGCTTCCTGCTGGTATTCATCTAACGGTATTCCGGAAGAATTAATATTTGTTCTGCTAAAATTACTGTTGCCTGGCTCGGTGGTAGTACTACCGGATTTATCTCCTCCTTTAAACTGGCTGGATAATGATATCCCTCCGGTTGTTAGTGTGCCCAATGAAGCTACTTTTTCAGTCCATACAAGTTTATCTATTCTTCTTCCGGATGTGGCATCAGTGAGGTACGGATCAAAACTGGCATTGGCAGTAACATTTACTTTATTAAACAGATTGGTTCTCGCCGACATAGACAATGGACTTAATTTGAATGAATCTGCCAGGAAGTTATAACTACCGTTGATGCTTAACCCGTCAATCAAAGTAATTTTCTTTACAGCATCTTCCGAAGTATCCTTTTTGTTTCGCACTTTCATCTGTATATTATTATCGATGCCAAAGCTGAGGCCTGCAAATCTGCCCCTGCTAAAGCCGCCATATACACTTCGTTCATACACTGAATGCTGAATTTTGTTGCCAAAAGTATCTACTTGTACTTCGTAATAATTCTGGCTGTTAAAGTCGGGTTTGAAGCTACCGGAAAGGGTTGGCCGAATTTCATGGCGGATAGCCTGAACTTTACTCTTTTTTCTAAAAAGATAGGAGCCGAAGATCCTGGTAGAAAGGCCTACAGCAAAACTCATATCACGGGCTGCATAAAATCCCTTGTTTGCGATTGTGTCCAGCCTTTTATCTGTAGCATTCCACCGGTACACTAATTTTTCCTGGTACCATCTTTCCTGGTAACTAACTGACGGGGATACCTGCACCGGCCCTAGTGATGGAAGTGATAATGTGATTGGCACGTTGTGTTGTGCGCCCCACTGATAATTATCTGCCAGCTGTTTCCAGGCTCCTCCCAAAGTATCATAAAAAGATGAAAGGCTGCGGGCATTTGTATTTAAAGCGATTCCCAGGTTCTCATACCATTTATATGCACCAACTACTTCCTTTCTTCGAAAGGGATACAATGTATTTACATTAAAAGAGACATCCGGGAAGCTGATATTTATTAACCGTGTAGCTGTATTTTGATTATGATTAGCGGCAACTGAAATATTAAATGGCTTGTTTTTCCAAATCTTGGAATAGGTAATGGCAGAATTCATCTGGTTGGTAAAATTCCGTTGCGGGCTGTTTGGAATATTCTCATTAAACTTACTGCTACCAGCCAGTACATTTGCGCTGAATGTTACACCAGGCCGTGCTTTCGTATCTGCAGTATGATTCCATTGCACTAAAGTTGTTCTTCTTAAAGTGTAATCAGGATCACCTTTAAAACCGATCTTGGTACTTTGAACATCAACATTAAAATTGCCGGTATAACGATAACGTTTATAATAACGGGGACTAAGAGAAGCAGACCATCCTCCATAAGAATAAATGGTTCCCCTGATGGCAGCGTCCCAGGTAGGGCTCAGGATTTTGTAATAGCCTAATCCTTCCAGTGCGAGACCGTATTGCTCATTGGCAGTAAAGGAAGGTGCAATTAAACCCGAATGCCTGCCCTGTGTAAGCGGATAAATTCCAAAAGGTAATACAATAGGCAGTGGCACCCCTTCTATCTCGGGGTGAACAGGGCCGCTGAAAGCCATTTTCTTATTGATGAATTTTATCTTGCTGCTTACAAATGCAAAATGGGGTGTATCCAGGTTACAGGTGGTGAACCGTCCACGCAACGCATAGAAAACATTTTCATCAACTTTTTTTATCTTTTCTCCATAAACAAACATTTCTCCCTGCTGCGTGTAAGTTCCTTTTGTTATGCCTTTCATTGATTTCATATCAAACTCCAGGGTATCACTGATGCTCTTAAAATCAGCCTGTATAAATGTTGGATATGCGATCACCTTGCCCGTACTGTCTTTTTGTAAAACTGCTTTTACACGGCTGCTGGCCTGGTCGTATTCAATGAGTGGTGCGCCGAGTTCGTTATCAGTATATTTTACTGTAGACGTTTTACCATACAATAATAATTTTTTGGCAGGTATATCAAAAACCATGGAATCATCTGCATGGTATGTTACCGGTGCATCCAGGCTATCCTTAGAACTTTTAAAAGTAAAAGTATCTATGAGTTGCTTCGTTGAATCCTTTTTACTGGTATCTTTTATTTCCACAAATCCTGGCACAATATCATCAGTTGCTTTTAAAGCAGGGATGGTTGTTGAGGGTAACGCAGAATCTTTTTTTATCTTCAAAGGCAACGTGTCAACGCCCGAAGAAATGCTATGAGCAGTTAAACTAATGTGAAAAAAAGATTGATTTGCAACAAAGGCACTGCTCCACAACGTTATTAAAACGAAAACAGAAGCAGGAAGCCAAGCTAATATATTTTTTGCCTTACCTTTGTAGAGATGGTTCATAGCTGTAATTGACAAAAATAGCCATAATAGTATAATGTAATTGTGAATAATTACATAAATGCAAAACCCCTTTAATAAACCTGATACGTATGAGTGGGAACAAAATATTTTTCATCTTCTTTTTTTTCATATTTCTTATTGCCCCAGGAGCTGTTTTTTCACAAGCCACAAAAAAACTAAAAACCATAATTGTTGATGCAGGCCATGGTGGTACAGATGTGGGTGCAACAGGCCAATATGAAAATTCTCTTCGCACAAAGGAAAAAGATATTACGCTGGCCATTTCTTTAAAATTAGTGGCAGAATTAAAAAAAAGGTTACCAGATGTAAATACGATCCCAACACGCACAACAGATATCTACCAGGATCCAAGGGAGAAAGCCCGCATCGCAAATGAAAATCACGGCGACCTTTTTCTATGTATCCATGCGGATTCCGGCCCGCTAAAAACCGGAAGGAGAAAAGTTGGTTCCAGAACAGTTACCAGGTATAAGGTTACCTACACCGGAAAAGGGAAAAAAAGAAAAAAGAAATCAACGCCCTATACTGTTGAGGAACCCGTATATGAATACTACAAGGAGCCACTAACAAGAAAAGGCACCAGTGTATGGATATTTGCTGCTCATAAAACAAGCGATAAACTGAAAGCAATCATGCAAGACGAAGGTGAATTTGAAGTTGAAGCAGGAGCTGCCACCGATTCTACGTTTACACCGATTGATTATAGCAGCCCGGAGGGCAGAAATCTTGCCCAGATATATGCACAACGTTACCAGATAAAAAGCGACCGCATTGCTACAATGGTGAATGAGGAAGTGGATAAAACCGGCCGGGCGGCACTTGGCGTAAACCAACGTCAAAAAGGGATATGGGTATTACAAGCCACAAATATGCCGGCTATTCTTATTGAAACAGGCTTTATCAATAACCCCGAAGATGAAAGGTATATGAATAGCGAAAAAGGCCAGCAGGAATTGGCTGAAGCTATTACTGAAGCTGTAATACGATATAAAGCTATGTCTGAAACTCCCCGATCTGCAGCCAATTAATTTCCCCACTGCTTGTGGAATGGTTTTTGAAAATAAAGAATCAGGTTGTTATATATTTGATTAACTGCTCAGGATCCGTATATCAGTATGATATTTATAAAAATTTATAATGTAAACTCTTTACAAAAGTGAAAATTTCAAATGAATTAAAGGTTGGAGTGATAGCCGTTGTTTCAATCGTTGTGCTTATAATTGGTTTTAATTTTTTAAAAGGCAAGCGTTTTTTTAGCAATAATACAACGCTTTACGGCGTATATGGCAATGTTCAAAAACTGGCGCCCAGCAATCCCGTAATAATAAACGGCCTGCAGGTTGGTACGGTTTATAAGATAAGTACGGATAAGGATATGCGCCGCATCCTGGTAAACATGAACATTACAAAGGATATCAATATCCCAAAAAATTCAATTGCCATTATAAGGCCCGATCTTCTCTCTACACCAAGTATTGAAATAAAACTGGGAGATGATGTTAATAACTTAAAGAATAACGATACGGTATTTACGGAGGCTAATGCAGGTATTTTTAATGATCTCCTTAAAAAGGTTGATCCGGTTTTATATGAAGTTACTAAAGCTGTTAGCGCCATCGATAGCTTGCTGGTAAAAGTAAATAGCGTGATAGACCCCGAAGCAAAAAACAACATCAGTGGAACTTTAGCAAACCTTAATAAAATTACCGCGGCACTATTAAATTCAAGTGCCTCGTTAAACCAATTACTGAATGCCCAAACGGGAGCTCTTGCCAAAACCCTCAACAATGCTAATTCGGTAACGAGTAACCTTGCCGCAAACAATGAGAAAGTAACAAGTGTGCTTACCAACCTGGATAAAACCACGTCAAATCTTGCACAACTGGATATTCAAAAAACACTTACCACATTGGATGCTACCGTTAACGATCTAAAAGGGCTAACCGGCAAACTGGATAGCAATAACGGAACAGCAGGTTTATTGCTTAATGATCCTGCCCTTTATAAAAACCTTGCCTCCACTGCCAATAAACTAAACCTTTTGATAGATGACATCAGGATAAATCCAAAAAGATATGTGTCTATCTCTTTGTTTGGTAAAAAACAGAAACCTACTACGTTAGCTTACCCGGTTGTAGACACCGTTAATTCACCCTATATTATAGAGAAAGCACCTTAAGAAGTAAAAAATTATGATAGCTTTATAATATAATGATGCAAATTGCAGCATTATATTATAAAGACTAAATCAAACTGTTGTCAATTTTTTATAAAATATTTTTCTCCTGTATATTTTCATGCTATTTGCAATTTACTGTTGCGCAAGTTATTCCCACGCCGGCAGATACTACCAGAACCATTGAGATTATCCGGGCTAAAAACCAACGCCAGATCACCATTGATTCTGCAACAGTTTTGCAAACACTTGCCGGTAATGCAAGCGTAAGACAGGGTAATACAATTTTAAACGGAGACAGTATCATCATCAATCAATTACTTGGCATCGCCGAAGTTTTTGGCAATGTGCATATCAATGATGCAGATAGTGTTCATACTTATTCACAATACCTAAAATATATCGGTAATGACCGGATTGCCTACCTTAAAAAAAATGTAAAGCTAACTGACGGTAAAGCGATATTAACAACGGAAGACCTGGAATATAACCTTGCAACAGGCATTGCTACTTACAAAAATGGCGGAAAAGTGATCAATGGCAAAACGGTATTAACAAGCCGTGACGCCACTTATTATTCAGATACTAAAGATGTATTTTTTAAGAACAATGTGCAACTGATAGATCCGAAGTATAACATAACAGCAGATAGCCTTCGGTATAATACAGAATTTAAAACTGCTTACTTTATTTCTCCAACACATATTATCAGTAAAGACGGTATCATCGATACCAGGTCGGGAACTTATAACCTTGAAACCGGCAACGCCATTTTTGATAGCCGAAGTTCCTTTCGCGATAGTATCAGGTTCATGAGTGGCGATAAAATTGCTTATGAAGAAAAAACCGGTATCATACAGATAGAAGGAAACGGAAAGTTTGTAGACAGCGTGAATAATGTGATCGTACTTGGCGGCCAGTTACTCATCGACAAAAGCAACAGCACTTTTCTTGCCACAAGGAAACCTGTTATGATACTTTTTAGAGGAACCGACAGCACTTATATTGCCGCAGACACGCTTTTTTCCGGACTGAGAAAAAATGATCATTCGCAATCTGATATTATAACCGTGGGAGGAAATAAAAAAGATAGCGTTTTACAAGTTATACCCACAGACTCTGTTAAAACATCTCCTGAAATTGTAAGAGACAATACAGTAAAAGATTCGCTGAAACTACTACAACCTGAAGCAGATTCACTGGTTAATCAGAATAGTAAAAAGGACTCTACAACATCATTAAAATTGCAGGACAGTACAATAAAATTGTTACCAAAAATACAACCAGGAAAGGACTCAATCCCGATTCCCTTGATGGATAGTATTCCAACGGCAACCATCATACCCGCAGATACTTTAAGAAAACCAACTGCAATAAACATAGATGAAATACCGAAAGATAGCATCAGGTATTTTTTGGGCTTTCATAATGTAAGAATTTACAATGATTCGTTGCAGGCGGTAAGTGATAGTTTGCATTATTCCACAGAAGATTCAACTTTTAAATTATTTGGGCATCCTGTTTTCTGGAACGACCAAACGCAGGTAAAGGGAGATACCATGTACCTGTTCACAGAAAAGCAAAAAGCAAAAAGGCTGTATGTATATTTCAATGGTATCGTGGTAAACAGAACAAAAGAAGGCTTATTTAACCAGATTGGAGGAAGAACAATAAACGCTTATTTTAAAGATGGAGCTATAGATTATATAAGAGTAAAAGGCTCTCCTGCAGAATCTGTTTTTTATCCGCAAGACGACGATAGTGCCTATGTTGGGTTAAACAGAAGTAAAGGAGATGTGATTGATATCTTTTTTGTAAAAAAAGAACTCAACAAAATAAAATTCATAAATGATGTTGATGGAATACTGTATCCCATCAGGCAAATACCGGAAGATCAAAAATTTTTAAAGAACTTTATTTGGGAAGATAAGAGGAGGCCTAAAAACAAATTGGAATTGTTTGAATAAGATCATTTTTCCCTTTAGTGTTAATACAACTTTGCATGAAGTATAAATTCACCATATTCGTTTGTACATGCCTGCTATTGTCAGCACTGGCTTCTGCACAGCCTGATATTTTCCCGGGCAACTGGCATATGGAATATTCTCCGGCTGCAAATACAAGCATTAGTGTTGATCTTCATATTGCCGCTGCAGAAAAAAACCTGCTGTTTCCTGCAGAACTAAGGCTTCAATCAGACAGTTTTACAGCTACATACCACCTGCTGCTGGTAAAGAGGAATATTCGTCAGCTTGCCATTGGAAAAAATAAGTTTGCATCCACAGAATCGCCTTTTATGATTGGTAACTGGGGTATCTGCTTAAACGGATTATTGGATCTAAGCAGGGATCAAAAAGGTAATCCCCAGTTGCAGATTGAAAGGCTTATAACCAGGCAAATTCCATTAAGCATGCCTTTGCCGGATACTTTTCCGGTTGAACAAAGGAAAACGGCTACCCATATCCGTAACTTGTTTATGCAGACCCATCTTACCTTAAAAAAAACATCGGGAACAGCTTTGGTTAGCGCTTATACCGATAGCATTTTATCACCACAGATCTCTCCCGCTTATTTTAGTATTATGGATACCATCCAGGTAACCTCACGCGATGGAACACTAAGTTTTGGAGGAAATAAAAAAAGTAATACAGGTGTTGTTTCGGTAACACTTAATGGCAATACAATTATTGATCAGAATGACCTAACAGTAAAAAAGATAACGGAAGACATCAGGCTGGACACTGGTTTAAATATTTTGGTGCTTTTTGCCGATCAATTTGGAAAGAATCCCGCAAACACAGCTAACCTCCAGGTAAATTTTAAAGAACGCTTATTCTCAATGGATTTTGGTTCACAAAAAGACCTGGCCGCAACTTTTATCGTTGCAAAAATTTATTACAGTCCGGGAAAAGAAAACAACGATATCTCAGCTTCTGAAAATAGTATTTTAAGAGAACTGTCGGAAAAAGACCTTCAAAGAGATATTAAATTGTATTATTATCCAGACCTCACAGGAAGAAACCTCTTAAAAAATGACAGCGCCAAAGCTTTGGCAGAAATGGCTTTATTGCGGACAGCCATACCGGTTGGAAATGTAAAAGCCACAGCAAGGGAAATTATCCTTGCGCTATGGGATGATGCAGTGGAAGATGGCGACAGCATTTCGTTAAATATAAATGGCCACTGGGTTGTACAAGGTTTCCCGGTAAAAAAACAACCGCAGTTCATCGCAGTAAAACTTGACGGTGGACCTAATAAAATAATTTTCATTGCTGATAACTTGGGGTCTATTTCACCTAACACGACTATACTAGAGATCATAGACGGCCGCCAGCGCCGATCCTTCATGATTGACACCAATCTCGGCCAGAATAATCTCATCAATATCCTGTACGATGTAAAAGACCCCTGATCTTCTCACGTTTCCATTTTCTATTCAAGTATCTACTTCCTTAAAAATAAACAGTTACATCGTGATTGGTAAGATCATTCACTAATGGAAGTGTGGTTTCATTGATCCGGATACCATTTTCAATTATTATTCCGGCTGAAGTGTGGTCATCGGTTTCCAGCTTTATATTGTAAAGCGTATCCATAAACTTATACCTGATCGACAATATTTTCCAATCGGAAGGTAAACATGGTTTAAATGATAACGTATTCCCTTTCCGTTTTAGGCCAACGAATGACTCCAGGATCAATTGATACATCCACCCCGCCGAACCCGTGTACCAGGTCCATCCTCCCCTGCCCAAATGTTTGGGCTCTGCATAAACATCCGCGGCAATTACATAAGGTTCCACTTTGTACACGGCAACTTTTTCCGCATCAATGCCGCGATTAATTGGATTGATCATTTTTAATAATTCCCAGGTTTCATCCGGTTTCCCTAATGCTGCATATGCCATGATGAGCCAGATAGCGGCGTGTGTGTATTGACCTCCGTTCTCCCTTACTCCAGGCACGTAACCTTTAATATATCCGGGGTTAAGAGAAGAATTGTCGAAAGGAGGTTCAAATAATTGTATAATGCCACTATCTTTCTTTATCAAATATTTTCCTGCGGAATTAATGGCTGTGATAGATCTCGATGGCTCACCTGCTTTTGAAATTACAGACCAACTTTGTGCGATGGAATCTATCTTACATTCCTCATTATCTTTAGAACCAAGTGGAGTACCATCATCAAAATATGCCCGTTTAAACCATTCTCCATCCCAGGCATTTTTATCTATATTAGCTTTAAGTTGCTCTGCTTGTTGTAAACAGATCTCTTTAAAAGAAAAATGCTTTTTAATATCTGCAGTTTCTGAAAATCTTTGAAGAATATCATAAAGGAAGAAAGCCAGCCATACACTTTCACCCCGTCCATGGTTACCAACTTTATCCATACCATCATTCCAATCGCCGGACCCCATAAACGGTAACCCGTGTACGCCAAAGGTTAAGCCGCGGTTGATGGCATTTACACAATGTTCATACAAACTATGTTGTTGGTCACTTTTGATGGGAAGGTCGTAGTAACTCTCCTCTCCTGCATTTAGTAAGCGCCCTTCCAGATAATGAACCTGTTCTTCCAAAATGGTTTCGTCACCTGTTACTTCCACATACCTGGCCGTTACATAAGGTAACCACAGGTAATCATCAGAACAGGTAGTGCGTACACCACGCCCTTTTGGAGGATGCCACCAATGTTGTACATCTCCTTCTTTAAATTGCCTGGATGCACAAAGAAGTATTTGTGCCCTAACCAGCGCCGGGTGGGAATGTAATAATGAGAGCACATCCTGTAGCTGATCCCGGAATCCAAATGCACCGCCGGATTGATAGAAGCCACTTCTGGCCCATATCCTGCATGCAAGTGTTTGATAATTTAACCAACCGTTGGCAAGTATATTGGTAGCGGCATCCGGAGTATTCAACACAACCCTTCCCAAAGTATCTCTCCAAAATTCCTTAACGTTTTTAAGCGATTCCCTTGCTGCCTGGTTGCCTTCAAATTTTTGAATAATGTTTAATGCGTCCTGCATATTTTTTCCTGCTCCCAGCCTGAAGCAAATCTCTTTTTCCTCATCTTCGGCAAGGTCAAATGTTGTTTGCAATGCAGCACAGGGATCCAAAGCTGCACCTGTTTTGCCGGAAAGCCTGGAGCGGTTCATGGCATCCGGATTTGCCAAAGTGCCGTTCCTTCCTAAAAACTCGGAGCGGTCTGCTGTGTAAGTTCTGCCGGCATCATCCACATCAAAGAAAGCCACCCGCTGATCAAATTCTGAACTATATACATTTTTTGCAAGGATGGCGCCGCTACGTTTATCCAGTTCAGTTAGTGTATGCATTGCTGCTTTGGTGCGCACATCGCCCAATACCCATTCCACGTATCCCGTTAAAGACATTTTTCTTGGCCGGCCAGACACATTATGCACTTTTATAAGAATAAATTTTACCGGTGCGTCTTTATCTATGAACACTGTCATATTTGAGGTTATTCCATCCTCCCAGTGTTCAAAAATACTGTAGCCGAAGCCATGCCGCGTTATATAGGCAGGCTTGCCCCTGCAGGGTAACGGTGAAGGAGACCAGAACCTGCCGTTCTCCTCATCGCGAAGATAAAAAGCCTCTCCTTTGAGATCAGAAACCGGATCATTATTCCATGGCGTGAGCCTTATAGAATGTGCATTATCTGCCCAGGTATAACCCATTCCACTTTCTGAAACAATGGATCCAAAACCAGGATTCCCCAGCACGTTCACCCATGGTGCCGGTGTTAATTTTTCAGTGTTTGTTTCTATTACATATTCATTTCCATCTGCAGTAAACCCACCGGTGCCATTATAGAATTGTAACATTTCCGACAAGGGCTTTGCTGTTGTTTCAAAATCGGCAGAAGTATGAAATTTCGTTGGGCTGAAATAGGGAATCGCCGTTTTAATTTTACCTCCCCGGTTTACCTGGTCTTCCAATGTACCACGCTGATCAGAGATAATAACGTGGGCTACAGACTGAAATAAAATCCTGTCTTCATTTGATATCTGATCCGCAGACCTGATGAAGATACCACCTGGCTGATCTTTTAAATCAGCCGACAATCCCGGTACAACCATACTGTGAATCCTGTCTAATAACACCTGCCGGTATCCGCCATGATCTTCATTCCATATAACAAGATCTACGATCAAGCCCTTCAACCTCCAATATACGTGCGCTTGTAAAAGCTGCTTAACAAGGTCAATATTTTCTCCATCCTCAATTTGCAGTAATACGATAGGCAGATCACCGGAAATGGAGTAACCCCATAATCCTGATTGTCCACGCATGTTTTTAAAAATTACAGCAGGTTCAGCCCGCAAAGATGCGTTGGGAAAAATGATGGAGCTGGCCAGCTTATTATACAATTGTGCATCAGCTTCAATAGCATTTATCTGGCGTAAAATTACCTGGCTATGCGTCCATGAAAGTTCAAGCCCGCGATTACAGCTATTCTTATCCTGGTATTTATCTACCAGGTTATTACATTGCTCAGTTGTTTCAGCAATACCGAAAACCATATCAACAATGGCAGTTTCGTAAGGTTCAATTACGATCCGGTATTGAATTGAAACGATGGGATCAAGTACAGACCCTTCGCCTCCTGCAAGCGGAGTTTGCCGGTTTAAAAACGCGGGAGAATGAATGGTATTTCCCCGGCCAATAAATTCAGCCCTGTTTGTTTCATAAGAAACCTGTTGAATTTCCGCATCATGCACTTTCATCAGGTGAAACATCGTAGGATTTCTTTCTTCATCAGAACGTGGTCTGCGGGTGCAGATGATTGCGTGCCGGTGTTTTACTATTTCTGTTTGTACAAACAGGTTGCTAAAGGCCGGATGAGCTTCGTCTGATAATATATTTGCCATTACTACTTCGGCATAACTTGTAATTTCTATCAACCTTTTCTTCCTGGATTTATTGGTGAGATGCACCCTTCTTAATTCAATATCATCTTCCGGTGAAACAATTATTTCTGTATGTGTTTCCAATGAGGCATCCATCCTTCGGAATTCTGCACGGCCCTGTGAAAACACTGCTTCATAATTACTTCCCGTTTTTAAAGAAGGTTGAAAAGAACCAGACCAGTAGGCCTGTGTATCGAGATCACGTATATAGCAAAAGGTTCCGCGGTTATCGCAGGTGCTATCTTCACGCCAACGGGTAAGCGCAATATTCTTCCAGCGGCTATAGCCGCCACCGGCATTGGTAAGCATTACATGATACCTTCCGTTAGACAATAACTGCACTTCCGGTATAATAGTATGGGGCGTATTGATAACCCGCATTGTTTCTGTACCACCCGGTACAATACTAATGTCGCCTTCATGTACAGTTGGTGAGTAAAAAGTTGTTACTCTTGGAATTCTTTCCTGTAACAGCAACAACGCCGATTTAACCTGCACGTCTGCTTCAAACCTTTGCTGCATTGGTTTATTGCAGAGAAGGTAACTGATAGATAATAGACTCATTCCCTGGTGGTGTGCCATGAATGATCTGATCACAGAAAAATTTTGCCGGCGTTGCAACCTGGCAGTTGTATAGTCGATGGCTTCATAAAATCCATACTTACCTTCAAAGCCAGCTTCCTTTAATACTTCAAGATTATCGCAGGATTCGGCTGGCATCACCATTAAACTCATTATGGTTGAATAAGGTGATATTACCAGGTCTTCTCCCAGGCCACGCTTAAAACCAAGGCCCGGCACACCAAATGCCCTGTATTGGTAATTAAGGTGAGCGTCAACCATGTTATATCCCGATTCGGAGATACCCCAGGGAATGTTCCGCTTCTTTCCATACTCCATCTGCTTCTGCACTACTGCTTTATGAGTTTGATCCAGCAGTGTATTTTCATAGGAAGGCATCACCAGTAAAGGCATCAGGTATTCAAACATAGACCCACTCCATGAAAGCAATATAGAATTATTGCCAACGTTGGTAAGCTGACGGCCTAGTGAAAACCAACTCTGCTGTGGTAACTTTCCCTGAGCTATTGCCACAAAAGTGGTAAGCCTGGCCTCTGAGGCAAGCAGATCATAAAAACTATTATCTCTTCTATGTTCGTCTGCATTGTATCCTATGCTTAAAAGATGTTGTACTTTATCATATAAGAAATCGTATTCAATATTTGACAATTCGTTACACCTGTTAACCAGTTGCCCGATTCTCAAAAGCATTTCTTTAGACCGCCTGGTTGATTCAGTAATTCCACTCCGGAATTGATTGAGCCATTCATTTTCAGCCTCTGAGTTATCTGTATTATAAGCAGCAACGATCCGGTTTAAAAAGGACTTTTCCAGTTTAGAAAGCTGGCTAATACTTGGTATTGCCGCAAAATCGGGCACCAAAGGCTTAAACTTTTCGGGGATCGGCGTAAGTAGCAACCAGGGAAAATAATCTTTCAATTCCTTCTTGATTGCCTTCAATTGTGCCACCAGTTTCTCTGCCCACCAGTCTGATTCCGTATCCGGATCAAAATCCAGCTGAGTGAGTATTTCTTTTAAAGAACTATCTAATTCATCCAGATAGTCTTTAAATTTGAAAAGGTCATCTAACTGTGAGGAATAGTTGTTTTTAAAATCGTCGCTAAATTTCTGAAGCAGGTCTTTGTCATTTGATTTCAAATTTAAAATTCCTAAAGTATCTAACAAACCTTCCAACACATTTATATTGAGTATATTTTTCTCCGGGATGCTTAGCAGTGCTTGTTTTAAAGTTAGTATATGCCCTACAAAATTTCCACTATCAACAGTTGAAATATATCTTGGATTCAACGGATTCAGCGTTTCAGTGTCGTACCAGTTATACAAATGCCCCCTGAATCTTTCCATTCGCAGGAGCGTATTCAAGGTATTGGATGTTCTGTTAATGATCTCCGTATGTGTGATATAACCAAAATCACCGGCAGTTACAGTTGCCAGTAACGATAACCCGATGTTAGTAGGCGATGTTCGATGTGCGATCCTTTCAACAGGCTCTTCCTGGTAATTATCGGGTGGGAGCCAGTTATCATTTTCGGTAACGAAAGTTTCAAAAAACGCCCAGATCTTTCGTGCAAGCTGGCGCAGATATACTGATTGCAATTCGTTTACTGCTGCCTTTTTCGAAGGAGCCATACGGCTGATATACCATGCAATAAACGGCGAGATTAACCATCCTGCTAAAAAAGGAAAAGCAATAAAAAGGGAAAAGGGAAAGTATATCGAAACATAGATAAAACTGGCTATCGAAAAAATAACGGTGGAATACATCTTTTTAAAACTGCCGGAAATACTTTGTACTGGCCGTGTGTTGGTAGAAGGGTTCCACTGAAGCAGTTTTCTACCGGAGATGAATATCCGCCATTGTGTAAGGAGGATGGCATGCAAATTATTAAACGCTTCGTAAGGAAGACATAGCAGGTCAATTAAGCTTTGAGAAACGTTGTCTTTTAAGGAACGGGAAATAAAGATGAGGTGTTGAACAAAGATCACATCCTGCGGTACGTGAATAAGTTGCCAAACGAAATTAACAGCAGCAGGTAAAAAAATAAGGGCAATTACCGCAATGCTCCAGAAGAATGGGTCGTGCAGTATCGTCCATCCTGCAAAAAGCAGTAACAAAATGGAAATAGGAACAAGGCTCCTGCGCAGGTTATCAAAAATTTTCCATACAGAAAGATATGAGATCGGGTTCTTCCGGATTTTGCCTTTGAAGCCAGGTACAAATGGAGTAACCCAGTCTGCAATCTGCCAATCTCCCCTGATCCAGCGGTGCCTTCTTTGAATATCAGATAAATAATTATCAGGATACTCCTCATACAGTTGAACATCGGTCATCAAACCGGCCCTCGCATAAGCCCCTTCCAGCAGATCATGGCTCAATATCCGGTTTTCAGGAAACTGTTCATCTAACGCTTTTTCAAATGCCCTCACATCATAAATACCTTTTCCAATGAATGACCCTTCTTCAAACAAATCCTGGTACACATCAGACACGGCCCTGGTGTAGGGATCAGTGCCAGGTTCATTGCCATGTAACCTGGCATAAATAGAACTACCGCTGGCGGGTAAACTATTTGAAACCCGGGGCTGAAGAATACTATAGCCATCAATAAATCTTCGTTTCTTTAAAGAATAAACCGGTTGATTTAACGGATGTGCCATTTTTCCAACCATTTTTACAGCGCTATCCCGGGGTAGTTGCGTATCAGTATCCAATGTAATAACATATTTTACTGACCGATAGATATTTTCATCCCCAATAATTACTGAAAATTCTTCTGCTGCTTTTCCTGTTATTAAGGCGTTCAGGCAAGCCAGTTTTCCCCGTTTTCGCTCATAACCCATCCAGGCTTTCTCTTTTGGATTCCATTTTCTGGGCCTGTGAAAAAGGAAAAAAATATCGTTCGTCTTTCTTTCATATTTTTTATTAAGCGCTTCTATTTTTTGTGACGCAAACTTTACTAACGCTTCGTCTCCGGTTAGCATAGCTTGCGGAGCATCCTTAAAATCTGTAAGCAATGCAAACACAATGTTGGCATCGCGGTTGGCAAGAAATCTTATTTCGAGGCCTTCAACAAGTTCTGCAATATTAGCGCTGCTGGTAATCAAAGTGGGTATTACTACCATTGTGCGATGTTCATCCGGTATTCCTTTAGAATAATCCATTTGGGGAAGCAGAAGAGGTTTGGCAAGAATAGTTACTAACCAGTTTACAATGTTGATCGCAAACTGGCTTACCACTATTGCCACAAGGAATGCTATTGAAGCAAGTATCCAGTTACTTGTTGCGGGTTCATGAGCCGAATAGATCAGCAGTAAACTAAATAATGCGGTTAGCAGGATGGTACTTCCGGCGTAAACAAAAAAAGGAAAACGCTTTACTATAGCTGAGCAAGCTTCCCTGAATGGCAAGCGTGTATGTAATTGCCGTTCTATCTCTCTGGTTGCTTTACCGGTTAAATAAAAACCCACGTGCCGGAACCTGCTGTCACTGCTTTCAGAAGCCTTGTTCGCAAATGAAACAGCCAGTGAGGCCACTTCATTTTCCGGGCATGCACTATTTTTTGCAATACGTTCAACAGCATGCCTGTACTGGTCTCTGCTATTAAAATCCATCTTTTTGTATGCTCCCGACGGATCATTTTGAAGTATTTTTTCTATAATACTGGTATCCTCTACAAAACTTTGCCAGTCTGTATTATTTAAAAACCTAAGGCTGCTGATGCTGTTGCTGATGGATACCTGGTCGGCAGCTTGCTTTTGATTTTCCTGTTGTATTAATACAGAAATATTATAACCGTCGTCTGATAGCCGCTGTTCTATCCAATTTAAAGCAAGAACCAGCGCACTACCTTTCTCCTGAAGCCGCCTGGTTAATTCCGCCACAAACGAACTTTCCATGGAGGGATCTGCACGGGCCATATCAGCAATTACCAACACGAGATTTTTAGGATTTTTTTCTGCCGCTTCAATCATTTGGTCGGCCCAGTACTCAGCCTCTGCTTTACTGGCTATATCTATCGATATTTGTATCGCTAATCTTCTTAAATTCTCCAATAATCCAAGCCTTAGCATGATGGGAACAGCCCACAATTCGCCTATCTTCAATGGACTAACTTCCTGGTATCCGCTTATAAAGCTTGTAAGGTTATTTAAATTTACATGACCGTCACTATGGGAAATAATTTCCACAGCAATATCATAAATCCGGGGTAAACCGGCAGAACGACCTTTTGCCAATCTTGGTAATCCAAGGCTATAACCTTTTGGTAAATGCTTCTTACCGGTATAAATATGTTCTTCTATGAGGTAGAAATTATCGAGTAGCCATTCGGCAGCCGGAACCACGCGTGTATTATTCCTGATGCTTTCAGTTAATACGGCATGCACTTCCAACAGCAACTTCTCATTCTCCGCAAGCCTTTTCAATAATTTCTCTGGTGATGGTCCCGAAATCAATGAGTGCCTGCCTGCCAGCGAAATAGCGTGCTGTTCCAATTGTTCAGTAGTGTATAATTCTGAACGAAGCGGATCTTTTCCTGATTGAGTAACCCCGTTTGAGCTATCGCCAAAAAAAGGGTCAATTATATTTTTCTTTAAGGCACTAATTGCCTGAGGAAGCATTGCAAAAATATCGCCCTGTTTTTTAGAAGAAGAGTCTGCTTTGTTCATCTACCGGTTTAAGTTTACAATATTGAGATATATTCGCACTACAGTTTTTGTAATTCGATTTGCAATATTCAAACCAGTTTAAATGTAGGCTATTTTAATGGGACTATAAGGTGGAGTTTTCTTTTTGCTTTTCATTAGTTTGCACAGATTGTTCACCAGTTTCAGTTTCAATTGTTTTGGTTGTAACAGCATATTTATCCGGATATATCTTAGCACCATATTTTACTGCATAAGCTTTGGTAAATTCGGCACCAAAATAGAGGATCAGTGAAGAATAATACACCCAAACCAGTAAAATCACCAATGAGCCTGCTGTGCCGTAAGTGGAGCCGATATTGGATTTGCTGATATAAATTGAAATGCCAAATTTACCTGCCATAAATAATAACGCTGTAATAACAGACCCGATAAAAACGTCTTTCCATTTAATAATTGCATCCGGTAAAACCCGGAATATCACGGCAAAAATACTGGTAATAATAACCAGCGTAAGCAGGATATTAAACACATAAAAAACTATTACGGTTACATCCGGAAATTTTGCCATCAACCTGTTTCCGAACCCATCAATAAAAGTTGTAATTGAAAGCGACACCAATAATAAAAATCCAAGGCTGATGATAACTGAGAATGACAAAACCCTATTCTGCAGAAATTTAAGCCATCCCCTTTTAGGCTTTGGTTTTAACCCCCAAATAATATTGATACTGTCCTGAATTTCTGCAAATACAGCAGTAGACCCAATGAGCAGTGTTATACCTCCGATGATGGCCGCCAGCTTACCCTTGCCGGCAATGGAAGCACTTTTTATCATCTCCTGCAATTGTATAGCAGTGTCGGCTCCTACAAAACCTTTCAACTGGCTATATATACTTCCTTCAACAGCTTCCCTTCCAAAAAAAATACTACACAAAGAAATGATCACAATAAATAAAGGCCCCATCGAGAAAACCGTTGCATAGGCCAATGATCCGCTTAACTTGGTAACTTTATCATCAACAAATCCCTTGAATGAATTTTTTATTACTTCCCATATGCCTTTCAGGGTTTTCTTTTCGGCCATTTCTTTTTTTATAAAGCATAAGGCAAATAGGTTGCCAACCCATGAGATCAGCCTGTTTTGGAAAAAAGGATCTGTAGGAATGATTAACTTTATCAGATGAAGATCTTTAATTGTGAACAAATCAAAAGATGGGATGCATTTACCATAAGGGAACAGCATATTACTGCTATGGTGCTGATGGAACGTGCTGCGACAGCATGTTTCGTCTGGCTTTTAAAGAATAATTTTACTAAAGCCCAATTCCACATCTTTTGCGGAAAGGGAAACAATGGCGGCGATGGGCTTGCACTGGCACAAATTTTATTGAAAAATAATATAAGTGTAGCCGTTTATATACTGGAAACAGGAAAACCGGGATCTTCAGAATTCCAGGAAAATCTAACGCTGTTGCATAGACTAACAACATCCATTCACTTCATACAGCCTGGTACTGGTTTTCCGCAATTTAATGCAGGCGATATTATTATAGATGCACTTTTTGGTACAGGGCTTAATAAACCGGCAGAAGGGCTTGCAGCAGAATTAATCAATCACATCAATAAGAATGCCCTCACCGTGGTATCGATCGATATACCCAGTGGAATGTTTGCAGATAAAAGCTCTTTGCATAATACAATAATATCAGCAACGAATACCTGCAGTTTTCAACATTACAAACTAGCCTTTCTTTTGCCCGAAAACGGTTCTTTTACCGGAAGCATATATTTATTAGATATCGGGTTAAGTAGCCGTTTCGCCGAGATAGAAAACTCATCCTGTGAATTACTGGACAACGAGATACTCACGGGAATTGTAAAACCAAGAGACCGGTTTGCGCACAAAGGAAACTTCGGCCACGCGGCATTGATAGCAGGAAGCATTGGCATGATGGGGGCTGCAGTACTGGCCGCAAAGGGATGCCTGGCAACTGGCCCGGGAAAACTAACCTGCTTTGTTCCGGCCGGTGGAGTAGAGATAATGCAGGTAGCAGCACCTGAAGCGATGTGCAGGGTAACAGGAAATTCCTATGCAGGTGCCGAGAAGAACTTCGATGGTTTTTCAGCAATTGGAATTGGACCAGGTATGTTAGTTCAGGAAGGAACTGCCCTGCATTTAAAAAAATTATTTTCTGAAAACTCGGCGCCCATGCTGTTGGATGCTGATGCGCTTAATACCATTGCTGCCGATGAAACGCTGCTGCAAAATATTCCGTTAGGGAGTGTTATTACTCCACACCCAAAAGAATTTGAAAGACTGTTTGGCAAAACTGCAAATGATGCAGAAATGTTGCAACTCGCGGTAAAGAAAGCCGGCGAACTTAATATCTATATTGTTCTGAAAGGGCATTATACTGCTATCATCACCCCACCGGGAAGAGTATATTTTAATAATACAGGTAATGCCGGCATGGCGAAAGGCGGCATGGGCGACGTGCTAAGTGGTATTATCACCGGGTTAATGGCAAGCAGATACGGCTTACCAGAAGCTGCGATACTGGGCGTGTACCTTCATGGGCTTGCGGGGGATATAGCTGCGGATATATATTCGCAGGAAGCCATGCAGGCTAGCCAGCTTATATCATGCATGGGAGAAGCCTGGAAAAAAATACACTCCTGATCAGCGTCTTATCAATATCTTCTTTGCCCCCTTGTTGGTGTTAATGAAATATATGCCTCCTGGTAGATCCATAATAGAAATTCTATTGATGGAATGTTTTAACTGGTATTTTTTTACTATTGCACCTGTTTCATTTATAATCACAGCATTCGAGTTAACGAGTAAAGGGTCTATCACATTAATTTGAATATAATCTTTTACCGGGTTGATCAATAATGTGAAACTTTCAAACGCTGCTGAATTCTTCAGTGTGAGCACATTTGAATAGGAAAATCCCTTGTCAATATCAATCATTTTCAACCTGCAATAGATAACTGCCGAAGAGGGCAAATTTACGTTACCGGAATAGCTGTTATAGCCGTTTCCCCTGCTGGCAACTGTTAACACTTTAAAATAATGCCTTGCGTCTATACTTTCTTCTATCTCAAAAGCTTCGGTATTAATTTCATTGCTGGTAGCCCAGTTTAACATTGCCGTACTGGCAGATGTAATTTTGCCCGAGAAAGAAATCAATTTAAGAGGAACCAGCGTAAAATTTATAAGGGTGCTGGCAGTATTGGTTAGCACGGCGCTGTTGTAGTCAAAATAAATACTGGCTTTATTATCTACCTGAAGATTATTAACCGCAGTAGGCAAAGGCTTTATCATAAACCTGATATAACCATTGCTGGCAGGCTCATCTATGGCAATATAGGGAAGCTGGATATTCCGGAAGAGGAAGCTAATGATGTTTCCATTCAACGTAATGATACAGGGATGCGAAGTAGCTGAAATTTTTAATGAAGCCGGGTTTAATAAGCTACTAATCGTATCCGTTATAACTATGTTAAAGGCTGTATCAGTTCCTGTATTTTGAAAGCGAATTAAGTAATCTATATAGCTTCCATCAATAACCTGCTGTGCGGTTAAAGCTGCAGTAGCAGATTTATCATTGGGATCATAAGAACCACGAATGACCGAAATATTACTATCCTTTGCCAGATTTGTACCGGCTGTAACTTCCAGCTTTGCAATAACCGTATCGCTAAGTAAAGCTGCGGGGTTCACCGTAAAATATGTGCTGAACCTCCCTCCCTGCCCAGGTGAAACCGGAGGTATCGAAAGCAGCAGGTCTGTAAGATTGTTCACTACCCCTGCAATTGAAGACGTGATGTAATTAAGGCGGAGCTCATCGTAATTAAATACCAGTTGTGCAGATACTGTTGTTGTACCAACATTTTGATACAATATTTCGTATTCCATGTTAAATCCGGGCCTCGGTACATTTAACGGAACAATGGATACAGTGATGCTATCAAACAAAACACTTGGTTGCAATGCCACCATATCTGTTGCAACTTCAGCATAACTGCTGAAGGTATGCGTGAAGCTATTGGGCACCGCATTATAATTGGCCGGCGCATCAACTGTAAGGGTGAAAGTACCAAGGTCGGCAGACAATTCATAATATCCATCAGAATCAGTAAACCCGGTTAGCCCGTTAGAAAGCCCAACAGCGATATTTGCCCGCGGCAGTTCGCCGGATTCTCTCACGCCGTTACTATTATTATCATAATAAACTGTTCCTGCAATAACAGGATATGCCACACAGCCGTTCGAATTATTTATAATTGTACACAAAGGAGCAGTATTACCGGGCCGGATACCGCTCACATTGTTTGGAATACAGTTTATATTATTATTATTAAATAAAAAATTAACGCTGCCGGGTAGCCTGTATGGTGATACGCCACCCATGGAAGCGGGAAGACGTGGGAGGCAGTTGATCCTGTTATTTGCGCAGTTAAAATAAGCCAGTGAGTTGGGTAAAGATGGCAGCTCCGTAAAATAATTTGATGAACAGGTTAGGTCTTTCAAGTCTGCCGGTAATAACGGTAACGCACCACCGATTCTGTTATCCGAACAATTCAGAAAAATTAAAGTTGCCGGTAAGGCAGGTAAATTATTGATACCATAAAATAAAGTATCGGTTTGATTTACTAAACTTAGGAAAGTATTTTTTGAGCAGTCCAGGTAAACCAGTTGAGACGGTAGTGAGGGAAGGTCCGTTAACCTGTTGGAAGAACAATCGAGATACAATAACGAAGAAGGTAACGTGGGTAATGATGCTAAACTTGGTTCATATAATTCCGGCGTAGTATGAAAATTATTAAACCGGCAATTCAACCAGGTTAACCCGGATGGCAATGCCGGCAAAGAAGACAACGCATTATCGGAGCAGTCCAGGTAACGCAACGTTGCCGGAAGCGCAGGCAAAACAGTTAAAATATTGTTGTTCGGGGTATAACTGTTCTGGCCATTACAGATGAGTGTATCCAGGGATACCGGCAATGCTGGCAAAGAAGACAAAGCATTATTTGAGCAATTGAGGTATTTAAGTGAAGCAGGGAGAGATATGGAGTAAAGGAAATCATTGGAACAATCCAGGTATTCCAGTGATGCAGGCAACACTGGTAAAAATCCATCTCCCGGGCTTCCGACCAGGTTTGAAAAATCAAGGTAACGCAGGGAGGCTGGTAATGCCGGACTTTGCGAAATTTCATTGCCCGAGCAATCCAGGTATACCAGTGATGTAAAATATTGAATACCCTCCATGTTTACCAGGTAAAAAAAAGGCGCAACAACCCGCAGGTCATGAAATTCCAGTGAATCTTCCGATACAATTTGAGGGCAACTGATATCCATCTGGAAACTGGCGTTAAAGCAGGTTGGATAACGTTGAATCAATAAGTCCTTAAATGGTCCGTCGGGAAGATCAACGAACTGGGCTTTAAGATCGCCCAAACAAAAAACTATGATCATTTGAAGAAAGAGCATTAACTTTTTCATACATGATGTTTTTGCAATTATGAAACCGGGAACTATGAATATACCAATTATTCATAATATCCTTTCTCGCAATTGATAGCTGTGTAAACCTTCGCAAAAACTGTGTGCATTTTACCCAAAACCGTGATAAGGTTTTTGGAAATTTCGCCCGGTAAATTGCAACAAATAATGAAATTTGAATTTATTCCTATAATAACAATACCTCATAATCATAGTTTTCGCAAGTTTTACCCTATTTTTGCCGACCAAAAATCAGAACCAAACTATATGGACAAATTGATCTATGTTATTCCGGCAATGGGCATCGTAGGCCTGTTATACACTTTTGTAAAATATGCGTGGGTTTCCAAGCAGGATGCCGGAAATGCCCGTATGAAGGAAATAAGTACCTACATAGCGGAAGGTGCCATGGCTTTCCTGAAAGCAGAGTATAAGATTCTGACTTATTTCGTAGTGATTGCAGCTTTATTGTTGGGAATCATGGGATACAGCAACGAAAACAGCCATTGGAGCATTGCAGTTGCCTTTATCCTGGGGGCTTTTTTTAGCGCCCTGGCAGGTTTTATCGGAATGAAAATAGCCACCAAAGCAAATGTTCGTACTGCACAGGCAGCCCGTACAAGCCTTAGCAAGGCGCTTTCTGTTTCTTTTACAGGTGGTAGTGTGATGGGAATGGGTGTTGCGGGATTAGCGGTTCTAGGACTGGGCGGATTATTTATTATATTAAAAATGGTTTTCGCGAATGGTGCTGCTGTGGATAGCATTGAAATGGAGCGTACCATCGAAATACTGACCGGTTTTTCATTAGGTGCAGAATCTATTGCATTATTTGCCCGTGTGGGTGGTGGAATTTATACAAAAGCTGCTGATGTGGGAGCTGATCTTGTTGGTAAAGTAGAAGCCGGTATCCCGGAAGATGATCCACGTAACCCTGCAACGATCGCGGATAATGTGGGTGATAACGTGGGTGACGTTGCGGGTATGGGAGCAGATCTTTTTGGATCTTACGTTGCTACCGTACTTGCCACAATGGTATTAGGAAGAGAAACTGCTGCGATGGACGACCAGTTTGGTGGTATGTCGCCGATATTATTACCAATGTTGATCGCTTCAATGGGTATCATTTTTTCCATTATCGGAACTTTCTTTGTTCGCATCAGCGAAACTTCCGGCTTAAGCACTCATAAAGTACAAAGCGCCCTCAATATGGGTAATTGGGGTTCGATGGTGCTAACAGCGATTGGTTGCTACTTTTTGGTTGATTTCCTTCTGCCGGAAAATATGGTGCTACGCGATCATGCATTTACAAAAAATGGTGTGTTTGGTGCTATTATGGTAGGCCTTGTGGTAGGTGCTTTGATGAGTATCATAACTGAATATTACACGGCTATGGGTAAACGCCCGGTGATGAGCATTATCCGCCAATCGGCTACCGGCCATGCTACCAATATTATTGGCGGGCTTGCAGTAGGAATGGAAAGTACTTTATTACCCATCCTTGTACTGGCAGGTGGTATCTATGGATCTTATGCCTGTGCAGGTTTATATGGTGTGGCAATTGCCGCAGCAGGTATGATGGCTACTACTGCCATGCAACTTGCTATTGATGCTTTTGGCCCAATTGCAGACAATGCAGGAGGTATTGCAGAAATGAGCGAATTACCTGCAGATGTTCGTGAAAAAACAGATATACTGGATGCCGTAGGAAATACCACTGCTGCCAGTGGAAAAGGTTTTGCGATCGCCTCTGCGGCTTTAACTGCGCTGGCTCTTTTTGCTGCTTTTGTGGGCATTGCAAAAATTGACGGTATTGATATTTATCATGCAGACGTACTAGCTGGTTTATTTGTCGGTGGTATGATCCCTTTTATTTTTTCTTCCCTGGCTATCAAAGCTGTTGGGGAAGCTGCTATGGCGATGGTAGAAGAAGTTCGCAGGCAGTTTCGCACCATACCGGGCATTATGGAAGGAACCGGGAAACCGGAATATGATAAGTGCGTAGCAATCTCTACAGAAGCTTCCCTTAAAAAAATGATGTTGCCAGGGGCAATAGCGATCTTATCTCCAATTATCATAGGATTCGTATTTGGACCTGAAGTGCTCGGTGGTTTTCTTGCAGGCGCAACCGTTAGTGGTGTGTTAATGGGGATTTTTCAAAACAATGCAGGCGGCGCATGGGATAATGCAAAAAAATCTTTTGAGAAGGGCGTTGAGATCAATGGCGAGATGCATTATAAAAAATCTGAACCACATAAAGCTTCTGTTACGGGTGATACAGTGGGAGATCCATTTAAAGATACTTCGGGCCCTTCCATGAACATCCTTATTAAATTAATGAGCATCGTATCGTTGGTAATTGCACCAACACTTGCTAAACTTCATCATGATAAAATAGAAGCTAACAGAGCCGCCCAGATTCAAACAATGCAGAAGATGAGCGAGCAAACAAAAAATACTCACATATTGGTTCCATAATTAAAATAAAGGATGTACATTAGTACCTACATAGCAACTCATTGTGAGAGAGCTAATAACAAAAACGGCTGCTAACGAACTTTACAACAATTTATTTTTTCGTAAAAGCACCTGTTTATTCTCGTAGAAATACGGGAACCGAGATAAGTAAAAATACAATTCATTGTTTTTTCAATAAAAACATGAACATCTAATTATCAATGTGATCTGAAATACCAGATTACTATCCTACTACAAAAACCGGCTTCACTGCCGGTTTTTTAATGTATTTCCCAATATCCCATTTTAAAATGCATTTGGCTTTCTTTTTGTAATATTATTAAACGAAACCTATTTAAATTAAAGTTGCTCTCTTTGGGTAAAAATATACTAATATTATTTTTTATTTTATTGTCGTGTTGTGCATTTGGACAAACAACCGACTTTACTTACTCCTCAGGTAATAATGCCTGTCTCCCGGTAAATATTCAATTTACACAAACTTCCAGCGGTACGCCAAAAGGTTACCTATGGGATTTCGGAAATGGAACAAGGAGTAACGCTGCTAATCCAATTGCAACTTTTACTTCCGCAGGCTCTTATTCAGTTAGATTGATCACAGTTTATGAAAACAGTACTGCCGTTAAAAGAAAAACTGTGGTGATCCAGCCTTCTATAAATGCGAGTTTTAATTATGATAGAAATTTTTTATGCCAGCCGGGAACAGTAAATTTTACTGCGTCTGCTTCGGGTAACCTTGCCAATTATATTTGGGATTTTGGTGATGGAACAGCATTGGTTACAGGCACCGCTAATAATATTGCCCATTCGTTTTCAGCGTTCGGTGAATTTACAGTAACGTTAAAGGCTATCAGCAATTCGGGTTGCGAAGTAACATCCAGCAGGCAGGTAAGCGTTATTGAACCGGTGATAAGTGGATCTATAAATACGGCTTTATTGGGCTGCGCCCCGCTATCTACAGATTTCGATATCAGTGTTTCTGTTCCTCCGGGGAGCAGCGTTAGCAGCTACCTTTGGAATTTTGGCGACGGAGCTACGGTAACTACCAATACAGCACAGGTGAATCACAACTACACGCAGATAGGATCTTTTTCACCTACTGTTGTAATCACTACAGTTGAAGGTTGTACGAGTAGTTTCAGTTTCGATTCTGTAGCAACCGGCAGACCTCCTACCGGCCATAACGCCTATCCTATTGATACAGTGTTCTGCGGTTCTGAAACGCCGCAATTTGTATCTACTGCAAACAATGCTAATCGCTACGACTGGGATTTTGGTGGCGGCAGTATTACTTCAGTTACCGATACTACTACTGAACACCGTTATAGCAACCTTGGCCCTAAGAGTATTACCGTAACACCTTACTTTAATGGTTGTGCAGGCACGCCGGTAAATTTCAACATCACTATAATTGGTGTAATTGCACGTTTCACTTATGCCAATACCTGCAACGACAGAAAAACTTTTAAGTTCAGGAATACCAGCCAGGGAAATATGTCAACTGTAAACTGGAGTTTGGGTAACCAGGGCTATTCAAATAATATTGATACCGTTTCACACACATATCCTCAGTTTGGCGTTTTTGGGGTGAAAATTTTAGTTACAGATAATATCACCGGATGTATTGATACTTTTAAAACGAGGATCTATACAGCTAACCCGGTTTTGCAAAATCCAGACAGGTCGATTTGTATAAATACTGATACCCGTTTTACGATCAGTAACAATTATACAAACCCTGCGGTAAGTTACTTATGGAATGTTTTGGGAAATGAGATTGGTCCTAATTCGGTGGCTTCGCCATTGATACATGCAGATAGTTTAGGAAATTTTACTAACCAGGTTATCATTAGCAATGGTCCGCAATATTGTCCGGATACTGCTGTGCTGGATCATCCTATTACAGTAAGAGGCCCTAAGCTTGATTTTACAATGCCCGCAAGTATCTGCCTGAACGAATCACTTTCTGTTGTTAATTTATCAGCTCCTTATCAACCTGCAGATACTATAAATGTGTGGTATTGGAATTTTGGACTCGTTTCGAGCAACGATTTTATTTACCAGCCATTGCCGTACACATACAGCAATCCGAAAATTTACAACGTAAAACTTACGGCTATCGACATTTATGGTTGTAAGGATACGTTGGTAAAACGTGTATCGGTTCGCCCAATGCCATTTCTCTGGATAATACCAAAATCAGATACACTTTGTGAGGGACAAAGCAGCACGCTTATCGGTTATACCAGCGATAACATACTTTGGAATGCCGCCAGCTCTGCTACTTCCGGCTTTTGCACCAACTGCGACACTACCGCAGTAAGGCCTGTAACTACAACCAGGTTTTATGCAACTGCTACCAATAGTTTTAATTGCGTAGCTACAGACAGTGCGATGGTTAAAGTATTTAATCCATTCAATGCAGTTTCTTCTACTCCGGATACAGCAGTTTGTGCAGGATTAAAAGTGCCTTTTACCGTAAGCCCGGAACATAAAGTTGTTAGCTGGTCGCCTGCCAGCAGCTTAAATAGCGCTAATGTTTACAACCCGGTAGCTTCGCCCGATCAAACAACAACCTATACAGCTTCTCTTACCGATTCGGCTGGTTGTTTTACCAGTTCAACCGATATAAAAGTTATCGTAAAATCAAAGCCGGAAATAAGTGCGGGGCCGGATAAAGTTTATCCTTACAATTCTACTTTCAATTTTGCCCCGGCATATAGTGCTAACATCAGATCGTGGTTATGGAGTCCTTCTGATTCGCTAACATGCAGCACCTGCCCTGTTCCTTCGGGAATTGCAGTATCCACCAAAACTTATGTGCTTAGGGCTACCACTGATAGCGGATGTGTTGCAACAGATAACGTAACGATCTTCGTAGAATGTAAAGGAGCTAATTTATTAATGCCTGCTGCATTCACACCAAATAACGATAACCTGAACGACATCTATCATCCTATTACAAGAGGAATAAGAAGTATTACCCGTTTTGCTGTTTACAACAGGCAAGGTCAATTAGTGTACGAGGCCCGTAATTATCTTCCCAATAAGAAGGATATCGGCTGGGATGGCAGATACAGAAGCCAGCAACAAGGCCCCGCTGCATATGTTTACATTATAGAAGCCGTATGCGATATTGGCCAAACGATATTTTCAAAAGGAAGTTTTCTTCTCGTCAGGTAATTTTCAAAAAAAGCCTTTTCACAAAAAATTAGATGAATGCTGATGCATGTTGCGGAAATGTTCGTACGTTTGCTGTACGAAATAAATCGTAATATGACAAAGCCTAAGTTATTAAAACCTACGGAAAGTGAAATAGAGATACTCGCCATTTTATGGGAAAGAAAAAATGCCACGGTGCGGGTAGTACACGAAGAATTATGTAAAACAAAAGATGCCGGCTATACCACAACCCTGAAACTGATGCAGATCATGTTTGAAAAAAAACTTGTTACCAGGGATGATAGCAATAAAACCCATATCTACACTGCTGCCGTTACCAAAGAAAAAACGCAAAAACAGTTTCTACATAAAATGATCGATAGCTTGTTTGCCGGCTCGTCTGCAGACCTTGTGATGCATGCCCTTGGAGAAACAAAAGCTACCAATGCCGAATTGGATAAGATTCAGCACCTGATTGATGAACTTAAATTAAAAAAATAATAAGTAACTGCATGAGCCAGTTCTCTTACAGCTTTTGTATAACCCTTTTTCATAGCATCTGGCAAGCTGCTTTGCTGCTGCTTCTGTATGCAACCGTGAGTTTGCTCCTTAAAAACCAAACGCCCGGCTCACGAAGGAATATGTTATATGGAATGCTATTTTTTCAGTTAGTGATCTCTGTGTTAACATTCCTCTTTTGTTATGTTGGATCCGCTAAAATTTACCTTAACCTGCTAACAGGTTCAATTAATGAAATAATATTACAACAGCCATTATTACAGCAATACGCTCCAGCACTGATGACATTATACGCTGGCGTTGTATTTCTAAGATCTATAGCAATGGCCCGCAACTGGCTTCTTTTTAAAAACAGGCAGGTGCACAGGTTAATAAAACCTTCTATTCATTTTAAATCATTCACTTTATTAAAGGTTCATCAATTTGGGATCAAACGAAGTGTTGGTTTATGGTTCAGTAATGCAGTTCAATCTCCACTAACATATGGATTTTTTAGGCCCGTGATCATTCTGCCCATCGCCTTGATAAATAATCTTAGCATCACTGAAACTGAATCGCTCATCATTCATGAATTAACACATATCAGGAACAACGACTACCTTTTGAATTGGTCACTTGTAATGATTGAAACAGTTTATTTCTTTAATCCCTTCATTAGATCGCTATGCAATAAAATACGGCTGGAAAGGGAGAAAGATTGCGATTTGCAGGTGTTGCAGTTTAAATATCCCGCAGTGGGCTATGCTGAAACGCTGTTAAAAGCTGCGAGGTTTAAAAGACATGGTATGGACCTTAATTTTTCACTTGCTGCTGTATTTGGAAATAAGGAATTATTAAAACGAATTCATTTTTTTACGAAAGAGAAAGACCTGGTTTACAACAGGGGTAAATATCGCTTTGCCACTTTCCTGTTGGTTTCTATGGCTTTATTATTAAACTTGGCATTGCTGAGTGTTAGTAATGAACCAATCAGCAGGCCTGCTGATACAATAACCAACGTGGTAAATAAATTGAATAATAATATTTCTTTTGAATACACTCCGGAGAAAACCGCCGCAGGCGTTGGATCATCTGAAAGCTCAAAACTTATTGAAGTAGCAGATGAACCAGTAACTGCTGATTTGAAAAAAGAGGCTGCAATTATAGAATCGGCAGATTTGAGCGAAGAAAATTTTTCAGAAGAAGTAGTTCACCAATACGCAATCCCGGTTGTAGATGTATTTCCTGATATAAAAGAGGTAATCATAGAAGAAGAAAACTCTTCAACCGGTGAGATCGTTACTAAGGCATTTTCTGTAGAATGGAAAGATGGCAAGTGGAAGGATGAATTATTGTATATAAAGAAGCAGGGAAAACCTTTAATAGATTCTATCGGGCACTTTATTGATTCTACAATAAGGCAATTTATTCCGGCTATGCAATAGTGAAGATAAGATCATTTCCTTTTTAAGAACTAACAGCCTTCAAAAGCAAAAAATATTTCTCACCAGATATTTCTTGGGCAACTGTCTCCGTATTTATTACCGATGAAAAAACCGATCATGATCTCATGGGTATTTCCTGTATAAGTTCTAAGCCGGCTTGTGGTGGCTACTTCGTAAGAATATCCCACATTTATGTTGGCAACATTTAATCCGATCATAGCAGAATATCCACCAACGAGATCTGAATAACGATAACTTGCTCCCAACCAAAGCAGATCTGTATAAAGTAGTTTAGCATTTACATGTAAACCAGAAAGCTGGGGTTGCCAATATTGAAACATGAATGATGGTAAAAAGTTCCAGTCGTCATTTAATAAAAATCTGTATCCGGCGGTTAAAAAATAATTAGGTGAATAGGAAGAACCATATCTATCATTTTTTACAAACGAAGCTTTGCCCGGAATTATATTGAGAACGGAAACGCCCGCAAAATATTTATCAGAATACAGCCAAAGCCCTGCACCAATCTCAGGCTTTATTTTTTTTAATTCACCGCTTGTATATCCAACTGCAGGATCGTTGGGATCAAGGTTAGCAAAATCTATTTTGGAGCGATCGAGGTTTACACTTGATACGCCTAAATTAAATCCGCCTGATAAACTTGTTTTATTACCTACAGGTAAATGGTAGGCATAACTTGCATATACCGACCAGCGATCTATATAACCGGCACGGTCGTTTAAAACCACCATCCCTACCCCATGATGCGGATCCGGAGCTGTATAATCTTTCCAGTAATCTTTACCTCTTGGGTTTATTCCTTTAACAGGCATTGATGTGGCGCTGGTGCGAAGGTCTGATTTCCCTATTGGGCCATGAATACTCACATAGGAAGTAACGGGAGCACCGTTAATTCCCGTCCACTGGTTGCGATAACTCAATTTTACATCGGTATAATTTTCAATACCTGCTACTGCGGGATTAAGGATGTAATTATTGAGGATATATTGAGTGTACGATGGTTTCGCCTGGCTAAAAACCTGCAGGCTGATGACGATTCCAATAACAATAAATAAAAAACTCTTTTTCATACTATAGCGTTTTCCCCTCAGGGTTAGCTCCGTTTTGCTGAACTTACTTAATAATGGTAACATAACCTGTCACCGGCTTTCTGCCACTTTCCGGTTCAATGATGTAATAATACGTGTCTATTGGCAATGGCTTGCCTTTTATTGTGCCATCCCATGGAGTTAAATACCCATTGGATTCAAAAACCAGTTTGCCCGTGCGGGTAAATACCTGCACTTTGGCCGCCGGATAATTTTTTAGATATTGTATATCCCAAAGGTCATTTATACCATCATTATTAGGTGAAAATGTATTAGGAATTCTCGGCGCTTTCAAAACTTTTACTATTACCTGGTCGCTTGATGGACAGCCTCCCCTGGCGGTAACCGTTAGTGTATAAAACATATCATTTACCGGCGTACTGGTTGGCGTAAGAATGCTGCTGCTGCTTAAACGCAGATCAGTGGTTATGTTTACGTCCTTTGTCCAGGAATAAGTGAGATTGTTTCCCGTTGCTGTTGCCTGTAATACTACTGATTCGCCTTCTAATACAAGTTTATCTTCACCTGCATTCACTACCGGATATGGATAAACGATGAAAGGTTTCACCAATGTATCACTATGGCATCCAAAACTATTTACGATGTATTGGCTAACCAAAAATGTATTTTCTGCAGAATAAGTATGTACCGGGCTTTGAACCGTTGAACTACTAAAATCTCCAAAGTCCCAATGCCATTCTGCAAATGAACCATCTTTAGGATCGCTTTCGTCTAGTAGTTTCACATTATCGCCCACACAGATGCCTGGTTTGCTAAAACTGAATCCGGCGTCTGGCCTTGGATGAATGGTATTTAGTATTTTTTGTTTACTTGAAATACACTGGGCACCACTCTTAACCTGTAAAGTGACTGTGTATGGGCCAACGTTATTATAAGTATGTATAGGGTTAGGTGAATAATTCAATGCACTGTTGTCGCCAAAATTCCAGGTGTACATAAAAGTATTCTCTGTATTATCCGCAATACTGGAAAGGTTTGTAAACTGTATCAACGCGCTGGGCAAACAGGCAGTATCTGTAAATGAAAAATCAACCACCGGTAAAGGAGAAATCAATACCTGGATCGGTTTAGGCAAACTATTACATCCTGTTACCGTAGTAACGGTAAGGGTTACAGTGTAAATACCAGCTGTTGTAAATGTATGTGAAAAAGGTTGGGCATTTGTCCTGATCTCCGGTGCAGTTCCATCATTAAAATTCCATATCCATGTTTGTATCGCTCCTGCACCACTATTTGATGAATCAGTAAAAGTAATTGCCTGGGAAACACAATCGGGCCTGCTATATCCAAAGTTTGCAATGGGCGGTGCAAGTACTTTAATTACTTTTTGTCCCGAATCTGCGCAGCCTGCATTGCTGGTAAAAGTATAATGGATTGTGTATTGCCCCGGACCAACCAGTGCAGGATCAAATATACCTGTTGATGAAACTCCCGGACCGGTGAACTGAAACGTACCAGGAATACCGCTCACTTCACTGGCCTGTGTTATCTGGAAAGGATTAATATACAAACAGGTATCAGGGATCGCATTGAATATTACTTTTGGTGCAGCATTAATTGTAATATCCTTAAACTTATCATTAATACAGGAAATACCCGAGTATGCCCTGAACCTTATCTGGTAAGTTTTAGATAACGGCGGCGCCTGGAAATTTGGATATAAGTGTGAATATATTTTACCAGGAAAAGGATTGTCATCAATTTGAAATGTACCTGGCGCACCCACATTATCCCAGTATATCTCTACTTTTACAACATTACCAAGGTCTACCGAAGAGGTTCCGCGAATAGCAACTGAATCGTTTGCACATAGATTATTTTCATTGTCAACTGTAAGTGCTGCCAAAGGAACTGTCCCATTTATATAAAATGACTGCTGCACAGTATCCTTACAACCACTGTTGCTGGTAACGATCAGCGTTACATTTTTTATACCGGTTACATTATAAGAATGTTGAGGATTTTGAATAGCTGAGGTATTAAGCGCACCACTTCCCGGGTCGCCAAAATTCCACAACCAGGATGTGATGGTTCCGCCGGCAACTGTGCTTGTATCTGAGAAAGGGGCAAAAATATCCGACAAACAAACCTCCGGATCAATAAATCCGGCAACAGGTTTTGAATTTACAATCACAGGTTTTGTAATAATTGCGCTCTGGCAGCCGTTGGTAGTTTTAACATATAACTTAACCTGATAAGTGCCTGCCAAAACAAAAGTGTGCGTTGGATTTTGAACATTTACCAAAGGGCTTCCATCGGCAAAATCCCAAAACCATTCATTCAATGCGCCAACATTTGGTAATGAAGCATCAGTGAAACTGATCGTTTTATTTTCGCAGGAAGGCGTACTGTAATTAAAATCTGCAGTAGGCAAAGGAAAAATAGTAACTATAGTATTACCTGTTTGTGGCTGCCCGCATAATGTTGAGCTTGACTCACGTACACTAACAAGTGAATAAATATAAGTTCCTGCCGTTGTAGTACTCACGGGAACCGTTACACTATTTCCTGCAACTGTTGTTGCTGTTAAATTAGCCCCTCCATTAATTGTGTAAGTGAAAGTAAAGGGGGCAATACCGTTTGCACCGGTAAATGTAACAACGGGAGAAACCGCATTTAGGCATACTGAAGTTGTTCCCGATATCGTGGCTGTTGGAAGCCCGTTAACGGTAACCGTGGCTGTGCCTGCCTGAATTTGTGTACATGCCTGTGCAGATCCGTCCTGCACACTTACCAATGTGTAAACAAATGTGCCGGTTGTTGTTGTAGGAACTGCAACCGTTACACTATTACCAACTGTAGTGGTTACACTAAGATTTGCACCGCCATTTATCTTGTAAGTGAATTTATATGGTGCGGTAGCGTTTGCTCCTGTAAATGTAATAACAGGTGACGCAGAATTTTGGCAAACAGCGGTATTTCCGGAAATAGTACCGGTGGGCAGTGGGCTAACGGTAACGGCAGTACTGCCAGACTGCACCTGGAAACAATTTTCTCCCTGTACACCAAGCAGGTTATAGGTGTAAGTACCCACCGTTCCCGTTGGCACAGGCACAGTAGCTACGTTAGTTGCCGAATTAACGGTAAGATTAGGACCTCCATTTATATTATAGGTGAATATGAATGGAGTTCTTCCTACAGTTCCTGTAAAAGTAACGTTAGGCGGTGTAGAGTTTTGACATACGGTTGTATTGCCAATAATGGTAGCTGTAGGCAGCGGACTTATAACGATTGTTTTTGTCATGGTATCGCTCAGGCAACCCACGTTGCTGATCATGGCAAATTTAACTGTATAGGTTCCGGGGGTTGCATAAAGATGCGCCGGGTTTCTAACGTCGGCTGTTTGGCCATCACCAAAATTCCAATACCATCGGTAAGAATAGGTACCTGCCAGGTAAACCGTTGCATCAGTAAAGCGCACACTGTCTGTAATACAACCATTATTTATATAGGTGTAATCAGCTTGCGGAGGATCATACACTGCCAGATCGAAATCCCGCTCAAAACTATTTCCACAACCTTCGGCATTTGTGGTACCGGCTGTGATGGTAACGGGATATCCCGGAGAGCTATTGGCAGGAGAATAATAATATAAAATAGGGAGCTTATACCGCCAAACCTGTTTAGTTCCGATAAAGAAAGTGCCGTCAAAAATCAATGACGGATCCGGGGTTGTAACCGTATTGGAATTAGGAAATAAATTAGGGTTGTTCTGAAAATTCCAGATTAGGGAAGTAGGTTGAAAAGGAAATGTAACAGCGAAATAAAAAGAAGTTCCGGTGCAGGCTACAGGATCTGGCGAGATACTTAATGGATTTATGGGTAATAATTTATTGTACAGGTCTTTGATATTGGTACCGGCGTTATAGCCATAAGATTCAAAATTTCCGTAACCATAGGCAATGGCATTAAAGCCAGAATCAGATTCAATAGTATGTTGGCCCTGGTTCACAGTACGAATGAGGTATGAAAAAGATGGATCTGCGGGATGCACGGTGAATAATGCAGGGCTTACAGCAACGCCATCAAGTTTAAAGCTGCTGATGGCCGTACCTGTATTGGGAATCGCTACA
>JANOCC010000051.1:0-22547 GCA_031411955.1 Ferruginibacter sp.
GTAAGAAAATGAGTGCGCCATTCGCAGAAAGCAGTGGCCTGCTTCCAGCTAACACCTACTACCGGGAAATTTCCGTAAGCAGGGTGATTGTAATATTTTTTAGCCATTGGCTCATTGTAAGAATAAGAGAAATCTCTTACCCAACAAAGTGAATCAGGATAAACCGGTATTTTTTGCTTTACGATAAAAGCAGAACGAGGTATAGTTACATCCCTGTTTTGAGCAGCAGCTTTATAATCAAAAATTTCTGATTGATAAACGATCTTGTTTGCATCAAGTTCCTTTTTACCGAAAATACGGTTATCCGGAGTTACGATAATCGCATCAATTTTTTCAATAGTGGCTTTATCACCCCATTTGATAGTCTTTGCTTTCTTCCAGTCAACATATTCATTACCATCTGCACCTTGTTTTACATAACCCATTAATTTGGCAGCGATAGAATCTCTAACCCAATCAGTGAATTGACGGTACTCATTGTTGGTAATTTCTGTGGCATCCATCCAGAATCCGCTGATAGATACCTGTTTGTTACGGGCTGTATAAGCATAGTTCATATCCTCATCGCTTGGCCCCATGTGAAAGGTTCCAGGTGGAATATACACCATGCCCGGAGGCTTGGTCAGGTTCCACCTACTGCCAGGGGCAACCCCATGGAGCTGACCATCGTTGGGTAGCGAACTACCCTTTTTTCCAGATTTACAACTGCTTGAGGTAGTTGCGATAGCTATCACGGCTATCAGATAAAGAAACCGTTTGTTCATTTTTTTATACTTTGAGGGTAATGGGCAAATGTAATGATTATTTTGATTCATTATCATTTTGGGTTTTGATTCCAATAAAATTTTTACTAACAATTTTACACCCAATTATCTTAAACGTGTAAATTATCTAATTATTGTGAACTACAACATTAATTTGCAATGAATTTTAGTTGACTTTTTAATTCCTGTATGCTGCTAACCGGTGCACTACAACTATAATTCCTGCACAGGTAGATCAGCGAATCCCTGCTGTATTCCTTATTCTTCAATAAGGGAAAGTCAATTTCCTTTTCAGAACTTTGTAGTACCCTGCCTGGGATAAAACAACCTAACACCTCTGCCAACAATGGATTAATATCCTTACCGGCTACTACTATCTCGTGCACGCCATAACACTCATTAATGATAATATTGGCCCAGATGGCAAACGATGATGGATACTTAATTATTACCTCTTCCAAAGAAATTAACATTTGGTTAGCATGTATTGCCCAGGAAGGTTCATCAAAAATAACCGCTAATTGTTTAAGGTTACCAGCCATGATACTGTTACCGGATGGTGTGGCGTTATCATATACATCGGTTTTCCGCGTAATAACATCAAGTTGCTGCTGGTGGGTGTAATAAAAAAAGTTATTCTCCGTGTTTATAAAATTTTCTAACACAAAAGCTGTGAGCTCACGGGCATACAGCAGATAATGTTGTTCCGAAGTTATTTCCTGCAACGCAATGCATGCCTGAATCAGGTAAGCATAATCATCCAGGAAAGCAGGTTGGGTAGCCTTTCCATTTTTATATGTATGGAATTTAATTTCAGCACCTTCACTAAATTTTTGTTGTATGAAATTAAACAAGTTAACAGCATGCGTTTTATATTCCAGGTTACCCAGTGCAGCAAACGCTTTACAAAATGACGTTAGTAAAAGTGCGTTCCAACCGAGTAATATCTTATCATCCGTTGCAGGCCTTACCCGCTTAGATCTTTCTTCCCGCAATTTCCTTTCAGCTGAATTGATCAGTTGTTTAAGCTCCTCCTCCGGGATCTTATTTTCTTCAGCAAACTCTGAGAAACTTTTGCTGATGTGAAGAATATTACTATTTTCCCAGTTACCCGTTTCCGTTACTCCATAAAATTTACAGAATATATCAGCGTCGCTTCCAAGCAATTGATTGATGACCGGCCTGTTCCATATATAATATTTACCTTCCACACCTTCACTATCGGCATCCAGTGCTGAGTAAAACCCTCCGTATGGATGCTGCATCTCATCTATAAAAAATTGCAGTGTTTTTTCAATAGATGACTTATAAAAACTGCTTCCGGTTACCTGGTATGCATCGCTTAAAACACTTACCAGTAAAGCATTATCGTATAACATTTTTTCAAAATGAGGTGCAAGCCAAAAGGTATCGGTACTATACCTGGCCAGCCCACCGGCAAGGTGGTCGTATATACCGCCGTTCATCATTTTATGCAACGATAATTCTGCCTGTTGCAATGCTTTATCATCTTTAAACAGGTAACCATAAGAAAGTAAAAACTGAATACTGAATGTTTGAGGGAATTTGGGTGCTGTTCCGAAACCGCCATTAACAGTATCAGCAGATTTCATCAGATTATCCCTGATCAGTTTACATTTTTCCATCGTAAAATAACCGGCACTATCTGGTTGCAGAACCAGTGTTTTTTTAACAATAAACTTATTGGAGGCACTGATATGTTCCATTAAAGTTTCCGCCTGCTGTTCTACTTCCTGTCGCCTGTTCGTCCAGGCATCGTTCATAAAAGACAGCACCTCTTTCCATGAAGCACGGTTAAACGCTTTTTGAGGTGGAAAGTAAGTTCCACCATAAAATGGTTTTGCTTCTGTAGTGAGAAAAATATTTAATGGCCAGCCACCATTTCCAGCAATTGCCTGCACAGCTTCCATATAAATCTGGTCCAGATCGGGACGTTCTTCCCTGTCTATTTTAATATTTACAAAGTGCTCATTCATGTAAGTTGCTACAGCTTCATCTTCAAAGCTTTCTCTTTCCATTACATGGCACCAGTGGCAGGCTGCATAGCCAATACTTACAAGAATAGGCTTATCCAGCGTCTTGGCTTTTTGAAGGGCAGATTCGCCCCAGGCATGCCATTGAACAGGGTTATGGGCATGTTGTAGCAAGTAAGGGCTGGTTTCGTTAATAAGGTCATTTACAAAGGCGTGTTCCATTGTTTAAAATTAAACAATGGAAACATACTTACGCTATTTGCTATTAATATATTGAAATAATATCCCTGAATATTATCCCGGGATCAATAGCGATTTAAGTAATGTTACTTTTTAATAGCTGCGGAAAGGAATTTTTCTAAAGCACTTACCATACTGGGAGCTTGTGGCAAGGGAGCTTTTATATCAAGTGTAAGGCCAGCTTCTTCTGCAGCTTTAAACGTATTGGCGCCAAAAACACCGATCCTGGTTCCGTTTTGTTTAAACTGGGGAAAGTTTTCCATCAGGCTTTTTACACCACCCGGCGTGAAAAAACAAATAACATCATAGTTGCGTGCGATCACATCTTTAACATCATTGCTTACGATCTTGTATAAAACGGGTGTAGCATATCCACAATTATGACTTTTCAGCCAATTGGTTATCTCACTGTCGAAGGATTCTGAACAGGGATACAAAAATTTCTCGTTGTCTTTATGCTTATTTATTACATCAAAAAGACTTTTATTAACGCCATCTGCTCCATAAAATACTTTCCTTTTACGATAAAGAATGAATTTTTGAAGATAAAGTGCTACAGATTCGGTAATACAAAAGTACTTAGTGTCCTGGGAAACAGTGATCTTTAATTCATCACAAATGCGAAAAAAGTGATCAATTGCATTACGGCTGGTAAATATAACCGCACTATAAGAAGCAATCTCAATTTTTTGTTTACGGAACTCTTTCGCAGCAATTCCTTCAACAACAATAAATGGGTGAAAATCTAGGCTTAAATTATACTTGCTTGCCAAATCGAAGTAAGGTGATTTAGTACCATCCGGCTTTGGTTGGGTAATAAGTATCTTTTTAACTGATTTTGTGGCAGCTTTTTTCAGGTCGTTTTTTATCATACTTACATGTCCAATGATGGCACAAAATTAAAGGTTTTTACTCATAATAACTACAGCGGACTTATAAATCAAAAATAGTGGCAATATTTCAATTCCTGCGATATACAGGGCAAAATGAAAACCGCTGACAGTTAACCGGCTTTGCAATAACCCATAAGACCTGAAAAACCTGAGGATAAACATTAAAACAATCACAACAAAGGATATGATAGCGGTAACATTTACAAGAGCCGGATCCGAAAAAGGCAGAATAATTACCACTGGCACAAGGCAGATCGCAATTACTTTGTTGATAAGGAAAACGATAAAAATATAAGTTTCTGCTTCCTGTTTATAACCAGTAAGCCAACCCACAAATTTCAAAGTGCAGTATTTACAAAGATATATTGCCGAAACAGCAGCTATGCAGATCAACAAGGCGTTCCAATCGCGATAAGTAAGTTTCCCTACATGATTTAAAACCAGGAATACATAACAACCGGTAATGATCAAAAAAAACAGGTTAAAGAACAAGGAAGGAAGCTTGGCTTGTAATAATTGGTCTGTTAGCTGGCCTTGCCTTAGGGAAGTATTAAAAAAAACGCGTAGCAGGTTACTGAAATACCTTGCGTATGCTACCCGCAGGATACCAAGTAGTAGTAAAATTATTGCAAGCAGGTAAAAAACAGCATCTTTAGAAACAAATTTCCTGGGTAACTGCCATTGAGCCTGGGGCAATGACGTTGTATTAAGGAACAAATTTTTATCCAGTAAATTTTTTAAAGCGTTGCCGGGCAAAGTTTTCGCAATAATGGTAGCTGGTGCTGTATTTTGCAGCAAATTGGAATCAAGAAAACTACTATCTGCCCTTACTGTATCACTTAATTTAGTTACAATAACCGGCTGTTGTGCATGAGCAACATTTTTTAATAAAAGCAAAGCGATAAAAAAAATAAATACCCGTTTCAACATGCGCATATAATTCAGTTACAAAAGTACTTTGCAATTATCAAACTATTTTAAAAGTAATTGATATATCCAAAATGCAGTTTGGAAGATTCTCTTAAACTGAATTTTACATCGTCTCTTTTACCAAGGGCATAACTTATATTAATGAGGCCTAGTTTGGCCTCATATACCAGCCCGATGCCGGCTCCAATAAACTGGTTATTTACATTTACCTGCTGGTACTTGTTTTTCGTAATTCCGTAATCTGCAAAAAAAGCCAGGTAAGAATTTAATCCCAACAGGTACCGGTATTCGGCTGTTGCCACAGCATACCGGGTAGCATAAATACTTTCTTCATCAAAACCACGTAAAAGACGGTTGCCTCCAATCTGGAACAGTTCATTTCTGAAAATAACGGGGCTTGTATAAAAGCCTGTGTTGAGTGCCGTTTTCACCACCGATATTTTGCCAACTTTAAAATAATGTGCCCCGGAAAGCTTCACTCTAAGCTGGTAATTTTGATTTTTAATAGAATCGTATAAAGTTGCGTAATTAAATAAAGGATCTTTAATGCCTGTGATATCACTATTTTGCTTGATCTTTTTCAACCCCACTGCTGTTGCAAAGCTGATTTCATTACCCGAAACAGGGTTGTACCGGTAATTTGTTTTATTCCACTCATAATTCAATCCTACATTAACTGAACTAACATCGATATTTAACGGTAGCTTTTTTTGAGCAATAACCAGGTTGGTATCAATTGCGCCGGTAAGCAGGGAAGTGCTTTGAAATTGGATGAAAATTTTCCCGGTTTTATTAGGAGATAACAAATATTGTAAACCAAATTGCCCGTTCACCTGGATAAAGCTGGAATCTTTTTTAAAGAGGTCGAACAAAAAATCAAATCCGAAAGCCGATTTAAAAACGTAGGGTTGGGTAAACCCTATATTTAGCCTTGGCGATTTTGGTTGCAATTGCTGCCATTTTAATAAGATACTTTCGCCAGAACCTAACAGGTTCTTAAGGTCCAGATTAACATCCCCGGTTATCTGCAATTTGCCGGTATTGTTGGCAGATGGTAAAAATCCCACAAGGAAATTAACCTGGCTGCTGCGTTTTGGTTTTACATATAAGTTCAACACAGCACCTGTTCCCAGCATGGTGAGGTCTGAAGGTTGTATGGCCGAAAGGTACGAAAGTTCAAGTATGCGCTTATCTACTTCGGCTAATCGCTCCCTGTTATACACGCTTCCATTAGGAATATACAGGTAGCGTTGTAAAAAAATTCTGTTGATCCTGGCATTTCCATAAACCCGGATACTGTCTATATGATATTGCAAACCCTTATCTGCCTTTAAAGTAGCGCTGATTTTATCATTCTCTATATTAATGCTATCCATGTAAACAGCGGCAAATGGGTATCCCTCCTTTTCATAATAACTTAATAACCTCTGCTGTAATACCTGCAACAAGGTTAGATTGATGGGTTTGTTGAAAAAATTCCTGTTTCGGTATCCACTGGCCTCCAGCGCTTTTTTTTCAAGGTTTCCGGCAGCTAATTGCACCCACAGGTATTTGGTACCAAGGTAAAGCTGTACAAAAGTTATTGAACCTTCTGTAAAAAAACTATCAACCGATGCAACAGGGTAACCTTTTGAAGCGAGCAGAACCGGCAATTTATTTACATAGGCTGTTAAAGCCGGTTCATCATTAAATTCAGATTGTAGTGTAAGATCCTGCGGCTGAAAGGAGCTATCTTTACCGGTGAACCTTATTTTAAGCAGATAAGCATTTTTTGTGTTGCTTTGCTGGGCATGTGAAATAAATATCATGCTGCTGCAAATGAGCATTAAAAGGCATTTTTTTATAAACTGGGCGCAGCAGATTTTCATGCAGAAAAGGGAATCAATTATTCTAAAAGGTAAATTTACAATCTTTGGCGGGCATTTATATTCATATTCCATTTTGCAGGCAGGCATGTACATACTGTAATTTTCATTTCTCCACAAGCACTTCTCTTAAGGCAGATTTAATATCATGCATTATCAAAGAGATCAGCATTTCTCAAGGATTCATTGATAGCGCTGAAATAATTGATACGATCTATTTTGGTGGTGGCACGCCCAGCTTACTTCATTTGGATGAAATACGTGGCATATTGGAGATGCTGAATAAACAGTTTCATATCTCGCCAAATGCAGAGATTACGCTGGAGGCAAATCCGGATGATATCGCCCCGGTGGTTCTAAAAGAGTGGGTAACTATTGGCATTAACCGCCTTAGCCTGGGCGTTCAATCTTTTAACGAGGAAGAATTAAAATATATGAACCGGGCACACACGGCAACCGAATCACGCAGAAGCATAGACGATATTCAACAGGCAGGATTTTCAAATTTTTCTGTAGATCTGATCTTTGGCAGCCCGTTTTTAAACCTGGGTACACTTGAAACCAACCTGGAAATTATCTTTTCAAAAAAAGTACCACATGTTTCCTGCTATGCTTTAACGGTAGAACCAAAAACAGCCCTTAACAAACTCATAGAACAGAAAAAGGTAAGGCCGGTTGACGCGGAACAGCAATCTGAGCAGTTTTTACTATTGATGAAAAAAATGCAGGACCAGGATTTTGAGCATTACGAGATCAGTAATTTTGCACAGCCGGGTATGCGCAGCAGGCATAACAGTAGCTACTGGGAGGGAAAGCCTTATTATGGGTTTGGGCCTTCTGCCCACTCCTTTAACGGAAGTAATAAGCGTCGCTGGAATATCAGTAATAATGCACTTTACATTAAATCGCTGCAACAAAACGAAGTGCCTTTTGAAGAAGAAATCCTTACTTCAGATCAAAAACTGAATGAATATATCATGACTGGTTTGCGAACGAAAGAAGGAATTAATTTAAGTTTTATCCGCGATACATATGGTATTCAAATTTCAGATAATTTACTGGTAACATCTAAAAAATATATCGCTGCCAGCAGGATGATGGAGCAAAATAATCACCTGTTGTTAACCAACGAGGGAAAGTTATTTGCAGACGGGATCGCTTCAGATCTCTTCGTGTAAGGCTTAACGTTAATGATTGTACTGAACATTAAATTAAAAACAGATTACCCTGTTGCAGTAATATTTTTAGACCAGGAATAAATAAGAACAATTTCTGCGACCGGCAATCTGATGCAGCATATATTTTTAAACCAGCGTAGATTCTATTTCCTTAAATGCAATTTGAGCAGGCCGGCCATTCCAAAGAATATTATAGATCGCATCAGCTATTGGCATTGTTGCATGAATATCCTTGTTGATGATGTGCATGCAACGGCTGGCGTTATATCCTTCGGCTACCATACTCATTTCTAACTGGGCGGCTTTTACCGAATAACCTTTGCCTACCATGTTTCCGAATGTTCTGTTGCGGCTAAAAAGTGAGTAACAGGTAACCAGCAGATCGCCAAGGTATACAGATGCCGCATAATTATTATGTACTAGAACTTTGCCCGAAGTTTTTAACTGCTCGTTGTACCCAATTTCTGCATTTATGATGCCGGCTTTGCGAAGAAATCCGGCCATTTCATCGGCACTATTCGCAATCAATACACTTAAAAAATTATCGCCATAATCCAATCCATGAGCAATACCGGCACCTACAGCGTAAATATTTTTAAGCACTGCTGCGTACTGCACTCCAAATATGTCTTTATTTTGAACGGTATTTAAATAAGCAGTTTTAAAATAAGTGGAAATCTTTTTAGCTGTCGCCTCGTCAATTCCTGTAAAAGTGAGGTAGGATAATTTTTCTGCAGCAATCTCTTCTGCATGGCATGGTCCTAATACTGCAAAATAATCTTCGAGCGGAAAATCAAATTCAGTTTTCAGGTAATCATTCAATAATAAATTCTGCTCTGGTAAAATACCTTTAATGGCAGAAACGATCTTTTTACCTTTAAAGATATTTCTTTCCAGCTTTGTTAATACCTGCAATGCGTAGGCGGAGGGAATGGCTATAACAATGGTATCTGAATTTTCTATTACTTCGGTTGCAGAAGCCGTTAACTTCAATTTCGTAATATCAAAATGAGCCGATGTAAGGTATTGAGGGTTGTGCCGGCTTTGTTTAAATTGCTGGATCGCAACTTCACTCCTGTTCCACCAATAAATGGTTTGCCCGTTATCCGTAAGGATCTTTGCAAGGGCTGTACCCCAGCTACCACTACCGAGAATGCCAAAAGTCATGAATGCATCGTTTTAAGGTTTTAAAGGTTTAATGGTTTAAGGCTATTTAAAATGAATAAGTATTCTAACTTTTAATCCTTTAAACGAATTGAACCTTTAAACGTTTTATAATCCTAATTTTTCTACTGCCAATTGCGCTGCGATTTGGCTGGCATCTTTTTTATTATACCCCTTTGCCTGCGAAACGATCTCACCATCAACCGTAGCCGCAATGGTAAACAACCTGCGTCCGTTTTCAAATTTTTCATCTAATGTTGCAAATTCGAGTGATTTGCCATTTTTGTTGGCCCATCCATAAAGTTTGTTTTTTATATTGATCTCAACAGATTCAAGGTCATCTGTAAACAGATGAGGAAAAATGATGTATTCTTCTACCCACTGGTTGGTTTTTTTATAACCTTTATCAAGGTAAACAGCTCCTATTAGAGCTTCCAGGGTGTTACCGAATATCTGGGAAACTTTAAGTGCGTTATCAAACTTATTATAAAACGTGATCTTTTTCAATCCCATTTTTAATGCGATCTCATTAAGTTTCTGGCGGTTTACCATTTTGCTTCGCATCTCTGTAAGGAAACCTTCTCCTTTGTAAGGGTATTTCTTAAAAAGATAATGTGCAATGATGGAACTTAATACGGCATCACCCAGGAACTCCAGTCGTTCGTTGTTCTCATCTGCTCCTTCCCTCACAGAACGATGGCTGAGTGCAGTTTTATACAATGATACATTTCCCGGCGTGAAGCCAAGAATATTATTGAGTTGTTTTTTAAACTCTTTTTTCTTTTTATCGTTCTGGAAGAAATCTATTAAGAATTGCAAAATGTAGGGAAGATGTTTGTTCGAAATTAGGGGAAAAAATTAAAAAGAAAGCATGATATCAGAAATGAGATCTCAGAACTCAACTGGTTCTGTCAGGGATGTTGTGTTCAGGTATTTTGCGAAGGCCGTTACCTGGATTACTGATTGCGTACAGAGCTAACCCTTAAACCTTTAAATGTTTTAAACTTTAAACGATTCTTTAGGCAACATACTTTTTCACAATCACACTTGCATTGTGACCACCGAAGCCAAAAGTATTGCTTAAAGCTGCATTTACAACACGGTGTTGCGCTTTATTAAATGTAAAATTAAGTTTGGGATCAAATTCAGGATCGTCGGTAAAATGATTGATCGTAGGAGGTACGATATCTTTAGTAACGGCGAGAATACATGCGAGGGCTTCCAGTGCACCGGCAGCACCAAGGCAATGGCCAGTCATACTTTTTGTTGAACTGATATTAAGATTATATGCATGTTCTCCAAAAACACTGAGTATTGCTTTTGTTTCGGCAAGGTCGCCAAGTGGCGTAGAAGTTCCATGAACATTGATATAATCAATGTCTTCCGGTTTCATACCGGCATCGTTTAAGGTAACGTGCATCACATTCTTTGCGCCCAGCCCGTCGGGATGTGGGGCAGTTATATGATACGCATCAGCCGTTCCACCACCACCAGCAATTTCGCAGTAGATTTTTGCGCCCCGGGCAAGCGCGTGCTCCAGGCTTTCTAAAATTAATACACCAGACCCTTCACCCATTACAAAACCATCACGGTCTTTATCAAACGGGCGGCTTGCAGTTTGCGGAGAATCATTTCTTTCGCTTAATGCTTTCATGGCATTAAAACCACCAACACCGGCAGCACTGATCACTGCTTCACTTCCGCCCGTGATGATGATATCAGCCTTATTTAAACGGATGGTATCAAAAGCATCAATAATGGCATTGGTAGAAGAAGCACAAGCACTTACTACGGCATAGTTTGGGCCCCGAAAGCCGTGACGCATGGATATCTGCCCTGCGGCGATATCCAGTATCATTTTTGGAATAAAGAAAGGATTGAACCGGGGTGTACCATCTCCGGAAGCGAAATTGATCACTTCTTCCTGGAAGGTGATGAGCCCACCGATGCCACTCGCGAAAATAACGCCAACCCTGTCGGGGTTTACATTATCTTTTGAAATACCGGCATCTTTAACCGCTTCATCACTTGCCACCAGGGCAAACTGACAATAGCGGTCCATTTTACGGGCTTCCTTTCTGTCGAGGTAATTGGTAGGTTCAAAATCTTTAACCTCACAGGCAAACCTGGTTTTAAATTTAGCAACGTCGAATTGTTTGATGTTATCGCAACCGCTTACACCATTGATCAAACCATCCCAATATTCAGGAACAGATTTACCCAACGGAGTAAGGGCACCCAACCCGGTAACTACTACTCTCTTTAAAGCCATACAATTTGCCTGTGATAATTAAAAAGATAATTACTTGGCGTTTTCTTCCAAGTAAGATACAGCCTGGCCAACCGTGGTAATGGTTTCGGCCTGCTCATCCGGAATAGAAATATTAAATTCTTTTTCAAATTCCATAATTAGTTCAACGGTGTCCAAGCTATCGGCACCTAAATCATTAGTGAACGAAGCTTCAGGCGTAACCTCTGCTTCATCAACACCTAATTTGTCAACAATGATTTTCTTAACTCTTGTTGCAATGTCTGACATGATAGTAAAATTTAGTTAATACAGCTGCAAAAATATACTTTTTGATGTAATTACAAAGAAATAGTACGAGCGTTCAAATAATATCCTGAATTCGGGTACTGGGCAAGGGTTTTAAATTTAAAAAAGCTTAATTTATGACAATGAAATTATGTATATTGTAATAACTTTTCCAACTAAGCGCAAATAAAAACAAATAAATGGGTTTAAAACAAATCGATCATGGCACTCCTGAATACAAGCAGATGGTACAGCTGAGGTACCAGATTTTGCGTCAACCACTGGGCCTTACATTTTCCACGGAAGAGCTTGATGAGGAGAAGAACGATATTTTGATCGCAGCATTTGACGATGACGATATGCTTGGCTGTTGCATGCTGGTTCCGGTTGATAATAATACACTCAGGGTTAGGCAAATGGCGGTGAATGGTAACCTGCAGGGAAAAGGAATTGGCGCATCTATAATGGCATTTGCCGAAAATCTTGCCAGAGATAAGGGCTATCGCAACCTTGTAATGCATGCCCGCGATTCTGCGATCGGGTTTTATGAAAAATTTGGCTATAAACTTAAAGGTGATCCTTTCACCGAAGTAAACCTGCCTCACCACGTAATGGAAAAGCGTCTTTAAACTTTCAGAAGGCTGCCAGTTATGAATGCCGGCAAATACTATTTAGATACTCGTGAAATCTTCTCCGCAAATATTTTCCGGGCTTCGTGTACTTCATCTCCTTCAAAAGCATCTTTAGGAAGGATGAAAAAAGAACGGCTGTTAAAATACAGATGATAAAAATGTGGGCTTTCGGTCCAGCTGCTAAATTCCTTCCACTCCCATTCCCTTCTGCCTTTATTATTTTCAAGTGCAAAATAACCGGCTGTTAAAATAGCTTTGAGTTCTTCTTTAAAAACGCCGGTTTTTTTGTAAATGATAGTGGGTAAAATAAACCAAAACAACAACATCAAAATAAACCAGAGCGCAGAACTTAGTAAGAATGCGAGTGGAGAGATAACTTTAAAATAAAAAAGTGCAGCAGACAAGATTGCGTAGATATTTACCAGGATCATCATCAGCTTAATTTCTTTGCGGCTGATAAAATGGTATCGGAGAGCCTGGACAACTTTTCCTTTATTGTAAGTAAAATAGGCAGAGGTCAAGATTGTAGAATTAATGGTTATAATTTTTAAAATGCAAAGGTAACTGGTAAAAAAGTGGTACTGTTGCTATTTTGATAGAGGCGTTTTTAGTGCCGATTCGTTTATAGAAAATTCACCAAGTTTCTCTCCTTTGAGGCCGATAAATTCTATTGACAGGTTGCGGTCATTTTTTTTTCCGCTGATGGAAATTTTTCCAAAATTCTGTGCTTCTACAAGCGTATTATCAACCCGGTATGGATTGGTAAGTTCGGCGTCTTTTACTTTGCTTATACCTGCTGTAAAAGGTGAAATGGTGATATCGCACAATGGATAAGAGCCTTCCCTTGGCAGTTTAATCACTTCACTATGATGCCTGTCTCCACTAAAAAATACAACCCCGTTTATTTTTTGATCAAGTAAAAATTGCAGCAGGTCATTATATTCGTAACTATAATGCCGCATGCATTCGTACAAATTTAACGGGTTCACTACCTGGCTTCCCACTACAATGATCTTAAAAGTTGCCCTGCTGTATAGTAAAGAATTTTTAAGCCAATCCATTTGCATTGCACCAAAAAAAGTTTTGTTTGCAGAAGGCATTCCATTTATGCTATCTGGCATATCATCTTCACTTCTAAAATAGCGGTCGTCTGTTAAAAAAAAATCTGCGTCGCCATAAGTTAGTTTAGTATAGATCCCTTTGCCTTCCTGTCCATAACTTGGATTAAGTGTATACTTTTTAAACAGTTCTCTGCTCTCTTCTTTTAATATGAAACTTTTACCAGCATCATTGGGGCCATAATCGTGATCGTCCCAAATTGAGTACTGCGGCATTTTTGCCATAAATTCCTGTATAACTTTCTGCGACCTGTCGCGGGATGCCCGGTACTGCAATCCCCAGTTACTATAATAATCTACTTCACGGGTGTACCAGTTATCGCCCATCCAAATATGAAATGCGGCGGGGATTTTTGCCATGGTTTCAAATATGGAAGAGTCGCCACCATAGGGTTTGCCTGGCCTGTCGTAAACTGGTTCATTAAAATAAGCACAACTTCCTGCAAGAAAACTAAAATCAGGGGCTGGCTTTCGGTATTGCCAAAGATCTTTTGTTATGAAAGTTGTTGCAAAATTTGTTTTTACGGGCTTTCCGTTTATTATGAGTTGGTAAGAATAAACAGTATTGAAATCAAGTGCATTCAGATCAATTTTGATGGGATTGAATTCATTGCCCAGCACACCTGTATAACTAATTGTTTTTATCAGCTGTGGATTTTTTACGGGGAAAAATTTTACAGCTGCTGTTTTAGCTTCAGGGTTTAATTCTGCCCAAATAGTTGCATTACGCATTTCTACATTGCCGGCCCATGGACCACTTTTAAGGGCATTTGATTGTGCATGGGAAGAATTGAATAGAAAAAAAAAGGAGGTAAGTAATAAAAAACTCGATTTCATCAACATGAATTAAAGATTATGAATTGAATTATTACAAAGGTAGGTGCAGAAAGCAATATCAGCATTCTAATTGCGATTGCCGGACTATAGTAATTTATCATTCTGCTGATGCCTGGAAGCATCCCGCTCCGTTTTTTTCTTAAAATTTTTCTGAAGAGCATCCGTGAGGTTTACGCCTGTTTGGTTGGCAAGGCAGATCAACACCCAAAGTACGTCAGCCATTTCATCGGCTATATCTTTTCCTTTGTCGGATTCTTTAAAAGATTGTTCTCCGTAGGTTCTAACCATGATCCTGCTCAACTCTCCTACTTCTTCCATCAAAATACCCAGGTTTGTTAGTTCACTGAAATATTTTACTCCGATGGTTTTTATCCAGGTATCTACATCGTTTTGTGCTTGCTGTATGGTCATGTGAGTTATTTTTAAATTAATAATTTATGGGAATATTTAAATTATTTTTCGGTTAGGTGCACTGGTTTATTTATGGGCAAAAATGATCATTGTTTTAAGCAATGTGGAAATAGCTGCCAATAGAAGACGGGTTATGTTCAATTCCTGCTTTTTCGATCTTTATTTTTCATCACTATTCCCGCATCTTGCTATCGATCCAAATTGTTACAGGTCCATCATTTACGAGAGACACTTTCATGTCGGCACCAAACTCGCCGGTAAATACCTGCTTACCAAGATCATTTTGTAGTTGTAAAACAAGGCGTTCATACAACGGTATAGCAATAGCCGGCCTGGCTGCCTTAATATAACTGGGACGGTTACCCTTTTTTGTTTGAGCGTGCAAAGTGAACTGGCTTACCAATAAAATATCCCCGCTGCTATCCTTAACCGATATGTTTGGTATTTTTTTCTCATCATCAAATATCCGTAGCTGAATAATCTTATTACTCAACCAGTCAATATCTTCCTGGTTGTCTTCATCTTCAATTCCTACAAAAACCAAAAGTCCTTTTTCAATAGATGATTTTATGTTCCCATCAATGGTAACACTGGCATTGCTAACCCGTTGAATCAATACTCGCACAAATAAATAATTTTGATAAAGATAAGGCTACTATCCAAGCTAATAATTTCTGCTTAAAACCCGCGTTTTATTAAAACACTCTGGATGGGTAATTTCTTGACTCTGTACAGTTATTACGATTAATATCCGGGTGAAAAAAATTTAATCTTTCCACAAAAAGTGCAAAACCGCTGCAAATGGCTGTGAACCTGAATTATGAAAAAATCCACATATTTTGTCCACAACGTGGGGATATAATGACTGTGCAAAGTTGCTGCACAAAAGATATTTTCGTTTCCCTACAGGATTTAATATAACCTTACTAACTAACAACAAAATACTAATAAACTATGGCCATAAAAAAGCAGCCCCTGAAAGCACTCAGCTTCAGCCGACAGTTTACAAAAGACGGAGTAAGCCCTTACGATATGTTTGAATACGATTACCGTACTTCTGTAATTAAAAATCCTACCGGTGAGGTTGTTTTTCAGATGGATAATGTGGAAGTTCCGAAAAAATGGAGCCAGATAGCAACAGATATACTTGCTCAGAAATATTTCAGGAAAGCGGGTGTTCCCCAGGCCGACGGAAGCCTCGGCAGAGAAACTACGGTAAAACAAGTAGCGCATCGTATGGCACATTGCTGGAGAGTTTGGGGTGAACGCAATAACTATTTTGCCACGGCAAATGATGCGCAGGTTTTTTATGATGAACTCGCTTATTCAATTTTAAACCAGGCATGTGTGCCCAATAGCCCTCAGTGGTTTAATACAGGTTTACACGAAGTATATGGCATCACAGGCAAGCCACAGGGGCATTACTTCGTAGATCAAAAAGACGGAATATTAAAAAAATCTACTTCCGCCTACGAACGCCCTCAACCCCATGCATGTTTTATTTTGAGTGTTGATGATGATTTGGTGAATGAAGGAGGTATTATGGATCTTTGGGTTAGAGAAGCAAGGATCTTTAAATATGGTAGCGGCGTTGGAACAAATTTCAGCAGCATTCGCGGTGAAGGAGAAAAATTAAGTGGTGGCGGAACTTCAAGCGGATTAATGAGCTTCCTTAAAATAGGTGACCGTGCAGCAGGTGCCATTAAAAGCGGTGGAACTACCCGCAGAGCCGCTAAAATGGTTTGCCTTGATCTTGACCATCCTGAAATCGTAAACTTTGTAAACTGGAAAGTTAAAGAAGAAGATAAGGTTGCAGCGCTTATTGCAGCAGGTTATCCAAGTGATTATGAAGGAGAAGCCTATAGAACTGTAAGCGGACAAAACAGTAATAATTCAGTACGTATTCCTAATTCCTTTTTTAAAGTACTGGATGAAAAAGGCGATTGGGAATTAAAGGGCAGAAGTGATGGTCGTACCATGAAAACAGTTAAAGCTACAGAACTGTGGGAGCAGATCAACTATGCAGCATGGCGCTGTGCTGACCCCGGTACGCAATATGATACTACAATCAACGAATGGCATACATGCCCGGAAGGTGGCCCCATCAGGGCTTCTAACCCATGCAGTGAATACATGTTCCTGGATAATACCGCCTGCAACCTTGCAAGTGTTAATCTTCGTCGCTTCTTTAATGAAGATGATAATAGTTTTGACGTAAAAGGATTTGAACATACTTGTCGACTTTGGACAGTGGTGCTTGAAATATCTGTTTTAATGGCACAATTCCCTTCTAAAGAGGTGGCACAATTGAGTTATGATTACAGAACATTGGGATTAGGTTACGCAAACCTCGGCAGTATGCTCATGGTAAGTGGAATTGCTTACGATAGTGAAGAAGCAAGAGGTATAGCGGGAGCCATCACTGCTATAATGACTGGTGTTGCGTACAAAACATCGGCAGAAATGGCGAGCTTCCTGGGAACTTTTAGCAGGTATCCGGAAAATAAACAACATATGCTAAGGGTTATGCACAATCACAGGGCAGCTGCATATGATGCCATGGATGCATACGAAGGAATAGAGATCAAACCAAAAGGGATAGATGCAAAATATTGTCCGGATTATCTCTTGAAAGCAGCAACCAAAGCCTGGGACGATGCGGTACAAATGGGAGAAAAATATGGCTATCGTAATGCACAAACTACCGTAATTGCTCCAACAGGAACAATTGGCCTGGTGATGGATTGCGATACGACGGGCGTTGAACCTGATTTTGCATTAGTTAAATTTAAAAAATTAAGTGGGGGCGGATACTTTAAGATCATTAATCAAAGTGTTCCCCAGGCCTTGCGCAACCTCAAATACAATGAACAGCAGATTGAAGAAATTGTTAACTATGCTAAAGGGCATGCAACTTTAAAGGGAGCACCCTATATCAATGAATTTAGCCTTAAAGAAAAAGGTTTCTTACCTGCAGAGATCAGCAAATTAAATGCAGCCATGGGCAGTGCTTTTGAAATTGGCTTTGTATTTAATGTTTACACCCTTGGTGAAGAATGCCTGCAACGTTTAGGATTCACAGCAGACCAGTACACTGACTTTGGATGGAGCCTGCTGGAATCTCTGGGCTTTAGCGACGAAGAAATTGATGCCGCCAATATTTACATTTGTGGAACCATGACTGTAGAAGGTGCTCCATACCTGAAAGATGAACACCTCTCTGTTTTTGATTGTGCCAATAAATGCGGAGCAACCGGAGTAAGGTATATACATGCTCACGGCCATATTAGGATGATGGCTGCTGCACAACCTTTTTTAAGTGGCGCTATCAGCAAAACGATCAACCTGCCAAATGAAGCAGCTATGGAAGATATTGCCGATTCTTACCGCCTTAGCTGGGAGCTGGGATTAAAAGCGTGTGCTCTTTACCGTGATGGATCTAAACTAAGCCAGCCATTAAGTAATAAATCAGATAAAAAGAAGAAGGAAACTACAGAAGAAGCGGTTATGGCAGTGGCAGAACCTGCCGCTCAAAGCAACCTGGTTGATATGGGTAAACTTACAATTGAGGAGCTGCTGGAAGAAATGAACAAACGTGTTCAAAGCAGTGCTGACACTTCTTTAAAAAGACAGTTGGCAATGATTGTAGAACGAAGGGCACTTCCTGCCAAGCGCAGAGGCTTTACTCAAAAAGCAAAAATAAACGGGCAGGCATTGTTTCTTCGGACCGGAGAATACAATGATGGCACTTTAGGGGAGATCTTCATCGACATGGCAAAAGAAGGAGCAACCATGCGCAGCATGTTAAACTGTTTCGCTATTGCTATTTCTATAGGATTACAATATGGCGTTCCGTTAGAAGAATATGTAGAAAAATTTGTTTTCACCAGGTTTGAGCCGGCCGGAATGGTAGAACACCCGAATATTAAAACAACAACTTCCATTATAGATTTCATGTTCCGTTCACTGGCTTATGAATACCTTGGAAGGAACGACCTGGTTCATGTATTGGACAAACCGGAAGTGATGAACCTTGGCAACGAAGCCTGGGATATTGAATCTCCCACAATCGGGGAGCGTAAACCAGACCTTAGTGAAGTTAGGGTAACAGGAAGTGCTAATCAGCAACCGGAAGGCGTAAAAGCTCATCGCTCTTCTGTATATGCTGCTAAACCTGTTGCCAATATGGATGCAGTAAGCCAGGCAAACAAATCTATGCAGGGCGATGCACCAGCCTGTAATGTTTGCGGACATATCACTGTAAGAAGCGGAACCTGTTATAAATGCTTGAACTGTGGAAACAGTTTAGGATGTAGTTAAGCAACAAACTATAAAAAGAGAAAGCCACCAGTTTAATAGCTGGTGGCTTTTTTTATGACAATAATTCCCGCCGACAGCAGTTGTAAACATTGTTGACGCTTAATTTTATATAAACGGCTAATGACATTTAGTCAACAAATCAAACTGATTTACTTTAAAACACTTTTCTATATCCTCCTTGAGGTATCCTTCTGCAATTAATGTCGTTCGGATCTCCCCGGCAGGAACACCGTTCTAAAGCTGCTTTTTAGTGTCATCTATTTTTGGTGCTGTTATCATGGATTTTTAGAATAGCTCTGGAAAGATATGCCGTGGAAGTTAGCACATAACCACAATAATTAACTGCGTAAACTATCACCAAAAAAATCTAAGCTAAAAACCATCCCTTCAAATTTCCTTGCATTTTATTACCTTTCCTTTAAATTTATCGCAGGTGTACACTTGGTAAGTTTAAAACTAAAAATTATGAAAAAAATATACACGCTGATCATTATTCTTTTTTCGGCGAGCAATTTATTTGCTGCAACTAAATACTGGGTAGGCACTATTGGTAATTATAGTAGTGGGACCAACTGGAACACAATGCCAGACGGATCTGGCACTTCAGGAGCACCAGTGAATACTGATGATATTGTTATAGACCGAAATGCCAGCATTACGATTGATGGCACTTACTTCCCTTCATCCGTTTGGGTAATAAATAACGCAATCGTAAACTTCATCAATACCTCTACTGCAAAAACATATACCATTGGTGGTGGTTCAGTTTCACCTTCATTTAAAATTGAAGGCGGTGCTATATTAAATGTAACTGGAACCGGTTCAATTACACTGGAAATGTTTTCTGGAAATGCAGAAATCTATGGCATATTAGATTTTACAGGAAATAATTCAAAAATGAATTACAACGTCCTTGCTACCACTACCCGAATAAAAACAGGTGGCAAAATCCGCTATGGCGCTTTAAGCAGTAATGGGGTTGGCACAACTACAAGTTTTTTTATGGAGTCAGGCTCTACGTATGAAGTATATAAGGATGCTGGCACATTTCCAACCGGAACTTTTGATGCAAATTCATTGTTGCTAAATACTGGCGCTGTGGCCAATGCTGCTTCTTTTTCAATGAATTCCGCAGCAGGCAGTTATGGGAATTATGAATTTAATAGTCCGGGATATACAGGTACTTCTTTAGGTGTAAATCAGAACACTACCTTCAATAATTTCACACTAACGAATGATGGCAGTGGCAAATGGATATTCAGTACTTCGCCTTCGTCTATTTATACACTAACGGTAAATGGTAACCTTTCTATTTCAGGCGGATCAACATTCGTCATCAATAATGCTACATCCGGCAATGTATTAACAACGTTACTTGTAAAAGGTAATATCAATAATAATGGACTGATCACAGAAGCCATTGGCAATGTTGGTTCCGTAATAGAGATAGGAAGAAATACGTCATCAACTTTTTCGAGCGTAGCCAATGGCATAACAAATGATGTAAACATGAAGATGAATAAATCTGCAGGAATACTTACAGCGTTAACAGATATCAACCTTCCCAACAGCCCCAACGCCCAACTCACCCTTACAAATGGTAATATTGACGTTCTTACAAATAATAAAATACTATTCATTCAAAACCCAGCAGCGACGGCACTAATTACCGGCAGTGCAGCAAGCCATATTATTGGAAAATTAAAGAGAAGTAGTAACCAATTATCTGGATATATCTTTCCTGTATCCAATGATGGAATACAAATTGCTAAAGCTACTATTACAACAAATAACAATAACGCTACCGATTGGACCGTAGAGTTTATACCAACAAATCCCAATGCCAATGCAGGGTTAACGCCTGCTGTAATAGATATAGTGTCTAATTATTACTGGAATATTTCAAGAACTGGTACAACGCCTGCAGACGCTGGTTTTCTTACTTTGTATTATAGCGGGTTAACAACATCGTCGGTATTAATTCCATCTCAGGTAAAAATTGTTCATTGGAACGGAACTACCTGGGATAACCTGGGTGGCGTAGATGGCGGCGGAAGTGTTGATAATACGTTGGGGTCAACTGGAGGTACTGCACCCGCTGATCCAATTACTACATTTAGCCCATTTGCGATCGCTGGCATACTTGGTACTTTGCCAATTAGTATCGAATACTTTAATGGAACAAAAAATATAACTAGCAATAAGCTTTCATGGAAAATAAATTGTTCAGGCAATTCTAATGTGCGTGTCACTCTTGAGCATAGTACAACCAATAATAACTTCCAACCGATCTATTCTTTAAATGCAAATGCATTGCAATGCCTTCAACCTTTTGATAGAACAGATTTCAATCCATCAGCCGGTATAAATTATTATCGCCTAAAAGTAACTGATGAAAATGGAAAAATAAATTACAGTAAAATCATCGGACTATTAAATAAAGAAAGCGGTGTGGAATTGCTTGGTATTTTACCAAACCCTGTTTCAAATAATGAAACAACCATTTTAAGTTTATCTGCAGCGAAAAAAACAGTTTTCCATTTTGTTATTACCGACATGAATGGCAAACAAATTTATAAAGATTTTAAAACACTTGTAGCAGGCAACAACCAGCTTACTCTTAATTTACCGGTACTTTCTTCGGGCTCCTACGTACTAGCAGGAGTTACGGATGAAGGATTAAAAGTTTCCCTTCAGTTTATAAAAAATTAATTGCAGCTATTTACATAAAAAAATTGGCAGATAAGCCGCAGCTTCCCTTATTTTCTAAAATCAGACAGCGAAATATATTGCTCAAATAGATAATTATACACACAAAAAAACATACCGTACACCTCATACATCATTAAATCATCTGTTATCTTTGCGCCTATGGCGAACGAAGCAAATAATTTTCAGGAGTTGATCTCCCATTGTAAAGAGTATGGTTACATTTTCCAGAGTAGCGAATTGTATGATGGCCTTAGCGCCGTGTATGATTACGGGCAGATGGGAGCGCAGTTAAAAAAGAACTTGCGTGATTATTGGTGGAAAAGTATGACGCAACTGAATGAGAATATTGTAGGCATTGATGCGGCGATATTTATGCATCCAACAGTTTGGAAAGCGAGCGGGCATGTTGATAATTTCAGCGACCCTATGATAGATAATAAAGATAGTAATAAAAGGTACCGCGTTGACCATTTGATAGAAGGCTTTGCGGACGAATTAAAAACTGCGGGCAAAAATGAGGAAGCTGAAAAGGTTTTAGCAGATATGGATGCGTTGCTTGCCAAGGATGACTATTCAGGACTGAAAACATTGATTGACAACAATAAAATAAAATGCGCTGTTAGTAAAACCTGCAACTGGACGGATGTGCGCCAATTTAATCTTATGTTCAGCACACAAATAGGAAGTGTGGCAGAAGAAGCTGATACAATTTATTTACGCCCCGAAACAGCCCAGGGTATTTTTGTAAACTTTTTAAATGTGCAAAAAACCGGCCGCATGAAAATTCCCTTTGGTATTGCACAAACGGGCAAAGCATTTAGAAATGAAATTGTAGCGAGGCAATTTATTTTTCGCATGAGGGAGTTTGAGCAAATGGAAATGCAATTCTTTATACGCCCCGGCACACAAATGGAATGGTATAAATATTGGGCAGCAGAAAGAAAAAAATGGCA
>JANOCC010000052.1:0-3283 GCA_031411955.1 Ferruginibacter sp.
CTTTCTCTATTTCCTCTTTCATTTCTGTAAGCAACTCTTTATTTACTTCCGAAAAATTGTTAATAAAATTCAACGGATTTTGTATTTCATGTGCAATACCTGCGGTAAGCTCACCCAAAGAAGCCATTTTTTCTGATTGGATGAGTTGGGACTGTGTGGATTGTAAATTTTCTAAAGTAGTTTTTAATGAATTCGTTCTTTCTTCTACTTTTATTTCCAGCTTCTCTTTTTCGCTGCGCAGTTTTCGTTCACGCCATTTACTGAAAATTCTTAACGCACCAAGAAAAATAAGTGCATACAATGTATAGGCCCACCAGGTGCGCCACCAGGGTGGCAAAATGGTAAAGGTAAAACGGGTTCCAGATTCATTCCATACTCCATCACTATTGGCTGCTTTTACTTTAAAGGTATATGCGCCAGGGGAGAGATTGGTATAAGTAACTGACCGTTGTGTACCTGCAGGTATCCAATCCTTATCATAACCTTCCAACTGGTATGCATATTGATTTAACGATGCATTGGAAAAATGAAGGGCAACATATTGAAAACTTATTTTATTTTCATTGTATTTCAATTCTATTTGTTGTCTGCCTTCTGTAAACAAAACAGTATCCATGTTATTGGCTGTGTTGTTTGCTACATGGTATTTTACAGATTCTATTACTACCCCGGGAGGTATTTTATTTTCTGCAATATTATCAGGATCAAAAGGTATTACCCCATTTTTGAAGGATACATAAAAAAGCCCGTCTGAACTTTTAAAAATCCCTTCAGTTTGCACTACTGGTAAACCGTTTATAGTGGTGTAATTAATTATTTGATCATTGTCTGCATTAAGTTTTGATAATCCATGTGAAGTAGCCAGCCAGATGTTCCCTTTTTTATCTTCCGTAATGGCTCTTATATCATTAGAGGATAAACCATCTTTTTCGGTAAAATGTTTTAAAAAACCTGAATCTTTATTTACTAAAAATAAACCTGAAAGGTAACTGCCGGCCCACAAGCGGTTACGGCTATCCTCAAATAAACTTATTATACATTGAAAACCATTTTTACTATCCATGTAACAGGTGAATTTTCCTGTTTTTGTATCAAACCGGTTAAGCGAACCGAGATTTGTACCAATCCATATGTTACCGTCTTTACTACATAACAGGCTATGAACTACACCATCATCCAACACATTGTTTGCCTTGGTGCTGCCATTATTCATTATGAAAGGATAACGGGTAAACTTCCCGGTTTTTTTATTGAAACTATTCAGGCCATTGCCGTTGGTTCCAATCCATAAAATGCCATTATTGTCTTCTTTTATCTGGGATGTATAATTGTAGCCAATGCTGGAACTATCCTTTGGATCATTCCTGTAATTTTTTGTGGCTTTGCTGATGGGGTTGTAACAAAAAAGACCCGCTCCGAAAGATGCCATCCATATCAATCCTTCATTATCAGTAATAGTATTTCCAAATGTAATTGTCTGGTTGCTTTTTAATGGGGTTATATTTTTGAAATCATTGTTTTTATGATTCCAGGTAAAAATATTTTTATCAGCAGCCACAAAAAAAGTACTGTCGTTATATATTCCCTGAATATAATTGGCGATTGTGCTGGATTTTTTATTTGCATCATTAACCGGGGCAATCATTTTTAGCGGATTAAAGAATGACCGCTTCGGGTCTAACCAGGCGATCCCGCTAAACGGCATTGATACCCAAAGAACTCCGGCTCTGTCAAAAAAAAGCTTGTTGATACCATTTTTGAAATCCGGTAAACTTCCTGCTTCATCAGTATAGTTATAGTAAGTAGTAAAAGCTGTTGTCGTATTTAAAAAGAACAGGCCATTAAAATTTCCTCCAATCCATAAATTTCCTGTTTTATCTGCAGCAATACTGTTGATTGGCAGTATTGCATTTGTTGGCATTCCCGGCACAGTTATAAGATAATTTGTAAATTTTTCATTTTCCCTGTTGTACATAGAAATACCGTGGTCGGTATAAAAAAACATTCTTTTCAGGGGATCAATATAAACCTCCGTGCATGTTCCGGCAACAGAATAAGGGTTCGATGGTATATGGTCGTACGTTTTGTAATCTTTGGTTTTGATATTGAGTTGAATGATCTTGGCCTTATTTAGATCCACACTGCTGTCCAATAAATAGGTAGAAATCCAAAGCATATCTTTATTAACCGGGTCTTGCGTTATATAATTAAAAAAAATTTTATTCATACCGGCAGGCAGCAAAAAAAAGGGTTTGAATGATCTTGATTCCTTATCATAGATACTTAACAAACTATCTGTTGCCAACCAGGTATTTCCGGATGAGTCAATCATGATATCGGCAACAGTTTTTCCGGCAGGAATTAAATACCTGCCTTTTTTTTGGGCATTGAATACTTCAATAGTACCATGTTGTAAATCCAGTAATTCCAAAGTCCAGCTGCCTGTTGTACGATCAAAGTTTATGCCCCACCCAATATCATTTTTTTTGTCGTAAATAAATTTAGTTGAGCCTGACGTTGTTAGCGGATTCATTGCAGTATTATCTGATGCAGGTTTCTTAAAAACATCCTGCTGCCTGTCATATATATAATAATGGCCTTTATTACCAACACTAACCCACAGTGTACCATGCTTATCCTCAAATATGTTATCTAATGATGACGTACTTAAGGGCTTACCATCTTCATCCGGTAACGGATATAATTTAGTGGTATACCCATCGTATCGTACCAGGCCGTTTTGTGTGCCAAACCAGAGATAACCCAGTTTATCCTGCAATGATGTTCGAACTACTCCTTCCGGCAAACCATTTTCTACAGAGATGGTATTAAAAAAGGGACGTTTAAACTGAGCATTCAAACCGGTAGTAAAAAAAACAAGGGCAATAAAAATTATTTTTTTCATAAGCCTGAATAATTAAATATGCTGATTTGGTAGTTATAATTTAAAATATGTTCCTTCATTTTTTTTGTTGTTCCTTTTAATTTTACTGCCATGTGCTTTTACAATATCTTAAATTGTCTGAACTTTGATTTCTTTGATTTATTGATTACTATGATTGATTCTAATTGTTATCATGTGAATCCGTTAATCACCATAATCATGGTTCAGACAACAGGTAATTGAATAATAAATACAGTGCCTTCTCCTTCTTTCGTTTCCACTTTCAACTCTCCTCCATGTGCTTTTACAATATCATAACTCAAACTCAATCCTAATCCTGTTCCCTGGCCGGTGGGTTTGGTAGTGAAGAAAGGCTGGAAGATCTTATCTAATACTTTT
>JANOCC010000053.1:0-3663 GCA_031411955.1 Ferruginibacter sp.
CCAGCAAGCTGGGGTTTTTTATCAGATCAATACCAAGGGCTGCTCCCACAGCTTTATAATTACTACGCCCGGTTATTTGAATCAGCCCTCTTCCTTTAAACCGAATGCCATCACCTCTTACAACATTGCCCAGGCTTTTTCTACCTTCATAAGCCGCACCACTCGCCAGCTCTTCTGTAAAAAAGAGACTGCCGCTTTCATGGCCAACCTGTGCCAGGAAGCATAGCTGCCGGATGGGTGTGTTGATCTGAAACTTGTCGCAGGTTTGATTGATATAATCCATAAACTTTACTGCACAGGAAGTGGGGGAGCAGGTAGTTTCTTTAATTTGGCCCAGTGTGAGCATAGCTAAAGTTTTAATGTACGATGATGTGGAGTAAATGACCGCTTGTGGTAGAGGAGAAAATTCAGTAGGATCGTTTGGTGGTACAACATACAAAGTTGCCGGGAGAAATGCAAGTGAGGGGGAGGCAACAGTAGCTTGAGCGAAGCTTAGGGTATTGACGGACTTAATCTGATTACCCACTTTACTGATAATTGATCTTTATTTTGAAGTGTATGCCGTGACGTTGGCCGAAGACTCCCGAAAAATTCGGAACAGGCTAGAAGGTGGAAACTCTCGAATGGCCGCAGTTTACCTACAGCGGCAGAAAAGTATAAAACAAAAGCCCCGGTTAACACGCTTTGTGCTATCTATCTAATCTTTCAATTTAATTAGAGTTGCTTACTAACAATCCCTTTATTACAGATTTACTAATGACTATTCTTTCCTTCACTTCACTTTTACTATTTGGCATACATACCGTTGCTTGCAAAATCAGAGAATCATCATTGATTGATTCCAAAAACATTCCTTTTATGTATATTCTTTTCTTTACTTGCTGGGTTACGCTTTCCAAGTACTGGTCGGCCAAAACGCCATGGTCAACATAAAGTCTCCAATGTTCAATAAGCTCTACTGATTTGTTATTGATAACTAAACTAACAGTATCTTTCTTAGAAAGTAACTTTCTTACAGCTAATGATTTTACTTCTCCATTAACGGTATCAACATTAGATGATTTGAAGTCTATCCTGATTTCCTTACCGATAAATGAAGTATTTAATGCCCCAAGGGATATATAATTAATATCCCAAGACCCTTGAGAATATGCACTAATAGCACATATCAGAATTACTATGCTACAAGCTACTTTTTTTCTACAAAGGTTTATATGACAAATCAACTCTCTCATTTAGATTTCTTTTTCCTATTGCTATTCTGCATCTCTTCATACACTTTTTGTGCGTCTATAGTTTCATGAGCATCCACTCATTGTTCCGGCAACTGATTGCTGCTATTCTTTCTTTGAACTATATGCTGGGCCGTTGGCTGGAAGTTCAGACGGCCGCAACTCTCTAATGGCAGCGGCTTACCCACGACGGCAGAAATACCCAGTTGAGATAGTCTTTTGGCCGGCTGCAGTTATGTTGTGTATTAAATTTCTAATAAATTGAATTCTTTGGCTTGTGGAAAATTTTAAAATAAACCTGGGGTGATGTTATTGAAATCTTTTTCTTACCATGCCAAAAAGAAAGCTCAACCACAGCTATATAATCACCTACATCTAAAGGAAATATATTTTGCAATAAAATTGTATCCTTTAAATCCCCGCCCTCCTGAAAATTGACGTATTCATTTTTTTGTATTATCGAATTTGCATAATAATCTAATTTACCTAAGGTAATGTATGCGTAACTATTACCAATTTGTTTAAGTAGAGAAATTTTGGCATCAGCACTTTTTACAAAATTACCATCAACATAAACTCTTTTTTTAGGAATTCGGACTTTAAGGTTTTTTTTATTTATAGCAAACCTTGGTATGATATAAAATTGAGAATCCACTTCAACAAATCTTGCACTTAGGCTAGCTATAGATGGATTGCCTTCAGTACTATAAACAATTTGTCCTTTCACCTGGAGACAAATTATTATCCCGAGTAAAAAGATTATTAACCATTTTGAGACGATCATAATCGAAATATTTTTTTATAATTTGAAAAAATATATTCATGTACCCTAAACTTCTTATTAAGTCTGAATTGGTTATCACACTGAAATTTTTTCTCCGCCGTTGGTGTTCCACTTCGCCGCCCATAGACGCCCTCTCCTTGTGTTTCGATAGCTATCGGGACCAGCGAGACGAACATTGGAGGTATCAATTTCTAAATGCAAGCGAGCAGATAGTACATAAAAAAAACCACAACGATTATGCTGTGGTTTTTGAAAGCTCCCCCTGTCTGATTTGAACAGACGACCCTCTGATTAACAGTCAGATGCTCTAACCAACTGAGCTAAGGAGGAATATTTATGTCAACTGAGTCCCGATCTACATCGGGATTTTGTTTTCTATTTGCTCCTGCGTCGCAAAGAAAACTACGACTTAGGAGGAATACTTATTTCAACTTTTTAAAGCTGTTTGAATCAGCTACCAATTTGGGGAATAAAAGCTATTCCTTATTGGGGTTGCAAAAATAAGGGTTTTTAGTTTTTACAAAAAAATTAATCAAAACTATTTCCCCGAATTTCTGAGATTATTGTCTTCGATGCCTACAAATACGCCGTCGGGGCGCTGCTGCACGGGGTAAACTTTTAAAAAATAGCCCTCGCCACTGGTATTTCTGCCTTGCTTTAAAGAAAATTTATAGCGATGAAGCGGGCAAACGATGTTGCCGAGCGCATCTATGTACCCCTCGCTCAAACTAGCTCCTGCATGCGGACACTTTGCTGCACAGCCGGAGAGACTTTCATGGTGGAGTGCTATGCAGATTTTTTTACCGGCAATCTCTACTTCGGCAAGTCCGGCAGCAGAGAGTTGTAATGCTTCACGGCTTTCTGCCAGTTTATGCCAGGTATATTTTTTTTCAAGCATTTGTTTCAGGGGTAGACTGCAGTTATATTTTAATAGAAATATTCAGCTTTGTAGGGATACCGTATCTGGTACATTTCTCTCACTTTATTTAAAATGGTTTGTCGCAAGACATCAAGGTTGGTCTTTTCTACGGCAGATACAAATACACAATTGCCCTTGGTTTCTGTTTGCCATCTTTCTTTCAGTTCTCTAAAAATATCCTGCTTTACCTCTTCTTCCAGCCATTGATCAAATACCTGCTCCTCATACTTATCCATTTTATTAAAAACGGTGATGGTAGATTTATCGGTGCAGCCGAGCTCTGCCAGTGTTTTGTTAACCACCTCCAGTTGCTCTTCGTATTGCGGGTGAGAAATGTCTACTACATGTATAAGTACATCAGCCTCCCGCACTTCATCAAGCGTACTTTTAAAACTTTCTACCAGGTGATGGGGCAATTTGCGTATGAATCCTACCGTGTCACTTAGTAAAAAGGGTGTTTGCTCCAGCACAATTTTACGGGTAGTGGTATCCAGCGTTGCAAACAATTTGTTTTCTGCAAATACTTCGCTCTTGCTCAGGATCGTCATCAGCGTAGACTTACCTACGTTGGTGTATCCCACCAATGCCACCCTTATAAACTCTCCACGCTCTTTTCTTTGGGTGAACGCCTGTTTATCTATTTCGGCAAGACGTTTACGAAGCAGGGTAATTTTATCTTTTACAATTCGGCGATCGGTTTCAATCTCCGTTTCTCCAGGCCCTCTTGT
>JANOCC010000054.1:0-83131 GCA_031411955.1 Ferruginibacter sp.
TTCTGTTGGCGTTAGAAAACAGTACACTACCGGTGATATTAATTTCAACGACCTCAAAAGGTACTTCAGTGCAAACGTAGGTGATACAGTAGGTGGTGAAGCCAATGTAGCTCAAAATGAACTATTCACCCGCCAGATTACGAACACCCTTTCTTATAATAAAGAACTTACTTCAAAGGTTAGTTTGAACGCTGTAGTAGGGCACGAATACCAGGTAATCCGGTTTAGTGGTAATTCTCAGTATGCCAGAGGGATCATCAGAACCGATAAACCAGCGTATTATTATATGAGTGCTTCAGAGCCACAGAATAGAAGGGTAAATGGATTTTCTGCACCTAAAGAAGAATTACAATCTTACTTCGGAAGAGTAGGAGTAAACTTAAGTGATAAGTACCTGCTTACTGCCACTATGAGAGTTGACGGGTCCAGTAAATTCGGAAGAAATACCAGAAATGGCTATTTTCCTTCACTGGCAGCTGCCTGGAATATTAGTCAGGAAAACTTTATGGCTGGTTTAAGCGTTATAAATAATCTAAAGCTTAGAGTAAGTTGGGGCATTACCGGTAACCAGGAATTTTCTGCAGGGAACTCACAACAAATTTATACTATTGTTGGTGATAACCCGGGCCGGTTGCGCAGAACACAATTGGAAAGTCCGGATCTTCAATGGGAAAGAACAACTGGTACAAATATCGGAATTGATTTCGCTTTCCTGAAAAGCCGGTTTAGTGGCTCAATCGATTATTTTAATAGAAAAACTACGGAAATTTTGTTCGCATCTGATGTAGCCGCTCCCGGCCCTGAAGGCGCGATCAAATGGCAGAACCTTCTTGGAGAGATCACTAACTCGGGTTTGGAAATTGCATTAAACACCAATATTATCAGAAGCAAAGACTGGAACCTTGATTTCGGAATTAATGTTTCCTTTCTCCAGAATGAGCTTAACGGATTTGGAAAAGTATTACCAACGGGAGAAATTAACGGGCAGGGATTATCGGGTGCCTATTCCCAATTATTGGCAGACGGGCAACCGCTTAACTCTTTTTACCTGAAAAGATTCATCGGTATAAAGGCTGATGGAACATCAGATTACGAAGGTGGTGAGCAAAAATTCTTCCTTGGTTCAGCAAATCCTAAAACATTATTAGGATTGTCTCTAAGCGTTGCATATAAAAAATTCAACCTGGAAATGAATATGAACGGTGCATTTGGCCACTATATTTATAATAATACAGCCAACGCAACCCTTTCATTTAATAACCTGGGTAAAAGAAACATCAGTGTTAAAGAGCTTGAAACAGCCGTTGCTGCTGGAGAAAAGCCGGTTAATCCAACCAGTGCTTCCTCCAGGTATCTTGAAAAAGGCAATTTTATGAAAATGGCTAATGCAACATTGAGCTATAACCTGGGAAATATCGGAAAGAACCTGAAGAGCGCCAATATTTTTGTTACAGGACAAAATCTGTTTGTAATAACGAAGTACACTGGCTTCGATCCGGAAATCAATACAGCTAAACCACTAAACGGCGTGCCTTCATTTGGTATCGATTATACCGCATATCCAAGTGCCCGCACCATTACTTTTGGAGTTAATTTCTCTTTATAATTTAAATTAAACTGTTTATTATATGAAAAAGAATTTTTTAAAAATAATTGCTCTTTCCCTTCTTTTGTCGAGTTGTTCAAAACTTGATGAAGAATTGGGAAGCCAGCAATTTACCGGCCCGGGTGGTGGAACGGTATCTACCTCATCCTTACTTTCATCAGCGTATGATGGCATGCGCCTGCCTTTCCAGGATCAATCAAGAGTATGGGCTGCACAGCAACATACTACTGATGAAACCGTTGGCCCAACAAGGGCTGGTGATTGGGATGATAACGGCGTTTGGCGTGTATTGCATACGCACCAATGGGATGCTACCCATGGCTTTTTATCAGATACCTATCGCGACCTTGGTAAAGTAATATTTACCTGTACCGATCTGTTGCGTTTTTCACCAACAGCCCAGGAAACTGCAGAAGCAAAATTCCTGAGGGCAATGGCTAATTTTATGATGTTGGATGGCTGGGACCAGGTTCCTTACAGGGAAAATACTGATGACCCTAACGAAATTCCAAAAGTGCGCAAAGGTGCAGAAGCTATAGATTATATTATAGCACAATTAAATGAAGCTTTACCTGATCTTTTGGATGGACCGGTAAACCGTGCAAACAAAGATGCTGCAAAAGCATTGTTGATGAAATGTTACCTTAACAAAGCAGTATATTCCAACAGGGAAACACCTGTTTTTAATGCAGCAGATATGAACCAGGTAATAGACCTGGCTGATCAACTGATCAACTCTCCACGCAACTACGCTTTCGCAAATAACTATTTCGACAATTTCGCACCAAGCAACGACGGTACCGGACCTGAAAATATCTGGACTGCAGAAAATGTTGGCGGTACCAGTAGTGGTAATGTTCGCAGTCGTTGGTTTTGCGGTTTGCATTACAACCAAAATCCCAGCGGATGGAACGGGTTTACTACTCTTTCTGATTTCTACAATAAGTTTGAAGCAAGTGATAAACGTAAAGGAGGAAATCCATACCCGGGTATGAACCAGGGAATTTCTCCAGGCTTTCTTATCGGACAACAGTTTAACGGAGCAGGCGATGCGTTAACAGATAGAACCGGCGCACCATTGATCTTCACACCAGAAGTAAGTCTTGTTGAAGTTGGCTCTAACCTGGAAGTAACGGGTATCAGGGTTATGAAATATCCTATCGATTACACATCAGGCGATAACTCAAACAATGATTATGTGTATTTCAGGCTGGCAGATATTTTGTTGATGAAAGCAGAAGCTATCTTAAGAGGTGGTAACGGAACTTCAGCAGGTCCTTATGGCGCTACAGCTTTAGATATCGTTAACTCTATTCGTACAGATGCCGGCAGGGACGCTTCTGCCTTAACAGCAGTTTCATTAGACGACCTGATCGATGAAAGAGGTCGTGAATTATATTGGGAAGGTTGGAGAAGGAACGATCTTGTCCGTTTTGGAAAATATCTGCAGGCATGGCAGTTAAAACCAGCTGAAGCAGATGGACACACATTGATCTTCCCTATTCCTGCAAGGGAATTGGCAGCCAATCCAAACCTGGTACAAAATCCCGGATATTGATTTTTACAAATCGCTAAGCGGTAGTTTAATAGCAGCAATCAAGAAAAGAGCCATTTTTATAAATGGCTTTTTTTATTTTACTTTTTTACTGGCCGTAGCTTTAATTTACAAATGCAATAGTTTTGGATAAATAATGCATTACAGTTTCAATGCAGAACTTAACTTCAAATGAACGGGGAAAAAAGGAAAGCTATTGTAAATGAAATAAAGTAAATTATTTATTTTAATGAATCTCTTGAAAAAGCAACACCATATTTTTATTTATAGTTTTTTTGCGTTGCTGTGGCTTTCTGTTTCATGCAATAATAAAAAAAATGAAGATCAGCTTTTCTCCTTATTAGAGAAAACCGGTATCAATTTTACCAACAGTATAAAGAATTCACCCGACTTTAATATTTTCAGTTACCGCAACTTTTATAATGGAGGCGGTGCTGCAATTGGCGATATAAATAATGATGGATTGGCTGATGTTTTTTTTACAGCAAATATGGGAAGCAACAAACTCTATCTCAATAAAGGAAACTGGCAATTTGATGATATCTCTGAAAAAGCTGGTTTTACTGATAAAAAAGACTGGAGCACGGGAGTTGTATTTGTTGATATTAACTATGATGGCTGGCTGGATATCTTCGTTTGTAATGCCGGATATATTGATGGAAAAAAGCCTGTATGCCAGTTATTCATAAATAATCATGACCTCACTTTTACCGATAAGGCTGCAGCATATGGCCTCACTAACGAGGGCGGTTACACTACACATGCTGCCTTTTTTGATTATGACCTGGATGGCGACCTCGATTGTTTTATCATTAACAATAGTTTTATACCGGTAAACACACTAAACTATGCGAATAAGCGGGCATTAAGGGCAATTGACTGGCCCGTGGCTGATTTTCTAAAGGGAGGCGGAGATCATTTTTACCGGAACGATAACGGGAAATTTGTAGATATAAGTAAAGAGGCAGGTATTTACGGAAGCCTCATTAGTTTTGGGTTAGGCGTTACCGTTGGGGATGTAAACAGTGATGGGTATCCCGATATTTATGTATCCAATGATTTTTTTGAAAAGGATTACCTGTATATAAACCAGCAAGATGGCACATTTAAAGATGAGCTGGAAGAGCGGGCCCAACACATCAGCCATTCATCGATGGGAGCTGATATGGCAGATATAAACAATGACGATCATCCCGATATTTTTACCACCGATATGTTGCCCGATGATGATTACCGGTTAAAAACCACCACAACTTTTGATAACGTAGACATAAACAGGCTCAAACAAAAATCAGGGTTTTTTAATCAGTACACACAAAATACCCTGCAGGTAAACAACCAGGAAGGGAAATTTATGGAAACGGGTTTTTACAGTGGCGTAGCTGCATCAGACTGGAGCTGGGGCGGATTGATATTTGATGCAGACAATGATGGATTATCAGACATCTTTGTTTGTAATGGAATTTACAACGATGTTACCAACCAGGATTTTATTGACTTTTTTGCCAACGATGTTATTCAACAAATGGTAATGACCGGAAAGAAAGACCAGTTTGATGAAATAGTGAGCAAAATGCCTTCAACCCCAATTCCAAATAAATTTTTTCATAACAACGGCAATTTGCGATTCTCTGATGAAGGCCCATCAGCAGGATTGGCACAACCTTCCTTTTCAAACGGATCAGCCTATGGCGACCTTGATAATGATGGCGACCTGGACCTGGTAGTAAATAATGTAAATCAAAAAGCATTTGTTTATAGAAATGAAAGCAGGGAAAGAAATAAAAATAATTATATCTCCATTCAATTGAAAGGCAAAATGGAGAATAGTTTTGCAGTGGGTAGTAAAATAAAACTGTACCAGGGAAACCAGGTGATCAACCGCGAATTGATTCCTACACGTGGCTTTCAATCTTCTGTAGATTATAAACAGGTTATCGGGTTAGGAAAGCTTGCCATCGATTCTATGATCATACTTTGGCCCGACCGCCGTGAAACTAAATATTATAAACCTGCAATTAATAAATTATACCAAATAAGCCAGCCGGAAAGCAGCCAGCCGTTAGTTTCATCCCCAATCATCATGCAAACCATTCTACAAAAATCTATACTTACTGTTTTCGATAAGCATACTGAAGATGATTTTATAGATTTTTATAACGAAAGAAATATTCCGGTAATGTTATCCCGCGAAGGCCCACGGGCCGATACAGCTGATGTGAATAATGACGGCTTAACCGATATATTTATTGGAGGAGCTACATCGCAGCCGGGACAGTTATACCTGCAAACAGCATCAGGATTTATAAAGCATTACCAGGATATTTTTGAGGCAGATAAGGAATATGAAGATGTTGCAGTATTGTTTTTTGATGGCGATGGCGATGGAGACCAGGATCTGTTTGTAGGTTCGGGAGGTAACGTTCAATTACCCGGCAGTAAATTACTACAACATCGGCTATACATTAATGATGGTAAAGGTAATTTTACACTTTCAGTATCATCGTTCCCGCAAAATAATATGAACATATCTGTAGCAACCTCGAATGACGTTGATAACGATGGCGATATTGACCTTTTTATAGGAAGCAGATCGCTGCCACAAAATTATGGCGTAGTGCCGGAAAGCTACTTATTTTTAAATGATGGAAAAGCTAAGTTCAGTATTACAGCGTCTATAAAGCCTGGCATGGTTACAGATGCCGTTTTTGCTGATATTGGTGGCGATAGGAATAAGGAACTTGTTGTGGTAGGAGAATGGATGTCGCCAAAAATATATAGTATTGTTGCAGGCAAGATGCAGGAAGTAAATACAAATTTATCAGGAATGAAAGGATGGTGGCAACGGGTATGCGTAAACGATTTGGATGGAGATGGAAAGCAGGATATTATCCTGGGTAATATGGGAGAAAACTGCTACATGCAGGCAAATGAAAAAAATCCATTAAAATTATGGATCAGCGATTTTGACCAAAATGGAACTGTTGACAAGGTCATTTCCCGAACGATTGCAGGAAGAGACGTGCCCATCTTTCTTAAAAGAGATATGACCGACCAGATGCCATCTTTAAAAAAGCAGAATCTGAAATTTGAAGCCTATGCTTCCAAATCGGTGCAGGATCTTTTTAGCAAAGAAGCAATGGAAAAGGCATCACTATACGAATTAAATTACATGGCCTCCTGTATTGCCAGCAACAAAGGCAATAACCAGTTTGAAGTAAAAGATTTACCAACTTATGTTCAATTATCTTCGGTTAATGCGATCCTTTGTACCGACCTTAACAATGACGGGAAAACAGATTTACTGTTGGGCGGCAACCAGTTTTATTTTCTACCACAGTTTTCAAGAGTAGATGCCAGCTATGGGCATATGTTGCTGAATAAAGGTAATAGGAATTGGGAATGGATAATGCCCGCAAAGTCGGGGTTTACAGAAAGGGGTGAGATCAGGGATATCATATCGCTACCATCAAAAATTTCTAATCGCATACTCATATTACAGAACGATAGCTTCCCTGTTATGTACACAATTAAAGCGCAGTAAAAGATAATGATGAATTTTAAAGTATCAGATATATCAGGCTTGTTGCTGCTATTAGCCTGCTCATTATTTTTTGCCTCTTGCAATAAGAAGAAGCCGGAAGTGCCCGTATTGTTTAATGTGCTCGATAGCAAACGAACAGGACTTGAATTTAGTAATACACTAACAGCTACGCCGGAATTTAATATGTTGAAGTACATGTATTTTTATAACGGAGCGGGTGTAGGTGCAGGCGATTTTAATAATGATGGATTGGTAGATCTGTTTTTTGCATCCAACCAATCTCAGAATAAACTTTTCATCAATAAAGGAAATTTACAATTTAACGATGTTACTGCAGCCGCCAGGATACCAAATGAGGGCGGATGGTCTACTGGTATCTCTGTTGCTGATGTAAACGATGATGGTTTGTTGGATATTTATGTGTGCCGGGTTGGGCACTACGAAACATTGCAAAGTAAAAATCAGTTGTTGATCTGCCAGGGAATTGATAAAAATGGTATACCTTTTTATAATGATGAGGCAGGTAAATACGGGGTAGATTTTTCCGGATTCAGCACCCAGGCTGCATTTTTAGATTATGATATGGATGGCGACCTGGATATGTTCCTGCTAAATCACTCGCTGCGCTACAACAGTACATTTGCTCCCCGAACCTCATACAACGGAACCGCAGACTCACTTTCCGGCGATTATCTTTTTCGTAATGATGGAGGTCATTTTACAGATGCAACAAATGCTGCCGGTATCAACCAATCGATCATTGGTTATGGTTTAGGTATTGTTGTTTCCGATATTAACCTGGATGGCTACCCGGATATTTATATCGGCAACGATTTTCACGAAAATGATTACCTATACATCAACAATAAAAAAGGTGGATTTACAGACGAACTTACAAACTCAATGATGCATACCAGCCAGTTCTCAATGGGAGTAGATGCGGCTGATATTAATAACGATGCATGGCCCGACGTGATTGCTGCAGATATGCTTCCCTCTGATCCTTATATTTTAAAACGGAGTTTGGGTGAAGACGAATACAATACTTTTCAGATCAAAATAAGAAACGGTTATAACAACCAGTATGCCCGAAATACCCTGCAATTAAACAGGGGCAATGGTTTTTTTAGTGAAATTGGAATGTATGCCGGCGTGTATGCTACAGACTGGTCGTGGGCAACACTATGGATGGATTTTGATAACGATGGGCAAAAGGATCTTTTTATTTCAAATGGTATTCCCAAACGTTTAAATGATATCGACTATGTAAATTATGTATCAAATGATGAGATACAAAGTAAAATTCGGTCTAACCAGATCGGAGATAAGGATATGGCATTGATAGATAAGTTTCCACAGATAAAATTGCCTAATAGGTTTTTTAGAAATACAGGTAGTGCCCATTTTGAAGATGCAGCTGCTTCTATTAAAGATAACCCCAATACATTCTCTAACGGTGCAGTATATGCGGATTTTGATAATGATGGCGACCTGGATGTAGTAGTAAATAATATCGACGAACCGGCTACCTTGTACCAGAATACTTCTAACGATCAAAAGCAACATCCATCAGTAAAATTAATATTGAAGGGTGCGGCAGGTAATCGAAATGCACTTGGGGCAAGAGTTTTCATTTTTTCAGCCAGCAACATAAGTAATTATGAAAAATTTCCGGTACGAGGTTTTCAATCAGGAATGGAAATACCACTGTTGATTGGTTTGGGAAAGAATAAAATTGATTCTGCTTTTTTAATTTGGCCGGATAATTCATACCAGCACATCAACCTGAAAAAAGATTCCTTAGTATTATCGTTCACTTATCAAACCGGCTTGCCAAAATTTGATTATTCAAAAGTTACGAACTTTTCGAAGAACCGCACAGCCGTAATGGAAAACATCACATCAATCAGTAACCTGAATTTTAAGCATTATGAGAATCCTTTTGTTGAATTCGACAGGGAACCCCTGATGCCTTTCATGGTTTCAAGAGAAGGGCCTGCCTCGGTAACAGGTGATGTTAATGGAGATGGACTGGATGATATTTATATTGGATCATCAAAGAATGAAAAGAGTGTAATATTTATACAAACGGCAGGCAATAAATTTATAAAAGTTCCGCAGCCCGCGTTAGATAATGACAGCACTTTTGAAGATACAGATGCCGTTTTTGCTGACGTGAATAAAGATGGTTTCACGGATCTGCTGGTAGCAAGCGGAGGAAATGAATATTATGGCAAAAGTGAATTCCTTCTACCCAGATTATATTTAAATGATGGCAATGGGAATTTTAGCAGGAAAGCTGATGCTTTTGGAAACGTATATGTTACAGCATCTTGTATTAAAATCAACGACTTTAACGCAGACGGATCGCCTGATGTTTTCGTGGGTGGACGGGCGGTTCCGTGGGAGTATGGCAAAATTCCCCATTCGTACTTATTGCAAAATGATGGAACCGGAAAATTTGTAGATGTAACGGAAGCAATCGCACCCGGACTTAAAAATGCAGGCTTTGTAAAACAGGCAGTTTGGGTTGACGTTGATAACGACAATGACAATGATCTTGTAATTGCAATGGAGTGGGATGGGATTGTAGCGTTCGTTAATAATAATGGTAAATACGCAAAAAAAATAATTGCCCCTGAAAAGGGATGGTGGAATTTTATATTACCTGTAGATATCGACAATGATGGAGATATGGATTTTATAGCCGGCAACCAGGGATTGAACAGCAGGTTTCATGCTACAATAAAAGAACCAGTGCGTTTTTATTATGATGATTTTGATGGTAATGGAAAAAAGGAACAGGTGCTAACCTATTATTTACAAGGCCGTGAAATACCATTTGCAAACAAGGCAGAACTTGAAAAGCAATTGCCATCGCTCAGAAAAAAATTCCTGTATGCAGATGATTTCGCCAAAGCTTCGCTTTCAAAAATATTTGGTGATGATAAGTTAAAAGCAGCGCAACTATTATCCGCTGATTATTTTGAAAATGCTGTACTGATTAATAATGGAAATTTAAATTTTTCTGTGCAGCCTTTGCCCTGGCAAGCTCAGCAGACAGCTTATGTAACTGCAGTAGTAACGGATGTAAATGGCGATCAATTACCCGACATCCTGATTGGTGGAAATTTTTATCCTAATAATATACAGATGGGAAGAAATGATGCAGATGACGGATCTGTATTGTTGAATACAGGCAAAGGTACTTTTAGCTATCAACAGTTAAATGGCATCAGCATACGCGGAGAAGTACGCCGGATAAATAAAATTATGATGGCAAATAAACAGGAAGCATTTGTATTTGTTAGAAACGATGACAGTTTAATGTTGATCCGAAAAAAATAACATCCGTTAAAAGATCGGGTAATAAATTTTCAATTGAACAACCTGGTCATCTGCAAAATCATATCCATCTGAAATGATCTTCTGGTAAGGTATGGCCATACTGCTGAGTTTATGGTCTGTTTTAAATTCTTCTAAAGCGGCATAAGCTTTACTAACCTCAGCATAAGGCCCCTGGTACATTGCAACCAACAGATTCTTTCCTGGAGGCATTCTTTTATTTTTAAATTCATCATCGGGCTTTAATTCTATGTGTTTGCTGATGCCAATACTGGCAAACAACATAATTTGATCTCTCCCAAACGCTGAGGCATAAAATATGCGGGTGCCATTATAGCCGGCATTGATTTTTTCAGAATAGGCTATCAGCTTTTCAAAAAGTTTTTTGGTAGCAGCTCTTTTTTCTGTTGCCGGTACTGTAGTAGAAAGGAAAAGAAAAGAGGTATCTTCCACTGTACTTGTTTCAATTTGGTAGCCATAAAACTGCCTGCTGTCTTCCATAAAACTCTTTAAATTATCCAGGCTTTTTTCTGCATTTATTTCAAGCGCTGATCTATTGAATAAATGATTAAAATTACTGGTTAAATAAGAAAGATAAACGACAGTTGATTCCGTACCACCAGAATCAGGCGTTGCCCAAATAGCAAATTTTTTCGATTGATTTTTATTTTTAGAAACAAGCGTTGCACTTACAGAACTTCTATCTTTAATTTGAAGGGTTTGATCTTCATATTGCAATAATTGATTTTTTTTATCAGAATAGGATTTACCCAATGCAGTAAAAGGAATATACCATTTTACCAGGTTGGATGCGAGATTTATTTGTTCTCCCGTTCTGCCAAGATTATACGGTACAGCTATCTTTTTTTGAACTTTTCTTGGAATTAAGAATAACCAGTAAGCGCCTGCGGCCAGTACAATTAACGCGACAAGAACAGTAATCGCCTTTTTTTTATTTCTCATAAACTATTTCAGTTTGCAATGTATAAAAGTAAGCGATTTCAGGATATGCTTAACAGCTTGTAGTTATTATAGTTGCCGGTTTTCATTACATTCAATTTTGCCCCCAACAAACGTTTGCAAACAGATCACATTTATCTTTGATAAGGAACTGCAATACTGTTTTTGTACTTTACTAATTAAACGATTGCTTATGCCTTTATCGAAGCCAAAACTTAGTTTCTGGCAAATCTGGAATATGAGTTTTGGCTTCCTGGGAATTCAATATTCTTTTGGATTGCAGCAATCGGCTGTAAATCCTATTTACTCATTTTTAGGTGCAGATCCGGATAGCCTGCCGTTATTAAACCTGGCTGGTCCAATGACGGGATTGCTGATTCAGCCCATCATCGGGGCGATGAGTGATAAAACTTGGAGCCCAAAATGGGGCAGGAGAAAGCCATATTTCCTGGTAGGAGCTATGATGTGCAGCATTGCTTTGTTACTTTTTCCATTTAGCAGCAGTTTGTGGATGGCTGCTGGTTTACTTTGGGTGCTGGATGCAGGAAACAACACCGCCATGGAACCATATCGTGCTTTTGTAGCAGATAAACTTCCAAGAAGTCAGTTTGCTACCGGTTTTATGATGCAGAGTTTTTTTACCGGCCTCGGCATTACCGCTGCCAATATTTGTTTGTATTTTTTTGAAAAGAGAAACCTTATTCCTGGCAAGTCGGCTTCGGGAATTCCTTATTGGGTTTACATCGCTTTTTTTATAGGCGCCGCCTGTTCGATCACAACCGTACTTTGGAGTGTACTTAAAACCCCGGAAATTCCTCCAACAGAAGAAGAACTAAAAAAGTTAAGAGCTCAAAAGAATGGCATACTCACGCCATTTAAAGAGATTATCACCGCAATAACACATATGCCTAAAGTGATGTGGCAGTTGGGTGCAGTTTATTTATTTCAATGGTATGGCATGTTTTGTTACTGGCAGTTTGTGTCGCATAGCGTTGCTAAATCTGTTTGGCATACTACATCCCTGGAAAACGCTGACCTGTATGGCCAGGCTGCAGGTTGGGCCAGTTTGATGAACGCTACCTATAATGTGGTAACTTTCTTAACTGCGTTTGCCCTTGCCTGGTATGCAAAAAAAATTGGTGCAAAATGGGTGCATGCCGTGGCAGTTATTCTTGCAGGAATTGCGTTGATGATATTGCCACATCTTGCAGATAAAAATATGATGTTTCTGCCTATGATCGGCCTGGGCATTGGCTGGGCAAGCATGATGGGAATTCCTTATCTTCTTGTAGTTGATAAAATTCCAAAGGAAAGATATGGCGTTTACATGGGTATTATAAATATGATGATCGTTTTGCCAATGCTGATACAAACACTCACATTTGGATTTATCTATAAAAACTTTTTAGGGCACGATCCGGGAAAGGCAGTAAGCTTTGCAGGAGTATTTTTGGTAATTGCATCATTATTAACACTATTGATAAAATCATCGAAGCCTGTTGAAATTACCGACATGCCTATGGGCGGCTCGCATTAAATTTACCCTAACCATTGAAATAGTTAAATATGAACAAACTTATCTTCTCGCCCTTAATACCACTGTGTATGGTTGCAGCGTGCTTATCTTCTTGCAGTGAGCAATCGGAAAAAAAAGAACAGCCTATAGAAACCGCATCTACTCATGAACGTAAGTGGTGGAAAGAAGCAGTGGTTTACCAGGTGTATCCGCGTAGCTTTAAAGATAGTAACGGAGATGGTGTTGGCGACCTCAAAGGCGTTACCTCCAAATTGGATTACATAAAAAGTCTTGGTATTGATGTAGTTTGGTTAAACCCGATATTCTCATCTCCTAATGCCGATAATGGTTACGATATCAGTGATTATCGCGGTATTATGAAAGAATTTGGAACCATGGCAGATTTTGATTCATTACTGAATGCCATGCATGAACGTGGGTTGAAATTAGTGCTCGACCTGGTGGCAAACCATAGCAGCGATGAACACGAATGGTTTAAACAAAGCCGGAGTTCAAGAACAAATCCTTATAGGAATTATTATCATTGGTGGCCTGCAGAAAAAGGCAAGCCTGCTTTTCGCCCCGGATCTTTTGAAGCAGATGGAAGTGGCTGGCGTTACGATAGTGTAACCAATGCTTATTACCTGCATTATTTTAGCTATAAACAACCCGATCTAAATTGGGAAAATCCAATATTGAGAAAAGAGATCTATGATATGATGAATTTCTGGTTTCAAAAAGGTGTTGATGGCTTTCGTATGGATGTAATCCCATTTATTTCAAAGGACACCAGCTTTCCGGTAATTACAGAAAAGGAGTTGCAGGAAAAATACCATGGAAAGTGGGATCAGTATTTCGCCAGTGGTGCCGCCTTGCACGATTATCTTAAGGAAATGAACAAAGAAGTTTTGAGTAAGTACAATAGTATGTCGGTTGCAGAAGGCGCCGGTGTAACTGCAGCAACAGCACACAACTTTGTAGATGATGAACGAAAAGAGTTAAATATGTTGTATCATTTTGAAGGTGTGGACGTGGGCTATGTTCCTGGTAAGTTTAAAACCATGGCACCGGAAGGTTACAAACTATCAGTATTTAAAGACGTTTACAGCAAGTGGGATAGTATTTTTTCTGAAAAAGGATGGGGAACTATTTATCTTGGTAACCACGACCAGCCAAGAATGGTATCCAGGTGGGGAAATGATGCACCTGCCTTCAGGGATCTCTCTTCTAAAATGCTCACTACTTTTTTAATGACCATGCGTGCAACGCCTTATTACTATTTTGGAGATGAATTGGGTATGAAGAATATCAGGTTCAATACGATAGCGGAATACAAAGACATTGAATCAATCGGTATGTATAACCAGATAAAGAACCGTGGCGGAGACCTTAATGAATTTTTACAGGCACAAAAAATATCGGCACGAGATAACGGCCGTACCCCCTTTCAATGGAATGCTACGGCCAATGCAGGCTTTACCGTAGGAACTCCTTGGTTGCCGGTTAATAAAGACTACATAACTGTAAATGTAGAGGCCCAGGAAAAAGATGCAAACAGCTGCCTGAATTATTTTAAAAAACTGGTCAGGTTAAGGAAAGAACAGCTGGCTTTGATTTATGGCAAATACACGTTGATAGACAAGGCTAACCCAAACGTATATGCGTATAGCAGGGAGTGGGAAGGAAAGAAAATGATTGTTTTGCTTAATTTTAGTAACAAAGAGGCATCGGTGAATACCGGCATAGACTTAAGTAAAGCAACAGTACTGATCAATAATTATCCATCTGCATTAAAGGATGGCAAACTACAACCTTATGAAGCAGTAGTCTATCAACTATAATCTGTTTATATCTGATAAAGTAAAATTGTATGAAGAATGCGCTTTCTTATTTTGCTGCTTTCGTGCTTATTGTTTTCACAGCCTGTAAAGGAAATGAAAAAAAGCCTCAAATAGCTGAGCCAGTAAAAGATACTGCCTGGTGGAAAGAGGCGGTGGTTTACCAGATCTATCCACGCAGTTTTAAAGACAGTGATGGCGATGGCGTGGGTGATCTGAAGGGTATCATATCTAAACTGGATTATTTAAAAAGCCTTGGAATCAACGCAATTTGGCTGAATCCTATTTATGCTTCACCCAATGATGATAATGGATATGACATCAGCGATTACAGGGCTATTATGAAGGAATTTGGTAGCATGGAAGATTTTGATGCCTTACTTAAGGGTATGCACGAACGCGGAATTAAGTTAGTGATGGACCTGGTAGTAAACCATAGCAGCGATGAGCACGAATGGTTTAAGCAAAGCAGAAGTTCGCGAACCAATCCTTACCGAAATTATTATCATTGGTGGAATGCCGACCGAGGCAAACCTCCTTACAGGTATAGCCTTTTTGATGTGAATCACGATGCCTGGATGTATGATTCAACTTCAAACGCATATTACCTGCACTATTTTTCCCGTAAGCAGCCAGACCTGAACTGGGAGAATCCTACCGTAAGAAAAGAAGTGTATGATATAATGAAATTCTGGCTAAACAAAGGAATTGATGGCTTCAGGTTAGATGCTTTTCAGTTTGCCTCCAAGGATACAACTTTTCCAGCCTGGCCTGCGGGATATGAGAAGAATTTTATGCCTTACTATGCCATGGGGCCTAACCTGCACCTATACCTGCAGGAAATGAATAAAGAAGTATTGAGTAAATATAATGTGATGAGTGTAGCGGAAGGTGCTGGCAATTCCTTTGAAGATGCGCATAACCTAGTAGACGCAGATCGTAAGGAACTTAATATGGCCTATGCATTTGACGCAATAGATATTGCCAAACCAGAAGGATACAGCTTACTCAAATTTAAAGAGATTTTTAGTAAGTGGGATAGTGCCTTTGCAAAACAGGGCTGGTTGTCCATATTCCTGGCAAACCACGACCAGGCAAGGATGGTAAGCAGGTTTGGTAACGACAGCCCGGCATTTAGGGAACTTTCTTCCAAGATGCTCACAACTTTTATAATGACCATGCGTGGTACGCCGTATTATTATAATGGCGATGAATTAGGCATGAGCAATGTTAGATTTGACAGCATTAACGATTATCGTGATTTAACTGTGAAGAATGAATACCGGCATCTGAAAGATATTAATGGAAACATTCCGGCTTTCTTACAGAGGCTCAAATTCTCCAGTCGTGATAATGGCCGCACAGGATTTCAATGGGATAGTACAGCCAATGCAGGATTTACCAGCGGCACACCCTGGATAAAAATAAATCCTGAGTTTCATACTGTGAACGCATCTGCGCAGGAAAAAGATCCGGAAAGCTGCCTGAATTATTTCCGGAAAGTAGTGAAACTTAGAAACGAGAACAAAGTATTTGTTTATGGTTTGTATACGTTACTGGACAAAGCTAATCCGGATGTGTACGCATATACAAGAGAATTGAATGGAAGAAGATTACTGGTACTGCTTAATTTTTCGGAAAAAAATGTTAAGGCAACTTTAGATATGGAACTTTCTAAAGCGAAGCAGATCTTAGGAAATTATATTGATGAGGCGAAAGGAGCAAATCTTCGGCCATACGAAGCCGTTATTTATGAACTTTAGTTTTGAATATTAAATTTTGACAGGTAGCGTACACAAATATTTTTACCAGTACGAAATGAATTTTATTTTTATTCCGGAAACAAATAAAATACTGTTACTTAAGATGGGAAAGATACTTTGCATAGGAGAAGCATTAATTGATATGATCTGCACAGACAAAGGCAGTTCACTATCTGATGGTCAGAATTTTTTAAAAAAGCCAGGAGGTGCGCCAACGAATGTAGCTGCTGCTATCGCTGCTTTGGGCGGAACAGTTGAGCTTGCCGCAAAAGTTGGAACGGATCCATTTGCACATCATCTTATTGAAGTGATGCGCTCTTTTGGCGTTGGTACAGAATGGGTGATACAGGACGAAAAGTATTTTACCACGTTCGCATTCGTGTCGCTAATGGAAAATGGGGAAAGAGATTTCTATTTTAACCGTGGTGCTGATGGGCAATTAACCGCTGAAGAAGTAGATGCTATTGATCTCGACGATTATACGATCATTCATTTTGGATCGGCAACCGGTTTTTTGCCAGGGCCACTCCAGGAAGCTTATCTCAGCCTGCTTCGCAAAGCCATAAGCAGAAAAATATTTATAAGCTTCGACCCCAATTACCGGCACTTACTTTTCAAGAATAATATTAGTTCATTTATTGATCAATCCCGCGAGTTCCTGCAGCATTGCCATTTTTTTAAGATGAGTGATGAGGAAGCAAAGATCATTACAGGAAGTGAAACATTGGAAGCTGCCGCAGCAGAACTATTGAAATATTCCAACGGAGTATTTGCAATTACCCTGGGAGAAAAAGGAACTTTACTGGGCAAGAACGGAAAAACAATACTTGTTGAAAGTATCCCGGTAAAGCCTGTAGATACTACCGGTGCCGGTGATGCTTTTGTAGGTGCCGTCCTTTTTTTACTCAGTGGGAAAACTTTTAAAGCGATCTTTGATTTATCGGAATCGGAATGGAAAGAACTGGTTTCAAATGGAAATAAAGCAGGTGCCCGCACCTGTGAGTACCTTGGGGCAATGGAAGCTTTCAAGCATTTAAGTAATAATATTTTTAAATAATTTCAGGCGTGTATAACCATCAGCTTCACCAACATATTAACCAGGAATTGCAAAAAAGCAATATTTCTATTTCGGAAACAGACAATTCTTTTCCAATACGTTTTATTGCAAACGCTGCTGCTATACAGGCGCTGTTCAATGATGTTTATGCACAACATCCCGAAAAGGAAATATATTTTAATAAGCTTGTACAGATGATCGTGAAATGGGGAGTAGCCCGCGCAGCAACGCTTAAAGCCAGGGATAATGAGAAAGAGGAAAAAGGAACCTGGTTTTTAAGTAACGAAATAACGGGCATGAGTTTATACGTAGACAGGTTTTGTACTGATTTGCCACAGTTAAATAAGAAACTCGATTATTTTAAAAAACTGGGTGTGAATTTTCTTCACCTCATGCCGTTATTTGAAAGTCCGGAAGGTGAAAGTGATGGTGGTTATGCAGTCTCCGATTTTAGAAAGGTAGCGGCTCGATTCGGAACTTTAAAAGATCTGCAACAGTTGCAAAAAAGCATGCAGGATGAAGACATGTACCTGATGTTGGATATTGTTCTGAATCATACTTCCCATAAACATGATTGGGCGTTAAAAGCAAAAAACGGCGATAAAAAGTACCAGGACTATTTCTACATGTATAACGACAGGAAGATACCGGATCAATTTGACCGGGCGATGCCGGAAATATTTCCTGAAAACTCCCCTGGAAATTTTACATATGTTCCTGAGATAAAAAAGTGGGTAATGACGGTATTTCACCATTATCAGTGGGACCTCAATTATAGCAATCCTGCTGTTTTTCTGGAAATGCTTGACATTGTTTTTTTCTATGCCGGATTGGGAGTGGACATATTAAGAATAGATGCACCGGCTTTTATTTGGAAACAGGCAGGTACTACCTGCCAGAATTTACCAAAAGCGCATACTCTTTTACGCTTAATAAAGCAATGTGTGCAGGTTGCGGCACCAGGAATGGCATTGTTGGGAGAAGCAATTGTAGCTCCCAATGAAATAATGAAATATTTTGGAACAGGCCTTTATACAGCTAAAGAATGCGACTTTGCTTACAACGCAACGCAGATGGCTTTGCAATGGGATGCACTGGCAACCGGCGATACCAGGATAATGCTGGCAGCACAACATGAGATACTTCAAAAACCATACGGCACTTCATGGATCACATATACCAGGTGCCACGACGATATCGGGTTGGGTTACGACGACTACATGATTCGCCAGGCAGGTTTCAATTCATTTGAACATCGAAAATTTATAAAAGATTATTATTCCGGTAACTACAAAGGATCAACAGCTAAAGGAGCACTTTTTTCTGTTAATCCAAAAACCAATGACGCCCGAATCAGCGGTTCGCTGGCTTCCCTCTGTGGATTAGAGTTGGCAGTAAACAACAACGACCAGGCTGCAATTAATACCGCTATTCAGAAAATAATACTCATGCAGTGTCATACTTTTTTTATAGGAGGCATACCGATGTTATTTTATGGGGACGAATCAGGAAGCCTGAATGACTACTCCTACCTGAATGACGCGGGCAAAAGTTATGATAATCGCTGGATGCATCGTCCGGTGATAGATTGGGAACGAAATAAAAAAATCGATGTTTCCGGAACTACGGAGTTCAATGTATTTACTGCCACTAAAAAACTGATAGCTATCAGAAAAAAGATCAGTTGCGTTGGAGATTATAAAAATTTAACCTGGTTAACACCTCATAATATTCATGTTGCTGGTTATTTAAGAACTTTTGAAAATCAAAAGTTATATTGCCTGTTTAATTTCAGCGATAAAGCCGCTTATCTTACCTGGTTTGCATTTAAAGAGCATGGCGCTTCGCCGGACAGTTTATACGATCATTGGCAGGAAAAAGAATATACAGTTGGTAACGATCACGAATACCTGGTAATTGAGCCTTATCAATTCCTGCTGTTTGAAGCGCATTGACGATGATAATTATTCTCATGATCCATATTTTTTAATAAGCGCAAGCAATACGCCATTGGTCCATCCAAAACCGTCTTGCCCCGGGTATTCTCCTCCGCCGGCTTCCAGCCCGGTGTCAATAACATTATATTTTTCCATAAGTTTCCCGGTTCGGTTGAATACATCTTTATTAAGCGTAATCCATTTCTTAGCAATCGTTGAAGCCAGTTCATGGTGGCCGTAATTTTCAAGTCCGATGATACAAATCCACTGCAGGGGCGCCCAGCCATTAGGAGCATCCCATTGCTGTTCCGTTGAAACCAGGCTGGTTACCACACCGCCGGCTTTTACGAAATTATTCTTTATAATCGTTGCCGTTAAAGCAGCTTGCTTTTCTGTAGCAATACAAAAAAACAAAGGAAAAGTAGCAGCGAGTGTGTATGAATTTTTTTGCACAGCCGCTGAAATATCATAGTCAAAGTAGAATCCTTTTTCAGCATTCCAGCAATATTTTTCGATAGCATTCTTTCGCTTGCTGGCGAGATCTTTAAATTTTTCTGAAGCAAGTAGATCTCCTTCTAAAGCAAAAGCTGCAGCAATGGTTTGTTCCAGGTTATACAAAAGGCAATTTAAATCTACGGGAACAATTTCTGTGGTATGAATGCTGTCAAATTCCATCTCTCTTTTAAACCAACGGCTGCTGAAATCCCATCCAGATTCTGCTCCTGCCCTCAGGTTCCGGTATAACTGCTGTAGTGGCTGTTTTGATAGGTTACCCAATTTGGTATCTTCTCTAAAACTCTCCGGCCTGGCGCTATTGAATTCATCCCAGTAACGGTTAAGCACTTCAGCCCCGGGCATCAAAACCGAATGATTAACGGAATGATTTTCCGGTGTCAACATTTCGGAATCTTTCATCCAAAAAGCATATTCTTTTTGGAGCTGAGGTAGATAAGTAACTAAAATGGAATTTCCATTTGATGAAGCCAGCAATTTTACCATCAGTGAAAAGAACGGAGGTTGAGAACGTCCCAAAAAATATTGTCGGTTTCCATTTGGAATATATCCGTAACGATCTATTAGCCAGGAAAAATTATTCACCATATTTTCCAGCATAGAAATTTTTCCGGAAGCTTTTAATCCCAGCATAGTAAAATAGCTATCCCAATAATAAATTTCTCCAAACCTGCCTCCCGGAACTATATACGGATTGGGAAGCGGAATAAGCGATCCGCCTGCTTTGTCGGGTTGCCTGGTGAGAACCTGCCACAGGTTTTCCAGGTGTTTTTCTATGTCTTTTTCTGTATTAATGTTATGACTATCTGCAAAAGATTCTGGTTGCAAAAAATTAGTGGACACAAAATCATCCAGGCTGAACCCTGGCGCAGTTTTTTCTTTTGTGTATTTATTGTTGATTTCCTCTGCACTAAATACAGGTATACAATCCACAAATGTTTTTCCATCGGGAAAAATACAATTCATTTGCACGTCTTCAAAAAGTTCGCCTGATAGTATAAAGGAAGAATGCTCCATGTGCCGGTAATTAAAAGAAATGTTATAAAGGATTAGGTCTGTTTTCTTTTTTCTGGATCCGATAAAAGAGGAACAGGCAAATAACTAAAACAAACATAGGTATCAATGAAAAATAAAAAGCCTTTTGCCCCCCGATATTTTTAAAGAGGTAACCAACCAGCCTTGATCCCAACGTGCCGCCAATGGCGGAGAAGAATACCAACAAAGAGGCCATCGGGCTGTGAAATATTTTTTCTGTTGCGCTTAATACAAATGAATTCACCAAGGGGTAAATGGGCGCTAAAAACAACCCAATAAGCGGAAAAACAAAAGCTATTATAGGTACATCCGAAAGGGATCCAATTTCTTTAACCGGCAAATTTTGTGTTTGTGGCAAAATAAAAATAACCATTAATGCTGCCCCAATCAGGCAGCTTACCAATATCAGTATCCAGGATATTTTTTTAACCAGCATCGATGAAATGTAGCGCCCCAGTGCCACAGAAAGAAACATGATCACCGTCATGTAAATACTTGTTTTTTCGGGAAGGTGTAGTACTTTTTCATTGAACGTTGGCAACCAGCTCATGATTCCCTGCTCTGTCATTACATACATAAATGCCGCCACTGCAAAAACAAGCACTAACGGCCTTTTTAATAATCCTATCATTTCTTTGAAATCGTTCAGCATACTTGTGCCAGGATTTTCGTATTTGATTTTAAAATCTGAAAAAAGTAAAATAAAAAATGATAAAGCTACAAGTGCGGCAAGCAAAAGGTATATCCTCAACCATGCGTTGGGGTTAGTATCACTATAAAAATAGGGAAAAGCAATGAAGCCTGCCGCGATACCGATCATAAAAAAGCTTTCTACAGAACTAAGCATGCTTTTATGTTCCTTATCATTATTTGTGATGAGCCCTATCAGAGAATACACTGAAACCTTTATCACTGCAAATGAAACTCCCACACAGGCAAATAATATTCTTACAGATGCAAAGGAATTACCCCAATACATTCCCAGGCATCCAATAAATACCAGGGCCAGTGCAATCAGCATACCCTTTTTATATCCAAGCCTTGGCAAAAAAGAGCCTACGAAAAAGGAAACAATTGCAATCGACAGGTCCTTAAAGGCTTCTAACGAACTTGCTGTTACCTCATCAACATGATAGGTGTTGATAGATTTTTGTATCAGTATGCCAACACTATTCAGCAATATTGCAAATACAAAATAGTTAAGGAATATAGATAACCTGATTGAAAAGTTTGACATGCAGCATTCGTTTGATGGTAAAATAAGTCAGCAGGAATGAAACGCAAGTAAGTAATTCTATCTACAACGATTGCGGTGTAAAAAAACAATTTAATTTATAATGAACCGCCGGAAACCAGCACCGATTCAAGAATCACTTCTTCGGGAGCAGCTTCACTTTTTAAACAGGCAAGCATCTGGCTGAACGCAAGTTTGCCGAGTTTGTGGCCACTGGTTTCTACATGAGTTATTTTAGGGTTGTACATTGTTGGTATTAAACCATTGCTGATGCTTATAATGGCAATATCTTCCGGAACACGTAATTGCAATTCATGTACTGCGTACATTACTCCAATAAGAATAAGATCGCCCATACAAAAGATCACATCAGGCTTGTTTGCAGATTGTAATGCCTGCAGTGCAACTCTTTTAGATTCGGCTATTCCTTCCGGGTAGTTGATAGTTAATGTTGTTTGTGGTGCAAGTTCAGCAAACGTTTCATTAAAAGATGCACACCGTATCCGGGAGATGCTTAAATGCGGATGCCCGAATAGCGCAAGCACATTCTTTTTATTTTTCTCAATAATTGCCATTGCGGCAATTCTGGCGGCCGATCTATCTGCGAGGCAAACTTTATGATAACCCGCAATTTCCGGCACCCTGTCTACAAATACAACAGGTATCTTCATCTCTTCAAGTTTGTGAAAGGGCGATAGATCATATGTTTCAATTGATACGGCAGCAAAAAGCCCCATCACCATATTTTTACGAAATAGATGCAGGTTACTCGTTTCCAATTGCACATTATCCCTGGATTGCATAATTAGTAACGAATAGCCGTGCGTGCGGGCATCTTCTTCCACTGCTGAAATAAAAGTATCATAAAAGAAATTATCTATTGAAGGAACCATGATGCCCAAAACATTACTCTGCCTGGTTCTTAACTGAACAGCATAGTTATTAGGTTCATATTCCATAGCGGTTGCAAGTTCTTTAACCTTTGTTTTTGTTTTTTCGGAAATATCAGGATGATCTTTTAATGCCCTGGAAACAGTGGATATACTAATGCCAAGAACTTCGGAAAGTCTTTTTAAAGTACTTTGCTGCATGCAAATGAATTTAGCAATCGTTGGTGGTATTGTTAGTAACGGTAGATGCTAAAGTTAGTTTTTTTGAAACACATGCAGCAAGAATTATTATTTACTAAAATTAGTCTGAGGCAGTAGTTCGCTAACCTGATGGGTTTAATATTAGCAAAGGCGCTCGAAATAAAATATTTAGCCTCATAGCCAGGAATTGAGACGTATCAATACACAGGTTTGCAAAGCTATTTATTAAAAAGGCGCTGTAAGGAATTACAGCGCCTTTATTGTCAAGACTTAAAATGATTATTCCGCACCATCAGTTAAAGCTCTTTGAATAGCATAGTTTGCAACCTTCTGACCAGTTTCCAAACCTTTTTCACAATCACTGCGGTAATGGATCGCACCATACATTCTGGAGATAGACGCTTCATTAGCCATATCCCGGTAACTACCGGCCTTTTGGGGAATGATATGTCCTAATATTGTTGCTGCAGCCCCACTGAAGGTTGAATGTCCGGAAATAAAAGAGGGGAAATTTGGAACGCCGGTAACAGACTTAATCCTTTGATCCATCTGACAGGGTCTTGGATTAAAGTAAGTATATTTTGCATCCCAACAAGCTATCGCTGCATCCATCAAACTCATATTCAATAGTGCCATATTTCTTGCCCAACGGACTTCACTAAAATTCTGGAGAACAAAATCATCAGCGGCAATTGCATTCCAATGGCCAGGCGGTGTGTAAGTGCCAATTCCATCTGCCCAATATTGCGCAACCCTTATTTGTTCACGGTTAGGATTTTTACTGAAATTATATACTTCAGCCACCTCGTCTTTAAATTGCTGAGAATTGGTAGAAGGCGGAGCCGAAGGGCGTACGTTAGTGACCAATGTTAAGGAGTCAAAAAGGAAGGGTTTAACTTTTCCAAACAATGGCAACATCCCCGGGCGCTTTGGTGATTCCTGGCTGATCCACGGTATTTCGCCTGCATTAATGGCATCAGTTTCAAATTGTGCCCAAATTGTAGGATTGCCTACTGCTGCACCGGCCCTATCACCCCTGGCACGGGCAACAAATTTTTGTGCTACCAGTTTGCCCAGCGCTTCCCCTGCTTCAAGATCACTGCGAACATTTGCTCCGGCAATGATCCTGCTCCTTTTATGATCCTCTGCCTTAGACTGGATATATTCCTGATCACCGGGGAAAAGTAATTTCAAAAGTTCAGTCATTACTCCTGCAATCACGGCATCTTCAGAAGGATAAGATGGCAGTTCCGACTTTGGTATAAGGCAGTTTACCGAAGAATCAATCTTATAGGGTGCATAGCGGCTGTATTGATTTTTATAATACCAGGCGGCAACGAGGGCATCGTACTGCGCCGCCGCTGCATATGCGTAAGCTCTCGCTGCATAAGGTGGATTAGAGAAAGGGAATTGCGGATATGCCAAAGGGTTAGCTGCACTGGGTATCGGATATGTTCCGTCTTCATTTTGGTAAGGTGGGAGATTATGTAGGGCAACAAGCTCCCGCATAACTTCGTTCCACCGCAACACCGCACCTGCACTCCAGTATTTTACTGCATTGCGTTCAGCGGCTGTAATATTGTTTTGAAAACTTTTTATCTCATTGATCTGTGCGATGTAATCCGGAGTTGTTGTAGCCGAGGGTGCAGCTACCGGGAACTCCGTTGGCCCTGTTAAAAGTATAGGCCTCCAGGTTCCGGCATTAATGTCGGTAGAGGCCGGGTTCAACGCAGGGTATTCAAAATTACGTTCTGTAACAGATTTTGAACAGGAGTTGACCAATGCCATTATACCAATAGTAAATATATAGATGAGTTTTTTCATGAGCTTATTTTTTAGGGGTTTCCTTTTTTGTTTTTTTGGAGAAGTCTATTACGTAAAATACACCTGCGTTAAAGCCGGTTGCCTCACCAACATTTCTTCCTGAAACAGTGGTTGATGCATTACCGGTTAAAGAAAGCTGCGGATGGAACGGCATGTCATATTTAAAGTTGAATCCAACCCTGGTAGCATTCATTTTATTACTGGGAAAAGGCATGTTATTGCGGGTAATATCAAAACCACCCAATGAATACCAGCCTTCAAATACCGCTTCTGCAATAAGCCCTTTGTTACGATAGCCGAACCTGATATTATACGATGCTGCATCAGGCATTTTAACTTCATTGGTATAATGCATTTCTGTAGTGTAGTACGCAGTACGGTCCAACGTGGTATTACTTCTTCGGATATACGTACCCGATACCGTTCCAAATAGAGAGCCTTTTTGGTAATCTGCCATTGCTCTTAAAGACAGGTTTTTACTTCCCAAACCGATAGACATTGGCAGAAAATCAACCGTGTAATCAGACAGTGGGAATGAATATCCGCCGATCATAAATAATTTAATTCTTCCTTCTTTTATTTTCTTGTTGATAAAATTCCATTTGATCCAAAGCGACAGGTCCTGGAATCCTTTTAATCCTTTTAACTGGCCGGCAGCTGCTTTTGTTTTTACATACGGCACTCCAAAAAGCAGGTTTATTTTTTTTGACAGGCCGTAGTTACCCATAATATTATATTGAACGGTTGAAACTTTTCCCAGGTTTTCATTATCTCTTTTTAAATTCCCTTCCCAGTAATTTTTCCAGCTGCTGTAACCAAACATAGGGCCTATACATAGGCCGTTCTTTTCCATCATGATACCGTCTATATCTGTCTGGGCTATTGATGCACTTGTTGCAAATGCCAGCAGTATAAATACAGTGAATTTTTGTATCGATCTTTTTATCATATTTATAACTTAAAAATGATTAATAATAATTGTGATTAATTATTGAATTACCAGCAGGCATACTGTCTGCGGTACTATTTATCAATGGTTAGCATTTCAGCTATCTGGTCTTTTTCATTTTTAACCGGTCATTTACCAGCATACCAACTTTTTTTCCGTGCTCGTTACTTACCAAACAGGAGTTATGAAAATGGATGCCTCCGTAAAACCTTGCCCAATTGTTTTCCACGGCAGCCTGCCGAAAAGAAGTAAAAGAGCGGTTTTTAATACCGAATTCCAATTCTGAAGTATCAGTAAATGCGAAGCTGTCGCCAAAAACACTGGATAATACTTCAGCGGCCGATGATGAAACAGTACTATGCCCGCAGGTATATTCCGGAAACGGAGGTGTTTGCAGGTATGGGGCCCAGTTAGGATCAATATATTTATTGATCACTGTTTCGGGCCTTGCATAATTGCTTCTGAATTTTTCATCCCAGCACTGAATAAACGCATCAAACATTGCGATTGATGTTTTCGTATAAGCATATACGGTAGTTGCAAAATCTACTTTGGATTTTTCTGCTGCAATACCAACAATGTTCATCCAATGGCCCGGAGGAGAGAATTTTTTAGTAACAAACATAACATGACCTGATACGTTCAGTTTATTTCCAAGGTCGTCCCAAAATGCGGCAATATGCTTTTGTTCTTCAGTTAAACTGTCGCCGGCATTTTTTACAGCAATTACTTCTTTGTAGTAAAGGCTTTGTGTGTCTTTGATATTAAAAGGCGGGGGCGGCGGCGGGGTAAACTGATCAGCGCTGTCCATTACCAATGTTCTTATCTCCATCCAATGCGGCTCCAGCGCCTGTGCATACATCGGAGGAGTTGGCACCCATCTGCCGGGAGTATCTATTACAGAGTATTTGGAAGAAGTTCTGGTTTGAAGATAATTATCTTTTTTACTCCAGGCCAGGATAGCCTTTCCTACTGTTTCTGCATATTCAACGGTGTTTGACAGTACATCATCGGGCATGCCATTTTCTTCAACAGCCAGTTTAATGCTATCTACATATTCCTGCATACTTCCCTCCGGAAACGTAACCGATTCTCCTAATTTGCAAAACGCCAGGATAGCTGCAAAATTGAAGTCTATCTTCTTTCCTGCCAAAGGAGCGGGAATCGCCTGCAAGCCATGTACCTGGCCGGCCAGCGACTGGTAATCAGCCGGGTTACCAGCAGCAATTACTTCATAAGCAGCAATGTTTGCATATAGGTAATTCCTTGAGGCCACTATTGGTGCGAAATTATTTTGCAGAACAACGTTATTTAACTCTTTTACTGTTTTGCAGTACAAAAGCGGATCAGTAATATATGCATTGCCTTTTACATCTTTATTTTTGTTGTTACAGGACGTAACTAACACAGCAATTAAAAATGCTGCATACCAAAGCTTGTTCATCATAATATAATTAAACAGTACTAACACCATGTATGGTGTAGAAAATTAAAATGGGGAAAGAGTGATCAGCAATTCTTCGGAGGCTGGTAAATGGAGAGGGAAATTCCTAATGGTATTATAAAACGGTAATCGGCATAAAAGGATTCGATGCTATTAGCAGCAAAACTGAATTGAGGAAAGAGGTGCTTCCCGTCAAAGTCATCGATACTGTTTTTAGTGAACGATTTTACCGGCGAATTTTTTTCGGGACGATCAGCATCGGCAGCACTGTTGCTTTTAGCTATATCATGTTTGATATTGTTCAGTGCTTGTCCGGAAATATTGGGGATACATTTCAGGATCAGCACATCGCCGGCAATCTTACGTTTAACATAATTGTACAGCTCACCGTCTATCGTTATCTCGCCATAATGCCGTTCAAATTCGGTATAACGTTCCTGGTAAGGCATATTTAGCGGAATCCTGATCTCAATTAATTTTGCTTCATCATATTCATTTTTGTCAAGGCTCGCCTCCAGCTTACTGCTAACGTTTTCTTGCATCAGTTGTACTATCAACTGGTATCCAAACAAGTTGAACAGCATGATCAGTAACAGCGGTATGACTGCAATCTTTCTCAAATAAGTAGAAATAGTTAGGATGTACAAGTTAAAGAGAATCCCATAAACGCACAACCTTTTTGTTTTTATTAAAAGTTTATTTCTTCACTTCATACGTTTTCTTAGCGGGTCCAATACCGGTTAAGGTTAGTTTTTTCCAATGGGGCGGCAAAACAGATCTTATCTGTGTAATTCCCGTAGAAGTTATTTCCAGTCCGCCAAAGCCCATCAGCAGGCTTTGTACAATACCACCGGCCCCGGTTGCAAAGTACGGATTGGTACCGCCTTTTGTTTCGGCGATAACCCTGAACGGTGGATTCAGATTTGGGATATAAGCATCCTGGAACCAGTGATAGGCTTTTTCCGCATTGCCTAAGCGGGCATATAGTGTAGTAAAAACTGCCTGTGTCATTGCTGGTGTTCCCTCGTTGGGAACCCTTGTTTCATAATATTCCAGGTCTTTTTTTATACCTGCAGGGTCAGTTATTTCTTTTAGCGGGTAACTCAACAGGTTTACATCGGCCTGTTTAATGCCTTCTCCGGCATAAGTTGCATGTTCTTTTGTAGTGCCGTCGGAGAAACGTAAAATAGGAATGTTAGCCGCAACTTTCGTCCAGTCTGCATCGGGCACAATTCCCAGCACTTTTGCTGCGGCGGTGGCAAATGACAGGTTGGCTTTGGCAGCTGCATTAGTAAAAGCATTGTTGTCTACGTTCTCTGCCCACTCGTCTGCAGCTACTACATTTTTTATATCATATTGGCCCGGTCCATTTCTTTCTACACGGCTTGCCCAAAAGTCGGCGGTAGCAGAAAGTATTGGCCAGCCTTTTTCTTTTAACCAGTCTTTATCCTGTGTTACACAAAAATAATTCCAGGCGGCAATACCAACACAGGCGGTGATATGATGTTCAAAAGGGCCGCTCAACGCCCAAACAGGTGTTTCTTCCACACCGCTTTCTGCACTTTCCCACGGAAACATTGCGCCTTTATATCCTTTGCTGAAGGCATTTCTTTTTGCAGCGTCCAATCTTTGAAACCTGTATTCTACCATACTTTTTGCGAGACCGGGATGCAAAACTAACAACGAAGGGTACATCCATAGTTCGGTATCCCAGAAAACATGGCCATTGTAACCCAGGCCGCTCAAACCCATTGGGGATGGCGATAAAGCTGTACCTTCTCTGGTGAATGAATACAAATGATATAACATGCTATGAATATCCTGTTGCTCCTGTGCAACCTGGTTCTGTTGCGCTTGCGAAGCAGCCTCAATAGTTATATCGCTTTTCCAGAGATCAGCCCAGGCCTGGTTATGAAAACTGATCAGCCGCTCCCTCCCCTGCAATTTTGCAAAAATGGTAGCACGTTCGGCTTCATTCAACGGGTCGTCGTGATGGGCCGATGTAATAGAAGATCCTGCAATAGAAAAAGAATAATCTTCAGCTGCTTTTACCTGTTTCGTAAATTTCATGAGGTGCATATTATTGTCCCACATTTCATGAATGATCCGCGGCTCGTTACCATGTTGTTCGTTAAATAAAAATGTATTGGAAGCACACATCAGTAATTTGCCGGTAGGGCTTTTTGCAGAAGAGGTAAGCAGGCCAATAGTTACATGTGGCCTGTCTATTTCATTATAATAGTTTTGAACATCTTTTAGCGCATCCGGAGCTTCCATGATGCTGGCGCTGCTGATGCTGATGTTTTTTTTTGCTTTGATTGAAACATCCATCAGCACTGTAAATGGTAAATGACGCAATGAGTAATAAGTATAGGTTATGCTGGCCTTATCCTCAAAATCAAAACTGCCGGTAAAAGATGCATGTTGCATGTCCAGCTCCTGTTTCATGTTTGTAGCATTTTTGCTGTCTATTCTTTTGCCGTCAATTTCAAGGTACATGTTCAGCAGGTTAAAGCTGCGAAGGAAGTTACTTACCCGCCCTCTTCCGTACAGGTCGTAAGCACCTGCCAATACCACATCTTTTACTTTAAAAGGTTCGGGCGCAGATACAATTCCTATCATCCCGTTGGCTACAGTAATTCCGTAGTAATTTGAAGGATCAATATTTTTAGCGCTGATCTTCCAGGGGTTTACCTGGGCTTTTGATGGGAGCGACAACGCAAGGAATAATAATATGTTTACAAGTGGAAAGTTTGATTTCATATCAGCAGCTTTAATTAGTTGAACAATTTAAAGGTCTGTTAAAGTAGCCGTAAATCACTATAACAACCGATTGCGGTTTATAATTTTTTTAAGGCTAAGCAGGGTTTTTCAGTGGCTTTAAAATAAACTAAACAAAATATTTACTGATTATCAAGTAATTATAAATGAGCTGTAAAAATAAGTGCTCAATATCTTTGGAAGTTAGGCATCATTACTCCTACCTTCGCCGTCCAATTTAAAAGCCTGCGGGGATGGCTGCAGGTTCATCTAAAAAAAAGAACAATGAGCAAATTACATTTCACTACAAAACATGCGAACGAGGCTACCGTAAAGCACGACTGGTACGTTGTGGACGGTACTAATCAAACCGTTGGTCGTATGTGCGCAAAGATCGCTGCTATTCTTCGTGGTAAGAATAAGGCGTATTACACACCACACGTAGATTGTGGAGATTTCATCATTGTAATCAACGCTTCTAAAGTGGTGTTTACTGGTAACAAACTTGATGATAAAGAGTACTTAACTTTTAGTGGTTATCCTGGAGGCCAGAAAGGCGAAAAAGCGCAGGATCTATTGAAGCGCCGTCCGGATGCAGTTATTGAAAGAGCTGTAAAGGGTATGTTGCCGAAGAATCGTCTTGGTCGCCAGATGTACAAAAAACTTTTTGTATACGGTGGTGCCGAGCATCCACACAGCGCACAGCAACCAAAGGCATTGAAATTCGATAAAATTAAATAATTAGCTAACGGCTAAAGCTAATACCTCCAACATGGCAGGCAGGGCTTGTAGCTAAAAATAAAAAAATGGAAAAGCAAAAAAACGCAGTCGGCCGCAGAAAAGAAGCTGTAACACGTGTTTTCCTTTCAAAGGGAGATGGCAAGATCACAGTTAATGGCAAAGACTATAAAGTATATTTTCCCCTGGTATACCTGCAAAACCAGGTGGAATCACCATTGAAAACGGTAGAAGTTGCCGATAAATTTGATGTAGTGATTAATGCTACCGGTGGTGGTGTAAAAGGTCAGGCAGAAGCTGCAAGGCTGGGTATTTCCCGCGCCTTATTGGAAGTAAGCCCCGATTACCGCCCGGCTTTAAAAGCTGCCGGTTTACTAAAACGTGACCCACGCTCTGTTGAACGTAAGAAGCCAGGTCGCAAAAAAGCAAGGAAGAGCTTCCAGTTCAGCAAGCGTTAATTGCCGGAAATACTGGATACTGGGAAACAGATACTGGATACTGGAAATTAGATACTGGATACTGGATACTGGATACTGGATACTGGATACTGGTTACTGGATACTGGATAATGATTCAATTTTGCAAGCTCTTATCCAGCATCAAGAATCAAGCATCAAGCATCAAGAATCAAGCATCAAGCATCAAGCATCAAGCATCAAGAATCAAGAATCAAGCATCAAGAATCAAGAATCAAGCATCAAGCATCCAGAACCCAGCATCAAGCATCATCAATATTTAAAAAATTACTTAATAATACACAATGGAAAATAACACTTCCTTACAACAGCAACTTTTAGAAGCAGGCGTTCATTTTGGCCACTTAAGAAAAAAATGGAACCCAAAAATGCTTCCTTACATTTTTGCAGAAAAAAAAGGTATCCACATCATCGATCTTAACAAAACTGTAGAAGGTTTGCAGGAAGCTGCAGCTGCTATGAAAGCAATTGCACGCAGTGGTAAAAAGATCATGTTTGTAGCTACTAAAAAACAAGCAAAAGAGATCGTTATGGACAGCGCTAAAAGGGTAAACATGCCCTTTGTTACTGAGCGTTGGTTAGGTGGTATGCTTACCAATTTCAATACTGTTCGTAAGAGCGTAAAGAAAATGCAAAGCATTGAAAAATTATTGGGCGACGGAAGTGCAGAAAATCTTACTAAAAAAGAAAGACTAACACTTACCCGCGATAAAGATAAAATGGAAAAGGTATTGGGCGGTATCGCACAGATCAGCCGTGTACCAGCAGCCTTGTTCATGGTAGATATAGGTCATGAGCATATTGCATTGGCTGAAGCAAAACGTTTAAACATCAGTACGTTTGGTATGGTTGATACGAATTGCGATCCAAATAAAGTTGACTTTGCTATTCCCGCAAATGATGATGCAACTAAATCAATTGCTATCATTGTAAATTACATCACAGCTGCAATCGCTGAAGGTTTACAGGAACGCCAGGCAGATAAAGATAGCGATGATGATCATGGCGATACAGAGGAAAGCGCAGAAGCTAAAGCAGCACGCTTTGAACAAAAAGCTGATGGCGGCGACGACAGGGGCAAACGCGGTGGCGGCGGTCCGGGTCGTGGTGGTGGCGCACCAACCAAAAGGCGTGTTCCAGGCCCGGGTGCGGGAGGAAGAAGGCCGGCTGGCGGACCAGGCGGAGCAAGGTAGTAATACCGGTTCTTCAATTACATGTTGAAGAAGCTACGCAGGAAAAATGATACAGGCTTTTGCTTTTTATAGCATCACCGTTGTGTCACTCTCTTGTACGCTATACCGTTATTCACCTGTTCTTTTTAAACTTGTTTCTTATACCAATAAGTTACAGTTCTTTAAAAATATTTATAAACTTTAAATCTAAGTTCCTGGCTTCGGCCAAGACAAGGGTAAATATGAGTACAATAACAGCAGCAGACATAAACAAATTACGCCAGGCCACAGGAGCCGGCATGTTAGATTGCCGTAAAGCACTAACAGAAAGCAATGGCGATTTTGAAGCCGCAATCGACTGGTTGCGAAAGCAAGGCCAAAAGGTAGCCGCAAAACGCAGCGACCGCGAAGCGAAAGAAGGGGTTGTATTGGCAAAAACAACTGCTGATAATAAAGCAGGTATCGTGCTTTGCATCAGTTGCGAAACTGATTTCGTAAGCAAGAATGCAGAGTTCGTTGCTTTTGCTCAAAGCATTGCTGATGCAGCCATTGCAAACAATGTAAAATCACCAGAAGAATTGAATGACGTATCGATCAACGGTGCAAAAGTATCCGATATGATCAATGATAAACTTGCCTCCATAGGAGAAAAGATCGCTATTTCAAAATTTGAAAGGGTTGAAGCTCCTTTTGTTGCCAGCTATATCCACGGTGCAAACCGTATGGGTGTATTGGTAGCATTTAATAAAGAAGCAGGCGAAGGCGGAAAAGACATCGCCATGCAAATCGCAGCAATGAACCCGTTGGCTGTTGATGAAAATTCAATTCCTGCTGATGTGATCGCACGTGAAAAGGATATTGCAATTGAAGTAGTAAAGGCAGAAGGTAAGCCGGCAGAAATGGCTGAAAAGATCGCCATGGGTAAACTGAATAAGTTTTTTAAAGACAATACTTTAATGGCACAGGCTTTTGTAAAAGATGGCAACAAATCTGTTGCTGACTTTTTAAAGAGTATTGATGCTGACCTGAAAGTGATAGAATTTAAAAGAGTCGCTTTAGGATAAGAAAATATTTTTATTTAAACCCGGTATTATTTACCGGGTTTTTTATTGTGTTATTGTTTTTACCTTCGTTAAATTATACATCATTTATCTATAAATCATACAACCTCTATGCTACCTAAATATAAACGAGTACTGCTAAAACTCTCCGGTGAATCACTAATGGGTGATAAAAATTTTGGAATGGATTCGTCTGTGATTGCTCAATATGCACAGGATATAAAGCAGATCACTGATATGGGGGTTCAGGTGGCACTGGTAATTGGCGGTGGTAATATTTACCGTGGTATGAATGAGGCAGAAACAGGTATAGAAAGAGCACAGGGAGATTATATGGGAATGCTTGCTACAGTAATAAATGGGATGGCAGTGCAAAGTGGCCTGGAAAAAGCAGGTGTGTACACCCGTTTGCAAAGTGCCATAAAAATGGAGCAGATCGCTGAACCATACATCCGCAGGCGCGCCATGCGTCACCTGGAAAAAGGCCGCGTAGTTATTTTTGGGGCAGGTACCGGTAACCCATATTTTACAACTGATACCGCAGGTTCTTTAAGAGCCATTGAAATAAAAGCAGATGTTATTTTAAAAGGTACAAGGGTAGATGGCATCTATACTGCAGATCCTGAAAAAGATCCTACCGCTACAAAATATGATAAGATCAGTTACGCAGAATGTATCTCTAAAAAATTAAGCGTAATGGACATGACTGCTTTTACATTGTGCATGGAAAATAGCCTTCCAATCATTGTATTCGACATGAACAAGCCAGGAAACCTGATGAGCGTTGTAACAGGGGAAAAAGTTGGTACGCTGGTAAGTTAATAACCTAGTATTAATAAAGCATAACTACTGCATTAGATAAAAAGACAAAAGCTGTCTACCACAACAGCTTTTGTACCCTCATATAAGCAAATAAACAAACCAGAAGCTTACATCGTTTATAGACTACTTCACTTTTGATTTCGTTGCCTGTATTAAAAATCAAATCTCAACCCTAATCGCAAACCGGCGGTTGTAAATTTCTGTTTAAGCGTAATGTCAGCTTTATTGGCCGCAGAAAAATTATACCTGAAATAAGGTTCTGCCAAAAAATGCAGGTGGTTGCTGAGCTTGTAATAAAGTGACACAGCTCCGGTAAAGCCCAATCCAACATTCGTTTTAAACTGATAAGGCGAATTAGCTTTGCCTGTTGTAATATTTACCGGCTGATAAGAATTATCAAGAACATCTCCTTTTTGCCAACTGTATGCATTTAAAATAATACCGGCATTTATGTTAGCATGCAAGCGATTGTTACCCATTTCGTAACCAATTACAATTGGGATATCAATGGTTCTATACCTGTTTTGGGTTTTTTTATACCGGCTGCTGGTGGCGGCATAACTGCCGGTGGTATCTCCATTATTGTCTATGATATAAACCAACTGAATTACCTGCCCTTCCACAAATTTGAAAGTTTCATTTACCTGGCTAAAATTAATGCCCGTACGAAAACTAACGGAATTATCAAAAACCTTTGTATATCGCAGCCCCGCACTAAATGCTGAAGTAAAGCTGGTACTTTCTTTTCTTTTTTGCAGGTAGGCTGAATTGCCGGTGTCATTAAAACTTCTAAAGGCATAATCCGGGCCGCCGTAGATTTCAAAATACCGTTTGCCCGCTGCACCATTTCTTTGCAAGCCCGGGCAGGGAATATTTAATTCATGTACCTGGCTGCCTTTAACTGAAAAATTAAATATTTTGGTTGTATTCAACTGATCAGGGTTAATAAATTTGTTTTGAATATAAACGTTTGCCACCGGGTTTGATAAAGATCGAGGTACTCCTACTGCTTTACCATATTCTTCATTTTCCTGTTCACCCTCGTTAATTGACACAGATGATTTACCTTTTAATGTAATTGATAAATTGCCGGAGGAGCCTGCTTGCGTATCCTCAGATAACTCATTTGCCCGAATTGGCTGCTGAGCATTTTGATTATTAAATGCGATGGGGGCACTAAGCGTTTTTACTTTTGCCTGTTGCTTTCTGAAACTCTTAGAATGCGAAAAAGCGTTTTCAGCGATATTGATAGAATTAATTTTTTCCCGTTCTACTTTAGTATTACCATTAGCACTCAAATCACTATCAATACGGATAGTATTGTTCGTTGTTTCGCTATTAAGAGTAGCTGTAGCATTTTGGGTTTGCTTTAATGTTTCAGCACTTAGGGATTGTTTGGTTGTAGGAGTGATATTTTTTTCATCTATTGTTGTTGATGAATGATCTACTGATATTGTAGTAGCCGATTCTGCCGAATTATCAACACGGTTGATAGTAGTTGTATTTATTTTGCTGGTTAAGAAAACTGCCGTGCCTGTTATTAATAATATACCCAATACAATTGCCAATCGCCGGCCGGTAATTGTAAACAGGAATGCTGCTGGTCTCTTTTTATCTTTTTTTGCCATTATATTCTCCCAAATCTGCGGAGGTACCTCTGGCTGGTAATCGGCAAACTGCTTTTTTACCTGGTCATCAAATGAAGAATTATTTGTCATACTGCTACCTTTTGTAGTTGTAAAATTTGTTTTTGTAACATCATCCGTGCTTTTACAAGCTGGCTTCGGCTTGTTCCAGGTTGAATGCCCAGCATGCCTGCAATTTCATCATGTTGGTATCCTTCTATAACATACAGGTTAAAGATGATCCTGTAACCATCCGGCAATTCATTAATTAACGCCATCAGATCTTTTTCTGATAATTGGCCATAAGCAAGCGCGTCGATGGTTGGTTGTGCATGATCGGTTAATTCAAAACCACTTAACTCTTTGCTGTAGCGGGTAAGGGAATATTTTTTGATGGCAGTGTTAACTACGATCTTCCTTATCCAGCCTTCAAATGAACCCTCTGATTTAAATTGGTGGATCTTTCCAAAAACCTTGATAAAAGCATCCTGTAAGATGTCTTCTGCATCGGCACTGTTGCGGGCATAACGATAGCATACGCCTAGCATGCGGCTGGCATAGCGGTCGAAAACCTCCTTTTGGCAGGCGGCCTCATCCCTTGTACATCCTTTTATTAATTCATCGTCGGTCAATGTTAGTTTTACGGATTTAGGAGATATTAACTTTTAAGAGATACCATAAACATCCTTTTCGTTGCCCCATAAAGCAGTTAAGGGCTAATAAAAATAAAAAAGTTTGTAACATGTATGGATTAAATTCCTACATTTAAAACAACACGATCAATTTATGATTCCCGATAACCTTTTGCAACAACTTAAAAGTGAAAATGAATTACTCCAGATTCAGTTGCAGGATGTGAACGAAATGATTCAGGTTAGGGAAGAGGAACTGCAGATTTTAAGAAATACTGCCGCTCACGCAGTGCTGTTGCAAAGCAGGTTGGACATGAACCTGGATGAATTTTACCAGCTTCAGGACCATATCGGAAATCAACAACAGGATGCCGAAGGTTCCGCAAAAAGAGAAGCCAGCCTGGAAGAAGAGCTGATGCAGTCTATTAGCATGGAAACTGAATTTTATAACATCAAAGACCAGTTTGAAAGTACGAAGGCAGCATTGATGGACGTACAAAGCGAAATGGATACAGTAGCATCACTTTATAAACAAATTGCCGGGCTCACCACCCGGGTTGCAGAGCTGGAAAGCAGCCAGGAGATCGCAGCTCTGGAAAATGGCTTTTTAAAAGAAGAATTGGATGAGTTAAAAAAGCTGGTGCAGGTAGAAAAAAAATAGCCGGGAAGTAAATTTTTATTTTGCTTTTCTCATCCAAAAAATATGTGTAATAATATATATATATTAAAATTAAAATAGGTAAATTGTGTTTAAAATCATTTTTAAATTAAAACTGATAGCAAATGCAAACAATTACCGCGGGCGGAAAGCAGTATGAATTATACTGGACTTATGGCAAGGTAGAAGAATCGGGAAAAAACATGGAAACGAAAGTTTCCGGCGGTGGCGGCGGCGGCGCAACCTTTGGGGGATATGGTGGAACAGCTCCTGTAAGTATACGTTCTCACACTGTTGTACACGACCAGATCTTTTTAACAGACCAGCAGGGCAGTGAGCATGCCTTTCAATTACAGGGAATGAATGTTGCCTGCAGAAGCGGCAACCAGCTTAGTATACTTTGGGCGATAGCACCAGGAGAAAAAAAAGGCCCTTACATCGCCGTGTACAATCACAGCACTTCGCAATCTTTTTTTGATACCACAGCACTCAATAAAATGTTTCGCCGCAATGGCTGGTATGTGCTTGCCGCAATGGCTGCCTGTTTATTATTGGGTAGATATTTCAACCTGCTTTACTGGGGCATCCTGGCACTACCCATCGCCTGGATAATTGAAGGAGCTATGGGAGCCAAAAAATTTAAAGAGCAAACAAACTTCAAGGAATTTGTATAATAACTTGCTGTGCTGTTTAAAACCAATTAGGCTATTAGTTACAATAACTGCGTGTATATGATAAAGCCCGATAGTTCGGTTGTTGAAAGTTTTATTGAATGCGATATTTAACGAGGGCTTCCGGGCGCTGAACAAAATAAAGCCTTATAACTTTTATTAAATATGTTTTTGCAAATCGGCATCCATTTACAGGATGCTTTTTTATTTGCATTAATAGGCAGACTTTTGTATTTGAAAATGATTAACATGAAAAATATTGCAGACGTAAGGAGGGATTATAAACTCGAAACATTAGAGAAATCAGGCACACTGGATAACCCTATTGCACAATTTGAAGTATGGTGGCAGGAGGTGCTCGACAGTAATATTGACGAAGCTAATGCCATGACGCTTTGTACAGTTGGGGCCAACAACCATCCTTCTGCACGGATAGTTTTATTAAAAGGTTTTTCTACTGCCGGGTTTGTTTTTTTTACAAATTACGATAGCAGAAAGGGTACCGACATTGCCGCCAACCCACACGCCAGCCTCGTGTTTTTTTGGAAAGAACTAGAGCGCCAGGTTAGAGTAGAAGGTATCATTGAAAAAGTGAGCAGTGAGGACAGTGATGAATATTTTAATTCCCGGCCGAAGGCAAGTAAAATTGGGGCGTGGGTATCTCCCCAAAGCAAAGTAATTGCTTCCAGGCAAACACTTGAAACAACTGAAGCCAACCTATTGCTGCAATATGATGGAATAACAATTCCAAGGCCTCCACATTGGGGTGGTTACCTGGTAAAACCAACGATGATAGAATTTTGGCAGGGCAGGCCAGGAAGGTTGCACGACAGGATCAGGTATAGCTGCATCACGGCTGGCGAAGAACTAACAGAAAACGTGAAATGGAGTAAAGAAAGGCTGGCACCCTAACCAGCGAAAAAGATAGATACAGTTAATAAAGCAACGATAGCTTTATCAACTGTATCAACTAATAGAAGAATTATTTACTTTTTTTTGCGGCTTCTTTTTTCGGCGCTGCGGCAACTGCTGTAGCTGGCTTAACTTGTTTTGCCGGCCTTGTTTTACCAAAACTACCTGCAAAAATTTTTCCTTTTTTGGTTTTTATATCACCACGTCCCATATTAATTATTTTATTTTAATCAAAAGTATAACAAAAAAAGCAAGACACGTGAGCGCCTTGCTTCTAAATTTTTTAAATGCAAATTACATTTTGCTGGAAAGCTCTTTACCTGCCTTAAACTTGGCAACTTTCTTTGCTTTGATTTTGATAACAGCACCTGTTTGAGGATTACGTCCGTTACGTGCAGCTCTTTTTGAAACTGAGAAAGTTCCAAAACCAACTAAAGTAACTTTGTTGCCTTTTTTTAATGTTACGGTAACTGCTTCGATAAAAGAATCTAAAGTAGCATTTGCCTGAGTTTTTGTGATGCCTGCGTCATCAGCAATTTTTGCAATTAATTCTGCTTTGTTCATAATAAAGTTTTTGAGAATTTTAAGTGCAACAAATATAGAAGGTTTTTGATTGCAACAAAATTTTATTTCAAAAAAAAAAAATTATGAAATTACAGGAAAACCGCAGTTGGCAAGCATTTTAGGGTGACGCTATAATTTTCCCGGGTAATTTTTTTAAACAGTCATTTCCTGAAACCCTTTATGGCAGGGCATTTCAGAGGATGTATGCTACAATCCTTGTCCCGTGCGGTTTTGAAGTAATTATAAAGAAATTATTTTGATTAAAAAATTGTTTCATTTTTCTTTTGCACAATTAGTTAACAACCTGCATTATTGAGCGGAAAGCGATGAATTTATCGCCCCATTTGTCAAAACTTTTCTTTCGCATGCCTGTAGCAAACTGGCTGATATATTGGTTATAGAGTGCCTTACTTTCGGCAAAATACTGCACGGCGTAAGTAGGGCCTTCGCTATCGTCTATTTCCAGCAACCGTAAAACGGTAGATTTTGTGAAGCAATTACTGGCCATTACATCTGGTATATGTTCTTCCTGTAGCCATGTAAGCCAGTTGTGATGAATGTCTTCGTGTATTTTGATGGTTACATTATAAATGAACATATAATAAGTTAAAGCTGTTTTTTAAAAATAGATCCGAAGCGAAATAAGCAAAAGATATTGTGCTTATTTGCCTTGTAACGATTGTTATTGTTTGATCTCCAGATAGATGGGGCAATGGTCGCTGTGCTTTACATCATGATAAATATCCGCATCTGTCAATTGATCTTTCAGCGCTGTAGTAACAGAAAAATAATCGATGCGCCAACCTTTGTTATTAAGCCGTACGCTTGGGAAACGCTGGCTCCACCAGCTATAACGATGTGGCTCAGCATGAAATACGCGAAAGGTATCGATCCACCCGGCCCCTAAAAATTTATCCATCCACGATCTTTCTTCTGGTAAAAACCCTGAAGATTTTTTATTTCCCTTTGGGTCGTGGATATCAATTTCATTGTGTGCAATATTATAATCTCCACATAAAATGATCTTTGGATTTGTCTTTTTCGTTTTTTCAAGATAGCTGTGAAATTCGTGCAGCCATTGATATTTATAGGTCTGTCTTTCATCTCCTGAAGTGCCTGATGGAAAATATGCATTGATCAGTTTAATGTCTCCAAACTGTAATTCAATAACCCTGCCTTCAAAATCGCTCATCTCAAAACCACATCCGGCTTTTACACCCGTAGGTTTGATCTTTGTAAATACAGCCACACCACTGTAGCCTTTTTTTTGCGCACTAAACCAATGATGCTCAAAGCCTAGATCCTCCAGCATTTTTACATCAATATCAGCATTGGTTGCTTTTGTTTCCTGCAGGCAAATGATATCAGCAGGGTCTGTTTTAAGCCAATCGATAAATCCTTTTTTTATCGCAGCTCTTATTCCATTTACATTATAGGAGATGATTCGCATCTATTAGTTATATTTAATCCTGTAAAAATAAACATCCGCAATGGAAAATATTACTCCTGCACCAGATAGTGATCAAAATAAAACAGACAGCATTTTTTCTGCAGATGAATTTTCAATGGTAGGTTATGACAAACATATCCGCCAGGCAAGAAATGCGATTTTTGTAGCTGCAGGAATATTAGTATTGAATATCATTATACTTGCTTACAATTCACCCGCAGAATATGAATACCTGTGGCTCGACCTTGTAATTTGGGGAGCATTTATTGTTGCCCTGGTAGCCATGGCGCTCTGGACAAAAAAGAAACCATATTATGCCATCATTGGCGCTCTAATTATTTACGGGGCATTCATTCTTTTAAATGCTCTTTTGGATATTAGTACCATTTATAAAGGCATTATCATGAAAGTGGTGATCATCGTTTTATTGGTAAAAGGTTTGAATGATGCTAAAAGTGCACAGGAGATGAAGAAACTTATGGGAGACGATTCTTCCTAAGTTTAGCAAAAGATTTCACCTGGCAGTTATCCTATTCCAATACCGGCCTCAACCATTTTGTAGCTTCCTCCAGGCTCATCCCTTTTCTTGCTGCGTAATCATTCAATTGATCATTTCCAATTTTTCCAACGCCGAAATATTTACTTTCCGGATTGGCAAAATACCAGCCGCAAACCGAAGAAGCAGGATACATGGCAAGCGATTCTGTAAGATGAATGCCTGTTGCTGCTTCACCACCTAACAGTTCGAATAATTTATATTTTTCTGTATGGTCCGGGCAGGCAGGATAACCAGGCGCCGGCCTGATACCGAGGTATTCTTCATTAATCATTTGCTCGTTGCTGAGCTGTTCGTTGTTTACATAACCCCAATATTCAGTTCTGGTTTTTGCATGTAATAATTCTGCAAAAGCTTCTGCAAGACGATCAGCCAATGCCTGTAAAATTATTTTATTATAATCATCCAGGTTGGCTTCAAATCTTTTTATATGCGGTTCTATTCCTTCAATGGTAACGCTGAAAGCACCTAAATAATCCTGGTAGCTGGTTTCCGCGGGTGAAATAAAGTCAGCTAATGATACATTGGGTTGGCCTGGTGCTTTCTTTATCTGTTGCCGTAAAAATTCCAAAGACACTACGCCGGAGCCAGTAATTAGATCTACTGTATCATGGCTAACTTTATTGGCCGGCCAATAACCTACGCAACCACGGGCAGTAAGCCAGTTTTCATCAATTATCTGTTTAAGTAATTTTTGAGCATCTGCATATAAATCGCTGGCTTCTTTTCCAATAATGGCATCTGTTAAGATAGCAGGAAATTTCCCGTGCATTTCCCAGGCAATAAAAAATGGTTGCCAATCTATATAAGAAGCTATCTCTCCAAGGTCGTAATTACTCAGAACTTTTGTACCTGTGAAGGAAGGTGTTACCGGTTGATAATTTTCCCAATTTATTTTACTGCTATTTGCCTGGGCTTCAGAAAATATAAGGTGCTGCTTAGCAGATTTTTTGTTTCCAAAATCAATTTTCAGTTTCTCGTACTCTTCTTTTATTTCTTTAAGAAAACCCGGCTTTGTTTCTTTGTTTAATAAACTACCGGCAACGGTTACACTACGGCTTGCATCCAGCACATGCACCACACCTTCTTCGTATTCCGGTGCAATTTTTACAGCAGTATGCATACGGCTGGTGGTTGCTCCGCCGATGAGTAAGGGAAGATTCATATTCTGGCGTTTCATTTCCCTGCCGATATGAACCATTTCATCCAGGGAAGGTGTAATAAGCCCGCTGAGACCGATAATATCAACATTGTGTTTTTTTGCTTCTGATAATATTTTATCGGCTGGCACCATTACACCCAGGTCAATAATATCATATCCATTACATCCCAGTACAACACCAACAATATTTTTGCCGATGTCATGCACATCGCCTTTTACAGTAGCCAGTAATATTTTTGCAGCACCTCCCGATTCATCATTTACGGTACCTGCTGCAATATGCGCCAATCGTTTGTCTTCTTTTTCCTGTTCAATAAACGGAGTAAGTACCGCCACAGCTTTTTTCATTACGCGGGCACTTTTTACTACCTGTGGCAAAAACATTTTACCTGCGCCAAAAAGATCTCCAACAATATTCATTCCATCCATTAGGGGGCCTTCAATCACATCCAGTGGTTTTGGATATTTTAATCTTGCTTCCTCTGTATCTTCTTCTATGTAATCTGTAATACCATTTACGAGGGAGTGCGACATACGTTTTTCAACCGTATCGTTGCGCCACTTTTCATCTTTTACTGTTTCCTTGCCTTTGGCTTTTACTGTTTCTGCAAACTGGATGAGTTTTTCAGTTGCTTCATTGTTATTATTGTTCCTGTTGAGTACAACATCTTCGCAAAGTTCTTTTAATTGTGGTTCAATTTCATCATACACCACCAGTTGCCCGGCATTTACAATTCCCATATCCATTCCGGCTGCAATGGCATAATACAGAAATACGCTGTGAATAGCTTCCCGTACATGATCATTGCCGCGGAAAGAAAATGACACATTGCTTACACCGCCACTAATTTTTGTAAGCGGCATCAATTTTTTTATTTCCCTGGTTGCTTCAATAAAATCGACAGCATAATTATTATGTTCTTCAATACCTGTTGCAATGGCAAATATGTTTGGATCAAAAATAATATCCTGCGCTTCATATCCAACCTGTTCTGTAAGAATTTTGTAAGCACGATGGCAGATCTCCACTTTACGTTCTTTTGTATCTGCCTGCCCTACTTCGTCGAAAGCCATTACAATGATAGAAGCGCCATAACTTTTACAGATGAAAGCCTGTTCAATAAATTTCGCTTCCCCTTCTTTCATCGAAATTGAATTTACTATGCATTTACCCTGAACGCATTTTAAACCAGCTTCTATGATCTCGAATTTACTGCTGTCGATCATAATGGGAATGCGGGCAATATCAGGTTCTGCCTGTACAAGATTTAAAAAAGTACGCATCGCTTCCACGCCTTCCAGCATGGCATCATCCATATTCACATCAATAACCTGCGCTCCGCTTTCTACCTGTTGGCGGGCTACTGATAATGCTTCTTCATATTGGCCATCTCTTATAAGGCGGGCAAATTTTTTACTACCGGTAACGTTTGTGCGCTCGCCAACATTAACAAAATTGGTTTCCGGCCGAACTATCAGTGGTTCGAGGCCGCTAAGGCGGAGGTATGGTTTGATGTGTATTGTTTCGTTCATAGTATTTTTTTTAACCACAGAGTTTTAGAAGAGTAATAAAAGAGTTTCACAGAGTTATATTGTGAGTCTTTTTATCCCATTTTTTAAACTTGATGTTTTAAAATTTAATAATAATCCGATTTTGCAGCCAGACAATTTCAAGTAAGTTAGCACCTGGGCAGTATGCACATCGGTTAAGTATTCTGTACATTTAATTTCTACTACAACTTTATTTTCAACCATCAAATCAACTCTGTATCCAATTTCCATTTTTATATTTTCATAATAAAGAGGCATTGCCTTTTCTTTTTCGGCATAAATGCCATTTTTATTTAGTTCATAGTATAAACATTCTTTGTAGGAAGATTCGAGTAAACCCGGGCCTAATCCAGTATGAACTTTAAATGCATATTTTAGAATTCCATCCGTTAAATTATTAATATTTTCCACTGCTTATTTTTTTAACCACAAATTTTAAGAGTTAAGATTTATTTTCATAAAGGAGTACAAAGTAGAAAAAAAACTCTGTGATGCTCTGTGAAAAACCTCCGTTAACTCTGTGGTTATAACCGTCAGCCTGTAGTTAAACCAGCTCCGTTTCAACTACCGGCAATACCCTCGGTTTAAATTTTGCAACTTCATCTGCAATATGTTTGATGTGATCTGGCGTAGTGCCGCAGCAGCCGCCAACAATATTTAACCAGCCATTGGCAGCCCATTCTTCTATTATATGAGCTGTTTGATGTGGCAGTTCATCATATTCTCCAAATGCGTTTGGAAGCCCGGCATTGGGATATGCAGATGTATAACAACTGGCAATTTCACTCAGTTCTTCTATGTGCGGCCTCATTTCAGCAGCACCCAACGCACAATTTAAACCGATGCTCAGTGGTTTTGCATGCATTACAGAAACATAGAAAGCTTCTAATGTTTGTCCGCTCAATGTTCTTCCGCTGGCATCTGTGATGGTGCCTGAAATCATTATTGGCAATTCCTCCATATTATTTTTTCTGAAAAAATTCTTAGCAGCATAGATAGCAGCTTTTGCATTTAATGTATCAAAGATCGTTTCTATCAATAGCAGGTCAACGCCACCATCTACCAATCCTTTTATCTGTTCGGTGTAAGCAGCAGCAACTTCATCAAAACTAACAGCCCGGAAACCGGGATTGTTTACATCTGGTGAAAGTGATAGTGTTTTATTTAATGGGCCGATAGCACCAGCAACAAACCTTGGCTTATCAGGATTTTTTGCTGTAAACTCATTGGCAGCGCGGCGTGCACAGCCAGCCGAAGCTACATTTAATTCGTATGCGAGTGATTGCATATCGTAATCTGCCTGGGCGATGGAAGTGCTGCTGAAGGTATTGGTTTCAATAATATCTGCACCAGCTTCCATGTATTGGCTATGTATTTCTTCAATGATCTGCGGTTGGGTGATGCTGAGCAGGTCGTTATTGCCCTGTACATCTGTATGCCAGTTGGCAAAGCGGGTACCACGATAGTCTGCTTCTTCCAGTTTATACCGCTGTATCATAGTGCCCATTGCGCCATCAATGATAAGGATACGTTTTTTTAAGATCTCCCTGATATTATACATAACTATTTCCTTTTATTTAATGTTGATCAGTAACCGCGTTATTGTTGCCCATAGTGTTGCAGCACAAGTGTGCGACGCAACGATGTGCCATATAGCTTTTTTGCCTGGCCAATAAAAAAAAGTAAACCTGTAAACGAATTTCAAATCCTGTGGAGCTGATGGGAGATGCCTTCGTTTATTAGTTCAATTTTTACTTAATTAACAGGGGCTGAACAATAAACAAATCCTCACCTGCTAAGTGGCAAAGTTACAGCAAGTACACCGAAACACAAAATGTTACTGCCAGTATCTTTGCGCTGTATTTTCTTAGCCTTTTTGTCAGCTTAATAGTGGAAATTTGGTAAGGCTTTAAGAGCTAAACTTTTGATTACATTCACAGCATAATTATAAAGATAATTACCGATGTAAAAAATAATTGCCAGCAGCCAGGACAATGATACATTATTTGGTATTTATTTCAATTTCCTGCATAGATATCCGTGGCATTAATACTTAGCAAAACCTTGCGGGAAAGGGTTGCGCATTTCAATTTATTTCTGGTAAATTATTAGCAGGGCGCCTGGAAACTAATTTTTTCTTTTTACCAAAATAAAGCAGCAAGGGGAAAAAAGTAAATATCATGATACTGTATTGACGTTCCAGCACAGATTCATTGAGGCTATAGGCAAGTAGCAGGGCGATAACAAAAGTAAGTTCTCTGTTTTTTCGTTTAACCGCCATCCTTATCATGGCAACAAAAATAAAAATATAAGCAAGGAGGCCAAACACACCGGCTTGCAGCAAAGACTCCAGGAACTGGTTGTGTGTATTATATTCTGTATAGCCGTGATCATCTTTACCATCGCCTAAATACATATTAGTAGATATGTATTTTTGTACGAGCAATTTTTGGGCATCTGTATTTACGCCACTGAACCACGCATTTTTTTCATTCAGGATCTCTGTGACAAACCTTACCTGTAACAACCTGAATTGTACGCCATTAAAATAGATTCCAGGATTAAATTTTTGTTGACTCACAAGGCTAAAGTTGCTATCCAGAATTTCATTGAATCGTTTACTAACCTGGTTTTTTGTAAATATAACAAACGACATCATGGCCAGTGCAGCAACCATTGCAACAAGGCTGATAGTTCTGAGTTGTAAAGTTGTTTTATAAAAAAGATACAGGTAATAGATAAAACAGCCAGCGGTAAACAGGATCACAAGCTTACTGGATAGTAGTAATAAAGCAATGGTGAAAAACAAAAGCAATGTAAAATGTAATTGCCTGTTTTTAAGATACAAACCTTTTTTTGCAGTTTCCAGTAAATAAATAGTGGCAATAAAAACCAGTATAGAAACCTGTACGGCGTGCTGGTGAAATGGTTTTACCAAGGCATGATAAAAAAACAGGCCTGGATTATTACTAATTGTAAAATAATTGAAAGTGGCTATTATGAGGCAGTATAACAGGGCTGCTGCAATAATGAGCACATAATATTTCATCAACTTTTGTAAAACCGTATATGTTATAAAATTACTGCAGCAAAGTGCCAGCGGCACAAACATTATTCCGCTTTTTAACCCGATCTGTTTTATAGCTTCTGTTTGATTGTTGGAAAATAAAAGGAGGATAACCTGGAAAAGATAAAATACACTGCAGGAAATAAATAACCCGTTGTATATATTTGGATGAATTAACCTGCCCGTTTCCATCTTGTTCTTTACCAGGCTGGCTATAATTATCAGGCCGATGCTAATGCTGCTATAACCCCGGAACGAACATATAAGGCACACAAAAAAAAGTAAATAAAAAAAATACAGGAGCCTTTGCAGGTTTTTTAAGTAGTTAGTTTTCATTGCAGATAAATTTACCGGCAAATTTTAATGGGTTAAGTGAATGGCATGCTTTTTAAGGCTCTTAAGAAAATAGCCTTAAATAAACGAAGATCACGGGTTACTGGGTTTTACGGATGTTGATTTTCTTTCTTACATACAGGAAGATAGATAAAATATAGCCAATGGCAAAACCTGCTATTCCACCTAATACAACTGACTTGAAAAATTTTGGGGAAGCTGGCTTATTGAAATGTTCAAATTTATGTAATACCTGAACTGCGTTTAAGAACTTAACCTGCTCCTGGTAATCGAGTAGCTTTTCTGTAAGGGCAATCATTTGAGTGTTAATATTGGATACATCTATGATAAACGAAGAGTTGTGTTCCGAATTAGTGCTGATACTGTTGTCAATTTTCTTTTTGGTAGAATCCAGTTTATTAATTTCCAGCGTTACTTTTTCTACCAGTTGTGTAAGGTTTGATCTTCTGCTGTCTAGTTTAGCTTTCAAATAATCATTATTCTCAAGCCCAAAAACAATTCCTTTTTGAAGGCTGTCTAATATGGTATTGTCGGTTACTATAACTTCTACCAGAAAGCCATTTGGATTATTTGGTATGTACATTTTTTGTATTTCTGCAGCGGAGATCTTATTTAATTTTTTTAAAAGGGAAGGATCGCAATGTAGCCGTTGGCCCAAAGCACTGTATTCTTTGTTTTTTAAAAGTTCGTTCCAGTTCTCAATAATATTAATGTGTTCGGTATTAGCCAAAGTGAAAGAATGAAGCAGCAATGTAGAGGAATATCGTTTTGGCGCTGTTTTGTAATTGATATAGCCTATTAAAATTCCTGCAGAAGCAAAAAGAATAACCAGTAAACCATATTTACGGCAAAAGCGAAATATTCTGTCAAACAAACTTATCAGATCAAGGTCATCTGTTTTATCGTGGTTGTATGATAAATTGTCTGCCATAAATTTTCAAATGTCTTTAAAAAAATAGTGTACAAAATGCCTTTGCAAAACTGCCCAAACGAAGTTTGCAGGTAAATGGTTGCTTTAAAAGAAGATATTTTCTTTCTTTTCTAATACTTACATTTATGGCAGAAAGTTAACATTTTCTGCATTACTATCTTATTTTGTTACCGGTATGTTCAGCAACACGAAGCTATTTTCAAATTTTATTTCTTTAAGTGTAGTGCAGGGTATCAATTTTTTGATACCACTACTGGTAATGCCGTATGTTATTTCTAAAACTGGTGCAGATGGATTTGGTGTAATTGCTGTGGCACAGGTATTAATGATCTACCTGGCTACGATATCCGATTATGGATTTAACCTTTCAGCATCGAGGGATATAGCGCTGGTAAAAAACGACAGGCATAAGCTCTCAACGATTTTTGTAACAGTATTAGCTTCCAAAATATTGATCAGCTTTATGTTGTTTTTAATATTAATTATACTGTCGATACTGCTGCCAGTAATTCGCGATAATTTTGTACTGTATGTATGGGGGTTTACCTATGTAATCGGACAATCAATATTTGTGAACTGGCTTTTTCAGGGGATAGAAAAAATGTACTATATAACAGTATGTTCGCTCCTGTCCAGGTTAGTATTTGTAGCCTTAATAATTGGCTTTATTCATGAGAAAGGGGATGGAAAGTATTTCCTGTTTTTTTTAGGGATCGGAAACCTGGTTGCCGGCTTGTTAAGTATTTATATTGGATTTGCAGTGTTGAAATTAAAACTCTTACCGCCCCGGAGAGAAGCTGTGTTAAACGAGTTGCGGAACGGCTGGCAAATCACGCTATCCAATATATCTATCAATACTTTTTTATACAGTGGCATATTTATACTCAGAATTTTTACAAACGATCTTATTGTTGGTTATTATAGTATTGCAGAAAGGATATTTTTTGCCGCAAGGCAGGTACTGGCAGTTTTTTCGCAGGCAATATATCCGCATTTATGCCGGCTAACAAGGGCAGGAAAATCACAGTCTGTTCTTTTTTTTAAACAGGTTTATTTCCCATTCCTGTTGTTAACCATGGCAGGCAGCAGTATGTTATTTTTATTTGCCGGGCATATCGTTAGATTTTTTATCAGTGAGGATGCTGCATTACCAGTTTTGTTATTGCGGGTTTTAAGTTTTGTTCCGGTTATCGTATGCCTTAACATTCCTGCATACCAATTACTGTTGGCGTTTGATCGCAGAAAGAGTTATTTACGCATTTATAGCATTGCCACATTGATCAATATCACCGTAAATATTTTACTTGTAAATTTCTGGGGTGCCCTGGGTACGGCGGTCACAATCATTATAACAGAACTCTTTATTACAATTAGTTTAAACAGGGATCTGTTTAAAAATAAGCTTGAAGGATACTTATTTTATGATAAAAATTTGCATTCATCAAGAGAGAACGGGCATGATATTAATTGAGTTGATTGACCGGTTAAAAATAACCATATGCCGCATGTTTATATACTTATTTTAAATTATAAAAAATGGATGGACGTGGCTTCCTGCCTGGAATCACTTATGAAGCCAGGTGAAATTCCTTTTACAGTGATTGTAATTGATAATGATTCTCAAAATAAGTCGCTGGAGCTATTAATTGAATGGGCAAAGCAAAAATATATAATTGAAGATATACCTGCGGAAAGCAGTACGAAAGCAGTAAACCCGCGTATTTCATATCGTCATGTAAAAAGTAAAAATTTCATTAGGCCTTCGGCTGGTGAACGCCTTCCTCAATTATTATTTGTTCAGAATGAAGAAAATAAAGGATTTGCGGCCGGTATCAATACAGTATTGAAGCACCTTATTGAGGAAGATGCATTTGTGTGGTTGTTAAACCCCGATATGACGGTAGCCCCGGATGCGCTGGAAAAGCTCTGTAGTTTTGCAGCAAGCTCTCACCCCAATTCAATTATCGGAACGGTAATAAAGTATTTTGAACAACCTTCAAAAGTACATTTGTATGCCGGAGGTATCATTAATTTTAATGCTGCCGCTGTAAAGCTGATCAGCAATAAGAGCAGCCTGGCTGGTATCGATTATATCTCCGGGGGATCACTTTTTACCCATGCATACAACTATAAAAAGCTAGGTCTTTTGCCGGAAGAATATTTTTTATATTGGGAGGAAACAGATTGGTGTTACCGGGCAAAACAGGCCGGTTATCAACTATTGCTTTGTGAACAGGCGGTTTGTTTCGACAAAGTAAGTACCAGTATCGGCAAAAATTATTTATCTGATTTTTATTATACACGGAACGGATTGCTTTTTTTAAAGAAGTTTAAACCAGGTAAAGTTGCTATTGCCATATTTTTTACTTTTTTCAGGCTACTTAAAAGATTATTTTTATTTCAATTTAACAGGGCACACGGAATGTATTGTGGGATGGTTTCATTTTTAAAAAAAAGTTACCATGCACATCAATAAGTATTTACCATTTGCATGTTGTTATTTTTTCTTTAACTCCCTGGCATTGCCATTTGGTTTAACCTATACAGCTTTGCTAAGCCCGCTGCTTTACTGGTGGGTAATTACAACCCGTAAAAAAGAAGTGCTGCTGCCTTTTTTTGTTGGACTGTGTCCTTTTTTAATTGTGCATGTAATTAACGGCGTTGATACCGGCAGCTATATCATTTCAATAGTAAACTATCTGCTTGTTTATATTTTTTGCCAGGCGTTTTATACATTTTTAATTTCCGTTAAAGATGCAGAAGTGATATTCCGGCGGATATTGATCTTTAATACAATTGCCTGCCTGCTTGCAATACCGGTTTATTTTTCTTCTTTTAAACCGGTTTTATGGATGGTTCATAATATCAGCGATGGACTGGAAAATTTTAGCCGCTTAAAGCTATTCACCTATGAAGCATCTTATTACGCAATGCTGTTTGTTCCCTTGTTTTTCTTTTATTTTATGCAACTGGTACTTCATCAAAATAAGATCAATAGTTGGCTATTGCTGGGTATGCTTATGTTACCATTACTGCTTTCTTTTTCCATAGGAGTTATTGCCTGCATTTTTGTTTCTTTATCTGTTGTGTACTTGTTATATATAAAAAGGCTTAGTAAGAAAAAAAGGGTGTTAAACCTGCTGTTGATTTTTGGAACGAGCTCTGTAGCTTTGCTATTTTTACTATGGTTTTTTATGCCTCAAAATGCATTGTATATGAGGCTACAAAATATTCTTTCCGGAAACGATACTTCAGGCAATGGGCGAACTTCTGAAGCATTTATGCTGGCTGTTAAAATGATCAGGTTGAAAAGTGATGCCTGGGGAATTGGCGCAGGACAGGTAAAGATACTCGGCGCCGATATTGTTAGAAGTTATTATCTCTATAGCCTGGATTATAATACCATCGCAATTCCCAATGCAGCGGCAGAAACGCTGGCGATTTTTGGCTGGCTCGGTTTACTTATCAGGATATCTATTGAAATTTTCTTTTTTATGTTTACAAAAGTGTGGACGAATTATTTCCGCCTCTTGCTGTTCCTGTTCATTTTCATTTACCAGTTCACCGGCAGTTTTATTACAAACCTGGCTGAATATGTAATTTGGATATTGGCTTTTACCAATGTATTTGGTCAGTTTGATGTACGCACAGGTAAAATGCAAACTACAACTCATTAACTTTAAAGGGTGCTAACATCACCAGAACTTTTAAATTATGATTCTTGTAATGCCAAAACAGTAATTTTCTTATGTTGTTAAAAGTATTGATGATAGTACGTTCTACTTTTTATACCGCTAAAGGCGGAGATACAGTGCAGGTATTACAAACTGCAGCACATCTTATAAAAATGAATGTGGATGTACAGATTAGTCTTACAAACGAAATTATAAATTACAGTCAATATAATCTGCTTCATTTTTTCAACATAAGCCGGCCGGCAGATATAATGTTTCATGTTAAAAGATCAGGAAAGCCGTTTGTAGTTTCTACTATTTTTATTAATTATAGTGAGTTTGATCAATATCATAGACAGGGCTTTTCGGGCAGGCTTTTTCGGTTGTTGTCTTATGATGGCATTGAATATATTAAAACCATTTCCCGCTGGATGTTGGGCAGGGATTCATTAATGAGCATTTCTTACTTATGGCAAGGGCAGCAGCGCTCGGTGAAAGCACTGTTGGCTAAGGCAGCAATTATTTTACCAAATTCCTATTCAGAATATTTACGGTTGGTAGAAGCATATCATTGTACTGCCGATTACCAGGTGGTACCTAACGGCATAGATCCGGGTTTGTTCTTTAACGTGCAAGCTGAACCAAGAGATCCACTAATGGTGATCTGCGTGGCAAGAATAGAAGGGATTAAGAACCAACTGAATATTATCCGGGCACTTAATAATACAAAATATAAATTGTTGCTGATAGGAAATGCAGCTCCCAATCAGCCTGAATATTATAACGAGTGCAAAAGAATTGCTGCACCTAACATTCAGTTTATTGGCCAGCTTACACAGCCGGAGTTGGTAAAGTACTATGGTAAGGCTGCCGTACATGTATTACCTAGCTGGTTTGAAACAACAGGACTAAGTTCCCTGGAAGCAGCGGTTATGGGTTGTAATATTGTGATCAGTAACAGAGGCGACACAGTGGATTATTTTGAAGACCTGGTGTTATATTGTGATCCTTCCTCTCCTAAAAGTATTTTTGATGCAGTAGATAAAGCTGCCAACAATCCTTTTAATATAAAACTACAAAAAAAAATACTTGAGCAATATACATGGCAACAGGCAACCATTGCCACATTGCAAGCGTATGAACGAATAAAAAAAGTATGGGCCTAAAAATCGGTATACTTGGCACGCGGGGCATTCCCAACCAATATGGTGGCTTTGAACAGGTTGCCGAGCACCTGAGCAGGGGTTTGATGAAAAAGGGTCATGAGGTAATTGTATATAATTCACACAAACATCCATACCAGCAACCAAGCTGGCAGGGAGTTCCGATCATCCATTGTTTTGATCCGGAATATTTACTCGGTACTGCAGGGCAGTTCATTTATGATTTTAATTGCATCATGAATGCAAGAAAAAAGAAGTTTGATATCATCCTTTTGTTGGGTTATACGAGCAGCTCAGTTTGGAAAATGTTGTATCCCAGGAGAACAGTGATAATTTCCAACATGGATGGCATTGAATGGAACCGTGCAAAATATTCAAGGCCCGTAAGAAGGTTTTTAAAGTATGCCGAAAAACTTGCCGTAGCAGGTAGTGATCATCATATTGCCGATTCGGAGGTGATAAAAAATTACCTTGATGAAAAGTATAACATCAATTGCAAATTCATTGCTTACGGAGCAGATATATTAACGGATGTTGAAGTTGACGCATTGAATGAATACGGACTTTCAAAAAAAGAATATTTTTTATTGATGGCCCGCATGGAACCGGAGAATAACATTGAAATGCTGCTGGATGGTTTTCATAACAGCCAGTGCAACAAGAAATTTATAGTGATCGGCAATACCGGCAATACTTTTGGAAGATACCTGGTAAATAAATTCAAAGAAGATGAAAGGATCATATTCATAGGAGCATTATTCGATCAGCCAAAACTCACCGGAATTGTAAAACATGCTGCTGTTTACTTCCACGGCCATAGTGTTGGAGGAACTAATCCATCTTTGTTAGAAGCTATGGCGGAAGGAGCTTTTATTGCTGCGCATAATAATCTTTTTAATAAAAGCATACTGAGGGAAAATGCCTTGTATTTTGATAATGCAGAGGAAGTATTGCAGATCATAAATCAACATGAGAAATTGTACAACGAAGCGTTTGTGCATAATAATTTTAAAAGGATAGAAAGTGACTATACCTGGGAAAAAATTATTGGCCAGTATGATGAATTTTTTAGAGAGTGTTGCCCGGAAAAAACAAAACAACCGGTTGATACCGCGGTACATAAAGTAAAACAATTAATGGAAGCAGGACAGTAGCAGGTATAAATAATTTAAAAATAATCTAAAGCATTCAAAAGTCTGTAAATAATAGCCGAAAGAAATTGTGTATCAGGAAAAACATATTATCAACACTGGCATATTTTGATATGTTCAGCTATCCTTTGAAAAAAAGAGAGCTGTTTGTTTTTCTTCAATACAGTGCAGACAGCCATGCATTTGATGATGCTTTGGAATTCCTTTTGGGCGAATCGGTAATTTTTAAATTTGAAGAGTTTTATTGCCTTCATCCCAACTACTCGCTTATTCAAAGGCGCATTAAAGGTAATGCCCTGGCAGAAAAGATGTTGAAGAAAGCTGCGCAAAGTGCCAGGTTATTATCAAAGTTTCCGTTTGTAAGGGGCGTTGCCATCTCGGGATCACTGTCTAAGAATTTTGCAGATGAAAACGCTGACGTTGATTTTTTTATTATTACAGCGCCAAACAGGTTGTGGATCTCAAGAAGTTTTTTGCATCTTTTTAAAAAACTTACATTTCTTGTTAACAGGCAACATTTGTATTGCATGAATTATTTTATTGATGAGGAACAGTTGGTAATAATTGAAAAGAATATTTACACCGCTACAGAAGTTGCTACCTTACTTCCATTATTTGGTACGAACACATTTGAAAATTTTTATGCCGCTAATTCCTGGGCAATACAATTGCTTCCAAACCATCATTTGCGGATTTCCAGTGCACAACAAATCAAATCGCACCTGGTTAAATTATCTATAGAAAAACTTTTCAATAACGCCGTTGGTAACCTTTTAGACAAGTTTTTAATGAACATAACAGCAAAGAGCTGGGCTGCTAAAGCAAAAAAGAAAAAAACAAATAGTCGCGGTATTGTAATGGCGCTTGATACTTCCCGGCATCATGCAAAGCCCAGCCCTGTTAATTTTCAGCAAAAGCTTTTAAAACATTATGAGGATAAACTGGCAGATATTTTCGATAATTACGAATATTTGTTCCAGGAAAAAGTTTTGAAGTGATCAAATGTTGCTGTTAGCATTATATGAAGCGAAGAATGTTTATTTTTTCCTGAAAGAGATTATATAATAGTCTCCGATATATTTCCAGGGCCAGCTGCTTTTGTATTTGTTTTCTCTTTTAACCAGCCAGGCAAATTTTTTTGGATGCTTCTCGGCAAAATGTTCAATGTACGAAGGTGGTACGATCGTACATAATCCTTCAATCCCGATCAGTTCGTATTTGTTCCCTAATTGTTTTATAATAAACTTTGGAGAATAATACCAGCAGGTAAATTGCCTATCGTTTATCCTGGCTTTTCTACCATTTTTGCTAAAAAAACGGCGAAAGGCAGTGTTGAATTTACCTTTGAATAGCATCAGCATTTCCCACAAGCAGAATTTCGGAAGTACCACCAGGGTTATCATTGCGCCGGGTGCTGTTAATTTATCAAATGATTCTAAAACCAGGTCCAGTTCATTTGTGCAGTTTAGTCCGGCGAAGTTGGAAAATATGAGATCGTACGGGCCTTTATTCTTTAAAGTTTCTAAGGCTGTGTAAGAGCAGAGTTCGCTGCTTATTTTATGTGTTAATGCAAGCTTTCTTACTTTATCTGTTAACTGCTCCTGCATACCTTCAGAAATATCAGTTGCATGTACATGATGCCCTTTTGATGCGAAGAATATGGCATCTTCACCGGTGCCGGAATTTAACTCTAAAATAATTGCCTCTTTTTTTAAATGCTGCAATACATGATTGCGCACTCTTTCCCTTTTATATTGGATGATTTTATCATTGCTATACAATTCGTCGAATACCGGTGCCTGTTCCGAAAATGCCTGTGCGGCTTTTTCTTCCTGTGCCATTTCACGGTTATTGGCCATTATGCTTTTTCCAGTTGGTTTAGTTTGTATTTATTGATAAAAGAAGAAGTGGTATAATAGATATATGATATAGCTTTCTTAAGAGTTTGTGCATTTGCTTTTAGCGGTTGTAAAGCAATTTTCTTAATATTTATAAAAGCAATGTGTTTACGGTATGTATGATGTACATAACGGTGCAACTGTTTATAGTAAGCCGGTTGATAAGTATTGTGAAACATCAGCGCAAGTTCATCAGAATCTGACCAATTGGCTTTGTGTTTTAATTCAGACTTTACATTTTCATAAAACAGCGTACCTGGTAATGGATAAGAAACCGATATCCCTAATTCATCAGGCAATAAAGTATTGATCATCTTTATGGTGAGATCAATATCAGCTTTTGTTTCTCCGGGATAACCAAACTGTATAAAGAAACAAGGCTTAATGTTATGCTCACGCATCAGTTTTGTAGCAGTTTCAATTTGTTGTATCGTTGTTCCTTTATCCATCGCATCCAGTATCTTTTGCGAACCACTTTCAGCACCCATCCATACCGTTTCGCAACCTGCACGGCTAAGCGCATCAATCTCAAATTTATCAGCCAGCAGGTCTGCCCTTGCCTGTATTTTAAACTTTATCGTTAAATTATTCTCCTGCAGTTTATTTGCGAATTCATTTACCCAACCTGGTTTTAAACCAAAAATATCATCACAGAACCAGATGTGGTCAAAGTTAAATTTCGCTTTAAGCAACATTAATTCTGCCACCACATTTTCCGGTGATCTTGAGTTGTACCGGTTGCCGTAAATAGGTTTTGCGCACCAGTTACATTTAAAAGGGCAGCCTCTTGTGGTAGCCATATTCATAGAAAAATAGCCACTGCTTTTCATCCACATATTTTTATAGGGCGCAATATCAATCAGGTGCCAGGCAGGAAAGGGAATCGTATCCAACTCTCTTAAAACGGAAGCCTTCCTTGTTTTTATAATATTGCCATGTTGATCAAACGCAATCCCATCAATTGTTGAAAGATCCTTTTCATCCTGCTCCATCGCTTTTACCAGCTTTACGAGGGTTGCCTCTGGTTCACCGATAATGATAAAATCGGCACCAACATCTATATAACGCTCAAATTGATCTGTAGCATCTGAACTGGAAATGATCACTGTGCAGCTTAATTTTTTTGCATAGCGTATCATTTCAAAAGCGGCATCACGCATATTGGTAAGGCACATCTTGGTGAGGTAATTAAATCCATCATCATAAATAATAAAAATATCAGGGCGTTCTTTATTTATTACAGGAATGATTTCTTCCGCATTTTGCGAGAACATATTATCAAAGAAAGAAACCTCATATCCATTCTCCTGTAGTACTGCAGCTCCATATAAAGTGCCCAGTGGCGCATATGGTTTAGCTGTGGCCCATTGTTTTGGGTCGAAACGTAAAAAATATGAATGAGTGATCAGTATCTTTTTCATTTATCAAAGGTTCTCACCGGGCTTGTTTTGGGATGAAGATTCAGGTAACATACACATCTTTTACAGGTATCATTTTTATCCATATCAAGATTTTTTCTGAATGAGATGCCTGCGTTTCCGTTCAGGATATCAAAAAGCGAATTTTCATGGATATTACCAATGGCATCATGAAAGAAGCAGGGCTTTACATTACCGTCTGGTTCTATTACAGTTGATACCCAGGGAGCATTACATTTTTTATATGGCAGTTCGTTCATACCATGCAGTCCTGAATAGTAAAAATAGATATTCCGGATTTTCTCCGGAGATTCTGCAATAAAATTACTTTCAAATTCGGATTTACACTCATAAATGATTTCTTCCACAACATCCAGTAATTCCGGTAATTCATCTTTGGATATAACGATCTCATTTTGCCTCGGCCCGTTCCACAAAACTTCCCTGTTAAAAGCTGTACTGCTGATATCTGCCGGTAAAAAACTAATGCTGTTTAACCCGGTTCTTTTTGCAGTTTCTATTATTAACCGCCAGTTTCTGAAATTTAATTTATGAATAACACAACGGGCACTAACGGGATATTCTGTACGAAATGTTCTTAGTGCTTTGATGCCATCAGCCATTTTATTATAAGCTCCCGGGATATTTCGGATTTCATCATGCAAAGTTTCATCTCCATCCAGCGAAACGATCACATCAGCAATATATTTGTGAATGTTTTCTGCATGTTTCTTAATCGTTAACCCGGTAGATAACAGTGTAATTGAGATTCCGGATTTTTTCAGAATTTCGCAAAGACTAAAGAAACGCGGATGTAATAATGCTTCTCCCCCAGACATCAACACCTGCTTTGTACCCAATTTATTTAAAGCACCCATCAAACCTTCCACATCTTTTTCATTAAGCTGCTTCAGATTATGATTGCCTTTCCAGATATCACACATACTGCAACGGCAATTACAGGAACTATGAGGCATTAGGATAACAACAGGTAAGCTGCTTATTGTACCTGTTTGAAGTGTTCGGTATCTTTTAAAAGTTTGATATAGCGATTGCAGCGTCAATTTACAATTTTGTTTTTTTTATTACGATCCAGTGGAATGGATTTTTATTGAGGCTAAATCTTTTTTGCCATGAACAGGGATTGTAAAGAATTTTATGATCATACCCGGCTAAACTTTCAATTGAATGCTGATAATAGTAGTCTGCCAGCACATCAAAACCCAACCTGGCATAGTAATCTCTTGTGCGTTGTGTTGCTGCTGTAATGTCTGCCTCTTTATAAAAATGTGAATCCAGTATATGGATCTCTCCATTTAACCCGAGGTGATCTAATGCAGTGTTAACGGTATCTTTTAATGATGAGAAATACTGTATTGAAGCAGCAAATATGATAAGATGAAATTTCTTATTTTTAAGCTCCGCATCATGTAAAGAACAATTGATAAATTCCAAATTTTGTTTTTGGTGAAAAACTCGTTTTGCCTGTTCAAGTTCTGTTGCATTGATATCTGTACCTGAAACATTTCCTGTTGTAACTGCTGCCAATTGTGCCGATAGCCATCCATTGCCGCAACCAACTTCAAGTATATTTAAATTGTTTCCTTTGTGTTTTATGTAACGAAGCAATTTTTTGCAAGACAAGCACCTTATTTCCCACTCTTTGTAATGCTGATGTAACTTGTAAATATAAGGCAGCTGTGAAACTTCTTCGTCAGTATATAAACGACCCTCTTTGGTACGCAGGCTTATGTACAGTTCCTCAAACTTTACAGCAATATTTGCTTTAGACTGCGTCATGCTTGTTTTTCAATTTTAAACACAAGGTTTTTTTCCAATAAGTTTTGTTTGCTATAAACACAGGTAAGCCTAAAACCATTACGTACTGCAAAGCCATTGATCATTTCCATATCGCATCCATCAAACAACACCATTAGTATTTCTGTATCTGAGTGAATGTATTTACCAATGGCCTCAAACAGCCTTGAAAAATATTCGCCATTTTCGCCACAATACCAGGCATGATCTTTTAAAGTTACCGGCTTCTTTTTATAGTAAGGTGGATTAATAGCAATTACGTCAAATTTTTGCAGCGGTATATCGGTAAAAAGATCTGAGTGAATGATATTTAATGAAACCTTATTTTGATGACTATTTTTTTTAAGAAATCTGGTTGCAATTTGGTTGATGTCTGATGCAGTAACTTTTGCAGCTTTTTTTGCTGCAACAATTGAGATCAGCCCGCTGCCACACCCAAGTTCTAAAAATTCTTTATCCTGTAAATTGATTTTATCAAGATATTGCAATAATACTTCGGTACTAAAAAAAAATCCCGGGTGAAAAACTTCCGGTGCAATATCGAGCCGGATATTTTTATACTTATACTGCCTGGTTTTAGAAAGATATTTTTCTAACCATGGTTTATAGGTTCTCCCAATGATATTTTTTAAAGTAGTATTCAGAAAATAATTTTATTGATTCTTGTTTTTACCACTAATACATGAAGACTCAAAGATGCATTAAGAAATTTTTCCTTATTATTTCTGCTAACTCAGCATCAGCATAAGAATACAAAGAAACTGCTATGATTCTACGTGTTGATTTTCTTTGTGCTTCTTCCTGCTTATGTTTCTTTGTGGCCAAGCTTGTGTTTACAAAATTAAAATCCCTCAATCTCCGGTTGCCTGTATTTCCAAAGTATCTGCAACGCTTTTAGTTCATAAGGTTTTTTGTACAAGCCGGTTTTGTATCGTACCGAAGCGATCCTTCTCAACACATTTCTTTTAAGATCAGTTAACCTGATATCAGAAGCCGTTGGATAATATCCATTCAGCACAGTTTCAAAGTCTTTTATTTTATCTATCATCTCTGCCGTTAGCCAGGGCGTTAATGGATTTTTTCTGAGATCAAAATTTTCCCATTGCGGACTGATCCAGTCTTCCAGTTTTTCAGGAAAATGAAAGCCGCTGCCCAGCACTTTGTTGTACATATCACTTCCTTCCGTGGGTACCGGGCTATAAACATAAATGATGATCTCTGTTCTTGGGTTTATCTCTTTAATTTCTTTTATGAAAGCAATATCCTGGTCTATCTGCTTCATCGCCTGTTCTGGCGAATCGGCTGGTGTTCCCAACACAAAAGAGTATTCTGGAATGATATCAAATTTGTTGATGCGTGCTGCAAACGACCTGATCTCAGCTGCAGTTTGAGTTCCACCTTTATCCATTTTTTTTAGGATCTCATCATTACCGGTCTCGGCACCAAAGAAGATCATCTTGCATCCACTTTCTCTCATCAATGTAAGTGATTCATCAGTGTACTTGTCAATGGTGTCTATACGGCCTTCTCCCCACCAAATCATATTTTCCGGTTTTATCAAACGTGAAAATTCAACTGTTCTTTTTTCCGAAACAAAAAAGTTATTATCATGAAATTCGATAGCATTTCCTCCGTAGGTTTCTTTCAGGTGTTTGATATCATTGTATATCAACTGGGCAGATTTTCCACGCCAACGGGCATTGTAAATGGGCACAACTGCGCAGAACGAACATTTAAACGGGCATCCCATACTGGAATGGTAAGCAATTGTTTTTGACCCAAGATAGGTTTTGCCCAGGTAATTAGCAATAGGATAAAATTTGTTGAGCGTTGTGTATGGTAAAGCAGGCAGCTCATCCGGATTGTACAATTCGTCTCTGGTTGTTTTAATGATTTGTGTGCCCGATAGATAAATTAGGTTGTGAATAAATTCGTACGGCTTATTATAGATCAACGCTTCTAATAACAGGGGAAAAGATTTTTCGCCAGGCCCGTTCATTACAAAATCTACATAGCCCGATTGCAGTACTACCTTAGATTGATTTGAGGGAAAGTAACCACCCCAGATGATCTTTATTTCAGGATAAGTAGCACGTATTTTTTTTGATATCGGTATAGCTTGTTTTAACTGCGGACCCGGCATAGAGGTGCAGCCGAAAAATTTAAATGTTCCGGTTGAAAGATATTCCTCAATTTTTATCCAGGGATCTGTTTCCATATTTCCATCCACAATGGCATAGTGATACAATCCTTCTATACACGACGCTATGCTGAGGATGGAGTTAGGAATCCTCGGCTTATATTTTGCACTTCTTGGATTGAATAAAAGAACCCCGTTCATACGATTATATGAGTTAATGTAAACTTCTTACTTAAAACGAGTTATCGCAGCAAATAGTTGCCCGGCAATTTATTTTTATAGCGCCAGGTAGCATAACTGTTGTGAATGTGGCAAAGCGCACTCGCTTCATCCTGTAAAACATGATAATGCAGGATGTTAAAGAGTAATATTTTGTGAATTCCCTCCATAAAAGAAGATTTCAGCTCCAGTTCCATATAAGATAGTGTTTTTGTTGGCAAGGGTAGCATATAATTTTCAGATCTTAAAAGGCTAAAGGGAAAATTTTCTTTGGCATTTACTTCCTGCATATGATTTTTCCCCAGGGCATAAACAGTTTTGTAAAAGCCAGCATCAACCCTGCTAAGTACAATTTTTCCTGCTTTTTCTACCTGTTTGCAGGCTTTACCATTGGTACGCAACGATATGATATATTGCTTTTCATTTACCTGCCCATGCAGATCAGTTGGAAACAGGTTAAATTTCTCCTCCAATGAAACGCTGATCAAAGAAATTATCCTCGGTATCGCATACGCGATCTGAACCTGGAGATACAGATTATGGTGTAAAAAAACGTTTCCCGGCTGCTGGTTGTACCACTTGTTATAGAGCCTGTTTATAAACTGATGAAACAATGATATAAATGAATAGCTTCCCTCTACGCCTTTATAAAAGCAAAAACTACCCTCGGCTTCCGGTTGTTCTCTTATTTTTAAAAGTTCCAGGCTGGCAAGAGCATCCTTTTTATTGTACGATACGTTTAAAGCTAATGAATGATTGCTGAAAATAATTTGAAGCACTTCAGGTGAAACATTTTCCGGAGGAAAGTTAATGGCAAAAACAAGCGGATGATAGCCAATAAACAAGTGTTGCCGGGTTATATCCCGGAAAATTTTCCCATTCATTAACAGGTAAACGGATAAGGGAGCTGTGTGAGAACCAATTGGCAGGCAAAGGTATTCCTGCGTGTAATGCAAGCCGTTAAGTTTACCTAAGATTTTTTTCAGCAATGCCATATTAAAACAGATTCTGTGAGATCAATTGTTGGAGTAGATTCTAAAAATTGTTTTTTCTCCAATTATGCCGATCTTATTTAATTGTTCAACGGGTTAAAACTAATAAATATATTTACAGCAGCATGAAGATTGTTAGTACAAGTTATACGTATACGCCTGAATTCAGCACGCCGGAAAGCTGGCTCCAGAGAATCAGTTTTTATACCGGTATACTAGATAATCTTGCGCACAGATATGAAGTGGAAAGTATTGAACAGATCAATTATAGCGGATCAAAAAAGCAGCAAAATGTGCAGTACCACTTTCTTAATACCAGGAGTAGCTACCCATATTTTCCCTGGAAACTTCATCGGTTCATAAAAAAGCTGCAGCCAAATGTAGTTTTAGTGAACGGACTGATTTTTCCACTGCAGATCTTGCAGCTTAGATGGATGCTCGGAAAAAATACAAGGATCCTTGTTTTACACCGGGGTGAAAAGCCATTTGCCGGAATAAAAAGAATTCTTCAGATATGGGCCGACAAATCAATTAACGCCTACCTGTTTACCTCAGCTGAATTAGGAAAAGAATGGATCAGCAATGGAAATATCAGAAGCAGTAGAAAGATACATGAAGTGATACAGGCTTCCTCTGTTTTTATTAAGAATGATAAAGAGTTGGCCAGGCAACAATTAAAGCTGGAGGCTGGTCCCGTTTATTTATGGGTGGGCAGACTAGACGCCAATAAAGACCCATTGACAGTTGTTGGAGCATTTTTACAATTCTATAATATTTATCCATCAGCTAAGTTGTACATGATTTACCAAACGGAAGAATTATTAGAGGAAGTAAATGAAATCATCGGTCGTTACCAGGTAAACGAAAAAGCCATCAGTTTTGTAGGCAAGGTTCCGCACAAGCAATTGGAAACCTGGTTTAATGCAGCTGATTTTATTGTATCGGGTTCCCATCATGAGGGAAGCGGAATTGCAATATGCGAAGCGATGAGTTGCGGTTGTATACCAATCGTTACCAATATTTATTCATTTAGTAAAATGACCGGACCTGGTAGATGCGGTTTTTTATATGAACCTGGTAATGGAGAGGAATTGTTAAACTTGTTAAAACATTCTGTGCAGTTAGATTTGGATACAGAAAGTAAAAAAGTACTTAAGCAGTTTAATGAAGAACTCTCATTTAAGGCTATCGCAAATAAAATTTCTAAGCTGGTTGCATTAACCTGACGAATAAAGAATAATTAAAGCAGTGCAACAAAATGCAAAAAAATCCTTTAATAAGTATCATTATGACCACCTATAACAGGGCTGGTTTTATTCTTGAATCTATAAATTCTGTACAACATCAATCCTACGATAATTGGGAGCTTATCATTGTAGACGATGGTTCAGATGACAATACAGAACAACTGGTTAAAAATGAGAATGACCAAAGGATCATCTTCGTAAAGGCAGGTAGAATTGCCATTGGAGGAAAACTAAAAAACCTTGCAATTCAATTATCTAAAGGCGCATTTATCGCCTTCCTGGATTCTGATGATTGCTGGGCTCCTGAAAAATTGAAAATACAACTCGATGCGATGTATGAATACCCTGCAGCAGGTTTCTGCTTATGTGGGGGTTACAATTTTAAGATACCTGGTGTACCCGAAGAATTTTTTTATAAGAATAGAACGGATACAAGTTTTGAACAAATATTTGAACCAATATTTAATTCAGAGATTACTGTTTTTACTCAGGTATTATTGATGAAGAAGGAGTGCCTGCAAACTGCCGGATACTTTGAAGAAATGAATTCATTTTCTGATGTTGATTTTATTTTGTCGCTGGCGTGGCATTATAAAGCCGTTGTTATCCGCAAACCTTTACTATACAGGAGGCTCCACGAAAATAATTATATCACTGACAACTGGAAAAAGAGCTATTATCAGGGAATAGAAACGATCGCTAAATTCAGGGCAGATGGAAAGCTTACGCCTAAACTTGCTAAAAAGGCATTATATAGATTGTATATAAATTTTGGGGAGAAAAGTTTGTTATACGGAGAGCATTTATGTGCATTGAATAACTTTATTAAAGCCTGGATACATTTTCCCTTCAGCATTATACCTTTTAAAAAATCTATGAAGGTGGCTGTTCATTTTTTTACAAAAAAGAAAGCTAATTCAGGAAAATAACAAGCGGAGTAGTTTACCAGATGTTTCTTTTATTGGAAATGGATCAATACTTCTATAGGTAAGTTGTGGATCCTGCAGAAGCGCTATTAGTTTTTCTTTCATTTGTAATTTATTTTCTACAATATGCCATTGTTCAATTTCTTTATTCATTGCCCGGCAAAAACTGATCACATGTGCGCCATGATATAATGCTTCCTGGCACACGCCCGAGAAACCTTCGTAGGAAGAAGGATGTAACAAGATCTTAGATCTATTCATTAATTGCAAAAGATCGGGGTGTTTCAGCTCACCTGTTAATATACAATTATTTTGCAGGCCATATGTAACTATCAGTTCTTGTAACTTTTCCTTTTCCGGCCCGATGCCTGCCAATACTGTTTTAATAGCCGGAAATACTTTTTTTATTTCGGCGATCATTTCTATAAAAACCTGAAAGCATTTTAATGGAATTAACGAACCGGCGCCAAGTATATCAATATCTTTTTTTATATCACCTGCACTAACCTGTAAATTTTGTACAGCCGGGGTTATAACATGTGCAGGCCTTACACAGTGGTTTTTTTCAAATTCATCCTGTAAAAAATCTGATAATGCAATTAATGAATTTGCATTTGCACCAACGCGTTTAGGAAACCCGTTTTCTTTTTTTGCATCCTGGCCCAGTATCCAGCAATAATGTTTCAGATCTTTTTCTTTTGCAAACCTGTTACCAACCAAGGCGCATTCTCCATACCAGCAACTTAAAAGTGCTGCAATATGATTTTGCTTGTGTACCTGCTGTAAAATTTTCTTTATTTTATTTCGTACAATTAATCTCTTAATACCGCCTTTGTTTTTTCCATTAAAACAGTAAACCGTGGTACCAAGCCACTGATAGGTGTTGCTGTGGTAAGGATATTGAAAACTTAGTATGATAATATTTAATTGTTCATAATTATTTTGCAGGTACAAAACAAGGTTTTGAAGCATGGGCAAACAAGTTGTATCCGCTTCAGATTCCGGAAAACCGGGAGTAAGAATTACCAATGTTTTATTTTGCTCAGGCATCCAGTGAAATAATTTTATTACAGTGAACCAGGCTTTTTTTGTCGTGTGTGATCATCAATATTATTTTTCCTGAGGCAGCCATTGTTTTAAAATTTTGCAGCAGTGTTTGGCTGGCAGTATCATCTAATTCGTTGAAAGGCTCATCCAGCAGGATCAGGGAAGTATTTTTATATATCGCCCTTGCTATAGCAATTCTCTGTTGCTGTCCACCACTAATATTCTTTCCATTTTCTGTAATAACTTTTTCAATACCTTCCGGATAGCTTGATAGCATGGGCTGAAGCCCGGAAATCTTAATGGCATGATCCAGGTTTTCCTGTTGTTGCCCCGTTTCCTCGAAACTTATATTCTTCAGGATCGTATCATGAATAAAAAAACTCTGCTGTTTCACGTAAGAAATGGATGGCCAGTATTTTTTGATCTCATCTGCTAACAATATTTCGCCATTGATGGCAATGGTGCCACTTTTCGGAGATAGAAATCCAAGCAATAAATTAAACAAAGTAGTTTTTCCTTTTCCGGATTCTGCAAAGATGCCCACAAAATCACCCGTTTCAAAGCTTGCGGATAATCCTTGTAATATCTTTTGGTTGTGATATGTAAAATGGAGATCGCTTAGTTTAATACTGGTTATTGGCGTAAGAGAATCTTTAATTAAACCAATAACGTTTTCTTCAGGTACCTGTTCCCTGTTAACAATGGAAAATTCGTACGCTTTCATTTGCCCGGTAATATTGATAATTTTTACTACACCGGGAATGATCTTATAAGCCGCTGCCACAAAAGCGGCGATCGTTAGCAGCAGATCGTTGTTATCACCAGGATTCCATTTAGCAATTGCAATCAATACAAAAAGACCGAGCATGGCAAATATTTCTATCACCCTGCCAGGTATCTGTTGTAAAGCAAAAGAATCAAAAAGTTGTGTACTAAATTTCTTTCTGAATGTAAGGTATCTCTTTAAAAAGAAATCATTTTTATTGTAAATATTACTTTCTACAAAACCTTTTAATGCATCCAGCAGGTATTGAAAAGATTTTTCATTGCTCTGCTGAATTGCCTGTTTGGTTGTAAGCATCCTGTTCCTGATAAAATAAAATACGATCACAACCGGGGGCAATAGTACTGCCATCAGCAGTAAAAATATTGTTGCATTAAATAGGATAACCGCAACAATGGTTAAGGATACCAGGGTGAATTGGGTGATGATCTGTTGCAATCCGGACAGCATGTATTGGCAAAAATCAAAAGGCTGAAAACTGATATTGCGGATATGAGCCGATGAATCTGTGTTAATGTAATCATTGAATACGGATCGCTGGAAATGTAGCATTTTTTGCCTGGAAATATTTACAGCTATTTCACTGTTGAATCTGAATTGAGCCCGCGAAATAAAATAACCCGCGAGGTTTTTTAAGCAAAATAACAGAACAAAACATGCTATTAATGCAATAGATCCGGGATCTGTGAGCCAGGCTGGCAGGTAATTCAGATGATTTATTTCCGTGGGTTGAAGATAGAAACGTATGATCCACAGCAGTATTACAATTGAAATTATATCTAACAGGTTAATGAAAATATCCAGCAGGATCAAAAACGTAAATCGCTTTTTTTCTTTCGGATCTAAAGCGCCCAGTATATTATTGATGGTTTGCTTCACAATTAGTATTACCGTTACTGCTTATTATTGAATAGCCTGAAAATAAGAAATATTGATCTCAATAATGAGCTGATCAGCTTATTTATTTATGTTAGAGGCTACCAAAGATCTCTTGTAATACCTATTAACAATCCGGCACTCTGGATGGGAAGTTCGCCAGTACCAATTTTACTTACAGGTAGTTTAACAAATGGTTCAATACGCAAGTTACCTATCTTGCCAATCTTATGCGTGTAACCGGCACTGATATTAATAACCGCCAACAGGATTTTCTCGTTATTTTTATATTCTGAATCGTATGGATAAATAGTTCCGTAATAGTTTACATTATAGCTATAAGATTCCTTTTGCATGAAATAGGCTGAAACCCCGGCTGCGGCAAAAAAAACTGCATTTTTATTTTCTTTTAATCGATAACTAACATTCAACGGCACTTCAAACATATTACATTCTCCATTTACATAGTCGATAGTGGCGCCGGGATACAAAGGGATATTTTTGCTGTTAAAATATTTTCCTTTACTGCTATATAATTTTTTGTCTTTGTAAATACCTGTTTCAATGCTTAGTTTTTGATTTAAGCGATAACCTAGCAACAGTCCGTAGTTTAATCCAACCTTTTTAACTGATTGTAATTTGATAGAACTAAAATCCGGCCCAGCCATTATGCCTGCATAGAAATGTTTATTGGATGTTTTTTTCTTTTCTTTATCCTTCGTCTTCTTTGTATCTGCAATGTTGTCTTCTTTTTTAACATCAACTAACGGTATAGTAACAATTGTGATACTATCCAACAAAGTTTCCTTTGCTGGTATAACAGCCTTACCTGTTAGGTTGCCGGAAGGAGATGTTTGTGAGATAGTAGTTTCGGCTGTAGTAATTTCAGTATCATGTGCTGAAGTTATTTCAGCCTTCCGGATGCTGATAGTTGCTTTTTTTTTGGTACGGATTGTTTTTGCAGATGATTTCTTTATAATGGATTCTCCGTTTTCCGTTCCGTTCGATAATGTACTTAAACCAATGCTCACTTTGCGTTTAACAATATCAATGCTTTTTTTATTTTTTCTACCTCCACTTAAATTATTCTGGGTGGATGTTACCTGCTGATGAAGGTTAACTACATCACTGGTAGCTGGTATTTTATGTACGGTACTTTTATTAGTTATGTTAGATGCATTATTATTGTTTTCGGCTATTGAAGAATTGTCTGCTGCTGAAACGGTTTTATTATTTGTTACAGGTTCATTGAAATCCTTCTTGTTGCCAGTTGCATTGCCGCTGCCGGAGATGGGTATTGTAGAATTTTCAGCCTGGCTGGCGTTGTTTTCGTTTAAGTTAGCATTATTGTTAGTTTTGGTATTGATTTTATTTTCAGATGAATGCTGTTGTTTTTCTGATTTAAAGAATGAGCCAGCTTTGTATTCGATAACGGCAATGGGTATCAGTAGTAATAGTAGTAGTAACCAGCGCTTACTTTTATTCTTTGTTGCTATTGGTACAACTGCGGTATCATTTTCTTCTTCCATTTTTTTAAGCACAGCATGCCAGTCGGCATTATCCGTTTTAAGCGGGTACTGTGCTGCAGCCCTCCGGAAAACTTCTTCACTATCGTCGGTCATACGTAGCATTTTTGCAGGTCAGCTTTTTTAATATAAGATTGTAACAACACTCTTGCTTTAGAAAGGTTTGATTTGGAAGTACCTACCGCTATTTTTAACTGGTTGGCAATTTCCTGGTGTGTAAACCCATCAATAACATACATGTTGAAAACGATCCTATAGGTAGGTGGTAGTTTTTTCACTTCGTTTATCAGATCTTTATATAGCATCAGTTGATCTGCAGATTGAGATTTATCTTCTATCCAAACTCCTTCATTAATAATTCCGATCTCAGGCATAAAATTATCTTTTCTCAACCTGTCGATGGCCGTGTTTATCATGATTGTTCTCATCCACCCCATTAATATCATTTCCACTTTACTGGATTGGTCGTAGTGAAAAGTATGCAATTTGCCGAACACTTTTACAAACCCATCATTTACAACATCTACGGCTTTATCGTACCGGAAGATGTACCTAAAAACAATCTTTAAGCAATAGCCATAATACCGCTCATAGAGGGTTTTTTGATCTCTATGGTTTTGCTCTCTGCAGCCCGCAATTATTTCATCCAGGAATTTCAATGCTGAACTATCGTTATTGGTATCTCCAGTTAGTACGTTCAATGGTATAAATGGTTGCTTTTTTGAGTAAAATAAGCAAACTAAATATAGAAATTAACCTTGTTTAGACGAATGGTAAACAGTAATTTTTAAACGGTTAAGGCAGGAAGCCGGTATTAATTGCCCATGGTAAGCTGGCCATTTTCAATTGAACTTACAGGTATCCTGTTACTGATGCTCTTGGCAAGCGTCATTTCATCTGCATATTCCAGTTCGCCACCAAATGAAATGCCCCTGGCAATTGTAGTAAACTTTACAGGAACAGCTTTAAGTTTTCGGCCAATATAGTACACTGTTGTATCGCCCTGGATATTGGGGTTTAATGCGAATATAATTTCCTGCACCTGTTCCTCATTCACCCGTTTAACCAGCGATTCTATATTTAACTGATCAGGACCAATTCCATCAAGCGGGGAAATAATGCCACCCAATACATGATATATGCCATTGAATTGTTGCGTGCTCTCAATGGCAATTACATCCCTTATATTTTCTACCACGCAAATCAGTTCCTGCTTGCGCATGGTATTACTACAGATATTGCACAATTCCTTATCAGAAATATTGTGGCATCGTTTGCAGAATTTTATCTCCTTTCTCATCTGTGAAATGGAATTACTGAAATTGGCTACCTGCAGTTCATCCTGCTTTATCAGGTGCAGCACCAGCCTTAAAGCCGTTTTTTTGCCAATACCGGGAAGTTTGGCAAATTCGTTCACTGCATTTTCAAGTAGAGAAGACGAAAAAATCATGCTGCAAAGATAATAGCAATCTACTATCAGTAGAGTGATTTTGCGCATCAGGATTCAATAAAAATGAATGCTATTTATGAGAAGTAGGCTTATATCAGCTTTATAACTGAATTTCCCGCTCATTTTCCCAGTCGGCCTTAATTGCTAGTTTTTGTGGAAGTGAAATAGCTCTCTCCGGCTGGCGCTTTTCTTTAAAGTTACCGGGATCCCAAATGCCATTGTTATTATCATCGTATAGTATTCTTATTTCATATTCTCCTGGCGGAAACCGTTTATTGCTCCATTCTGAACCGGTTATGGGGTATGAATATTTTACTGCGTCGCCCTGCAAAAACTGGATCACCGGGTGCCGTAACAAATCGATGTTTCTAAACCTTAAAACGATGCTGCCATAATCAGACACTTTCTTTGTTGTGAAACGAATAGTATCTGTTTTTTCCAGGCTATTGCCCGCAGAATCTTCCAACGCATCTTTTTGAAATATCAAATAGTATTCTGTTTCCGGTATCCAGTTCACTTTTACTTCCAGTTTTTGGCGGGTGCTATCCAGCGTCGGACTTAAATTGGGAATTGGTCTAAAGCTGGTATCGGTGATCGTTAGTTTACCGGAATCAAAAGTTTTGATACCGTTGGTAAACGTAAAGCTTAGCGGTAGCAGGATGTCCTGTAGTTTTGTAGAAACACTACTGGTATAGCGAAGTTTTTTTTCTGCCGGCTTTTTTTGTCCTGAAGGTACAGAGTTCAGCGGAGCTGGCTTTTCCATAGCATAAGCAAAAAGTGTTATCGGCTTTCCGGGCTCTGCGGTATTTACTTCGCTATCGAAAAATGCAAATACTTCTGTTTTTGAATTATATGTTTTTCCCCCGTCTCCATCTTTTAAGGCATATACGCTGAATGATGCTGCGGGTAAATAGCTGAATTTGAATAAGCCTTTCGAATCGCTCCTGGTAATATAATCAGGTTTACGAATAGTAACGTCTGAATCCGACGCATTCCTGTACAGGAGTAGCATGATAGTGCTATCAGATTTTCCACTTTCAGCCAGCAGTACCTTTCCACTAAGTTCAAGAGAGTCGATAGTATTTCCTGTAGAAAAAGTATAAGAGAAATCTTTCAGAGGATTGCTTTCATGTACGTCCACGATTGAATTTCCAAAATTGATATTATAGGTTGTATTTGGCCGAAGGGTATCTTTTAATTTAATGCTAACCGTTCTAAGGTTACTACTGATGGTTGGATTTACTTTTGGAAGTGGAGAAATAAGCAGGTTGGTTTGAATGTCTTTTATTTCGATGTATTCATCAAACGTTAAGGTTATCCGGTTGCCTGTAAAGTTCAGCTTTTGTAATTCGGGGGATGCCTTTACTAATACAGGCGGCAGGCTATCTGCAATTCCACCTGTAGGATACCCGATCTGGGCACATCCACTGTTAACGGTAACCATGCAGTAAAAACCAATGATCAACCCAAGTAATACAAGTAAATTTCTTTTCATGGAAGTTCCTTCTGTAAAATATTGCATGAAGTTATTATAAATAGGGATGCTATAGGAATTTAGAAAGCAAACGAATTGGTAAAAGTATCGGTTAACTGCTTGTTAATGGTTGTTTGATACGATTATATCTAAACATGGCAGAAGCTATTCCTGTATCTCTTCCAAATCATGCAATGCCACTGCCAGTTTATTGTTTTTTACAAAATTGCACCAATGGCAATCTTCTTTGCCACAGCCGGTATAAAAATCCCTTGCCTGTATCTTTGCCCATACTTCCTTTATTTGCTGGCTTACCGTTTCGGTATCCTGCGGGGTGATGATGATTTTAACTTTCCTGTATTCTTTCTTTTTATCAGGTTCTACGAAATCAAATTCTGTACTCACCACCTTCCAGTCTTTTTGTTCATAGTTATCAATCAGTATTTTATAAAATACAGCCTGGCGCCAGTAATCGCCACCGTTAGGATCTTTTTCATGCGGTGGTTTCATTTTTGCCAGTGCTTTGTCTATATCGCCGCTTTTATAATCTACCACGTTCACTTCTTTGCCATTAAACTCCAGCTTATCCAGTTTTCCTTTTATTGGAACATTGTTAACCACTACGCCACGGATATTTCGTTCTACTGCTACTACTTTATTCCAGCTGTTAATATACTTATCGTAATAATTGCGTAAAACTTCATCGCCGTATTCCATTCTTCTTTCAAATGCTTCTTTAGTGAAATTTTCGCGGTGGCGGTTCATATACCACTTAAATTCGCTGATCATGTTTTCTTTGGAGGGAAAGATTTCCTGTTTTCCATCTTGCATGTTTCGGAAAAATTTTTCCAGCGCATGGTGAATAGCACTGCCAAACTCCGTTGCCTCATTTTTACCGGAAGGGATGCGGATCAGGTTCCTGTAATAGAATCCCAGCGGACAATCAAGATAGCTGTTTAGTGCCGTCACATTCATTACAAATTTTTCCAGTAACGGAATAATGAAGTCTTCTTCGGTTTTATTAATTTCCGGAGCCTGTGCAATAAACTGCAGTAATTCAAAATCCATCAGTTGATCTTCTGTTAAGGTGATCTTCCGAATTGGAATGTCATGCTGTTCCATAATTTCAGCAATAAACATAGACGGCTCCATTTCCTTGCCGTCGGTTTTATATTTAGCCCAGGAAATATTCAGGTGAATTTCTGCCCTAGTTAATGCTACGTAAAATAAACGTCTCAGTTCTTCTTCATCTCTGCCGGCAGGTTGAGAAGCAAACATAGTATCCGGGAATTTATATCCGCCACCCGGCTTTCTTTTCTTTTCCCATGAACCCGCATTTACGCCGCTAAAGAATACATATTCAAATTCAAGCCCTTTACTTCCATGCGCAGTTAGCAGGTTTACAGCTTTATCGCTGCCCGCAACCTGTATCATTGGAATGGCCAGCGTTTCTTTTTGCATTAATTCTATAATGCTCATTAATCCCGGGAGACCAAGAAAGTGGTCACGGCTTGTTTCGTCTTTAATAAAATCGAATAGCGCCGTAAGTAATTGCATCAGCAATACTTTGTTATCAGCTTTCATTATATAATTGAGTACACCGGCTTCCAGGATGATCTGTTCAAATAATTGTTGCAGGGTAAGATTGGGAACTGCAGATATTAACTTTTCTATCATGATGCCCGCCTGCTTAAGGTTTTCATTTAAGCCTGCATCAAAAAGATCTTGTGGTGGCCTGTTGGCTTTATCAGAAAGTAATTTCCTGATTGATACAGCTTCGCCATTGTATTTTTTGCTGTTAACCTCTACAGTTAGTTTAGCTATTTCGATGGCTGGAATGGAATAGAAATCAAAATGCAGTATTTCAAACAGCATCTCGTCGCCCCCGTAAGGAATGTCATGCTCTGCGTTCAGGTAACGCAGCATTATAATTAATTTATTAATGAACGGATCTTCCAGGATGTTGACGCTTCGTTTACTAAATACAGGTATTCCTTTAAGGCGAAAGTATTTGGAGAGTGCTTCACCATATTTATTTTCTTTGTAAATAACGGCGATCTTTCCCGGGGTGGTTCCTTGTTGTATCAGATCAAAAACTTTATAACTGATATCTGCCATTTCATCTTTAACAGAATTATATTCTATGAGTTGCGGCTGCTGAAGCAGGCTGTTTATTTTTGTATTGGAAGACAGTAATTCTTTACTTAAATAAGGGATTTGGTTTACCAGCCTTTCTTCATTTCTGTTGATGAGGGTTTTAGATACATCCAGGATAGGTTGTGTACTACGGTAATTGCGTGTAAGCACTACTGTCATAAGATCGGCAGTATAGCTGTTGGCAAATTCCAGCATATTTTCAATATTGGCTCCCTGGAAGCGATAGATACTCTGGTCGTCGTCGCCCACAACAAATACATTTGGTTTATCCCAATAGCTGATGAGTAATTGTACCAGTTTGTTTTGTGTGCCGCTGGTATCCTGGTATTCATCAACCAGTATGTATTGAAATTTCTCCTGGTAGCCGGAAAGCACCTGTTTGTTTTCTTCAAACACTTTTATCACCCAGTTTATCATGTCATCAAAATCGTAGCGGTTCTTTTTCCGCATGATGGTTTGATAGTTGTCGAATTCGTTTACGGCTGCCCGTAACTTTTCTATTTTTTCTTTCTCCTCCCCAATTTTATCAATACGTACATCGCCTTTCTTAAAATTTCCCACAGCTCTTTTTGCAATGTATTCATCTCTTGTGGGAAGATCCTGGATATACGTTTCAATTTTCCCGTTAATATAATCCGGCGACCAGCCTTCTCTTTTCATAGAGGAGAAGAGATTTTTCAGGTTGTTGATTTCATAGTAAACATCTCCCCGGTATCTTTTAAGAGGATGATTTTTTGGGAAGGAATCTATCAGTTGTTTAAAGAGTTGTATGTTTTCCAGTTCGGAGATGGCGTCCAGTGAATTCTTTTCAAACAGCGAGAGGTTATCCTGTATCACATCATTGCAAAAAGCGTGGAAAGTGTAGATATTTACTTTGTAGGCATCGGCGCCAATGAATTGTTGCAGTCGCTTACGCATGGCAAGGGTGCCGGCATCTGTATAAGTAAGACAAAGGATATTTTCCGGCAGGGCATCTGTGTCAAGTAAGATTCTTCCGATACGTGCCGCCAGTATCTGGGTTTTACCGGTACCCGGACCAGCGATCACCATCACGGGGCCTTCGATTGTATCAACAGCCCGCCGCTGCTCAGGATTTAATTTTTCATATTCCTGAGTGAATTTGGTTTTTAGTATATCGCGGTAGGTGGGCATGAAGCGTGGAAAGGTTTAAGGTTTAGGGTTTAAGGTTTAAGGTTTAAGGTTTAAGGTTTAAGGTTTAAGGTTTAAGGTTTAAGGTTTAAGGTTTAAGGTTTAAGGTTTAAGGTTTAAGGTTTAAGGTTTAAGGTTTTTATTGCGCAGCAAGTTAATAAGTTCTGTGAACCTTAACCGATTTTAACTTTTAATCCTCTTTTCGCCCAAACCTTTAAACAAATAATTTGTTATCATGCCATGAGCAAAGTTTATTCCTTTCATACTACGCAGATCATTCCCGTTTCACTCGCTGCCGCATGGGATTTTTTTAGCAACCCTGCCAATTTGCAGGCAATTACACCGGCCGATATGGGTTTTAAAGTGGTTTCAAAATATCATGGCGATAAAATGTATCCCGGGCAAATAATTGAATACACCGTTAAGCCGTTGCTGGGCATCCCGATTTACTGGATGACTGAAATAACCCATGTAGAAGACAAAAAATATTTTATAGATGAACAGCGTTTTGGCCCTTATAGTTTATGGCATCACCAGCATCATTTTAAAGAAACGCCCGGTGGGGTAGAAATGACAGATATCGTTCATTATAAAGTTCCATTCTGGATATTAGGGGATATTGCAAATACGATATTGGTAAGCAAAAAACTGAAGGAGATATTTGATTATAGGTATAGGGTGGTGGAAGAGAGGTTTGGGAAGGTTTAAGGGTTTAAGGGTTTAAGGGTTTAAGGGTTTAAGGGTTTAAGTTGTGCCGCAAGTTAATAAGTTCTTCTAACCTGCAACTTTTAACCCCTTAAACCTTCCAACGATCTTCCCCCTACCCCGGCATCCGTGTTATGTACTTTTCAATTTGCTTTATCTGGTCTACGATCTGCGGCGTGGTTGGTTTAAATCCCTTGGCTTTACGAAAGTATTCTTTAGCTGCACGAAATTCACGTTTGTTCATCATGATAGAGCAGAGCTGCAGATAAGCGGCAGCATTATTTTCTTTATCGGGTAACCCGGCACGGATGGCCTGGCGAATATATGCTTCAGCTTCCTTGATATTTCCTTTCTGCATTGCCAGCATCCCAAGTTGTAATTTATTTGGCCCTTCTGCCTGTTTGGTCATAGCACCCCCACCGAGGGCAAGGCTTTTTTTCATGTTTATTTCAGCGCTGTCAAAATTCTGATCAACCATATCCAGGTTGCCCTTGATAGTATAATAAACAGAGCGCACGGGTTTTATCAACAGCCCGGGAAATTTAATACCTGCCACCACTTTTTTGGCAGTTTCCATATCACCTTCTTCCATAGCAGTTTGTATCAGGCGCATGGGTCCAAACAAAAAATGCCCGGCTATCAGTATAACAGCGATAAAATATATAATGAAAGAAGGCCAGAAACTGGTTTGGTAATTTACAAATATGGCCAGGGCCAGTAATAAAATTCCGAGTAAAAGCCGGTATTTAATGATCGTATTCATCCACTTCATAATGCTAAAGAATTAGTCCGTCCGGTTAGGGGTTTTTGAACGGGCTGCAAAGATAAGGAGTAGAGTTTAGAGTTATGACTGGAAACCAGGTGTTTCTCCGCAACCTAACAGGTGGATAATACCTGTTAGGTTGGGGGAAAACAACATACCGGTCTTACCCGCTAGTCTTAGTTTTGACTAATGAAAAAAGACCCATATATAAAATTGGAGCCGGGAAAATCTTACCATATTTACAATAGGGGCAATAATAAAGAGAACATCTTTAAAGAAACTTCGAATTATTTCTATTTCCTGTCTCTTTGGGTAAAATATATAGAACCAGTTGCTAAGACCTACTGTTATAACCTGCTACCCAATCATTTTCATTTTTTTATAAGGATAGATGACACGAATTCCGAACTAAGCCCCTGCCGGGTATCCCAGGCATTTTCTAATTATTTTAACGCTTATGCAAAAGCCATCAATCATAAATATGATCGCACCGGCAGCCTGTTTCAGGAGCGGTTTAGAAGAGTGGAAGTAGATCGCGACGAGTATTTCACGAAGATTATCGGTTATATCCTAACAAATGCCATTAAGCACGGATACTGTAAAAATGTAGCAGCATATCCTTATTCAGCTTATAAAAGTCTCATTTCCGATAAGCCTACCCGGCTGTTAAGAGAAGAAATATTGGACTGGTTTGGAAGTAAAGAGAACCTGAAAAATTACATATTAAACTACCAGCAGGATATCAACGATTTAGAATCGATGCTCCAAAATGAAACAGATGATGATAATTAGACCTAACAGGTTATACAACCTGTTAGGTCTTTTTTAATTAATACCTTTAAAAATCAAAGAAAACCTTACTTTTGCCGTCCGAAAAAAGAGGAAGCTGCTGGTTTTAAATAATTTTTATTTTTGACTTATAACTTTTGACTTTTTTCTCCCGGTCCCGTAGTTCAATGGATAGAATAGAAGTTTCCTAAACTTTAGATGCAAGTTCGATTCTTGCCGGGACCACTTTAACCGGAAAGTATATATACTTTCCGGTTTTTTATTTCGGCAAATATTTTCAGCTGATAAATTTTACATAATCCTGTTCGACATGAGTTGAAAATGGAATTTTTTGACTGAAATCCGGTTACTATGATTTTAAATAATAAAATACCCTCCGAAATTAAAGTTTGAGGCTTCAGCAATATTAAAAATCAAGATTATTAAACAATAAAAAACTCCCGTATCAAACGGGAGCTAAATTTTTTTGGCCGGTTTTTCAGGATCAGATTTACTTATAGTGATAGGCTGTATAAAGTAAAAATAATTTTGGTCCTGGGCTCAGAGTGTAGGTTTTCGCCATCATCGCTTTGGTTAGAAGCATAGGCTGGAAATTGGATTTACATGTTGGCCTTCGTTAGGATTTGGATATTCTTTGTTGGTTTTTCGCCATCATCGCTTTTTAAAGCATAGGCAGGATTTGGTTTTTTTAGTCTTTTTTAGGATTTGGATGATCAGTTTTGGTTGTTTCTTTTGGATGTTGGTTTTAGTCTTTTTTTAGGATTTGGATCTTGTTGGTTTTGGATATTCTTAGTCTTTTGTAGGATTTGGATCTTTTAGAAAATCTCCTGTTGTTCTCATTCGATTTCTGATACAAAGATGCGGCGGAAACAGGTCTCATACAAGAGCATATCCGCTCTCTTTTTGGCATGATGTAATTACTGTTTGATAAGTAGATCAGCTTAGTAGAAATACGCAGCTCATCCTGGTGCCAGTGTTCAGCAACATCAATTATTTGCATTACATCCCGCCCCGGCTTGCTATTATCAGCAGCCGGGTTAAAGCGCTTTATTTATCCGGGTAAATGGATAACATTAAGACATGTCCGGCACCGCCGATACCAGTATTTTTGTGGTTATTAACCGATCGTTAATGAACTTCGTACATAATTCTGTGGCTGGGAATGCTGGTTGTTAATAAGGAAAGAATGACCAGGCGGAGTTGCAGCCTTTGCAGGGATCTCATGTTTAATAATGCTGCCTGTGCAATAACAGCGTTGTTAATCACTTAAAATTTTTATATTCAGGTATGATAAGTATCATCATTCCCACATATAACGAGGAGGAGAATATTGAAAAACTGGTAAGCTATTTAAAAACCGGACAGGATAAAAACCTGGTTGAGATAATTGTAAGCGATGGCGGAAGCACAGACCAAACGGTAGCGATTGCGAAACAGGCAGGTGCCAATGCGATGATCTCGCCTAAAAAAGGAAGAGCCGCCCAAATGAATTACGGAGCCTCCTTAGCCAAAGGAGAAATATTGTATTTTATTCATGCGGATAATTTTCCTCCACCAACATTTTTTGATGACATTCACAAAGCTATCGGTGAGGGTTATGATCTCGGGCGCTATCGTACCCGCTTCAACAGCAATAGGATCGCGTTGAAATTTAATGCCTTCTTTACCCGCTTCGATCTTTTTATGTGTTATGGTGGCGATCAAACCTTGTTTGTTAAAAGAGATTTCTTTATGTTGATAGGTGGCTTCAATGATTCGATGCTCATTATGGAAGATTATGAGATCATTACAAGGGCCAGGCAAACGGGAAGGTATAAGATCATTCAAAAACCTACGCTGGTATCTGCAAGAAAATACGACAGCAATAGCTGGTTTACCGTACAATGGGCTAATTATACCATTATAAAGATGTATAAGAAAGGCGCCACTCAAAGCCAGATGGCAGCGAAATATAAAAGCATGTTGCAATACAGGTAACAATCGTTTGTGAAAGCTCAATCATTATTAGTGTACACTGGTAATTAGCATACATTCGTAGCAGTTAGTGTAACAATTCCTTGTTTACTTTTATCCAGTCCTCTTCCGTATCAACATCACTGAGCATAATCAATTCATCAAAATCAATATTTTCTTTCTGTAGTTCTTCTATCGTTTGCTGATATACATGATTGGTACTCCACGATTTATTTTCAAATATGAAGGGCAACAATTTTCTCATGCCTAACAGGTAGTATCCACCGTCGCTGGCAGGTCCGATGACCACTTCTTTATTATTGAGTAACTGAAACGCCTGTTCTATAAGTAATGTAGTAAGCTCCGGGCAATCACTCCCGATAATCAATACTTTTTCATAACCCGCTTCAAATCCCATTGAAAACGCTTCTTTCATTTTACCGCCAAGATCATAATCGCCCTGGCGTTTCTTAGTATATTCCGCTCCGGTCCACAGATCGTCCTGCTCGATCTCGCCTGCATAAAAAACAAACCTTGTGGCATTTACTTCAGCCGTTACGGCACGGGTATGGTTTAATAATTTGATGTAAATTTCCAACGCTTTCTCATCTCCCATAGTGGCGGCCAGCCTTGTTTTTACTTTTCCCTTTTCGGGCTTTCGAACAAAAATGATCAGTGCTTCTTTCAATTTTATAGGAGTTTATTTCACAACTTTATGGAAGTGTAACAGGCAGCCTGTTTACGATCAAACGGTAACAGCGCCTCCACAACTACTTCCGGCACCCGCAGTGCAGCCGTAGCAATGTTGATTTACTACAATGTTCCTGTTATTAAGGTCCTGTAAATTGAAAGTTGCAATATGCTTTTGCGTTGTGTCTGTTTTAAGTTCAAGCATCTGGTTAAAATCGCAATCGTACATCCAGCCGTCCCATCCAATGGAAATCGTATTGCGGCACATAACATTTGCCGCCGCTACTGGGTTAAATGCAATAATCAGTTTTTCCATATACTTTTCATAGTTACCTGTTTGCAACAGGTAATCGAGGTAACGGCTTATTGGTAAGTTGGTGATTGCAAAAAGATCATTAAATACAATATTGAAATCTTTTTTCAATGACAGCTTAAATTCCAGTTCCAGGCTGGATTGTGATGGAGGCAGAAATGCACCTGCCGGATTGTACACTAAATTTAAAAACAAACCCGAACCTTCTACGCCGTAACCTACATCATTCAACGCCTTTAAAGCAATAATGGAATCGTTGAATACACCATCGCCACGCTGCCTGTCAGTTCTGTCTTTGCTGTAAAATGGTAAGGAGGAAACAACTTCAACGCCATTTAATTTAAAGAATTCCGGGAGATCATAATACTTTTTGTTTGCCCTGATGATTGTTAGGTTACAACGTACTATGATATGAATATTTTTATTAGCTGCTTTTATCTGTTCGACAAACCATCTGAAATCCGGATTCATTTCCGGCGCACCACCTGTGAGGTCAACAGTTTTTATTAAAGGATTATTTTTTATTGCGTCTATGCATTGCTGCATAGTTTCCTTTGTCATGATCTCTTTTCTATCGGGACCAGCATCAACATGGCAATGCCTGCAAACCTGGTTACACATTTTGCCCACGTTCACTTGTAATATCTCCACACCGGTGGCTTTAAGCGGGTAAAGGCCAATCTCTTCCAGTTTTTGCTGAAATGGTATTATTTTGTAAAGGTCTTCCGGGTGTGTGCCGTTTTCCAATACTACTAACTGCTCACCTGCATCCGCTAACCGGTTATGTTCTGCTTTCAATGATTTCATTACTCGCTATTTTACATGGCTATTTCTTTCACCTTATTCATCATTTGCACACCGTGTACAAGAGCTGCCCCACCTTTAATGGCCGCCGCAATATGCACAGCTTCCATCATTTGTGCCTCATTGTATCCTTTCTCGTAAGCATCGCCGCTGTAAGCGTCTATACAATAAGGACATTGTACAGCATGCGCTACGGCAAGTGCTATCAATGATTTCTCTTTTGCGGTAAGTGCGCCATCAGCAAATGCAGCACCATACCACCCAAAGAACTTATCGGCCAGTTCTTTTTGGTATTCACCGATGTTGCCAAATTTAGCCAGGTCTTCCGCATTGTAATAGTGATTTGCCATGTATTAATTTTTATAATTGTTTAAATATAAATTCCAGTTATATTTTTTGAATGAAATAGAAGAATTTTTTTCCTTCGGCACAATGTTATATTTTTTTACAAGTTGTAGCATCTGTTTCTTTCCTTTAAAATCGTGCCTGAACCAACCCATAATTGCCGGAAGCTGCAACAGGTTTTTTTCAGCATTATAAGTCGCCTCTCCGGTTAAATAAGCCTTCGTGGCAATATCAAGCTGGTTTTGCAGGTTTGTCGGATCATAGAATGCAATGGGCGGACAGCTACGGGCACCACAATTTAAGGCAAAGTGAATACGGTAGTCGATCTGTTGAACCCTTAATGACTTTGTTTTTTTGGAAGGGAACAATTTATTAAAATATCCCAGGCTCCATTTTATTTTGGAGCGGCGAAGGATATCATGTTCAATTTCATCGAGGCTAAACAATTTACCGGCAACAGGTATTTGTTTTGCTTTAAAGAATTTATTCCTCTTTTTGTATTTTCCCGGTTCTTTTGTTAATAACAGTTGCGTATAGCCGTTGTAAATATTTATCCAGAAAGCTTTCTTTTCATCATCAGTCTTCAAAGCATTTTTCAGGTCATCCAAACTTAGTTCCCTCAGTTTATTCTCAATGCCAATAGTTTCACTACCTGTTTTGGCGGCGTAAATAAATTCGGCAGATAGATCAGTTACCGGGTTTTTGTTTACTGTTAGCATAGTAGTTATTTTATTTTCCGGTACGGAAACATTTTTTTCTATAGTAGTTTTCCCTGTATCTTTTCGTGAAAGCCAGCGTTCAATTTTTTCATCTGTTATGGCTGCGGCTTCTGTTATGGCGATAACCTGGTTGTTACGATTTATAACTACTGTGTATGGGTACGAAGCTGGTTGAAATAAATTTGTGATCAAATTATCTACATCCACTATAATAGGAAAGCTGATGTTTTTTTTTGCGGATATAAATTTAGTTAGGTGGTCTTCTTTTTCTATAGAAACAAGAAAGATGCTAACCCTTTCTGCATGTTTTTTTTGAATGCTTTCCAATACCGGGATCGCTTTAATACAAGGAACACACCAGGTGCCAAAAAAATCGATGATGCTGATATCATTTTTCAGGCTGTTGAAGGAACCCTCTTTTACGGTGCTATTAAGTATAATGGTAGCAGGGAAATTGCTGATGATATCAGCTTCCTTATAAGCTGCCTGCCCCACTACGGTAAAGAAACTGCTGATGGCTATTGCCGCCAGGTAAAACTTTATTTTGATATGATGAAGGCTGAACACG
>JANOCC010000055.1:0-8358 GCA_031411955.1 Ferruginibacter sp.
AAGTGGCCAGGGTACACAAAGCATCACGGTATCTTATCCAAATACGTCAGTTGCAGGATTTGTAACGGCACAGGCGGTAAACAACTGCGGTGTTAGTACGATCCGTTCAACGGAGGTTAAATTACCAGCTTGTCCGCCACCTGCATTTACAGGTACCAATAACGGCAGCAACAATACCGTCTTATCCAAAGGAGAAGTATTATTAACAACATCAGACAAGATGGAAGTTAAGATCTTCCCTAACCCAACGGTGAGCGACTTTAAGATGGAGGTATTAACTTCCGGCAAAGAGTTGATCAATGTACGTGTGTTAGATGGTCAGGGTAGGTTGTTTAAAACGTTCCGTGTTAATCCAAACCAGGTGATCGCATTGGGCGCAGAATTAAGAGCCGGATCTTACTTAATAGAAGTAAGACAGGGCACACAGGTTAAAACAACGAAAGTGATCAAGTTCTAAGAAAATCACCGTAGTTTAAATAAATGTAAAAGAGGCGCATCTGTAAAAAGATGTGCCTCTTTTTTTGATAAAGGAACATCAGATCAAAAAAAATGTGGAAAAATATTTTTAATATTTTTTTTATTATTACAATAATTTGATAATTGTTCCGTTTGTGTCTAGTTAACCACTGATAATTATAATTTTTAATACAGTGACCTAAACGATATTCTAGTACAAACCCTATCAAACTATGCATTTTTTTACCAAAATCTCAGCCTTTCTACCAGTTTCGGCTACTAAGAACGTTGAAAAAAAGCTGGCAATGAACCCCGGCATTACTTTATTAATGAAGAGAGGATTGGCAAGTTTAGTATTGTTGATATCTCTTAATACCTACGCCTTAAACAAAGCGGTTCCACCAACACCAGGACCTGTTTCGGGGCCAACGAATGTTTGTGCCTATGTCGGCAGCGTTCAGGTAATTAATTATAGCATAACTGCTGTTGAAGGTGCAGAGTTATATTTATGGACAGTTCCTCCAACGGTAACGATTGTTAGTGGCCAGGGAACAACAAGTATAGCGGTAACTTTTTCCGCCGGATTTACTTCTGCGGCAAACAAGCAAATAAAAGTAAGGGCAATTTCACAGGATGGAAATAGTCCGGACAGGTTATTATATCTAACCTCACAACAACCATCCACGCCAAATAATATTATTGGACCTTCTAATGCCTGCCTTTATATTGGCACCCCAACCCAGGTGGTATATTCAACAGCAAAAGATCCCAACGCAACAAGTTATGTTTGGGGAACAGATCCTGCAACCACTCTTGTAAATCATCCGAACGGAACCGGAATAAACGATACTATTATCAGGGTTATATTTAAAAATGGCTACAGGAGTAGCCCAATAACAGTGCAGTCGGTTAACCATTGCGGTTTTAGTGCAGCACGTACCATAAGCGTTTCGGGAGTTGCTCCTTCTACGCCGGGTGTAATAACAGGTCCAACTAACGTGTGTGCATACATGCTTCCAAATGGTGTACCAGCAACGTATTCTATCAACCCGGTTGCCGGCGCTTCTTCCTATACCTGGTTGGTGCCCACAGATTGTGTTGTGCTACATCCAAATGGTTCCGGAGCAGCAGATGTAACCATTACGGTACAATATCCTCCTGCATTTACCGGAGGTTCTATTGCAGTTATTGCGAATAGCGGTTGCGACGAAAGTGCTCCAAGAATACTTAATGTTACCAAATTAAATCCTGCTACACCTGGTGTGATCAGCGCCGTACAGAAAGTAATTTGTCCTACAAGGGAATATTCATATACAATACCTTCCATGCCGTCGAATGCAACGGAAGTAAACTGGACAATACCAACTGATGCTATCGGCTTTACCGGCCAGGGTACTACCAGCATCACTGTACTTTATCCGGAACCACGTGTAAGCGGTGTAGTTACAGCAAGAAGCATAAACAATTGCGCCAGCAGTACCATCAGGCAGTCATTGGTTAATCTGGGCCGTTGCCAGCAGGAAAGAAGCAGTGGAAATACTGCCAAAGGATCAGGTAATGAAACTAATACAGTGGAGGCGTTACAAACCTCTACTGAAACTATCAATAAAGAATTTGAAATCAAGATTGCTCCCAATCCAACAAAAAGCAGTTTTAAATTGCAGGTTAACTCTGTCCGCAAGGAAAGTATTGCCGTTCGCTTACTTGATCTGCAGGGGAGGGAACTTAAGAAAATGACACTTATCCCGGGTCAATCAATTATTTTTGGCAACGAGTTAAAAGCCGGAACCTATGTAGTAGAACTAATTCAGGGAAAAGTTAAAAGAACAGAAAAATTATTGAAATTATAATAGCGTTTACCACATGCTGGCAGACAAAAAAGCCAATGGCTTATTTCAGTAAAAATATACCTACGCCTCTTCATTTTTGAAGAGGCGTTTTTGTTTTAAAACGAATGACTGGCCGATTCGTTTCAAATACTTATTTACCTTATATTTGAACATGCTAATACGGGAAGAGCCACGCAGGTTTCTGTGAATTGGTATTTAATAAAAACTAACGGACATGAAAGTTGTGATCAGTTTATTTATAGGGGTGTTATTACTTGCACAGCAGGATGTTTTCTGCCAGAAAAAAGGAAAATTAAATCAGTCTAAACAAAAACATAAGCCTGCCCCGCCAACCCTTGAGGAACTCGTTAAGTTACAGCAATATAGTTATCCCTATTATGCTATTATAAATAATGGCCCCTCCCCAATTTCAGGTTGTTTCATAAGTTATAAAAATAATTCCTATTTTGTAACATCCCGCCATAGTTTTTATACCACTACCAACGAAAGAAGAAAGATCAGTAATGTAATGATATTTATGGATCCGGATAATATGAAGAATAATACAAAGGTATTGTCTCTTAATATGACGGAGCAGAAATTATTACCCGTTTGCTTTGATTTTGGCTGTACTGATATAATTCTTCTACCGGTAATTATTCCAAAGGAACACAGCGTTAATTATGTAACGCTGGAAAGCAAGGAAAATATTGACGGTAAAGACATGGCCATTGTTGGGTATATTAAGGATTCGATAAATATACTCAAAACACGTTTCGACAGTTTCCTGGTTCGTGATTCAACCTATTTTCTTACAGAAAAATCAAGTGTAAAAGATCAATCCGGAGCACCGGTATTAGTATATTCTTTCAATAAAGGAGTGTCAAAAGTAACACTGGCCGGTGTTTACTCAGGTAAAGAGATCAGCCAGGAGCTATTTGATAAAGGACTGGTTTCCCGGGCATATTTTATAAGCAGGTTCCTTAGCTCCAAAACAAAGGAGCAGCTTTTGGGCAAAGAATAGTTACAATAAACATTATAAATAATAAAAGAAAAGCCGCGATAAAATATTTTATGGCGGCTTCTTGTTTTTCAGGCGTAAAACAAAATTTTAAATTGGATATATAAAGCGGAAAAAACTTACGTCAATAAGTATTGAAAACAAATTAGCGATTAGCTGAAATTGGCAAAAAATATCATTCCGGATGGGGTATTTTAATAGCTGAACAGGTATTTAGGGTGGCATTATAGTTTTAAAGGGAATACTATCTGTTTTCATTTCATTTACCATTAATTGCATAATTATGTTAATGATTAAATGGACTGAAGCCTGAGATATTTGGTTCATCTTCATTAAATGATATATTATATTCACCTGTTCAGAAGAAAATAAATCCTGTTCAGTTACTTTTTTTACCCGCCCGGGGTGATACAGTTGTAAAACGTAAAAGCGAAACCTACTTTTACTTTATGGCACGAAAAACAAAAAAATATTTACTTATATCTTTAATTGTTCTGGCAATTTTTGGTTTTGCTGCGGCATTCGTATTATATAATAAAGGGCCAAGAGATGTTAAGAATATCAGCGGGATTAAAGTTAAGGCAATCGATCTTTATTCTTTATATAGTTTTGATTCATTACAGGCAAAAAAAATGTACACTGATAAAATAGTTGAGGTAACTGGAATTGTAAAAGAAATATCTGTAAATGCCCAGCAGCAAAAAATAATTCTATTTAAAACAAACACTTCATCAGCTTCTGTTAATTGTACACTTGATGATTCGGCAGAAAATCCGGCAATTTCTGCCGCCATTACCTTAAAAGGAATCTGCAGTGGAATGGGGCAGGGCGATCCTGAAATGGGAATTATGGGAGATGTTTACCTCAGCAATTGTTATATTTTAAACAAGTAATATGAATAAGTATTTATTTTTAATAATATCGGTTACCTCTTTCGCCGTTGCATTAAATTCCTGTGAGCATATTCCTGAATCGATGCTTGTACCACCTGTTAATGGAGTTGATACCATCCTTGGCGGAGACCAAACCTGCAGTAGTGATACGGTATATTTTCAAAATAAAATTTTGCCACTGCTTATTTCCAGTTGCGCTAAAAGTAATTGTCATGATGCCGTTTCGCACCAGGATGGCGTACAGCTTACTTCTTATCAATTGATCATGGCAACTGCTGATGTTGAACCAGGAAACCCGGATGGAAGTAAATTATTCAGGGTATTAAATGAAACAGATCCTGATAAAATAATGCCAAGGCCACCATCAAATCCATTATCACAAACTGAAAAGGACCTCATATACAAATGGATATTGCAAGGTGCAAAAAACAATGCCTGTAATGATTGCGATACCACAACCATAACCTGGTCAGCAGCCGTTCTGCCTATGATGAACACCTATTGCAAAGGCTGTCATAATCCGGCCTTCCTTAGCGCAGGGCTCGACCTTACCAATCATGCAAGCGTTCAATCTGTGGCATTCAACGGAAAACTGGTAGGAAGCATTGATCATCTTCCCGGTTTTCCTCCAATGCCAAGAGGTGCCTCAAAGCTGAGCGATTGTAAAATTATTCAGGTGAAAAAATGGGTAAACGCCGGGGCTTTGAATAACTGATAAATTGAAGTGCTTCCAACTATTTTATTCCAGGTAAACAACCTTGATGTTAAATTGACGTATTCATTAAATGAAGTTGAATTAAAAAAGGTAGTTTTTTAATAGAATCAAAGGTTTTGAATTTTCTCTTTTAAACGGGTCAAATAAATTCGCATGAACAAAGTAATAAAAGAAACGGTTTGTTTCTTCATGATCAGTTTTTTCTTCACAGGATGTTATAGAGATAAAGAGGAAATACTTTATCCTGGAAGTACTGCAGCAGTAGATTGTGTTACGATCAATGCTAAATTTTCTACTGATATATATCCTTTAATTTCCAGTAAATGCGCTACTTCAGGCTGTCACGACGCTACGGCTTCAGGAGGATTAATATTTCAAAATTACAACCAAATAAACGCAAAGAAAGACAGGATCAATATCAGAGCCCTGGTAGAGAAGTCCATGCCTCCTACCGGCCCACTTCCTTCCGCAGATATTAATAAAATCAAATGCTGGATAGATGGCGGGGCTTTAAACAATTAATGCACAAAATTCTGGTTTTTTATTTAATACTTAATAATAAAACATACATCTATGAAACAAATAATTATTTTACTTGCTGTGGTTTCTTTATCATTTACGCATGTAAATGCACAAAAGATCTTTACAAAAAACGGTACCATTTCTTTCTTCTCAAAAACTTCTTTGGAAGATATTAAGGCGGATAACAACCAGGTTATGAGCGTTCTGAATACCCAAACAGGAGAGTTCCAGTTTTCAATGCTTATTAAAAGTTTTCGTTTTCAAAAGGCATTGATGGAAGAACATTTTAATGAGAATTATATGGAGAGTGATGAGTTTCCTAAGGCAACTTTCAAAGGAGCAATAACAGATATTAAAGCAGTTAATTTTAGTAAAGATGCTGTGTATACTGTAACAGTAAATGGCGATCTTACGATTCATGGCGTTACTAAAAAAGCCTCTGCCGCGGGTACAATTACAATAAGCGCTGGGAAAGTGTCAGCCGCGTCTAAATTTCCTGTGAAATTATCAGACTATAACATTAGCATTCCTAAGTTAGTGAAAGATAATATCGCTGAAACGATAGAAGTAACTGTAAACTGCCAGTTTGATCAAAAAATGTGATACATCGATTTAAAAATTTAATAATGAAAGCGAAAATATTTTTGATATCTGTCCTCTTTATTACTTCAAAGAGCTTGTTGATGGCGCAGGATACAACCGACCTTATGGCTATGCTGGAACAGGAAGTGATTGGTGACAGCAAGTCAAAAACAACTTACGCAACAGCCACTTTTAAAACCACCCGGCTCATAAACGGGCACACCGTAGAAAATGTGGGCAAGGGAGTAATGGATGTTAAGATATCTCATCGGTTTGGCAAAGTAAACAATGGGGGATACGAATTATTCGGTTTAGACAATGCAACCATGAGAATGGGGATTGACTATGGTATAACGAAGTTTCTAATGATCGGAATTGGAAGAAGCACTTATCAAAAGACCTACGATGCATTTTTTAAATTAAAATTATTACGACAATCCTCCGGTAAAAGGAGAATGCCATTTACGGTAAGTTACATTCCTACAATAGCCTATAAAACACTTAGAGACAACGATACTTCCCGAAAAAATTATTTAAGCTCCAGGTTATATTACACGCATCAGCTTATCATCGGAAGAAAGTTTTCAGAAGGAACGTCTTTTCAGTTATTGCCAACATATTCCCACCGAAACCTGGTAAAGTTTGCAAAAGAATCTAACGAACTGTTTGCTATTGGAATAGGTGGCAGGCAAAAAATAACCAAACGGTTAAGCCTGAACGCAGAATATTATTACCAGTTGCCGGATTATAAACTAACGGGTACCAGTAATTCTTTATCAGTTGGTGTAGATATAGAAACCGGCGGTCATGTTTTTCAACTTCATTTCACCAATTCTCAGGGCATGAATGAACGTACATTTATTTCGGAAACAACAGGCAAATGGGAAAAGGGCGACATTTATTTTGGCTTTAATATTTCGAGGGTTTTTACTATAGGAAAGAGGAAATAGGTTGTTGTGTTTGATGTCAACTCTCTCAAAAAGCGATTTATTATAAGTAACTTGACAGATAATTTATCAATATGCCTTTCAAATTGCTTACTCTGTTATTAGTATCATTTTTTTTTATCATTGAACCCGCTGGGTCGCAAACACTCTACAGTATTACAAAATCTTTTGTTAGTTTTCATTCTGATGCACCCTTGGAACTGATTTCTGCTTCCAGCAAAGAACTAAAAGGGAAGATTGATATAAACAAAAAAGAGTTTGCATTCCTCGTTAAAATATCATCGTTTACTGGTTTTAATAGCCCATTGCAAAAAGAACATTTCAATGAGAATTATCTTGAAAGTTCATTATTTCCCGCTGCCTCTTTTAGCGGCAAGATCATTGAGGATATTGATCTTTCGGCAGATGGAATGTACACATTGAGGGCTAAAGGCAATTTTACCATACATGGTATATCACAGGAGCGTATTATTAAATCTATCATTGAAGTAAAGAATGGCCTGGTAAATTTAAAAGCAAATTTTACAGTTATGCTGGCAGAACACAACATTTCTATACCGAAAGTAGTACATGAAAAACTAGCTTCAGAGATAAAGGTTGAAGTAACTGCAGTTTTATCAAAGCAATGAGGATAATATTAACCAGGTATATTTTGTTTTTTGCCAGTAATATGTTTTTCTTATTACAGGCAGATGCCCAGCTATCTGCATTATCGGTATTTAAACTGGAAAAAGAGAACCGCCATATAAAAATAAATTGCCTGTTCAAAAATAATGATGGATATATTTTTACAGGAACAGACAATGGCCTTTATAAATTCGATGGAGAAAAGTACAGCAGAATAGATTTTGATAATGCAGATTATACCGATACCGTAACTGCCATCTTCCAGGATAAGCAACAAAAAATATGGGTCGGTTTCAACAATGGCAGGATTGCAAATATCATTAATAAAAAGTTGCAATATTTTAATCCGGAAGAAGGAACTCCTCAAAAAAAGATCACAGCCTTTTTACAGGATAAAGAAGATAATATATGGTTTTCTACTAATGGCGAAGGAATCTACTTTATTCGTAATAGTAAGATGTACCTCGTAAATAAGGAGGAAGGCTTGAGTGACCTTCATGTAAGTTCTCTGTTTTTAGCTGATAACGGGGATGTGCTGGCCGGAACCGACCAGGGGATAAATATATGCAGCATCAGGGAAGGTAAAACGAAGGTAACGGTAATGGGGCCACGACAAGGCCTTCCCGATTATATAGTTACCAGCATAATAGCCTCTACCGGCAGCCTCATCTGGGTTGGTTTACAGGATAAAGGTTTCTGCCTTTTCGATTATAGATCGGGAAAGATTATGGTGCCATCGGTTGCCAGGGAATGGAAATACGGGCAG
>JANOCC010000056.1:0-22211 GCA_031411955.1 Ferruginibacter sp.
TCCGGTTCCCTGCACGGCTGTGTTACCGGCCATCGTAACCGAACTGCCACAGAGGGTTTGATTAGGCCCGGCATTGGAAGCAGTAACAGCCTGGACTGTGAGTGGCTGTGTTACTGTTGTGGTTCCACATTCGTTTGTAACTGCCAGGGTAACCGTATAAGGACCGGCGGTACTATATACTATTGCACCAGGGTTTGCACTACTCGACGAGGCTGGCGTGCCTCCGGGAAATGACCAGGCATATGTATTGGCACTGGTATAACAGGTAACAATAGCCGCCGGAGTAACTGAACCATTAACACATATAGATGAAGGGAATGGATTTAGACTTACAACAGGCTTGCCTTTAACAGTAACAACCTGCGTGGCAACAACAGAAGTACAAGCTGCAGCAGGACTGATAACAAGTAACTCTAAGGTATAAACGCCTGGATTAATAAATTGAAATTGTGGTTGAGCAGAGGCTGCATTTGTTCCTCCCACGTAAATAAAATTACTAGTGGTTGGAGTGCAACCGGTTGTAGATGTATAGGTAACATTCCATAAATATTGATTGGTGCCGCACAATGGGGTATTAGCAATTGTTGTAGTACTAACAGTCAAAGGTGCGCAGCCTATAACTTGATTTATTGAAAAACTTGCAGTAGGAATTGGATTAACGCAGATAGTTTTAGTAATAATATCTTCACCACAAGTCAGATTACCAATTCGTAGTTTTATTGAATATGTTCCAGTGACATTAAAATTAAGGTTTAATGAAGTTGAGCCTGATAACCAGGTAGAGGGATCAACTAGCCCAAAATCATTCCCTAGTATACCACTCGCAATAGTCCAACCTGTCGCTGGTGTTACGGTCCAAATAAACTTTCCAGGTATACAGTTGCCATTATCTATTTCGCTGGCACTCCCGCTGGTATTATTAAAATTAACATTACTATTGACGCATACTGTATCATTTGGAGAAATTGTAAAATCCGCAACGGGCCTCTCGGACACATAAATAGGCACTACCGTTGCGGTTGATGAGTTACAAGGGTTTGACGCTTGAATTGTAGCGGAAAATGAGTTAGGATACCCTGTGCTATTTGTTCCACATGAGGTTATTAAAAAATTATGACTGATGTCAGCAGGTGCAGGATGCGGAAAACTTACTGGTGCAGTACCATCATTAAATGTTACTGTATAGATGGTTCCTGGTGGGTTAGTGGCGGTAGATGAGATCGGAAATGTTAGAACACTTGCTGTGCAAATTGCAGTATTTCCTGGATTACCTAATCCAACAGCCGGATTACTTCCTACAAAAACATAATAGGTAGCAGTGTCGATACATCCATTTTGGCCAGTAACAATAAATAGTAGCGTGTATGTGCCTACGTTATAGTTATGGCTTGCCGGGGAAGGAAACGTTGCCGATGTATAATCCGGACTAGCATCTCCAAATACTATTCTATAAAATGTATTGGTTGGAATTGTTGTTGATTGATTAGTAAAGTCGAACTGTGCAGTAGTTGCATTTGAGCATTTTCTAAAATACTTTCTATTATTATATACCGTTAAACCCGGTCCACCCAATGTTAAATCAGGTAACTGACTTACAGTAACCGTACTGGTGGCGGAGGCAGTGCATCCAAAAGTACTCGTTACCGTTAAAGTAACTGTAAAGGACTGAGTACCATTTCCCGGAGTGCCAACAAATCTATGAGAAGGCTGAGATGCAGTCGATACATTATTTCCACCAGAATTTGGATCACCAAAGTCCCATGAATAAGACAGCCCGGTTCCAGTAGATGTGTTAGTAAACGAAACCGGTATTGTACCGCATTGATTATTTGGTGAAAAACTAAACGCTGCCACGGGATTTGGCTGAAAGTTAACTACCACCGGACCAAATAATGTTCCGGGACCACTCCCGGTCACCTGAACGGTGTAACTGCCGGCTGCCGTAACAGTATAGGTGCTCAAAGTAGCACCCGGAATGTTAGCTCCTCCTAGTTTCCATTGAAAGGTGGGAGCACCTGTAGTGCCCGTCACTGTAAGCACCTGACTTCCACCTGGACATAAATTGATTGGACCTAAAGGACTGATCGTCTGTCCAAATCCTCTCACAAAAAAGCATAGCAGTATCAGTACGGGTAGTAATTTTCTCATTAACATGGGTTAGTTAGTAGACTGCAAGATAAAAAGATATATCTTTTATCTAATATAAATTTGCAAAATAACCTGAATACGGGAGCATTATTTAGGCTACGGGCAATATTTGCTAAATATGACTTCTTCCTGTTTCTTTCTTTTTTAAGCAATTGTGGCGAAACCCATGAATCCCATACAAAAAGACAGGTCATCAACTTGCAAATGAAATTGAAGTAATTAACGAATCCAGATTAAAATCAGTGATTTTCTACTGCTGCCAGTTCAGTCCTTTTTTCTTTCACCAGCTTAAGGGCGAAACTGAGTTGCTGTTCCATGCTAATGTGAGTATTGTCGAGGAGGATCGCATCCGAGGCTTGTCTAAGTGGACTAACTTCCCTGTTAGAATCTATATAGTCTCTCATTTCGAGATTACTTTTCACTTCTTCGATCGTTATATTAGGATTCTTGGCATACATCTCCTTAAATCTGCGTTCAACCCTTACCGCTATATCTGCGGTCATGAATATTTTTAGTTCTGCATCTGGGAAAACGGTTGTACCAATATCTCTTCCGTCCATTACAATTCCTTTTTTCTTTCCCATTTGCTGTTGCTGCTTTACAGCAAATTTTCTAACGGCTGCAATACTTGCCACTTCACTTACTTTTTCCGCAATCACTAGGTCTCGAATCACATACTCTACATTCTCATCGTTGAGTATCATTTCAGACTGTTCAGATTTTTCATTGTATTCAAAATGAAGATTTATCTGATTTAATGCTTCCTTCACTTCGGTTTTATCGGTCCAGTCGGTATGATTACGCAAAAAGAACAAGGTGATGGCCCTGTACATGGCCCCGCTGTCGATGTACACATAGCCAAGCTTTTTGGCCATTTGCTTTGCCACAGTGCTTTTTCCGCAGGAAGACCAACCATCGATCGTTATAATGATTTTTTTGCTCATTGATATTGCAAAAATGAGTGAATTTATTGCTAAATCAAAATGAAAATGATGGATTTTTTCAAAACCAGCTTTTGCCGGGTAAACTCTTTTGTTTTTAGCTTCATTTGGTGCAGGAAACGGGAATATATAAAAATGACTCTGCAAAAAAAATCCCACTCACTGTTGTGAATGGGATCTCAATATATTTTATAAATTAAGCTTCAGATTTCTTTTCTTTTTTCTTAGGCTCTTCCTTTAAACGAAAAGTGATCTTTTCATTTTCTTTGTCAAGTTCTGCGATCATTGTGTCGCCACTTTTTATAGTAGTATTGAGTATTTCTTCTGCCAGCGGATCTTCCAGATATTTCTGAATGGCCCTATGAAGCGGCCGGGCACCAAACTGGCTGTCGTATCCTTTTTCGGCAATAAAATCTTTTGCCTCTGAAGATAATTCTAAAGAGAATCCAAGATTACTCAGCCTTGTCATTACACCTTTCATTAAAATATCTATGATCTCAAAGATATTTTCTTTATTTAGTGAATTAAAGATGATAACGTCGTCTATCCTGTTAAGGAATTCCGGACTGAAAGTACGCTTAAGAGCCTTTTCAATAACAGCTTTGTTATTCTCATCCTGATTATCCTGTCGGGTTTGTGTTGCAAAACCAACACCTTCCCCAAAATCTTTTAATTGTCGTGCCCCAATATTTGAGGTCATGATGATCATAGTATTCTTAAAATCAACTTTTCTTCCAAGGCCGTCAGTAAGCTGTCCATCATCCAAAACCTGTAACAAAATATTATAAATATCCGGATGTGCTTTTTCAATTTCATCCAACAGGATTACACTATAAGGTTTACGTCTAACCCTTTCCGTAAGCTGACCACCTTCTTCATAGCCTACATATCCCGGAGGAGCCCCGATTAAACGGCTAACCGTAAACTTCTCCATGTATTCACTCATATCGATCCTGATAAGGGCATCTTCACTGTCGAACATATGCCTGGCCAAAGAACGGGCGAGCTCTGTTTTTCCTACTCCGGTAGGACCAAGGAAAATAAAAGTACCGATTGGTTTCTTAGGATCTTTTAAACCAACCCTGTTACGCTGAATAGATTTTACCACTTTGGATATAGCATCCTGCTGGCCCACTACGGCACCTTTAAGGTCGTCTGCCATCCGGCGCAGCTTATCTGTTTCTGCCTGCACCATACGTTTAACAGGAATACCCGTCATCATGTGTACTACTTCTGCAATGTCCTCTTCTTCGATAGGAAAACGTTTGTTCTTACTTTCTTCTTCCCAAACATTTTTCGCTTTTTCCAAATCTTCCTGCAATCTTTTTTCGGTATCCCTTAAAGAAGCGGCTTCTTCAAACTTCTGGCTTTTTACTACCTTATTCTTTTCCAGCTTTATATCTTCTATCTTCTTCTCAAGTTCTAAAATGTCTTCCGGAACATTGATATTCTTAATGTGTTTTCTTGCTCCCACTTCATCCAGCACATCAATGGCCTTATCAGGCAATAACCTGTCGGTCATGTAACGGTCGCTGAGCTTAACACAAGCTTCAATAGCTTCTTTGCTATAGGTAACATTGTGGTAATCTTCGTATTTACTTTTAATATTTGTAAGTATCTCAATTGCTTCGTCTACTGATGGCTGTTCTACGATCACTTTTTGAAAACGCCTGTCTAACGCTCCATCCTTTTCTATGTGCATACGGTATTCATCCAGCGTGGAAGCACCTATACATTGTAATTCTCCTCTGGCCAACGCCGGTTTAAAAATGTTAGAAGCATCCAAAGATCCGCTGGCACCACCTGCACCAACAATGGTATGTATCTCATCAATAAACAGGATCACATCGCGGTTCTTTTCCAGCTCATTCATGATAGCTTTCATCCTCTCTTCAAACTGGCCACGGTATTTTGTACCGGCAACCAGGGCAGCAAGATCAAGGCTTACTACTCTTTTATCAAACAATACCCTCGAAACTTTTCTTTGAACAATGCGTAAGGCCAATCCTTCTACAATGGCTGTTTTACCCACTCCCGGTTCCCCAATTAAAATAGGATTGTTCTTTTTGCGGCGGGATAAAATTTGTGAAACTCTTTCGATTTCGTTCTCACGGCCTACAATGGGATCCAGTGAACCGATCTCTGCCAGGCGGGTTATGTCTCTGCCGAAATTATCAAGCACAGGCGTTTTTGTTTTTGCCTGACCGGCTGCAGCACCCCCTTTTTGCGACCTTGGTTGCTGGCCATATTGCTTTCTTTCCTCATCAAAATCATCTTCCTCATTAAATTCAGCCTGCGGAGGATTGCTGGTTACAAAACCAAGTTCATTTTTAAATACGTCATAGTCAACATCAAATTGACCAAGTATCTGCGTAGCAATATTTTCCTTGTTCTTCAAAATAGACAACATTAAATGTTCACTTTCTACCAATGAGCTTTTAAGTGCCTTGGCTTCCAGTACTGTGATCCTGATTACTTTTTCTGCCTGTTTGGTTAAAGGAAGGGAATTGATATTTGCAATATTTTTTCCTGTTTTATCCTTAACAGCCATTTCAATCTCCTTGCGCAATTCATAAAGATCTACATTGAGCGACTTCAGAATTTTAATGGCAGTGTTCTCACCATCGCGGATAAGGCCAAGTACCAAATGTTCGGTTCCAATGAAGTCGTTTCCTAAACGTAAAGCTTCTTCGCGGCTATAGGAGATTATTTCTTTTACCTGGGTTGAGAAATTATTATCCATTCTCTTAGTTTTAATTGTTACAATAATAACGAATATTTGATACTATTAGTTTACACGAAAAGGTAAATGTTGATATGTTGAAAAGTTAAATCATCAACATAATTTATTAATGATCATACATTTTAGTGATATGCGGTGGCCAAAGATTTAACCGGGGGCAGATTATTTACTTAAACATCCACATAAAAACTTTATTGCTTCAAAATTTAATTTATTTTACAAGCCATATCAAATTCGTCTGCTTATGAATGTCAAAATAGATACCAAAGAAAAATTTACTGTTATAACACCGAATCAGGCGGAAATCCCTGCTAATATGACAGATGAATTAGCACATATGTTGCTTGGGTATATGAAAAACAGCGTTCCTCATATCATTCTAAATATGGAAAATGTTGGTTTTATGAGCCCGGACTCAGTAGCAAAAATTGCGGATATCCAACAACAATTTTATGAAAATAATCATTCATTTGTCATCTGCTGTTTAACTGCTGCTGTGGAAAAAACACTTAAAGAAGCCGATTTGATTGATGTTATGAATATTACCCCAACAGAAAGTGAGGCATGGGATATTGTTCAGATGGAAGAAATTGAAAGAGAACTGATGGCTGATTTTGATAATAATAATGACGAATAACGGTGCAGCTATTTTGATCAATTGCCAGTCTTAGCAATAAACTATATACATAAAAATTATAATCTTTGCTCGTATTAACAATTTTAGGAAATAATTCCGCTATACCAGCCTTTGGCAGGAACCCCACTGCGCAGGTTTTGCAAAATGATGAAGAAGCATTTTTAATAGATTGTGGAGAAGGCACTCAACAGCAGATGACGCGATATAAGATCAAAAAAAGCAAGATCAGCCATATTTTTATTTCTCATCTTCATGGCGATCATTACTTTGGTTTGATGGGTCTTTTAACAAGTATGAGCCTGCTGAGCAGAACACAGGATCTTCATTTACACGCACCGGCAGCGCTTGAAAAAATTATACAACTTCACCTGGATGCTGCCAATACTGTTCTTTGTTACCAGGTTTATTTTCATCCCCTTATGGAAGAAGGCATGGTTGCCAATACAAAAAGGATGACGATAGAATGCTTTAAAGTGCAGCATAGAATAGAATGCTGGGGCTTTGTTTTCAGGGAAAAGAAAAAACCCAGACATGTAGATCCGGCAAAAGCAAAATCGTTTGAAATACCGGCGGCATATTATCCGCAATTGCAAAAGGGGGCTGATTATACCACTAAAAAAGGAGTTATAGTTGCCAACGAAGAAGTTACTACTGCTGCGCCAAAGCCCAAAAGTTACGCCTATTGTGCTGATACGATTTATGACGAAAGTTTGGTAGAAAAGATAAAAGATGCAGACCTTTTATATCATGAATCCACTTACCTGAAAGATCAGCATGAAAGAGCAGCAGCGAGGTTTCATTGTACAACCATTCAGGCTGCCGATATTGCATTGAAAGGCAATGTTAAAAAGTTGATCATCGGCCATTTTTCATCGAGGTATGAAATACTGGATGAATTTTTAGAGGAAGCGAAGGTTGTTTTTGATAATACTGAACTGGCACTTGAAGGGGCTTGTTATAAGATCTGACCGAAGCCTTTTTTAGAACAATTGGAAAACAGCCATATAAATGCTTGCCTAGTCTGTTTTTACCTGGCTGTTAAATCCATCGCCCATCACCCAACAATAAAATTCTGCAAACCACTTTCGCCAGGCCTGTTCATTGTGCCTGCCGGCAGGATCGATTACCGTATAAATGATTGCCGAGGATTTTTTACCGATGCTGTCAGCAACTTCTTTCATATCCCGCACATAGGTTCCTCCTTCCAGGTCGCCCATGTAAAAAAATATCTTTCCATCAACTGCAGGGGCTGCAGAATCAGTGAATGCTTTTATTGCAGGGGCCGTCCAGTACGCGGGAGAAAAAACGCCTGCGTTACCAAATATCTTTGGGTAAGCGAGTAAGGCATAATATGAGATCAGGCCACCCATTGAACTTCCGGCGATGAAGGTATTTTCCTTTTCTTTTTGTGTACGGTAATGTTTGTCGATATACGGCTTTAATGTTTTAACAAGAAACGCCACATATTTGTCTCCTTCCCCTTCTCCAAATTTTTCAAAAGAATAGGGATTGTATTCATTAAATCTTTTTACTCCACAATCGATGCCTACTACGATAGCAGCCCTTTTTCCGTTACTGATGAGGGTATCCAGGCATTCGTCTACTCCCCACTCACCATAGCCTGAAGTATATTCATCAAATACATTTTGCCCATCGTGCATGTAAATAACCGGGTAGCGTTTCTTATTTTTCTTTGCTTCGTAACCTTCAGGTAAATAGATCCAGATCCTCCTGTAACGATCCAGCTGGGGCATGTAAAAGGCACTGTCCAGCAAATGCACCTGTTTGGAGGCAGTATGCTTTCTTTGCGGTTGAGCAAAATCATCCTGCCAGCCGGCAATTCTGTATTCAACTATCGTGTCTGAATTTATATTCAGCAACCTGTTCTCTACACCAGAACCATCTGATTTCACTTCTCCTTTTGACCAATCGCCACGCGTAAATTTAAACTCGTACACATCTGCTTTCAACCCATTGATGATTATGCGGTAATTGCTATCAATCTTTGTTAAACGGAAAGAAGGATTTCCCGGGTTCCATTCATTGAAATTACCAGCAACAAAAATAGAATCATCGATATGGTTGGAAGGTTCAACTTTTACGCTGATCGTTACACTATATCGCTGTGCAACAGAATAAAAGGAGCTAAATAAAATAGCAACAACAGCAAAAAAAATGATGCTTACCCGTTTAACTTCTATGATAAAAAATAGTTTCAATATTATTTATTCAGGTATTTTTTTACTTCCTGGTGTAATGGCCCGCTTAAAGGAGTAACCGGTAAACGCATCACATTTTCAATCAATCCCATTTCATACAGGAATGCTTTTACACCGGCGGGATTATTTTCTTCAAACATCAGTTGATATGCATCAATTAATTTATCATTGATAAGCTTTGCTGCAGCAAAATCCTGTTGCAGGCAAAGCCTGATCATTTCAGAAAATTCTTTAGGAAAACTATTTGCTGCTACGCTGATCACACCGTCCATACCGCAGCCCATTTGGGGTAAAGCGAGGGCGTCATCGCCACTAACAACCAGGAAATTTTCCGGCCTGTCGCGTAGTATTTGTATACATTGAGCCATGTCGCCACTGGCTTCTTTTATACCAACGATATTTTCAAATTCATTTGCCAGTCGCAGTGTTGTTGCAGCCGTCATGTTTCGGCCTGTTCTACTTGGCACATTGTACAATAATATTGGTTTAGAAGTAGCTTCGCTTAAAACGCGGTAATGCTCAAACAATCCTTCCTGGGAAGGTTTATTGTAAAACGGGCTGGCGCTCAATACTGCAGTTGCTCTTTCTAGCGGATATGTTTCAAGGTCTTTTGCAACCGCATGAGTATCATTGCCTCCTATTCCAACTACAACGGGTACCCGCTCATTCACAATGCTGTATGTAAAATTGATGATTTCAATTTTTTCTTCTTTGCTCAGCACCGGCGTTTCCCCGGTTGTTCCCAACGTTATGATATAATTGACACCGCCTTCAATTATAAAATTGATCAGTTTCTCCAAAGCATTAAAATCAACTGAAAGACTTTTTGTAAATGGCGTAACGATAGCAACACCTGTTCCCTGTAATATTGATCGGGTATTCATTAATATTTTATTTTTGTGAAGGTAGTAAAACAACTGGAAGTTATTGTTCCCCAAAGTGAATTGAAGGAACCAAATAAATACACTCCATATATAACGGAAAAAAACTACCTCTCCCCGTTCATCAGACTGACCAATCCTTGTATAATGCAAAAAACTGTCCCCGTCGGATCGCTCGGACGGGGACTGGCCTTTTAATAGGAATCCAGAAATTTTTAACTATTGAGAATAGAGGAACCCTTCATGTATTTTTTATTCTCACTGTATATAAACAGGCAGGTGCCATTTTTAATCTTATCAATAATTGGTTTAGTAAGTTTTTCGGGAACTGCGGGGCATCCCCAACTTCTGCCAATATAGCCCCGGGATCTTATAAAATCTTCACTCACATATGGCGCCCCATGCATTACAATTGCTCTTTCATCTGCATTGCTGTTGATGCCACGCTCTAAACCATCCAGGTGCATCGAATAACCGTTCTTGCCATTGTAGGTATCGGAGGTTTTGTAGAAGCCAAGGCTGCTCTGGTAACTTTCGGGTAAATTGGAGAACCTGTTCGCAAATTCAGCTCCTGAATTTTGGCCATGAGCCACGTACGTGTTAAACAATAGCCTGTGATGCTGCAGGTCAATAATAAATAATCTTTTTTGAGAGGATGATTTGGTGAAATCTACAATTGAGATCAATTGGTCATTGACTATTTTGCCGGAGGCTTTTAACCTTTCCATTCCACGGATGGCAAATTCGTATGCCTGCTTCGAAAGCCCCAGCATGTTCAACTGCAGACTGTCGTATATAAATGCTTTCTCACTCTTCAAACTTGCTTCACTGCTGCTGATTACTTTGGCGGTATTAGCGTTGCCAGGTTTAGCTTTTGATTTTGCAAAGGAAAAGGGTAAATGTATCATGCACATTAAAAAAGCTGAAACATACACATACCACTTTCGTAAACGCTTATTTTTCATAGGCTTTTTACTTTGTTTAGGTGAAGAATTTTGTAAAGAATACTAATTTTTAAAGAGGTATAGATTCACTCGATAGTGATGGAGTTGATTAAAAATGGGTTTTTCAATTGGTTGATATGACAAAGGTAATTCATGTGATAACTTAAATTTCAAAAAATATGTTAACTATTTTAAAATATTCATAACGCAATATTGAACAAGCATTAACACATGGCACTAAGTAACTATACCAAGTATGTAACTATATAATCGTATTTATATAAAAAATATTGTATTCAGTCCTTTTATCAGATCATGTAAATTACTTAGTCAGGTAAGACCTTAAAGCATGGTAGTCTGCTTCAATTTTTGTGGAGATCTTTACTTTATTCATAGTGTTTATTACAGAAGCTGGCAGTTCAATCTTAATAGAATGGAGTGGTTCAATTACATCATAAAATTTAACCGGGTGAGCTGTTTCCATGAAGATACCCTGCATGTGCGGATGCATCTCCAGATACTGTTGTAAACATTTATATGCAACGGCAGCATGTGGGTCTAACAGGTATTGATGATTTTGATATACCTGTTGCATGGTTAGCCGGGTTTCCGGATCACTTACACTTTCTGCACTAAGCACTTCTTTTATATCGTTTAACCGGTTGCCAAAAATCTCCAATATGCGTACAAAATTACTCGGGTCGCCCACATCCATCGCATTAGAAATTGTTGCTACCGAAGGCTGCGAAAGATAAGTTCCGGATTGCAGGTATTTAGGTACTACATCATTTGCATTGCAGGCTGCGATAAAATGATTTACCGGTAGCCCCGACTGATAAGCCAATAAACCAGCACAGATATTTCCAAAATTTCCACTGGGCACACTAATAACAGGAGGATTTTTTTTGTTTTTCCACTGCTTACAGGCAAAGAAATAAAAAAATTGTTGAGGCAGCCAGCGGGCAACATTAATGGAATTGGCTGATGTAAGCAACAGTTTTTCGGTAAGTTCATTATCGGTGAAAGCCTGTTTCACCATTTTCTGGCAATCATCAAAACTGCCATTTACTTCCAGTGTATGAATATTTTTTCCGAGGGTTGTAAGTTGCTTCTCCTGTACCTGGCTTACTTTACCAGCAGGATAAAGAATTACCACTTCAACAGCTTCCACATCATAAAATCCGTCTGCCACCGCACCACCTGTATCTCCAGAGGTAGCAACAAGCACTGTTATTTTCTTGTCATTATCTTTTACAAAATAACCCAGGCATCTACTCATAAATCTGGCTCCAACGTCTTTAAAAGCAAGTGTATTACCATGAAATAATTCAAGAGAAAACATAGTGTCATTTACCTGCACAAGCGGCATGGGGAAATTTACAGTTTCAGCAACTATCTGCCTCAAAATAGATTCAGGAATATCATTGCCTACATAAGGGCTGATAACTCTGCAAGCAATTTCCTCTTCAGAATAATCCTCCAGGTTGTTTACGACATGCTTGCTTAATACCGGAATGGATTCGGGGAAGTACAAGCCTTTGTCTGGCGCTTGCCCATTAATGGTAGCTTCCCTGAAATTAACGGTAGGCGATTGTTTGTTGATGCTATAATATTTCATAAATGAAGATGTAGTGTGATGTTTCTGTTACTTTTTTGGATATCTATGTTCGACGATTCTCCTGTTCAGTTTTACCTATACGATAACTTTAACGCCTTCGCCAATTGTAGTTACATAGGTTTTATATTCTATACCCAGTTTATCATAAATATTCTTCATCACTGATTCTACTTCTTTTGCGTTCGCTTCTTTTTCACTTAGCATAAATAAAGAAGGTCCACTTCCGGATATGCCACCACCAAGTGCTCCTGCATCTTTACACTTTGATTTTACTTCATCAAACCCCGGGATAAGTTTGCTACGAACGGGTTCTACAATAATATCTTCAAGCGACCTGCTGATAAGATCGTAATCACTGTTAATGAATCCAGCTATCAACCCGGCAACATTTGCCCATTGTACAACAGCCTTCTTCAACGGGATTTCCTTAGGCAATATTTCCCTGGCGTATGATGTTTTTATTTCTATCTGTGGATGAACAATAGTTATAAATATTGGAGGTGTTTTAATTGGAATAATATCCAGTGAAGCGGTGTCCCTTATCAACACCAGTCCTCCATAAATGCAGGGTGCCAGGTTATCGGCATGCCTTGACCCGCTAGCCATCACTTCGCCTTCCATGGCAAATGAAACCAGTTGCTTATTATTAAAAGGCCTTCCCAATAATTCGTTGGCTGCCACTACCACTGCTGCAGCACTGGCCGCACTGGAACCAATTCCACTTCCTGGTTTTATTTGTTTGTTTATAATTAGTTCAAACCCCTTTTTATAATCGTAAGCATCCATCAGCGCCTGCAAGGCTACACCGGCAATATTCTCTTTTGCATCTACAGGTAACTGGTAGTTATCTGTATGATTAATAAGAATACCGGGTTCATCCCTTGTTATTAATTGTACTGTATCATATGGTTCCTTCAATGCCATACCAAGGATATCAAAAGCGCAACAAAGGTTGGAAACAGATGCGGGAGATTTGACGATTATTGATTTCATAGATAAAAATGTATGATGTACAATATATGATGTGTGATGTATAATGAAAGGCTCTTTTTTAAATCATACGTCGTACATAAGTTTTATATTTTAGATGCCCTGATTATATCGGCAAACACGCCGCTGGCTGTAACATCGGCACCTGCTCCTGCGCCTTTTATTACCAGGGGCTGATCTTTATACCTGTCTGTGTAAAATAGTACAATGTTATCTTTGCCGTACAAATGATAAAGGTCATGCTTTGCATCTATCGGCTGTAATCCAACAGAAGCTTTGCCATTGTTATAACTGGCAACAAATTTCAATTTATTACCTGCTGAATTTGCTTTTTCAAACAGCGATAAAAAATGAGCTTCGTGCTTTTCCATAGCCAGGTAAAACGCTTCCACTGTTCCCTGCATACATTCGACAGGCATAAAGGAATTATTAACGATATCAGTCATTTCAAGTTGTTGCCCGGCTTCTCTTGCCAGGATCATGATCTTTCGCATTACATCTGTTCCTCCCAGATCCAGCCTTGGGTCCGGTTCAGTATATCCTTCTTCCTGTGCCTGTTTAACCACGTCGGCAAATTTTCTAGTACCATCATAATTATTAAAAACAAAATTAAGTGTACCACTTAATACTGCTTCAATACGATTAACCCGGTCTCCGCTTCTAAGCAGATCGTTTAAAGTACCAATCACCGGCAAGCCGGCACCTACATTTGTTTCAAACAAAAAAGGCGCATTAAATTCTCTTGAAAGTTCTTTCAATTGCCTGTAATTATTATAATCGGAAGATGCGGCGATCTTATTACAAGCAACAACAGCAATATTTTTTTTCAATAACCGGGCATAAACCAATGCAACTTCTTCATTTGCCGTGATATCAACAAAAACGCTGTTTCTGAGATTTCGTAAAATCAGTTCATCAATGAATAGCTGCAATTTTGCCGGACTAGAAGTTTCCAGGGTTTGCTTCCATTTTTCCAGGTTGATACCTTCATCATCTAACAACATATAACGGCTGTTACAAATGCCCACCAGCCTAACCTGTAACTGTAGTTGCTGTTGCAGAAAAGGAAGCTGAAGCCTTATTTGTTCAATTAATTTTGCAGCAACATTTCCGGTACCTGCCAGGAATATGTTTATCTGTTTAAAACTGGTTTCAAAAAATTCTTCGTGTAATACATTAATGGACTTTTTCACATCCCTCGTTGCAATTACTGTAGAAATATTCTTTTCAGAAGAGCCCTGGGCAATGGCACGGATATTTACCCCATTACGTCCCATTGCGCTAAACATACGGCCACTTACACCTGTATGGTTCTTCATATTTTCTCCAACCAGCGCAACGATGGAAAGATCTTTTTCTATCTTAAGTGGTTCTACTTTCTGCAAAGCGATCTCGTTGGAGAATGCGGTATCAACAGCATACCTGGCCTGCTCTGCCATGCCGCCATCAATGGCAACACTGATAGAATGTTCAGACGAACTTTGCGTGATCAGGATCACGTTGATCTTTTCATTACTCAGCGCTTCAAAAAGTCTTTTTGAAAAACCAGGAATTCCAACCATTCCGCTTCCTTCGAGGCTTATAAGAAAAATATTATTAATACTGGAAATCCCCCGAACGATATGTTCTGAATCATTTTGCGGAATTAACGCCTCATGGTCGCGGTTAACTATAACGGTTCCATGATCGTTGGGAGCAAAAGTATTTTTGATCCACACAGGAATATCTTTGTTCATTACGGGCTGTATGGTTGGCGGGTAAATAACCTTGGCACCAAAATGCGATAGTTCCATTGCCTCCTGGTAAGATATTGCCGGGATTATCTTTGCGTTGGAAGTTAAACGTGGGTCTGCCGTCATCATTCCGCTAACATCTGTCCATATCTCCAGGCTTTCTGCATTTAGTGCTGCTGCAATTATTGCTGCTGTGTAATCTGATCCTCCGCGGCCAAGCGTTGTAGTTATGCCGTTCTTATCTGCTGCAATAAATCCTGGTATTATAAATAACCGGGCGAACTGGCCCGTAAAAAATTGCCTGATGTTTTCGTCTGTTACTTTAAAATCCACTTCTGCAGCCGTATGGGCATTGTTGGTTAAAATGAGTTCCCTTGTATCTTTCCAGGCAGCTGGCACACCGGCTTCATTGCATGCTGCTGCAATGATCATGGAAGATAGCCACTCCCCATAACTACTTATACGGTCTTTCGACCTTACCGTTAATTCCCCCAGTAGAAAGATGCCGTTACATAATTCCTTTATCTCATTACAATTATTGTTTACTGTTAGCAAAAGTTCTTGCTGACCAGGCCCTGAAATCAGTTGCTTTACACAATCCAGGTGCCGTTGCTCTAAAAGTTCGAGTTTATCTTTATAGCCAATATTTCCCACTGCTGCTAAGGCAGCGGCATCTAACAAAAGATCGGTAACACCTCCCAGTGCAGATACTACTACAATACCGCTGTCTTTAATTACTGCGTTCTTTACAATACCAATTACCTTCTTAATATTTTCTGCATTGGCAACAGACGTACCTCCGAATTTTAGAACCTTCATGAACCTTAATTTAATTGGAAAAAAATTGTTGATCTGAATAAGACTGTCATCTTAGTAAAGCAATTGCCCGTGGATAATATGAGATACTACAACCCTAACGGGTTGTGGTTGTTGATGCAGGTATAACAATTGCGCAGGTAGCCAAAAACGCTACTGAGGAGGGAATGGTATGTGTAAAGTTATACTTCATTAAGAATTACTAAAGTAATATATTTTATTAAGAATAGCAATATTTTCCTTTATTACGAAAATATTAAAACGCAGCATATCTAACCGGTTATGCACCAAACTGGCATGGTTATTTGTGATCCTATGAAGGCTGCATCGGATCTTCCGGCACCAGCTGGTTGCACCGTTGCAGGGTTTAATAAATTTTTGTGACAAAAATTATCTTTATGAAGCAGCTGGTAGTTCCCGGTTTCGTTCCAGAGCATGTTATTGGCAAAAAACTAGACCTGGAAGAAACCATTAAAGGAAAAACTTTGGAAGCAGCTATTCAAATTTACGAGAGAGCTTGTACCCGATTGTTAAACCCTCCTGTATGGAAACAAATGTGTGGGATTTTTAGTGCGTCATTTATACTTGTTGATAACAAAAACAAAGAAATAAACAGGTTGCTTCAGCAAGATGACTTTATCAGGATAGATATTATTGGCCCGGGGCCAACTGCAGGATTAGGTTATGATTGGGTGCAGGCGGAAATGCTATCAGTAAATAAAGTTAGCTCAGCTGAAGAAAGTATGTCTGTAACGCTAAGGCCAACTCACCGTCCCGGCGATACAACTGCTACCACTGCGCATTTTTTCAGCAGTGAGGCAACTTCTACTTTTGTAATTCAAAGAACCGGGTGCCAGGTAACAGTTGGGTATTTTGGCAGAAATGAGGTAGCCAATGTGAACGACGTGGAATTGATAGATAGTGTTAGAAATACGGTTGCCGCAGCACAGGCCAAACTTGGCTTTTCGCACATGCAATGGTCTGCACTAATAAAAGGTTTGCTTAAAAACGAGATCAGCTAAAAACTAGCAATACTAAAAAGCATTTCGATTGAATACTATCGAAAGAACAAATCTGTTTCGCTTACTAACATCCCCAATATTTGGATATCTCCTACAATTCAGCCTTCAATTTGGGGCCAAACTATTTTGCGATTTCACTAATAATTATTTTATAAAACAATTTAAATAGTTACTTCCTTTTACCCTTAGTCCTACTCCCTCTGGTGAAGAAATTATTTTCTTTTCAAATTCAACTGAAATATATTCATTTCAACTAAAATTTCTTAACTTCCGGTATATTCCAATAGGTCCGATGAATTTCTATGCCCTCTCCACCGGCTATTCTAATATAAAATATCCCCTCTGAAATTTTAATGCCCTTGGCAATTCATTGCCATCTAAAATTCAATATTTAAAACCAATACTAACCCTGCCAATTTCTTGTATGACAAGATTTGTATTCCTATTACAACTCATACTTTTTCCCTACTTACTAAACGCCCAAACATTTAGTGGTGCAGGAGGAACTATCCCAGATGGAGGTGCTCAAACCTGCTTTCCCCTCACAGTTACGGGCGTTGGTAATATTAATAATACTTATGGGCTTGCTTCAGTTTGCTTAAACATTAACCATTCCTGGGATTCCGATCTTGCAATTTACCTACGTGCCCCTGATGGAACCTTGATTCCTTTATCTATAAACAATGGCGTTGCGGGTGTTAATTATACCAATACCTGCTTTACTGCCACTGCCCCAGGCTCTATAATTACCGGCACTGCTCCGTATACGGGCAATTATCTGCCCCAGGGAAATCTTGGTTCGGCTAATAACGGACAAAATGCTAATGGCGTTTGGAATTTATGTATCCAGAACCTGGTTACTACTGATGCGGGTAATTTGATAGACTGGAATATTCTTTTCAACAATACTCCTGCCGCTCCACCCGTAGTTCCTGTCAATGATAATCCGTGCTTTGCAATTCCACTAACGGTAGGTAGTAACTGCAATTATGTAAATTACACCAATGCTAATGCTACAGCATCCAGTGGCGTGCCCGCACCTGGATGCGCCAACTATTCCGGTGCTGATGTTTGGTTTTCTGTAGTAGTGCCCGCAGGCGGAACATTAATATTTGACACGCAAACAGGAATCATCACAGATGGAGGCATGGCGATCTATAGTGGTAATTGCAACGCACTAATGCTGCTTGCTTGTGATGATGACCTTAGCAATAATGGCCTGATGCCTAAGATAACTGCCGGTGGTTTAACGCCTGGTAGTACAATATGGATCAGATTTTGGGAGTATGGTAATGATAACAATGGCAGTTTTGGTATTTGCGTTAGTACACCTCCCCCGCCCCCAGCTAATGACGAGCCTTGCAATGCTTTTAATTTACCGGTAACGGCTGCATGCAGTTTTACTACATACAACAATTCAGGTGCTACAGGAACAACCGGTGTGCCGGCACCCGGGTGCGGAAGCTATGCCGGTGCAGATGTTTGGTTCAGCATAACCGTTCCGGCTTCAGGTGCTGTATTTATTAATGCTGCTCCGGGCAGCATGTTTGATGGCGACATGGCGGTTTATAGTGGAACCTGCAATTCATTAACATTGATTCGTTGTGATGATCTATCTAGTCCGGCAAATAGCCCTATGCCATCTATCACGCTTACCGGGCAAACACCGGGCACCGTTTTGTGGATTAGATTTTGGGATAATTTTGGAGATAATGCCGGCAGTTTTCAAATTTGTGCTTCTGAACCCCCACCACCAACTGCGCAGGATTGCCCGGGTGCATTACCAATTTGTCAAAATATTTACAACCAACCTATATCTTACTCTGGTACTGGTAATATTGGAAACGAGATCAATGCCGCCAACAGTTGTTTATCAGCCGGCGAAAGGGCGGATGTATGGTACACATTTACAGTTCAAAGTTCTGGCAATTTAAATTTCACGATCACTCCCAATACGCTTACTGAAGACTATGACTGGCAGGTATTTAATATGACGGGACACACCTGTGCTGATATTTACAACACGCCAGCTATGAGCATTAGTTGTAATTTCTCTGCTACATCAGGAGCAACCGGGCCTACAGGCGGAAGTGCACAAACTTCGCAGGGAGCAGGCGGCACTCCTTTTAATGCACAAATTCCGGTAGTTGCCGGACAAACTTACCTGATCAATGTAAGTAATTATAGCGCATCCACAAATGGTTACTCAATTAATTTTGGTGCTTCTACAGCTGTTATCTTCGATAATGTAGCGCCATTCCTTCAATCTGTAAATGCTTCAAGTACATGTGGTGGTAGTACACTGGCTGTAAATTTTTCGGAAAATGTTTTGTGCAGTTCACTTCAGAATGCTGATTTTGCAGTAGTCGGCCCAGGCGGACCTTACACGGTTACAGGCTGGTCATCTGCGAGTTGCTCGGGCGGAGCGAATTATGGTAATAATATAAATCTAACACTGAGTCCGGCAATTACAACAACAGGAGCATTCCAGGTTTGCCTTACGAATGCTTCAGGTTCGGTATCGGATCTTTGTGGTAATATAGCCCCTCCTGCCTGCCTTAATTTTGCCATTGCTACTACTGTACCAACCTTCAATAGTATACCCGCAATTTGCCAGGGAGGAGCTGTTCCTGTTTTGCCAACCACTTCGTTAAACGGCATTACCGGATCATGGAACCCCACCATCATTAGCAACAGCAGTTCTGGAAGTTATATATTTACACCTGCAACGGGCCAATGCGCCGTTCCGTTTACTGTAGCCGTAACAGTTAGTTCAAGCATAGTTCCAACGTTTAATCCGATCCCGGCATTGTGTTCGGGAACAACATCACCTATACTGCCAACCACCTCATTAAATGGTTTAACAGGCAGTTGGTTGCCGGCTTCAGTTAGTAATACAAATTCAGCAACGTATACCTTTACACCAAACGCAGGGCAATGTGGTACAACTGCTACGTTACCCGTTACCGTTACTTCATCAATCCTTCCAACTTTTAATTCCATACCAGCATTTTGTACTGGCACTGTTGCACCTGTTTTACCTGCTACATCACTTAATGGAATTACCGGTTCCTGGTCTCCGGCTACCATCAGCAACACTGTTTCTGCAAACTACATCTTCACTCCAAATGCAGGTCAGTGCGCATCTACTGTAACTATAACTGTAACAGTTACCAGTTCCAACGTACCCACCTTTGCTGCTATTCCTGGCATTTGCAGTGGCTCGGTTGCTCCGGCTTTACCTTTACTTTCAACAAATGGAATAACCGGTACCTGGAATCCGGCTGTGATCAATAACCAGGTTTCAGGCACCTACACTTTTACTCCTTCTGCAGGGCAATGTGCCAGTGCAACCACTATCGCAATTACCGTTTATGAATTACCTGTTGTTTTTGCACATGGAAATAACCCATCGTGCACCAGCGTATGCGACGGTAATGCCAGTGTTGACGTATCGGGAGGTACAGCTCCGTTCATTTATAGCTGGAGCAATGGAGGTGCAACGCAAACAATTACGGGATTATGTGCAGGAACTTATACTGTAACGGTAACGGATAGCCATGGATGTATTGCGCCTGCAGTTTCTCCGGTAACCAGTTGCTTCCAGATACAAAGTACGATGGTTGATGCGTGTTCGCCAACGGAATATGACCAGGAAATGGCATTTTTCCAGGTTGGACAAAGCCCTATCAACACCGCATCTTTAAATGTAACCTGGCCTACCGCTGCAGATTCATGGAACGGACTTTGCGCCAATCCTGCTTTTAATGCCAGTGTAAACGCAACCATCACAGGAGGCGGAATTGTTTTACCCTTGCCAGTTAATGGTATATTACCGGCCAATGCAAATGTTGTTCTGATCACCAGTACACCTCCAGGCAGCTCTTCCAGCTTTGCCTATCTTTCAGATACTTTATATGCGCTCTTTCAATGTCCGGGAAATACGCAAGGCCACTTTTCAAATAACACAGGCGCACCGGGAATCAGAACACTGATAATAAATTTTGGCGCAGGTTGTACGGATACTGCAAGCTATAATACTGCCGACCTTATCAATCAAAATGGCGCTTTAGGTGGAAATGCAACTTTGAACAACGGAGCCTATGTAAATTATTCACCCAATGGAACAGCCAGTTACCTAAATTATGGCTGCGTTATCCCATATACAATTCAAACTGCGCAGGTAACTTTAACAGCCCCAGCGTTGGTAGTACCGTTATTTGATCCGATCAATGCTGTTTGTCAGAATTCGGCTTCCCCATTATTGCCAACTACTTCATTAAATAGCATTACCGGAGCGTGGAGCTCTGCAGTGAATACAGCTATACCCGGAACAACTGTCTATACTTTTACACCTGCCGCGGCACAATGTGCTGCAATTACAACTTTATCAATAACTGTTAATCCGGTAGTGACGAGTACAACCAACGTTGCTGTTTGCAGCAATCAATTGCCATATTCCTGGAACAGTAATACTTATAACGCAGCAGGAACTTTTACTGTTACATTGGTAAGCACAGCAGGATGTGATTCTGTTGCAACTTTAAATATATCGGTTAATCCAGTAGTGACGAGCACAACCAACGTTGCTGTTTGCAGCAATCAATTGCCGTATTCCTGGAACAGTAATACTTATAACGCAGCAGGAACTTTTACTGTTACTTTAATAAGCACAGCAGGATGTGATTCTGTTGCAACACTTAATTTATCGGTTAATCCGGCAGTAACGAGCACAACCAACGTTGCTGTTTGCAGTAATCAATTGCCGTATTTCTGGAACAGCAATACTTATAACGCAGCAGGAACATTTACCGTTACTTTAATAAGCACAGCAGGATGTGATTCTGTTGCCACTTTGAACTTATCGGTTAATCCGGTAGTGACGAGCACAACCAACGTTGCTGTTTGCAGCAATCAATTGCCGTATTCCTGGAACAGCAATACTTATAATGCAGCAGGAACTTACAATGTTACGCTGATCAGTTCGGTAGGATGTGATTCTATTGCCACTTTGAACTTATCGGTTAATCCGGTAGTGACGAGCACAACCAACGTTGCTGTTTGCAGCAATCAATTGCCGTATTCATGGAATGGAAATAGTTATAATGCAGCAGGAACATTTACTGTTACTTTAATAAGCACGGTAGGATGCGATTCAATTGCAACACTTAATTTAACTGCAAACGCTGTCGTTACCAGTACAACTGATATCATAATTTGCAACAACCAATTGCCTTATTCATGGAATGGTAATAGTTATAATGCAGCAGGAACTTTTACTGTTACATTAGTAAGCTCAGCAGGATGTGATTCTGTTGCAACGTTAAATCTTTCGGTTAATCCGGTAGTAACGAGCACAAACAACATTGCTGTTTGCAGCAATCAATTGCCGTATTCCTGGAACAGCAATACTTATAATGCAGCAGGAACTTACAATGTTACGCTGATCAGTTCGGTAGGATGTGATTCTGTTGCAACACTAAATTTATCGGTTAATCCGGTAGTGACGAGTACAACCA
>JANOCC010000057.1:0-7672 GCA_031411955.1 Ferruginibacter sp.
ATGGTATTACTGGAAACATCAGTCACTAGTGGTTATGGTTTTGCGGCAGATTTTACCGACAGCCTGGGAAATGTTTCAGGTTTTGTCCCTGCCAGTGAGGCAATGACTATGAATATTTACTCAGACCCCATTTCTTGTAGCTCCGCTCAGTTTAGTCAACCAATAGGTCCCTTTGTTCAGGATGCTTCATTACAAATTGTGGCATCCATATCAGCATCCGATTTACTTTCTGTTTCCGGAACAGCAAACGACTGTAATAACCAGCCTTTGGCAAATGGTACCGCAATTATTTCTGCTAACAATTATGTGTATTATGCCAACATTGTCAATGGTTCTTTCCAAATCGTCGTTTCACATTGCGTTCCGCTTTCACAAATTGAGGTTACTGTAGTTGATAATATCGGGCTCCAGCAAAGTAATCCTGTCAGCATAGCGGTTGCAGGTAATTCAGTTAACACCGGCACTTTGAGTGCATGTGGCGTTGTTGTAAATTCTTTTGTTAATTACAACCTCGACGGGGTGAATTATGTGATCTCAGGCAGCAACAACACTTTAATTAATGCCATATTAAATACGAGTAATCCACCAACAACTACCTCTGTATATGCTGATGGAGGAACACGTTACCTATCATTTACAATAACAGGATACGGTATCGGCAGCTTTAATATGGGAGTATTCTGCGGAGTGAGGGTGGATGATATGGTTGATGTAAATCTCACTGCAGCTTCTAGTGTAACATTTACAGAGTATGGAGATGTGGGAGAATATGTTGGCGGTGACTTCTCGATTTATTTCGTTGATATACTTGGAGGTAATCACCACGTAACAGGCACTTTCCGCGTGATAAGAACTCAATGAGATAATTAAAGCATAAGGATAATGCACGTAGTAAAAGGTATTGATGAATTAATTCTGCTTTTTTTAAAATGTATAGGGTATATACGCCATGATATTTTGCTGAACACAGCATTGCAGGGCAGGTCCGCTGTTGTGGCCGGTATCGGCTTCTAACTCTTCTACGATAGGCTGATGCTGATGAGGTGACCAATGCTGTTTTGAAGTACCCGGGGCAGGCACTAACTGTCATCACGCCTGTCTGCAAGATGCGTTTCTGCATTGCTGATGATATTGCTATCTATGTCTACCGGGGTTTGCATACTATAGTTTAACTGGGGCGGCGTCCGGGTTTTACACTTACGCTTGCTTCACGATCCGTGCTGCTGTAATGCATATGGTTGCTTACAAATTTTGAGCGCTCGTAAACTTCCCCCCAAAAGAAATTCTCTTAACAATCAGATAACATAGGACAGTTAGATTTGAATATGAAAATTATTTTTCTGGTTCTTATCATTTCGTTAGCTGCCTGTTCCTCAAATACCAATACCATCAAAATTAAAGGTTCTGATACCGAAGTAAATCTTGCGGTTTCGTTAGCAGAACAATTTCATAAACCAAATGATCACGTTTTGGTTTCTGTATCGGGTGGCGGTTCTGGATTGGGCATAGCTTCTCTGCTAAACGGAAACGCCGACATTGCAAACTCTTCCCGAAGTATTAAGCATACTGAACTTAGTTTGTTTAAAAATAAAAACATCGAAATAGACTCTTTTATTTTTGCCCAGGATGCCATTGCTTTTGTAACATCAAACAAGTTGATCCTCGATTCTATCAGCACAGAAAATATTGCTAAAATTTTAAGTGGAGAATTTACTAATTGGTCTTCATTAAACGAAAAAAATATGCCAATAACCATTTATGGAAGGCAAAGCAACTCTGGCACACACGACTTTGTAAAAAGTATTTTAAACATCAATTTTTCGCCTTATGCCAAACAAATGAATGGCAATGCGCAAATTTTAGAAGCCATAAAAGCTGATGCGTCAGGTATTGGTTATGTAAGTGCTGGCTATGTTTTAAGAGACAATGAGGAAGGTTTAAAAATTTTAAATGTCTATAATGAAAGATCAAAAGCCATTTCTCCCTTAGATGCAAAAGCAATAGCATCGGGCAGTTATTATTTTCAACGGCCTTTATTTCAGTATTTCAGAAACAGGGATTACGAAAAAATTAAACCGTTTCTTGATTTTGAGAAATCTGAAATAGGAGCAAAGATCATTCAGCAATCGGGTTATTATCCCGTTAATAAATAAAAATGAACACAAAAACGAGAGAGCAGATAGATGGTTTATTTAAGATCATTTTTAAAGTGACAGGCCTAATAACCATTGCATTATTGGCAGCTATTTTCTTAATGCTTTTTTCCAACAGTATTTCTTTTTTCTTAAAAGTATCCCCTATTGATTTTTTTACAGGTTCGCAATGGGATCCTGAAGCAAAATACAGCATTTTACCATTATTGGTAAGCACTTCTTTGGTAGCCTTAGGTTCTATGCTAATAGCAGTTCCATTAGGAATTTTAACCGCAGCATATTTATCTGAAATGGCACCTAAAAAATTACAGATGTTTTTGAAGCCAATTATTGAAATGCTGGCTGCCATTCCATCGGTAGCAATCGGTTTTTTAGGAATTGTTTTAGTAGGTCCTGGATTGGCTCAGATTTTTGGTATTCAAAACGGATTGAATGCTTTAAATGGTTCTATTTTGTTGGCAGTAATGGCACTGCCAACCATTGTTACCATTAGTGAAGATGCAATTAATGCCGTACCAAAATCGCATAGAGAAGCTTCTTTGGCTTTGGGGGCAAACAAATGGGAAACGCTTTTTAAAGTTACTATTCCTGCCGCAATGCCTGGATTAATAGCCGCCGTGATGTTGGGTTTGGGCAGGGCTTTAGGCGAAACAATGACGGTGTTGATGGCAACAGGAAATGCTGCTGCCATTCCAAAAGGTTTTTTAGATTCTGTAAGAACCATTACCGCCACCATAGCTATTGAAATGGGAGAAGTGCCTTATCAAACAACGCATTATTTTGCTTTGTTTGCCATTGCTGCTCTATTGTTTTTGATTACGCTTGTTGTAAATTTTATTGGTGAATATTTTGCAAATCGTTTACGAAAATTTCACGCCTGATGAAAAAGAAAGGTCTTATCAGCACATTCAATTGGATTATTCTCTGTGGTAGCACATTCATAGTTTGTTTATTTTTAGGCGTGATATTATGGGATATCTTCACAAAGGGATTTTCTAGTGTATCCTGGAATTTTGTTTCATCCTTTCCTAGTAACGGAATGACACAAGGTGGTATTTTACCTGCTATTGTTGGCACTGTTGTTTTAACGTTTATTACCACTTTGTTTTCAGTTCCCTTTGGAGTTGCTTGTGCCATATACCTTAACGAATATGCCAAGCCATCTATGCTTACCAATATTATTCGTGCGTCTATCAGAAACCTGGCTGGAATTCCATCTATCATATATGGTTTATTCGGCTTAGCATTATTTGTGCAAGCATTACATTTTGGCACATCCATTTTGTCTGCTGGTTTAACGTTAGGTTTATTGTCTTTGCCATACATCATTACCACTACTGAAGAGGCTTTAAAAAGAATACCAAATAGTTTGAGGGAAGCCACATTGGCACTAGGTGTAACACAAGCGGAAACAATTAAAGATGTTGTTTTGCCAAAAGCTTTATCCGGCATTTTAACTGGAGTTATTTTAACACTTTCAAGAGCGGCTGGAGAAACTGCTCCTATTTTATTTACTGGTGTTGCCTTTTATATTAATGGTGTAAGCACTGCTGCCAATCAAGAATTTATGGCATTGCCTTATCATTTGTATATGCTATCAACACAGCATAATGACATCGAACAAGTGAGGCCTTTAGCTTATGGAACAGCAACTGTATTGATACTTTTGGTATTTATGCTCAATATCGTTGCCTTTTATGTGCGATTTAAAAACAGAACGCAAGACTAATATGGATTCAAATAAACTAAGAGCCGAGAATTTAAATTTGTACTTCGGGAAAAAGCAAATTCTAAAAAACATCAATATTGATTTTATAAAGAATCAGGTAACATCATTGATTGGCCCATCTGGCTGTGGAAAATCTACTTTGCTTCGAAGTTTTAATCGCATGCACGATTTATCTCCAGAGGCAAGAATTGAAGGAAAATTGTTTTTAGATGACTTAAATTTATACGACAAGAAGAATTCGGTAACAGATATTCGTAGAAGAATTGGAATGGTTTTTCAAAAACCAAATCCATTGCCCAAAAGCATTTATGAAAACCTTGCTTATGCCTTAAAAATTCACAATTACCCTAAACACGAAATACCCGAATTAATAGAAAATGCTTTAAAAGAAAGTTTTTTGTGGGATGAAGTAAAGGATGAATTAAAAAAACCCGCAGTAAAACTGTCTGGTGGACAACAACAACGACTATGCATTGCCAGAACGGTTGTGCTTAGACCCGAAGTGATTTTAATGGATGAACCTTGTTCTGCCCTTGACCCCATTAGCACTAAAAAAATAGAAGAATTAATTTTAAAGCTAAAGAAAGATTTTACAATTGTTATTGTAACGCATAATATGCAGCAAGCACAACGGATATCAGAAAAAGTAGCTTTTATGTATTTGGGTGAACTAATAGAATTTGATACCTGTGACACTATTTTTAATCACCCAAAAAAAGAACTAACTCAACGCTATATTGGAGGACATTTTGGATAGAAAAATATCAGCCAACATCACCGCAATTTGGGCGGACAATCATATTCTTAGCGCCATATCGGAACCAATCTTTGGTTCACTGCTTCTAATCCGCCGCCGGGCTACGCAAAGAGTGCAGCCGGCTCAACTTTGGTGAAATTTTCGTTCCTTTAATAAGCAACAGCGCCGGGCAAACGGAATACTATTTCCCCGCCTGCAAGCAAAGCGGTATCCGTAATAGGCAGTGCTAACCGCTCCGGTTACCATACTATAAACATGAATTGACAAGCTCCCGATTTTTCGGCAAAAGTTTTGCTAATTTATCTCAAATTGTAAGGGAAGCAATCCACCGCAGAATGCAACTTCTACTTGCAAATTATCGGTTCAAATTTAAAGCTACATTTATAAAATGTCTACAACTTCTCTCAACCTTTTACTTGCAGATGATGATAAAGACGATTGTTTTTTCTTTAAGGAAGCATTAGAAGAACTACCCATATCCGCAAAACTTACCACCGTAAATGACGGAGTACAACTTATGCAACTACTGTCTGCAAAAGAATCACAACTACCGGATTCTCTTTTCCTTGACCTGAATATGCCCCGAAAAAGCGGATTCGAATGTTTATCAGAAATAAAAAAAATTAATAAATTAATGAACCTTCCGGTAATTATATACTCCACTTCTCTTAATAGGGAAGTTGTAGATTTGCTTTACCAAAAAGGAGCCCTTTATTATATTTGTAAGCCAGGAGAATATGATAAATTAAAAGAAGTGATCTTCGAAGCGGTTACACTCATATCACAAAAACAATTAACTCAACCTTCCAGAGACAAATTTATACTTCACCCGTAAGTACTGTTAATATGATCAATAGAAATTCTGAATATTATTTTCTTAAAGGAGGGGGAGAAATGGGTGCAATGATAAGAGCAAAAGATTGGAGTAAAACAGCTTTAGGCGACCCTGCAGAATGGCCTCAAAGCCTTTGCACCATGGTTGCCGTAATGCTCGATAATCCCTTTGGTATGTATATAGCCTGGGGCAATGAATATATCCAGCTTTACAATGACGGATATCGCCCCATACTTGGGGCTACCAAACATCCACAGGCTTTGGGTATTAGCACAAAAGAAACATTTTCAGAAATATGGGACAACATTATAGGGTCGATGTTTGATGACGTAATGGAAGGGAAAGCTGTTGGTTTTCCAGATTTAATGTTACCCTTAAACAGGAACGGTTTTGTAGAAGAATGTTATTTCGATTTTGCATATAGTCCTATAAGAAAAGACAATGGTGAAGTAGGTGGCGTTTTGGTAACTGTTATAGAAACTACTGATAAGAAAAAGGCACAGGTTGCATTATTAGAAAATTCTACCCAGTTAAAGTTTGCCATGGATGCTGCCGAATTAGGTACCTGGGATTATGATCCTGCCACCAATAAGTTTACAGCCAATAACCGTTTAAAATCATGGTTCGGATTATCTGCATCCGAGGAAATAGAACTACAACATGCCACAGACGCCATTGCCGAAAAAGATAGAGACAGGATCATTATGGCCATTAAAAAAGTGCTGGATTATTCATCGGGTGGCATTTATGAGGAAGAATACAGTATTATAAACCCACTAACTAATAAAGAAATCATTGTACAGGGTAAAGGCAGGGTATGGTTTAATGAAGATAGGATTGCCTACCGTTTCACTGGTGTATTACAAGAGGTTACTGAAAAGGTATTGTCTAGAAAAAGCATAGAGGAAAGTGAGGCACGATTTCGAGCTATTGCTGATGATGCACCCGTGTTTATATTTTTGGCCGGTGAAAATGCAGAAGTTGAATATTTGAACAAAACCTGGCAGGATTATACTGGCATATCAACCAATGCTTACAAGGGAAGGGCGTGGGCCGAGATAACTCATATGGACGATATTGAGCCAGCCACTAAAATTTACATGGATGGTTTTAATAAGCGGCAATCCTGTTCATTTGAAAATCGCCAAAAAGGAATTGATGGTATATATCGTACCATCTTATGGAAGGCAACCCCTCGCTTCTCACTAAATGGTGAATTTATAGGAATGATGGGTGTAGGACTTGATATACATGAGCGTAAAAAGTCAGAAGAAACCCTTCTCAAATCAGAAGAAAAATACCGAACCTTGTTTAATTCCATTGATCAGGGGTTTCTTCTTGGTGAATTAATTCGCAATAATGAAGGGAAGGGTATTGACTACTATGTACATGAAGTAAATTCCACTTATGAAAAGCAGACAGGAATAAGTATAGAATCGGTGCTTGGTAAAACAGTACTCCAGGCTTTTCCTACAATTGATAAATGGTGGATTGAAACCTATGCTTCCGTAGTAGATAATCAGCGCCCGGTAAAGTTTGAGAAATTTTTTGAATTCACTAACCGGTGGTTTGAAATCAAGGCTTCTCCAGCGGGCAAGGAAATGTTTACCATTTTATTTACCGACATTACAGAAAGCAGACTGGCTGTTGAAAAGATAAAAGAAAGCGAAGAGCAATTCAGCACCCTGGCAGATAATATGGAAAACCTGGCCTGGCTTGCAGATGGCGAAGGATGGATATTCTGGTACAACAAAAGATGGTTAGAATATACCGGGCTTACCCTGGAAGAAATGCAGGGATGGGGCTGGCAAAAAGTACATCACCCGGACCATATAGAACGTGTATTGGAAATATCAAAAAAAATATGGCATATCAATGAAACATTCGAACTCACTTTTCCCCTGCGAAGGCATGATGGCGAGTACAGGTGGTTTCTTACCCGTGGACATCCGGTTGTAAATAAAGAAGGAAAGATTATCCGGTGGATAGGAACCAATACAGATATTACCGAACAGAAAAAAGCAGAAGAACAATTCAAGGTTTTGGCAGACCAGGCACCTATGTGGGTTTGGCAAACAGATAAAGAAATAAATGTTTTATATGCCAATCCTGAAGTGTTGCGATTTATTGGTATTGCACATTACACGGAATTTACAGGGCACATGTGGGAACAAATAGTTCATGCGGAGGATATTGCG
>JANOCC010000058.1:0-5698 GCA_031411955.1 Ferruginibacter sp.
TTCTGAGACTGAGTGCGGAGCAAACTGCGGTTCCTCACGACAACTTTTACCGCAGATTTCCGGAGATCGAATTCACGCAGATTGAGGATGATAAAATTTCTATGAAAATCTGCGGAACAATCTCCTTATTTCTGCGGAAAACTTTCACAGCTAATGGTGGGATACAATTCACCGTGATTGAGGATGATGAAGTTTCTGAGCCGACACCAGGGCTACCAAAATATAGGGCATGAATTATATTTAAATTCTTTTTTATATATGTAATTATAGTAGTAGTTTTACTCAGCCTCTCTATCATCGGAATATAGCTTTCCTGCACCTGTCATTCTTTCATCTTTAAATCAACAATCAATGAAACAGTACAGTTTTACCCGAAAGCTTTTGTACGCATCACTCGTATTTGTTTTCTGCTCCTGCGGGGGAAACAAGGAAAAATCCAATGATGATGTTAGCTCTGCTGAAAGCAGCTTGGCAATTAATGACACTGCATCGGCAGTACCTGCTGCAGTCAGCACAATTACCACCACTCCGCAAGTGATGTTAATCATCAGGCACAAAGTGGCCAACTTTGCAAAATGGCAACCTTCTTATGAAGCGCATGATTCCATGCGACTGGCAAATGGTTTGCACAATTATGTAATTGGAAGAAGCCTCGCAGATTCAAACATGATTCTTGTAGCACTTAAGGCAGATGATCTTGAAAAAGCCCGGGCTTTTACCAAAAACCCCAACCTAAAAGAAGCAATGCAAAAAGGCGGCGTTATGGGAATCCCTAACATCATGTTTACAACTTCTTATTACCAGGATAATGCTATTGTTAACAGCAGCATACGTTCTATGAATATCATGACAGTGAAAGATGCCGATGCCTGGCAAACCGCTTTTAATGAAGGAAAACAGGAACGGCTTGACAATGGTATAGTGGAACGCGTGATTGGTCGTGATGCCGACAATGATAAAAAAGTAGTGCTGGTTACTGCATTATTAGATACTGCAAAGGCAAATGCCTATTCCGTATCAGATGCATTGAAAAAAAGAAGAGAAGCGAGTGGAGTAATTGGTACGCCGGAAAGATTTTTATTTAATATCGTAAAACGATATTAATAATAAGCTGATTTATATAAAAAAGAGATGGGCTTTATCCATCTCTTTTTTATATAAACATCCCAAAGCAAAATAAGATCTGGATAGATCTAATATTTATTTGCATGTTCTTTTGCACTTGCAAAAACATTTGTAAGATGATGACCCGAACGAAGGAACTGATCGTTTTCAGGAATGGAATTCTTTCCAGACCTTCTTCTCCGCACCAACACATTCACTATTGCGGCTCCGATTGCTACAGACGCGGTAATTAATATTATTTTCTTCATACAAATAGATTTTTATTGGTTGATTTTGCCACAGCGTAGCATTTTAAGATAAAAATATTCTTCAAAAATTATTTAATAATCATGCCATTAATCACACGCATAACTTAAGTTGTTGTGTGAGTAATAATTTCCTCTAATTGGATCTGTAAAAATATTTCGTAGAAATTATTGCAATACTATTCCCTAAAAAAGACTTTTTGCTGACTGATGCTTCCTGCTAATTTTTTCCATTCACAACAGGGGATTAAAACAATCACTTTTTAAGTAGACAGTAGTGTTGTTTTAAGCAGCCCACTACAGACGATTATTTCGCTCAGCTTCAAAATACATGTTTGGCTCTGTGCAGGCAGCAGCTGCCCTTAGACATTAATGGATTCTTAATTTGCCACTAGCTTTTACCCAATCAGTTTTGTTGCACTTTGTACATTGATACAGAGGAGCCGGTTCTAACTTCTCAGTAAAACCGCAAAATGCACAGGCGTAGTGGCCGGTTGCTGCAATTTGTTTTTGTGCTTTATCAAGTGAGCCTGGCATGATCGGAAGACCTAATTTCACCCATTCATCAGGATAATAAAATATGCTGATATTACCCGAACTTTCTAAAATCGCTTCTTCAACTTGTCCTAATTGAGAAACGCCCTGCATGCGCAGCTCTGCAAAAAACTCATCTTCCCCCAGTGCTTCTTTCGAAAAATTTGAAATTGAAAAAGCGCCATCTTTAATGAGGCATACAGGTTTACCTTCTAATAACTTTTCAAACCTTTTATTTTTTCCAATAAAGTAAGTAATGAGCGTGTAAAACCCAACGATCACAATAAACACCAGCAAAGCCGGTAAAATTCCCACGTCCTTATAAAACATTGGATCACCAGCTGCAGAACCCAGGCTTATTATAACAACCAGTTCAAATACAGAAAGCTGCTTTACACCACGCTTACCTAATAAACGGAGAGCGATGATTATTATAATAAACATAATGCAGGTTCGCAATACAGTTTCCGGAAGAAAACTCCAGTTTTCTGATCCCAGCATTATTTCCTTCCAGCTAAAGCCTGTAGATACTTGTAATAAATACATCTGCCTGATAATTTTGTGTATTGTGCTTAAGTCCGTCCAAACGTAATTAGATAATCAACTTAAAAAACCTAATAACATGCCTTGTTTTTAATAATAAAAATTACGCCAGTCTTTAGGTTCTCAGAATGACCGCAATGTTATTACATCAAAAAAAATGATGCTGCTTTTGTATACAGGAACCCTTTAAAGATTATTCGGTGAGCAACTAAAATCTTAGGAACCCTTTTTCTTATTAAAGCGATTCGGACTTAATGGCTTTCGTGGTTTAGAGCTGCTGTCGGATCTTTTATTTACTGTACTGGTTGCTTGCTGTGCAACAGTCTTCTTTTTCTTAATCCCTATCACGGTGCCAGTGGTAGGGTTGGTATTACTCCCAGGCATTCCCTGTGGTTGAGGGATGATGCTGGTACTGGTGGATGGCGTAATGGGTATAGAAGGGTTAGCAGCAGACAATGTGCTTGCTTCGCCGGGCTTTATTGTCTCCAATGGCCTGTTATCCTGGGCAAATAACAATTTTGAAATCAATAGTAGGAAAACAGGTAAAATACGTTTCATGGTGAAGCTGGTTTAATAAGTTATCTGGTAAAAAAAGGATATGCCTGTCTCTAAAATACGCCCGGTGAGTTTGGTAAATACCCACCACAACTCTTTTTCCGATAAAGGCATATCACTTCTTTTCTCTACTCCCCTTCCTTCTCATGCATTCTTCCAGTAGCTGCATTGTCGTCGGCTGTAATGCCGGAATCATTGGAAGGCAGAATGGTATAATCTCCATCATCGTCGTCCTCAGCTTCTCCGTCATTATCATCATCGTCATCTTCGTTATCATCATCATCGTCTGTGGATGGAGTGGCCATTTTTGGAACATCTTCGTCTGTACGGTTTCTATTTTTTGGATCAAAATCTTCCGCAGTTTCTAAATTTTCTGTTAGCATAATAATAAGTTTAATATTGCTGATACAATATTGGTGCCGCAACAATTACTACTGGCCTAACCAAACCATCGCTTTTTTTGTTCCGGTATAATGAATTTTTTAGCCAGTAACAACCCGGCAAAAAAGCCGCCGATATGCGCTGCGTAAGCGATACCGCTGGCTTCACTTCCACCAAGGTATCCTGTACCGTTGGCAAGTTGTAACAATATCCAGGTACCCAAAACAATGAATGCCGGCATACGAACTACAAAGATCAAGAGCAACACTTTAATACTTCTTGTTGGAAAAAGCCAGAGGTAAGCTCCCATTACACCGGAAATAGCACCGGATGCACCCAGGCTGGGTATCAGGTGACTCTCTCCAAATATATAATCTGAGAACACGTGTGTAAGAGAGGCAATAATTCCACAAATAAAATAAAATAGCAGGTATTTTAAATGCCCCATGCGATGTTCAAGGTTATCGCCGAAAATTAGCAGGTACAACATATTGCCTCCCAGGTGTGCGAGCCCGCCGTGCATGAACATAGAACTGATAAGCGTAAGGTAAACGGGGTACGGACTTACACCCAAACCCGGAATAGTAACATCCTGGCCCGACAGCGGATCCTGCACAACAGTGGCGGCTGTTACAATATCATGACCGCTCATGATCTCTGCAGGCACCGTTGCAAAACTGAAGGTGAAGCCGATATCCGTTCCCCATTTCTGGTATACGATGAACACGATAATATTGATGGCTATCAGTATATAATTTATGAACGGGATACCTTTCCTGTCTGAGTTGTCATCACCGATAGGGATCATGTTTATATTTTTTTTAATTAGAGATACTGGCTTGTTTACAAAACAGGGGCCATATTGGAATCCCCATCACGGTATCACCGGCGTGGAGCCAGTGGCTTTGACAAGTCTCTACTTTTCGCAATATATCAGTCAAAAATTTATGCTAGTTATTAAAAGGACTTAGATCTGTTAATGCTGAGTTTACTATGTACTGGAACTGAACATTGCTGCTCCGGCATCGGGCTGTATATCGATGGCGGTCGCCTTTTTGCTTCTTTTTGTGGCACATCCCGCTGACTATCGGGAGCAAGCAAAAAGATGAAATAAAAAAAATATAATAGTGCATTGCTATATAATTAAATTATAACTGATTCGATTGATTAACTTTTTTCTTTTTCCTTTTTTTGTCCCGCCAAAAAAAGGAAAAGGCGGTCCCTGGCCGATGTACGGCCCACCCAGGGGAAACAGCTATGTGGTTCAGTTGTGCAAAGTAAACTGTGAAGTGGTAAGTTGATGGTGCAGCGGTTTTGCAAAGTTTCTTATTTTCTAAATAGAGATTTTAAAAGGTATGAAATTCGATTAATGCGACGTAGCGAGATTGTTCAAAACCATCGCTTCCTAATCAGCAGACTGCTTCTAGGACGGGCCTCAGAAAAAATTGCGTTAAGAACTTGCTGAAATGAAGCGGTCCACCGCAGGTGGGTTTACGCCGAAAGTAATTGGCATTAGTCAAATGTTGATGCTATGTCGGTTGAATGAAATTATACTGTTTGGCTCTTTTACTTTTCGCCGTAGCGTAATGAAGGCAGGTTTAGCTTTTTTTTCTGAAGCCCTTGATTTTTGTTTCTTTTGATCAAGCAAAAGAAGTTAATACAAAATAAAAGTTGGTTCGTTTAATAAAGTAATTTTCTGTTATGTTCTTTTTTGCTCCGCCAAAAAAGAACGAAAAAAGGCGGCCCCTGGCTGATATACAGCCCACCCAGGGGATACAGCTATTTGGAGCAGTTGTGCAAAGTAAACTGTAAAGTAGAATGTTGATTGTGCAGCGGTTTTGCATAGTTTCTTATTTTCTAAATAGAGATTTTAAAAGGTATGAAATTCGATTATTGCGACGTATCGAGATTGTTCAAAACCATCGCTTCCTATTCAGTTAATTGCTTCTAGGATGGGCCTCAGAAAAAATTGCGTTAAGAACTTGCTGGAATGCAGCGGTCCACCGCAGGTGGGTTTACGGCGAAAGTGATTGGCATTGGGGAAATGTTGATCCTATGTCGGTTGAATGGAATTATGCTGTTTGGCTCTAGCACTTTTCGCTGTAGCGTAATGAAAGCAAGTTTAGCTTTTTTTTCTGAAGCCCTTGACTTTTGCTTCTTTTGGTTAAGCAAAAGAAGTTTATACAAATAGAAAGATGTTACTTTCAATTTTATAGTTGCAAAAAAAATCCTTTCTTTTTTTGTCCCGCTCCCGATACTCAACGGGATGTGCCACAAAAAAGGCAAAAGCGGCCCCTGGCTGATATACAGCCCGC
>JANOCC010000059.1:0-129783 GCA_031411955.1 Ferruginibacter sp.
TGCTATTAATTTGTTTTTACAACTTTAAATATTTTGTTCTTCTCTGCCTGTTGAACTTTTACGATGTAAACCCCGGCAGCTATTGACCTGCACAAACTAAATTTACCAGATGCTTTAGTTGTTAACTGCTCCACTACTTTACCTTGCATTGTGCAAACAGTTATAGATGTAGGAAGATTCAGTGCATTGCTGATATTGAGGTATAAAACGCTGCTGGTTGGATTTGGATAGGCCTGGATCTCAAAATCTTCAACTAATGATTGCGTTGAGGTTGACTGTTTGGAAAAAATTTCATTTTTGCCCGTACAAACCACATTACTGGCTAGTATGGTAACCGGTAAAGAAGAAATAGTTCCCGTTGCATCTTTTGCATATAAAGTATAAACGCCCGGGGCAAGGTTGATGAATGTTGCAGTAGCGCCATATCCAAAATTATTTATCTGATACATGTAAGGCGCTGTTCCTCCTGTAGCCCCAACCGTTATGCTTCCATCCCAGGTGAACCGACAGGAATTATCTGCTTTTGAAACCAGTATTATTTGCAAAGATTGTGGCGCATTCACCTTTACACTTTTAACGACTGTACAATTCCTGGCATCTTTAATTGTAACGTTATAAGTACCCGCTGCTACTCCATTAAAAGTAGCGGATAACTGGTAAGCCCCATTATTTAATTTATAAGAATATGGGGCGGTGCCACCAGAAGCTGTGGTAGTAATGTTAGTGGTACCTCCCGAAACTGATATCGTACCGGCCGTTAATGTTGCATTGATAACAGAAGGTTGCGTTACCGTTACGGTTCTGGAACGGGTGGTTCCTGTTGCATCAGTTACGTTATAAGTGTATGTACCCGCTGTTACTGTAAAATTACCGGTTCCGGAGTACGGTGCCAGCCCGCCGGTTGCAGTTACTGAAACCGTTGTGGTACCTGCATTGCAGGCAATTGTTCCCGCAGTGGCAGAAACAGCCAGGCTACTTTGTGCAGCGTCTGCAATCGTAATATTCTTTGCCATGGTGCATCCATTGGCATCGAGCACGGTTACCTTGTAAGTTCCGGCAGAAATATTACCCAATACATTAGAGACCTGGTAAGAACCGCTGTTTTTCTTATATTGATAGCTACCTGCTCCACCTGTAACTGCTACATTTATTGAAGTTAATCCTCCGGCAATTGTAATTGGAGCTGCCGTTAAAGTCATTGACAGCGCAGTTGGCTGGTTGATAGTAACACTGACTGTTTTTGTTGCACCGATCGCATCTGTAACAGTAAAGTTATAAGTTCCGGCTGTTTTTGTGAAACTTCCCGTTCCGGTGTAAGGCGATACGCCGCCTGAAGCAGTAACATTAACTGTGGTACTTCCTCCATTACAAAGAATTGAGCCTGCAGTTGCAGTAGCAGTAAGTAATACAGATGGTTGTGCGATGGTTACCGATTTAACCGTTAAACATCCTTTTGCATCCTTAATAGTTACACTATAAGTTCCCGCGATTATACTGCTAAAAGTTGCAGAGGATTGAAAAGCGCCGTTGTTTAATTTATAGGAATAAGGAGCAGTTCCGCCGGTAGCGCTAACCGTTAGTGAAGTAGTTCCGCCGGCAATATTGATGGTACCAGCAGTTACATTTGCTGAAAGTAAAGCCGGCTGCGTTACGGATACAGTTTTGGTTTTATACGAATATGCTGCGTCATTAATTGTGTAAGTGTACGTACCTGCGCCAACGTTAAAATTACCCGTTCCGGTATATGGAGCTGTTCCACCCGTAGCTGTTACACTTACATTAGTTGTTTCGCCAAAACAATTGATACCTGCTACAGTGGCTGAAATGATCATCGAACTGCTTCCAGGTTGCAAAAGAGTATAGGTATTGGAGCTTGTACATCCGTTAGCATCTTTTGCAGTAACAGTGTGGTTTCCGGCAGCAACACTACTAAAAACGTTTGAAGCCTGATAAGCACCATTGTTAAGTTTATAAGTGAATATACCTGTACCTCCCAATGCTGTTAAAGATAAATTTGTAGTTCCTGCGTAGGCAGCAATTGTTCCTGCGCTGATAATTGTGTTGATGGCGGCCGGTTGACTAACAGTGATTGTTTTGGTAGCTATATTACCTGTTGCATCTATGATTGTATAAGTGTAAGTTCCGGCGGTAACTGAAAAAGTGCCTGTACCTGTGTAAGGAGCTGTGCCGCCCGTAGCCGTTACCGTGATAGAGGTGCTTCCGCCGTTACACGATATAGCAGCCGGGGTTGTTGTAGAAACAGATAAAGTTGAAGAAGGTGAAGTACTGGTTTCATATAAACCAGCATTGGGAACGGTAGGCACAATATTGCCTACAAAATCCCTGGCGATTCCCACGTTTTGTCCAAAATCTATTACAGGACTGGCACTAACAGGAACAAGATTCCATTGAGAAGGATCTGATGAGGTAGTGTTGGTAAATAAATTTGTTGCCGTTGTGGTGATCTCCGTTGTATTTTGATTAAAATTTAAAACGCTGCCAGCGCCCAGTTTATATATATTGTTCTCATGGGTCATTTGAGAACCTGTAAATTGTGAAGATCTCACAACATCAATGCCGGTATTTAACCAGAAGATATTATTTTTCATTACTACAATACCTGAGGATGAGGATGAGGAAAACATTGCTCCCAGGTAGTTATCGTAAACACGCTGTACTACTGTTTCTATCACCACATTATTGTAAAACTGTAAATTATTTACACTGGTAGTTTGATTATGAATGAAGAAAATATTTCCGTTGTTGATAAGCTTGTTATAGGCAAATGTGTTGTTGTTGGAAACGCCAGAACTATTGCTGGCAATTTCAATCAGCCCGTTATTATTGATCATGGTATTATAGCCGATGAAATTATTATTAACTGCATCGCCATAAAATTCAATTGCTCCCCCATCATAAGTAAAATCATAGCAAGGTGCCCAGCAATCGAGAAAACGATTATTGGTAATACGATTATTAGAACTCGTTATCACCAGTGGATTGGCACCATAATCATCATAACCTCCATTATTTGTATTTACAACCATCCTGAGGTTTTGAACAGTACAGCTATCCATTGTATTATAAGAGCCAACAAGATATGCTCCGATACCCACCAATGAAATATCGCATTTTTTTATTGTAATGTGATTGGAATTTCCATCCAGATAAAACACACGCTGTATCCGGGCCATTTGAGAATGATCGGAAATACTTAAACCGGGATCAGTGATATTTAAGCCATCAAAAGTAACATAGGACTGACTATTCAGATAGAACAAATACCAGATCGCACTTCCGGTTCCAGAGAAAATAGGAGCATTGCCTGTTCCGTAGGCGTTAAAAGTTATAGGATTTGCTGCTGTGCCGGAACGATCGAAAATCAATTGGCCTGGATATGTTCCTCCACGCTTAAAAGAAATAAAGTCTCCGGCATTTATCTGAGACCGATTGCTATAAACCTGGCTAAGGGTTTTCCAGGGGGAGCTTAAACTACCGTTTTGGGTTGCCGAAGTGGTGGATGCATCAACATAAAAATTGGTAGCTTGGGTAATCCCTGTCAGGAGCAATAATAATAACGATAAAAAAAGCCTCATTTTTCTACAAATTTGATATTAACGATCTTGATTAACTTTTTGTTTCCTGTACTAATGTTTACCATTTCCCTAATAATGGGAAAGGAAAGCATATACCTCTGAAATAGAGGCGTATACAAGAAGAATTCAAAAAATCTAAATCGGAAATATATCTATTGTGGGAGGCGTTAAGTTTAAGATATATTGGATATTATAGAATATCGTCGAAGCCCGTTTTTAACTATTTTTTATTCTTTTTTTCAATTTGCTAAAATTCTGCTAAAAAACCCTAGTTTTTGTAAAGGGTGATACAGATTTCGTGTAATATAAGTACTACAACAGAAAGTATATATTGCAACTTATTGATATACAGATTGTTCTAATTAGGTTTGGAATCAATCCCGGTTTTTGAAAAGAGAATTTTACTAAGTAGTACAGCGCTATGGAAAAAAAAGATCCCGGCAACCAAAGTGGCTGAACGGGATCACGATTAAGGGGGTTTCAGAGAAATTTTTACCTGGCTTTTATCAGCTTCAGTGTTTGAGTAGTATTACCCTGCACTACTTTTACGATGTAAACACCCGATATGAAATTATTTCCAAAATTTATTTTTTTGAATGCCCTGGTTTTACCCTGAAAAACCCGTTGGCCATTCATATTAATTACATTTACGATGACATCTTCATTACCATTATCACTGTTTACCAGCAAGGTGAATTCAGTTGAAGTTGGATTTGGATAAGCCTGAATATCCAGGCCATTTATTTTTACGGCCGAAGGTATTTGTTCTGCTACAGCAGATTTTTCAACAGTTCCTTGCACCGGGTTAAGTGCCGGAACTTCAGTTGTTGCCGATTTACCAGTACAAGAAACATTGCTACTTAAAATTTTCACACTCATGGTTGAAATTGCACCACGGGCATCTTTTACCCTAACGGTATAGGTTGCTGGCCCCAGGTTTACAAACCTGTTATTTGAACCGTAACCGTAATTATTGATGCTGTAGCGGTAAGGTGCTGTTCCTCCTGTTGCACCGAGGGTAATTGTTCCATCCCACCTCCATCTGCAGCTGTTATCTGTTTTTGAAACCAATACTATTTGCAAAGTTCCTTGTTGCGGCGCCGCGATGGTTGTGCTTGTTGTTCTAACGCAACCTTTGGAATCTTTTACATTTATGGTATATGTACCTGCGAGCAGGTTAGAAAATGTATTTGTAGATTGAAAAGCTCCGTTATTGATCTGGTATGTATAAGGGGCAGTTCCGCCTGTTGCATTTACATTTATAAAGCTAACTCCACCTGCTACAGTAATAGTTCCAACAGAAAGCGTTGCATTGATGGCAGAAGGCTGGGTAACAGTTACCGAAGTAGTGCCGCTGGTACCATTTGCATCTGTAATTGTGTATGTGTAGGTACCAGCACTTACGGTAAATGTACCAGTTCCGGTGTAAGGCGCTTTACCGCCGGTAGCCGTCATAGTAACCGTGGTGGTACCTCCATTGCAGGCAATTGTTCCTGCTACCGCTGTAATAACAAGGGGCGATGAGCCTGTTGCCACGATAGTAAAAGGTTTTGTTACTGAACAAGCTTTACCATCTCTTACTGTAATGTTATGATTGCCAACACTAATCCCCTGGAAGATATTGCTGGATTGGTATGAACCTCCATCAAGGCTATAGGTATAAGAAGGGGTACCACCGCTCGCCGTAACGGAAGCGGTTGCAGTACCAGATGCCGACGGTGCCGTACCTGCCAACACAGAAGCGTTTAAAATAGTTGGCTGAATGATTACTATCGATGTAGTTGCAGACCCAGCTGCGGCATCAGTTACTGTATAATTGTACGTACCTGCAGCTACTGTAAAAGTTCCTGTTCCTGCATATGGACTAGTTCCTCCGGTGGCCGAAACGGTTACCGTACTGGTACCTCCATTACAATTGATTTTTGTTGCGGCAGAGGATACCACCAGGGGGTTAGTTGGAGGCGGCGTTCCTCCACCACCTTCCAGGATACCCGAGTTTGGGGTAGCATCAACGGCATTTCCTGCAAAATCGGTAGCAATTCCTACACTTCTGCCTGCATTTATGATCACACTACCTGTTACCGGTAAATAGTTCCAGGCACCAGGACTTGCAGCGGTAGTGCTCGTCCAGATTGGAGCGGTAGTAGAACGTTCTGTTGCATCCAGGGCAAAGCCTATATTGGCTGAACCCGACATTTTATAAACGTTGTTTTGATGTACAATACCCGTTACTGAGCTTGCTACCGTTGCGGCAATAGAAATATGAAATACATTATTTCTCATCAATAATGTTCCGGCAGGCATTGTTCCTCCAAACAACCTGGATCCACTTAATCTTGGATTTTTATTTTCAATTATTACATTGTTATAACATTCAAATGCATTGATGCCACTATTCTGAAAATAAAATATAGAGCCGTTATTGATCAGTTTATTATAATGGAACTTATTGCCTGTACTGGTACCCGTTAGTTCCGCAATACCAATACAATCTTCCATTGTATTATAGGCAATATAATTGTTGCTGGCGCCATTGCCGTAAAATTCTACAGCACCGCCATCTAATCCAAAATCGTAGCTATGTGCCCAGCACCTGTAAAAATTATTATTGATTACGGTATTATTTGCGCTGGATATAACCACTGGATTTGCCCCGTAATCATTTACTCCCCCATCATTGTCGTCTACTATCATGGTAAGATCTCCTACTTCACAACCTTCCAAACTATTATATGGACCTGTCCAATAAACCCCTACACCCACAGCAGTAATTTTGCAATTGATTATCCTGTTGTAACTGGCAGTTCCATCCATGCAGAATGCTCTTTGAATTTTACTTTTCACTATTCTTGTTGTGCTGTTTACATCTACAGTTGGATCAAGTACTTCCAGGTCGCGAAATATCACATAATTTTTACTGTTAACGAAAAACAGAAATTGTAAGGCAGCACCGGTACCGGTGAACTTAGGCTTTGCGCCTGATCCATAGGAATTAAAAGTAAGCGGGCTTGAAGCAGAACCTCCCCTGTTTAATACTAATGATCCGGTGTAAGTACCTCCGCATTTAAATGAGATAAAGTCGCCAGGATTAAATGCATTCTGGCCACTGTTAACCTGCGAAAGCGTTTTCCATGGATTAGCCAATGTTCCGTTCTGTGTAGAGGATGTTGTAGAAGCATCTACATAAAAATTTGTAGCGTGCACCCCAACAGAAAGCAGCATTAAAGTAGAAAAAAGTAAAAGTTTAATGTTCTTCATTTGTGGTTGTTTTATAGATTTAAAGATTGTTCCAGCAATTTTTTACAGGCAATAGCTTATCCTTTCAGCATTAGCTTACAGCACAGCATTATTTAACACGATGCAGTTAAATGAATTCTAGAGAAATTAAAATTGGAAATATATCTGTTGCTGGTTGGGTGGGTGGGTATTGTTTAGATATATTGGATATGTATTACATCCTCTCGTCCTTTTTTATTCAAATCAGGATTTTAATTTATTGTTTTATACTCATATTTGTTTTTCATGCACTGCGAATTCCAATTACTATGCCACACACATTTTTACACACTTTTCAATTCACAAAAATTTGTTAACTGAAGGATTGAAAAAATAGATAGCTTGATTAGTGGATTCGAAGAAGGTTTCTTGTTAGCAAAATAGGTTGTTGTGTTTAAGCAAATGTCAACCATACGTTAACGGTTATTTGTAATTACATTTATCTAAATGATGTAATAGATGTATTACAAATAATAATTTTGATTGATACAATACAAAATATAAAATCGAAAAATCGGGGAAGGTTTGAAGAAGGTCATTATGAGCATAAAGCCCGCGGTAGTGCTATAATGCAGGTTTTGCTTTGTTAAACCGAAAATTTTTTATTTTACTCCTTAACGGAGTTTCGAAGTAATGATAACTGATACCTGAAAAAATAATCAACAAAAAAGTTGAGATGTAAAATATACTATAGGGGTTTGTAATGTGTAGAAATTTTAAAGCACTCCGGCTCCAGGTAAATACGGGATATTGTAATATATATACACCATAACTGATCTCACCTAAAAAAATCATTATTTTTTTATTAAAGAGCGTGGTAATAAAACCGGTATTTGATGACAACAAAAAAATCAGCGGCACAAAAAAAATGGCAAGCAAACCATTATGATAGTTTAAACCTGTAGGAAATTTTAAAAGTATAACTATAACCACTACCAGCAGAATCAGTATCCAATCATAGTTTCGATACATCTTCTTATCCATATTAATAAAATACAACCCGGCCAGATTACCCAATAAAAATTCATTGAGGTGCATTAACGGGAAATAATATAAAAAATTATGACTGTCACTTGTTTCACCCTGATAAAAAGAAGACTTCAGCAACAAATTAAAAACCAACTGGCTCAGCAGCCAGAATAATAATATGGGTAAAAGCGCTTTCTTATTTATTTTATTAAAAACGTATTTTAATATAAAAGGGAAAAGTACATAAAAGAAAAATTCTATTGTTAACGACCATCCTGGCGAATTAAACGATATCGCTTTTGCAGGCACCCATGCCTGTATAACAAAAATGTTTAACAGTAAGCCGTAAATATCTATTTCCTGGCTGTTTAAAATATAATGTATCAATACAAGCAGGATTGCTAAAAAATATACCGGATAAATGCGGGCAAACCTGCTCTGGAAATATTCCGGAACATTGATGGCAGCTTTTTTGCCATAGGCGAACATCATTACAAACCCCGACAAAATGAAAAAATAACTTACACCGGTGTCAGCCTGTTTAAAGATCTCATGCAAAGCACCCTCGCTGAATGGAAATAACTTTAATGCATAATGATATATAACAATTGAAATAGCAGCTAAAAATCTGGTAAATGTTACTTGCTCTATTCTCATAATTTCTTCTATTTTAATTGCAGCTGTCTTCTTTTCCTATTATTAAAAATAAAACAAATGCAGCTATAAACCAGCCCTGAACATCAATTTACATTTCAGCCAAATCGGGCTATTGAAAAACGAATAAAAAGTAAGAATAGTACAAATTGATTTTACAAAAAAATCCCGGTAAAAACCGGGATCTTTTATCACCTGAACTTTTTAATTATAATTTGATAATTTTCTGACTCATTTGCGTTTTTCCCTGTAGCACTTTTACAAAGTAAGTACCGGTTGGGAAATCCTGGCCGAATACATATTTCTTCGCTACGCTTCCTTTTCCTTCAAATACTTTTCTGCCATAGAGATTCATTACCTGAACTACTACATCTTCCTCGCTCTCACTTTCAATTGCCAGCGTGAACCTGTCTGAAGTCGGATTCGGATATGATGTAAGATTTAACCTACCACCATTTAATCCGCCGTTAGCACATTGGCGTCTGCCGTCAAAAACGTAGGCAACAAGCGATACCAGGTTACCATTGGCATCTTTAGCGGTTACCCTATAAACTCCCGCCACCAGGTTAATAAATTTATTATTTGTGGTATACCTGCCGGAATTAAGTTGATAAGTATATGGAGCTCTTCCACCACGTGCCAGCACTTCTATCATACCCGAATTATTTCCCCTGCAATCTACATTCACTTTATCGATCAGTGATATTTTGAAATTTGGATTAACTGGTTCGTTAATAACAAATGTTCGGGCAGTTGTACAACCGTTGCCATCTTTTACCACTAAAGTATGTGTACCTGAGCTAACCGAAGTAAACGTGCCGGAAGTTTGGTAAGCATTATTATCCAGCATAAAACTATAAGGTGCGGCTCCGCCAGATGCACTTGCTGTAACAGTTGTTCTTCCCCCTGCGGAAGCAATTGTACCTGCAGTAATATTCAGTACAATACTCGCAGGCTCTGTAATAACGATGGTTGAGGTTGCCGATGCACCATTCGCGTCTGTTACCGTGTAGCTGTATGTTCCAGCATATCCTGTAAATAATCCCGTACCGGTGTAAGGGGCAGTTCCGCCTGCCGCACTAACAGTGATTGTTGAGATAGCCCCGTTACAGTTAATTGCTGTTGCAACAGCTGTAACAATAAAAGTATTTTGTGCTGGTTGTGTTATGGTAAATGAATTTACAGTTGAACAGCCGTTTGCATCTTTAATAGTAACCGTATGGCTTCCTGCAGCCACGGAAGAGAATGTATTTGCAGACTGGAATGATCCGTTGTTCAACTGGTAAGTGTACGGGGCTGTTCCACCGGTTGCACTCACCGTTACTCCTGTTGTTCCACCAAACACATTAATGTTGCCGGTTGAAACCGTAGCAATAATTGCTGTAGGTTCTGATACAGTGATTGACGTTACAGCTGTAGCTCCGTTGACATCGGTAACTGTATAATTAAATGTTCCTGCACTAACTGTAAAACTTCCGGTTCCTGTATAAGGCTGCGTTCCCCCGGTGGCACTAACGGTTACTGTTGTAGTTCCTCCATTACAATTAATTGCCCCTGCACTTGAAGTAACAATCAATGGACTTGGTGCAGCTGGTTGTGTTATGGTAAAGTTCCTAACTGAAGTACATCCGTTAGCATCTTTAACCGTAACAGCATTACTGCCGGCAGATACCGAAGTAAAGATATTTGAAGCCTGGTAAGCTCCGCTGTTCAATTTATAAGTATGTGAACCAGTACCACCGTTTGAAGTAACCGTAACATCTGTTGTTCCACCAAATACAGCAATAGTACCAGTGGCAACACTAACGGAAATGGCTGATGGCTGTACTACAGTTATTGAAGTGGATGCCGTATTTCCGCTTGCATCTGTAACTGTATAGTTATAAGTTCCTGCGCTTACGTTAAATGTACCAGCACCGGTATAGGGTGCCACTCCGCCTGTAGCGTTTACAGTTACAACAGTTGACCCTCCGTTGCAGGTAATAAATCCTGCAGAAGAAGTTGCCACCAATGTTGCAGGTGCCGCAGGCTGCGTTAATGTAAAACTATTTGTGGCGGTACAGCCATTAGCATCTTTCACTGTAACCGTATGGCTACCGGCAGCAACGCCTGTGAAAGAAGATGATGACTGGTAAGATCCGCTATTTAATTTGTAAGTAAAAGTTCCAGTTCCACCTGTTGCGTTTATTGAAACGGTAGTTGTTCCGCCGTACGCCGCTATCGTGCCATTGTTTGTTGCCACTGATATTGCAGTTGGTTGTGTTACCGTAACAGACGTGGTAACTGAACCACCGTTAGCATCGGTAACGGTATAATTGTAAGTTCCTGCTGTTACATTAAAATTACCCGTACCAACATATGGTGTTATACCTCCTGTTGCCATAACATTTACAGTAGTCGTACCATTATTGCAAGCGATAACTCCCGCAGATGCTGAGGCTACCAAAGGAGCCGGAGCAGCAGGTTGAGTAAGTGTGAATGTTTTAACGGTTGTACAACCGTTTGCATCTTTTACAGTTACGCTATGATTCCCGGCAGCAACTGACGAAAAAATATTAGATGATTGATATGATCCGCTATTTAATTTATATGTTAATGTTCCTGTACCACCGGAAGCAATAACTGTTACGCTGGTTGTTCCACCAAAAGTAGCAATTGTGCCTGCCAGTGTAGAAACCGAGATAGCAGCGGGCTGGCTAACTGTGATGGTTGTAGATGCTGTTGCACCGGTAGCATCTGTAACAGTATAGGTATAAGTACCGGCAATAACAGTAAACGTGCCTGTTCCTGTATAAGGCGAAGTACCGCCGGTACCACTAACGGTAACGGTTGTATTACCAGCATTGCAGGTAATGGGTGATCCTGCTGATGTAGCAGCCAAAGTTGGATTTGTACCCGCAGATTCAAGCACACCTGAATTAGGTATCGCAGGCACAATGTTACCTGCAAAATCTCTAGTAAGCCCAACATTCTGGCCAAAATCAATGGCAGGGCTGGCTGCCGCAGGTGAATAATTCCAGGCAACTGGCAGGGAAGCGGTAGTATTTGCAAATATTGCTGCTGCAGTACTTAATTCAGATGAATGAAGCGTAAAACCAACTAGGCTATTATTAGTTAATTTATAAATATTATCCTCGTGTGCGATTGCGGTAGTATTACTGGATACGTCTACACCATTTGAAAGCTGGAAAATATTATTCTTCATAATAACTGCGCCTGTTGTCATCGATCCTGCGATCATACGGCTTTCAGGCACTCGTGTTGGAGCATTTTCAATGATAACATTGTTATAAAGATTATATCCTGAATAAGTTGACCCGCTTTGAAAATAAAATAGTGAACCATTATTTATGATCTTGTTATAAGCATAAGTATTGTTAGAACTATTCCCCGTAATCTCACTTAAACCTATACAATCATAAATTGTGTTATACCCAATGAAATTATTATTTGTTCCACTTCCGTAAAATTCAATGGCACCGCCATCAAAATCGTAATCAAAACTTGTTGCCCAACAATCATGAAAATAATTATGAGTGATGGTATTATTAGCAGAAGAAATTACCAAAGGATTTGCACCATAGTCATCGTCATTGCCCGGCTGATAACCCTGGTCAGTATCTACGACCATTCTTAAATTACCAACATCGCAGGAATCCATCGTATTAAACCCACCAATAAAATATCCTGCAACGCCAACCAAATGGATATCGCAGGAAACGATCTTACAATTCGTAGCACTTTGGTCAAAGGTAAATGCACGTTGAATCTTCGCATCTATGCTACGGTCACTGTTATCAATAGTGGGATCTGTTATCCACAGATCCCTGAAGGTGATATAAGATTTGTTATTTACGTAAAACAAATATCCGATGGTATTGCCTGTTCCTGTAAACTTTGGCTTGTTACCAGTTCCATAAGCGCCAAAAGTTAAGGGAGCGGTAGCCGTTCCTCCACGGGTTGGAAATAAAGTTCCGGTAAAGGTTTCCCCTCTTTTAAACAACACAAAATCTCCGGGCTGAAATAAACTCATATTGCTGGAAACCTGGCTAAGGGTTTTCCATGGATTGGCTAATGTACCATTTTGTGTGGATAGGGTTGTAGAAGCATCAACGTAAAAGTTGGTTGCTTGTGAAAACGATGCAACGCATACCATTGCAACGAGCAAACAGGATTTGACTAGGACTGGCAATCTCATGGTTTTTCTTTTTAGGTTGATATTGGATTTTTTGATACTTACTACTTTTCAGTATTAAATAACATGGTTTTTTCTTTGGAAGATATTTAATGATCCTCCCGGATTTAACTCTAACGTAAATGTGAATAGGAAATTATAATTGCCGAGTGAGTCTTGGTTTATTTTTAATATTGGACTAAACAGCGAATTCCGGTATTCAAATTTTCTTACAACAAAATTACTTTTGTGATTTAAATAAAATGTAATCGTTGATGTTGTTTTTATGTAATAATACTACGACATCAACTTATTGTGCAACAGAGAATAAATATTTTTTTATAATTTAAAATACTAAATACCAGTACTTTAGGAGATAACGGAATGGAAAAAAATCAAGGTGTTCAAAGAAAGGCTGCTGCAAATATTTTTTAAAAATTTCTGAATCCTTGTGTAATATTTTCTCAGAGCTGTGGGTTTCAAAATTTAATTTGCCACCGGCCAGATAAAAAATATTTTTTGTGTGAATAAAAGAATTCCCTGCAAATTGTGAAGGCCTCACCACATCTATCTGCATAGGAAGCCAAAAAATATTGTTGGTAAGCACTAAAATCAAGTCATTTGCAGAAGGTTTTCGCATCGCTATCATGCTTTCCGGCTTAGTTAATTGCACAACCGACTGGATAAAAATATTGTTTACCATTTCCAACTGTTGAATGCTGGCAGCAAAAGGACCATCGTTATTGATATACAGCAGATCGCCGCAGTTGATAACAATATTATCTGCTACATAATTCTTAGACAGGGTGGCACCAGGCTCTGAACTGCCTAATTCCATAAAGCCGTTACAGTGAAACACCATGTTCCTTAAGATCTTGTTGTTACTGCAATCCGGGCCGGCCATTTCAAACGCCCCTCCATCAAATTTAAAATCGTAACTGTTGGCCCAGCAATCGGAAATTACGCAATCAGAAACTTCATTTTCAGAACCTCCAATTACCACTCCGTTTGCCCCATAATCATCATATCCTCCATCATTTGAATTAATGATCATCCGCATATTTTTAATACGGCAGTTTGCAACCAGGTTATTGCTTCCAACAATATTAACCCCTATTCCCGTAAGAGACATATCGCAATTAATAATACTGATATGATGGCTTTCATCTATTAAAAATGCAATTTTTACCAACGCTAAACTACCATGGTCATCTCTCTCCAGGTTATCATCTGTTATTTCAAGACCTTCAAATTTTATATAGCTACTTTTATATGCCCGGATAGCGAATTGACCGGACTTAATTCTTTCACTGGAAGGTGCTTTATACGTGAAAATCGGCCTGGTAGGATGATCTCCATACCCTGTAAACACAATAGGTAAAGCCTCTGTACCAGCACACGTAATATTAATTTTATCGAAATACAGCTCTCCTTTTTTCAGAAAAACTGTGTCGCCGGGCCTCAATTGTTTCATGAAATCATTAATACTGTTTACGGATTTCCACGGTGTATTTTTTGTGCCGTCCTCTTTTGCAGAATCAGAAGAAGGATTTACAAAATAATTGGTAGCCCCGGCTATACCGCCATTTAATAACAATAAAAACAAAAAGCGAAATTTCATAAAAGCTTTTTTATCTGGAATACGAATAAGATTTCAATAAATCATTTAAGAAAAAAAATAAAATACTTTTTAATTTGGCATTGCCGCTATATTTTTAGGTTGACATAAAAAGCATTGCAATTTAATTTTTTTTATTATACAAACTTAACACTAACATAAATGCATTTTGAAAAGATATTCCCCCTTGTAAAAGGTCTGATCAGAAAAATCTTACTAAGAAGGAAGTATGATATTTCTACCGGCGGCACCAACAACAGCAGGTATTGTTACTCGGTATGGATGAGGCACCTTGTGTTAGCTAATAAAAACGGTATTAAGGATATTAGCGGAACTGTGGCAGAAATAGGCCCGGGTGATTCTCCCGGTATTGGCTTAACGGCATTGCTTACCTGCTGCGACAGGTATTTCGCTTTAGATGTTCATAAGTATTGGGACAGCAAAAGGAACCTTCAAATATTTGATGATCTGGTGGGTTACGTTAAAAGCAGAATGCCCATACCATGCGACACCGAATTTCCTCGTGTAACTCCTGCATTAGATGACTACAGTTTTCCTTCTAATATACTAACGGAGGAAATACTTAATAAAGCACTATCAGAAGAAAGGATCAAAAGTATCCGCAAGGAGATAGTTGATATGGATTCAAACACTGACAACAGGTATATTAAATATTTTATTCCCTGGGATGATAGGGATATCATGTTGACAAATTCTGTAGATTTTATCTTTTCGCAAGCGGTTTTACAGTATGTGAATGACCTCGATAACGTGTATGCTACTATGAAATTATGGTTGAAAAAAGAAGGGGCAATGTCTCATAGCATCGATCTGTCGTCTCATGGCATTACAAAATCATGGAACGGGCACTGGTTATTTACCGAAACTGAATGGAAACTTATTCATGGCAATAACAAGGTAGTTTTAAACCGTGTTCCCAGGTCGGAACATTTGAAACTGATTGACAAACATCAGTTTAAAATTTCAGGTCTTTTGAATTATGAAAAGCCAAGCCCCTTATCACTGAAACACTTTAATGAAAAATTTAAACAACTGTTGCCGGCCGACATTAAAACTCATGTGATAGTAGTGCAAGCCCGAAAATTGTATGGATTATTGATCCCAATGATCAATACTTCAATAATTAAATTGAAAATGTACCAGGATGAACTGTGTATGCTGGAATTGGTATAATGATCGATGAGATTTTCAATTACGGCCGATCCTCGGATCGGCTTTTTTGTATAAAAAATCTGCTGCAATGTTAATGAAAATAAATATGCAGGCGCTTAGCAAAACGGCACCCGTTACCACCGGATAATCCAGTTTCTCAAGGGCATTTACCGTAGTTTTGCCGATACCTTTCCAGCCAAATATATACTCTATAAAAAAGGCCCCCGCAAGCAATTCCGCAAACCAACCTGTAACTGCCGTTATAACCGGGTTTAACGCATTACGCAGTGCATGCTTAAATACAATAGCATTACTACTGAGGCCTTTCGCGTATGCAGTTCTGATATATTCCTGCGCCATTACATCCAGCATCGAACTCCTGGTAAGTTGTGTAATTATGGCAAGAGGCCTGATGCCCAGAGTAAATGCCGGTAATACCAGGTTTTTCAACTGCAGGTATTTTTCACCCGTTACCTCATCAATTTCGTACATACTACCGGTTAAGGATAGCCCGGTGTAAGGATGAAGTATCAAGCCAAAAACGTAAGCAACTATAATTGCCATAAAAAAAGAAGGTGCAGAAATACCGGCAATACTGCTGAATATGGCCGCATTATCAATCCATGTACCTTTTTTTATAGCTGCAACAACGCCTAAAAAAATACCAAAAATGCAAGCAAATAACATAGCCGTAAAAGCAAGCACTATTGTTCCCGGTAAAGCATCCAGTAATATGCCGCTAACTTCTTTTTTTGTTTGATAGCTGCGGCCCAGGTAAGGAACCTTTAAGCCAACTGCTATATTTCCACCGGTAAAAAAACCGTTAAGATTTTTATTCTTTATTTCTTCCCTGCTGTGGATACAAACCGGTGAAACATCATTAAAATAATAAAGGAACTGTTTCCATTTAGGTTTATCCAAGTAAAGATCTTTCCGGATATTGTCCATTGTTTTTTTATCGCCTGTTTGTCCGGCAATTAATCTTGCAGGGTCGCCAAACGCCTGAAACATAACAAAAACAAGGCTTACAACTCCTACAAGGACAAAGAGTGCATAAAATATTTTCTTTAAAAGAAACAAATTTATAAACAGGATTTGATGGGAACAGTTTTTGAATTGTTGATTTAGTAATACTATTTGTAACTAATATTAGCTTCTTTGTTGCTTTACCTTAGTTGTTGAACATACTATTTTGAATCTTTGTTTTACTTTAATCTTATCTCCCTACCCTGTCAAAATCAGCCCACGACCATTTATCTTGCACCACCGGCCCTTTCATTAAGAATATTACGGGATTTGCCCTGGCTGCTGTTTTTATAGATGTTACATCACAAGATAAAACCCCTTCTACCGGAATAGCATTTTTTGAAATAAAAGCAGTTACTTGTTGAACCTGCGAAGTAACCACATACATTTTCCGGGAATCTTTTGCAGCAACTGCAATCCTTTTTAAATCATCCAGCCATTTACTACTGTTATCGGGAAGTTCCTTTATAAAGAAAAAATAGTATTCGCCGGGTTCATTTAATATAGATTCAGTAGCATCTGCACCATCTTCGGTTGTTAATGAAAAATCATTGATCAACGGAATATTATTCTTCCCTTTACTGATAAGTATTTGTTTCCGTTCAGCGAATTTCCAGGTGCTGTCTGGCAAGGCACTAACAGGGAAATCCTTTTTCTCTCCATTTTTTTCATAAGTAAAAACATAATCAAATTTATCCTGCACGGCATCGGCTGGCATTTTTCTTAACTCAAGAATATTATTTCCTTTTTTAAATGGCAGGCAGTCTTTAACCGGTAGATGTTTCATTACATAAAATTGTAAAAAAAGCGCAAGCAACACTGCCACGAGCACATACAGTCCATTGATGAAAGGTTTTGCAACAGGCGAAATATATTTTGTACTGATCAGTAAAAAAACAGAGAAAATAAGCAGCACTATATCTTTGGTAAAAGTTTGGATAGGCGTTAATGGAATACAATCGCCAAAACAACCGCAAGCCCTTATTTTACCAGTGAATAACACAAAGCTGGTTAAGAAAGTAAAGAAAAGCATTAGCAATAGTAATATCCAGGCTGTAAGCTTTTTCTGCCATCCCAGTAGCAAAGCCACTCCTACTGCCACTTCCAGTGTTATCATGATAATTGAAAACGATAAGGCATAATGCTCCAGACCATCCATTAAAGGTTTTAAGGCAACATTTTGAGCCCACACTTCAAAAAATTCCTGCATTTTATAAGCAAGCCCCAATGGATCGATGGCTTTTACCAGGCCGGAAAAAATAAACAGGCATCCTGTTAATATTCTTATAATCGTTACAGTTAGTTTCATTTTTATTATTTGTTATGTTTCCCTTCGTCAATAAGAATCAAAGCAAAAACAGCATAGTTTAAAATATCAAAAAAATTAGCATCAATTCCCTCACTTACCTGCGTTACACCTTCATTTGAAATGATTTGTTTTATACGAAGGATCTTTGCGAGTATGAGATCTGCAAAACTTTCCTGGCTCATTTCGCGCCATGCTTCACCGTAATCATGATTTTTATCCAGCATCAGTTTCTTTGCAGCTGCCACTTTTAGATTATACAACTCCCCAACTAACTGCACCGGTAGTTGTTCGGGTTCGTCGTTGTTTATATCTAACTGTATTAAACCAATGATTGCATAGTTGAGCATCCCTTCAAATTCACTTTTGATACCATCGTTAATTTTTTGCTGCTTTTTCTCCTGGATGGTTCGTATCCGTTTTGCTTTGATATAGATCTGGTCTGCAATAGAAATAGTTCTGTAAACCCGCCATGAGGTTCCGTAGTCCCCGGTCTTTTTTAAAAATGTCTTACTGCAATCCGCAATAACTTTATCATACTGTTCACTGGTACTCATGCTAATTTTATCATTTGCTCATTAATAATCTGCACATTTGTGTATTAATTCAAAAATACAATTACTATAGCAATGTACACGCTTAACTGCAGGGGAAAAATCATTAAAATTGATAGTCCGGTGATCATGGGCATCATAAATGTTACCCCGGATTCATTTTATAAAGGTTATGCAAACTTGCCTCTAACCAATATTGTAGCTCTTGCAGGAGACATGATCAACCAGGGAGCCACCATTCTTGATCTAGGAGCACAAAGTACCCGGCCAGGCAGCGAAAGAATTACTGCGGAGGAGGAAATTGAAAGACTGATGCCTGCCTTACAGGCAATCAAAATGGCTTTTCCGGAAATATTAATTTCTGCAGATACTTACCATGCCGCAGTAGCTGATGCGGCAATGAAATCCGGCGCATCTATAATAAACGACATCAGTGCAGGCGAAATGGATGCCGGCATGATACCAACTGTGGCAGCCTGGCAGGCTCCATATATCTGCATGCACATGAAGGGAACTCCCGAAACCATGCAGCAGCAAGCCCTTTATGAGGATGTGGTAAAAGAAGTACTTGATTTTTTTATCCAAAAAATTGCCATCTGCAAAGCTGCCGGAATTAATGATCTCATTATTGATCCCGGCTTTGGATTTGGAAAAACAATCGCTCACAATTTTAGTTTACTTAAAAACCTGTCCTTATTCTCAATACTCGATGTGCCTGTTTTAGCAGGACTTTCACGGAAGAGTACCGTTTATAAAACCCTTGGTTGCAGCCCAGCGGAAGCTTTGAACGGCACCACCGTGTTAAATACAATTGCGTTGATGAATGGCGCCAACATCATTAGGGTGCACGATGTAAAAGAAGCATCAGAAGCAGCTATATTGGTGGAAGCCTATAAAAAAACCGCTTCCTTGTAAAGAAGCGGTTTTAATCTATTTCAGTTAAGAATTATTTTTTAATGCTGGTATCCATTTTTTGACTATTCAGCTTAGAAATACTGTCCATATAGGCTTTTTGCCTTAATTTATTTTTTTCCAATTGTTCTTTTACCACAATTTTCGCCTGTTCTTTAGTCAGTACATCAAGCACTTCAATATCGAAGATCAAAATTGAATTTGCAGGAATTTCCGGCGACTCACGTGGGCCGTATGCTAAAGCAGATGGAATATAGAATTTAGCTTTCGCACCTTTGTTCAACAAAGTAAGACCATCAGTCCAGCCCTTAATAACAGTTGTTCCCAGTGCTCTATCGCTGGTCATATTAACATTAAAAGGTTCAACATGCCCTTTAGAAGGATCTGTATTACTATCAAACATCTTACCGTCCATTGTTTTACCGGTGTAGTTAGTTGTTACAACTACAGTTGTGTCAATATTGTTTCCGGTTCCCGGCGTAATGATCTCTACATAGGTTCCTCCCGGAGCTTTTACTGCTTTGATGTTATTTTTTGTAAAATAATCCTGCAATGTTTTATCCTCTTTAGCTAAAGTTTCAATGCTTTTTATTGAATCTCTTTTTTGAGCGGCTCTCATTTCAGCCCTTCTTGCACTGTCGGCTTCGGCATCGTTTGCAAATACATTAAGCACTTTAATAGTAGTGATAAGGAAATGTCCTTTCTTCAAAAACGGAGGCATACTTTCCGGAGACTTTGCAAACGCTGAGTCAGTAAGTATCCTCATTACAAGGCTATCATCTTTTTTCAGCTGGCTCAGTATTTCATAATAAGATGCAGGTATTGAGGTAGAATCCATTTTTTCAATCAATGGTCCGTTACTGGTACGGGTATCCGATAAAAGAGAATCAGTTTTTCCTGTTGCATAATACTGGCCAACATGAATCTGCATAAATTCACCGTTCTTTATTTTACTTGCATTCCCAATAGAGATAAGTTTATATTCTAAACCATCCTTTCCTTTTTTAAAGGATTCATTTTTACAGGCAGAGAACAGCAATACTGCTGATAACACTACGTAAGAAATTTTTCGCATTTTTGATTTTTATTAATTTAAAATTTATATGTACTTAATTGATCTTTGTTCTCTTTCATCGCTTTTTTAAAATCTTCCACAACAATGTCCAGCGGTTCTTTACTTTGTCCTCCCGCAGCGTTGAAATGCCCGCCACCGCCAAAATATTTCCTGGCAAATGTGTTTACATCAAAATCCCCTTTACTTCTGAATGAACATTTCCTTTCATCTCCCCTGTCTATTATGATTGCGGCAAGTTTAATTCCTTCGATACTTAAAGGATAATTCACTAATCCTTCTGTATCACCTGTTTTAATGTCGTACTTAAGGATATCCTGTGCTGGAACAGCTATCAGGGCTGCGTTGTATTCATAAAACACTTCCATCCTGTTTAATAACACGTTTCCGATAAAGCGGAACCTGTTTTCAGAAAAATTATCGAATAATGCTTCGTGAACTCGGCTATGTTCTAAGCCCTTCTCTTTTAAGATAGCAATCATCCTGTGCACACTGGCTGAGGTAGAAGGAAACCTGAAAGAACCAGTATCCGTCATCACTCCAGCATAAATACATTGGGCTATATCCTCGTTGATCTTTGAATCGTAACCGGAGTTAATAATAAAATCAAATACCATTTCTGCTGTAGAACTTTTACCGGTGTCGCTAACACCGTAAGCAAATACTTCGGTTTGAGGTTCCTGGTGATGATCTATCAATATTCTTTCTGCTTTTACTTCCAGTAGTTTTTCTGCCATCCGCTTGGTACGACTGAGAACATTAAAATCAAGGCAAAAGATCCAATCTGCGCTGTCCAGCAAAACATTGCATTTGTCTGAATCCCGCTCATAATCCATTACCTCTTTACATCCTGGCATCCAGCTTAAAAAGGAGGCCCAGTTTGTAGGAGATATCACCGTAGCCTGGTGGCCAAACTGAATTAGAAAATGATAAAGGCCCAAGGTAGATCCCATTGCATCGGCATCAGGTTTCTGATGCATGGTAATTACGATCTTTTTTGGTGTGGTTAGCTGGTTGTATATATTATCGATTGATTGCATAAAGGCGGCGCAAAAGTAAGTGTAAATAGCCAATTTGCCAATTTGCCAATTTGCCATCATGTTAAATAATATGAGAAGCAATTGCGCACTACTTTAATAAGGCACCCATTTGCAACATTTGATTAAATCGATAAATTCCAGTTTGATTTGAAAAGCTTTTGAGAATTCTGCTGGTTTTTATCAGATTTAGGGGTTAGCTTTGCGCCCAAAATAAGAAAAATGACTAACAGAACTTTCACTATGATCAAACCTGATGCTACTGAAAAAGGAAGCACAGGGGGAATATTAGAAATGATAAACGCCGCAGGATTTCGCATAGTTGCCATGAAAATGACACATCTTAGTCGTGAAAAAGCCGGACAGTTTTATGAAGTACATAAAGAACGCCCCTTTTATGGTGAGCTTGTTGACTTTATGAGCCGTGGCCCAATAACTGCAGCCATCCTGGAAAAAGATAATGCAGTAGAAGATTTTCGTAAACTGATTGGTGCTACCAATCCTGCCAATGCAGAAGAAGGAACGATCCGTAAAAAATACGCAGCATCTATCGGCGAAAATGCTGTTCATGGTAGCGATAGCGATGAAAATGCTGCTATTGAAGGCGCATTCTTTTTTAGCAGACTGGAACAGTTCTAATTAAACTTATACCTTTTCAACACAGGTATATAAGCGATAAAAACTATTAAACTGAATTACTGAAGAAATCCGACGGTTATCATCAGCCGTCGGATTTTTTTAAGGATCTGTTTAATAAAACATAGTGCAATCTCAATTCTTATTAATGCTTCGTTTTTCAAAGACCGGCTTTGCGCTATCTTGCAGAATATTATTATGCAGGTATCTCTCACTATAATACGTTATCCTAAAATTTATATTCCTTTTGCTTTTATCGCAATGGCTGTCTTTCGATTACCATTATGGTTGAAAAAAGAAATTAGCTTTTTTAAACTAATGGGTTGTGGCAAAAATGGCACATTTGATAAAGAACCCGACCTGCAACAATGGGCAATACTGGCAGTTCACCCAGTTGCAGCAGTTTACGCGGGAAAAGGTTATCATCCGGTCAATAATATCATCAAGCCACTGTATAGTAGGTTCATTGAAAGTTGGCTTCATTTTTTTAATTGCGAAACGTTTACGATATTGTTGTTTCCATTAGACGGCCATGGCACGTGGGATGGCAAAAAAGTTTTCGGGGAATTTAATGGAAAAGTAAAACACGAAACTGTTATAGCCACATTAACAAGGGCAACCATCAGGCTGAATAAACTAAAATATTTCTGGCAGAATGTACCCGCTGTGGCAAATAAAATGATTGAAGCCAGGGGATTTATTACTTCTGTAGGAATTGGCGAAGTTCCCTTCGTAAAACAGGCTACGTTTAGCGTTTGGGAAACAGAGGATGACATGAAGGCGTTTGCCTATGGTATGCGTGAACATGCAGATGTAATAAAGAAAACAAGACAGGAAAAGTGGTATGCCGAAGAAATGTTTATGCGATTTAGGATAACTGCTTGCCTCGGAACCTTAAAAAAAATAAATCCCTTAAAAGGAAAAATATAAACTTGTTGCCTGCTGCTTCTTACTTATTGAAAAAATAAACGAAGATGAAAAATATTAAACTGATTGAAGTACCATCTGAAATTGGCGCCGGCACGCGTGGTGCCAGCCTTGGAGTGGATGCAATAAAAATTGCCGCACTTGATTTTATGAGTAACTTCTTTGTGCATTTTCCGTCGGAGAAAATTGAAACACAAAATAATTTGCTTTTTGAACCAATACAATCTCCCTATGCTAAGCGCATACAGGGAGTATTAAATATGTATGAGAGGATCAGCAAAGCCGTTAGCGATAGCATGAAAAACAACTTTTTTCCGGTTATCCTCAGTGGGGATCATAGTAATGCAGGTGGTACTATTGCCGGAATTAAAATGGCTAAACCAAAAAGCAAGCTAGGTGTTATCTGGATTGATGCTCATGCCGATCTGCATACACCTTACACCACCCCATCGGGTAACATGCATGGCATGCCACTGGCAACAGCTATTGCTGAAGATAATGAAGAAATGAAAGTGCACGAGTTGGATGAGAAAACTGCTAAAATGTGGGACCAGTTAAAAACACTTGGGAAAATAAATCAAAAAGTATTGCCGGAAGATATCGTATTTATTTCTTTGAGAGATTTTGAGAAAGAAGAAAAATTCCTCATAGAAAAGCATGGTATGAAAGTTATCACTACCAGTGATGTACGCAGAAACGGTGCAGAAAATGTTAGCCGGAAAGTATTGCGTTACCTGAGTGATTGTACTGATATTTATGTAAGTTTTGATGTAGATAGCCTCGATTCAGCCATTTCCAAAGGTACAGGAACCCCTGTAAGCAATGGCCTCAGAGAAAGGGAAGCAGAAGATCTTATCAGTAAATTTATGCAAAACCGAAAAGTATGCTGCTTTGAAATTACAGAAGTGAACCCAACTTTAGACAAAGAAAACCTGATGGCTGAGATCGCCTTCAACATCTTGCAAAGGAGTGTAAATGTATTAATGATGAATTAAGACATATTATGAGGAATTTTTTTGTAAGTCTTTTCTTTTTTTTAGTTTCAATGCAGTGTATGTCTCAACCAGGCGTATATGAAGACAGCATGAGATTATTTCAAAAGAAATACGTTGCCAACCATGAAGTTGTTAAAGGTAACGAGAAGGCTTACATAAGGTTTTTTAAAATAGTACCTGGGTATCGCGTTTCAGCTCATTTTGAAAAACTTTCAGACACAGCCGGTTTTGTAATGAAAACCTCTGGCACAAAAAATAAAAGCTATTTGAGGTATGGGAAATTACATTTTTCAATTGGTGACCGTAACTGTGAATTAACCATTTATCAAAGCAAGCAACTGATGCTTACCAGTGAATACAAAAATTATTTATTCATCCCATTTACTGATCTTACTTCTGGTGAAAACAGCTATGGCGGTGGCCGATACCTGGACCTGTTGATGGAAGAAATAAAAAAAGATTCGGTAGATATAGATTTCAACAAAGCATATAATCCTTATTGCGCTTACACAAGTGGTTACAACTGCCCAATACCACCTGCAGAAAATGACCTGCCAGTAGCTATTGAGGCAGGCGAAATGAATTTTGACAAAGTACATTAAAATATGCCTACTGCTGAGATATTGATGATTGAACCTGTAAATTTTGGTTACAATGCCGAAACAGCTGTAAACAATTCATTTCAAAAAAAAACGTCAGATATCGAAATTCAGGAAAAAGCACTCAAAGAATTCAGGAATTTCTCAGCGTTACTGTTGCAAAATAAAGTGAATGTGCATATTGTTAAAGACAGTGCTGTTCCTGTAACGCCCGATTCACTTTTCCCTAATAACTGGATTTCATTTCATGATGACAGCAGTATTTTCCTCTATTCAATGTTTGCCCAAAACCGCAGGCTTGAGAAAAAACTGGCTGTTATAGACTATATAAAGAATGCTTTTGAAGTAACGGCAATCCATAACCTAAGTTCGTTTGAAGAAAAAGGAATGTTCCTGGAAGGTACCGGAAGCATGGTACTTGATCGTGCGAATAGAATCGCTTATGCTGCTTTATCTCCACGCACGAATGTAAATGTGTTAAATGAATTTTGCAGCATAGCGAAATATAAGGCTGTTACATTTACTTCAGGATGGACAGATGGCAGCCCTATTTATCACACCAATGTAATGATGTGCGTTGGTGAAAATTTTGTTGTGATATGCCTTGATTCTATCAATGATCAGGATGAAAAAAATATATTACTTGAAAATTTTAAGACAACCGGTAAAGTAGTGATCGAAATCAGTTATGATCAGTTGGCACACTTTGCGGGCAATATGTTGCAAATAAAAAATGTGGATGATGAAATGTTACTCGTAATGAGTACGCGGGCTTACCAATCACTTACAGCCGATCAGTTAAACAGGTTGCTCCGTTTCAACCGGATATTACATGCGCCGCTTGATATAATTGAAACCTGTGGCGGCGGAAGTGCACGCTGCATGATAGCTGAAATATATAATAAGCCAGCATAAAAAAACCGGAACTTTCATTCCGGTGTTGTCCTGTATCCATCAATCGTAAAACAAAAAGTAAGTTTTTAAGTGCACCTAAGGGGCACAATAGATATTATTTTGATAGTCTATTCTGAAGAATTTGAGTATGCAATCAGCGTCAAAAATAAAAAATGCTTTGGAGTTTAAAATACCGGGAGCATGTCACTCCCGGCGTTGTCCTGTAATCATCAATCGTCAAACAAAAAACTATTTTGATAAATTATACTATAATCCGCTCATTTCTTTTTTCTTTCTTAAACCATCCAATGATGGATCCAGTTCAATTGCTTTATCGCACATTTGCATGCCCCTGTCTTTTTGGCCCTTTCGCTGAAAATTTAATCCTGCCTGGTACAAAGCTTTACCATCTTTTGCATCAATTTCCATTAGCTTTTGGCAATACTGGAGAGACCGGTCATATTGTTTTTGCTTATAAAGCGCTTCGGCCATATCCCGCAACAGATCTTTATTTCCAGGCTTTTTTGCCCAAACTTCCAAGATAAGTTTTTCACCTTTCTCAAATTCACCATTATATAGCGCTGCAAAGCCCATATTCTCATTAAAGTCGTTCGATTGAGCATACCCGTTAGTAGCTGCATTGGTAAAAGAAACCATTGCATTCTTATAATCACTCTGGTTGTAGTATAAAATGCCAAGTTCGTACATCCATGTATTCCTGGCACCAATCATACTTACTGCTTTTTGATACCAGGGAATAGATTTTTTATATTCTTCCATATCCAGGTAAGTGCGGGCTAAAGTGTAAGTAGCTTCTGCATCTGAAGGGTCTTTTTCGAGAGCCGCACGTAAATATTTTTCAGCTTCCGGATAATTTTCCTGCTGGTAACTACTTAACCCTATTATTTTTAAAGAGTTTTCGCATTCCGGGCACTTGCGGGCAAATTCAATTGCCCTGGCATATTGCCTGTAATTAAAATACAGGTTCAATAATTCCTTAATAGCTGTTTTATTATTCGGATCTATTTCATTTACTTTGGTAAAACAATTTAATGCAGGATTGGTCCTTCGCATTTCGAGGTTTGTAAAACCATTTTCCATTAAAGCTTCTGTAAAAGACGGGTTGAATTTGATTGCTTTCTCAAAATACTGAGAAGCAACAAGGTACCTCTTGGAGGTTTTCTCGGCCAATCCCATTTTAAAATAGAATTGGGCACTATCTGTATTTTGCGCATACATGGAAGTGCACACCCATAAGGGTAAAGCTGACAAGAGGTACTTCATTTTTCGGTGGTTTCAGAGGTATAGCGATTCCTTATCGGAATATCATAGCAGATAACGCTGGAATATTCATTATTATTTCACAGAGCTTCTTTTTTTTATCAACCAGGTTAACAGAAAGTGCTGTATTCTGATATTCACCTGTTCCCCAATAGTGAATTGAATTGCTGTTAAAAATCTCTTTCCAGCTATTTTTTCCTCTTATTGTAACCTTCCAGTCTGTAAAATGCTGGTCAGCCAAATTTAGTACTACCAGGAGATCATCATCGCGGTGCCGACCTTTTCTCTTAAACATAACAACGGAGTCTTTCCTTTTATCTAATTCTATCCACTCAAAGCCTTTGGGTTCAAACTGAAATTCATACAATGCAGGCTGGCTTTTGTACAAATGATTGAGGTCTTTTACGCATTGCTGCATTTTATTATGAGAATCATGTTGCAGTAATTCCCAATCCAGTTCAGATTTATAATTCCACTCAGATGTTTGAGCAAATTCATTTCCCATGAAAAGTAACTTTGCACCCGGATGGGTGTACATATAACTATATAGTAAACGCAGGTTGGAAAATTTCTGAGATTCAAAACCAGGCATTTTATAGATCATAGGGCTTTTGCCATGCACTACTTCATCGTGACTAAGCGGCAACATAAATTTTTCATCATAAAAATACATAATGCTGAAAGTAAAGGTATCCTGTGCAGCCGAACGCCTTGCATGAGGCAGCTTAAAGTAACGAAAAGTATCATGCATCCATCCCATCATCCATTTCATGCCAAAACCAAATCCGTTCTTTTTAACGGGAGCGGTTATGCCGGCCCAATCGGACGCTTCTTCGGCAATTGTTTGTGTATCAGGAAAATCCCTGTAAATGATCTCATTTAATTCTTTTAAAAAAGCGATGGCTTCGATATTTTCATTGGTACCATGTTCATTACGTTCCCACTCTCCTTCTTTCCGTGAAAAATCGAGCCTTATTATTGAATTTACAGCATCTACGCGAATGCCATCTGCATGGTACCTGTTTAACCAAAAATGAGCACTGCTGATGAGAAATGATCTTACTTCGGCTCTTGTGTAATTAAAAATGTAGCTGTTCCAGTCGGGGTGAAATCCTTTCCTCATGTCAGCATACTCATAAGTATGCGTTCCATCAAACTTATATAACCCATGGGCATCGTGAGGGAAATGAGAAGGAACCCAATCAAGGATAACGCCGATATCTTGCTGGTGCAGGCATTCTATGAGGTACATAAATTCTTCGGGTGTACCAAAACGTGAGGTGGCTGCAAAATATCCTGTGCCCTGGTATCCCCAGCTTCCATCGTATGGATGCTCCATTACCGGCATGAACTCCACGTGAGTAAACCCCATATTTTTTACATAGGGAACCAGGCGATCGGCAATCTGGGCATAGCTGTTAAACGCTGTTTCATTATTTTTTTCGGGGCGCATCCAGCTGGCAAGGTGTACTTCATAAACACTCCAGGGAGCATTAAGTGCATTGTGCCTTTTTCTTTTGGCCATCCAATCCGAATCATTCCAGTCTTTTTCAAAATGCCATGTAATGGAAGCCGTACCTGGCCTCAGTTCGCAATAGTTTGCAAAAGGATCTGCCTTTTCCACTTCAATACCTTCAAAGCCGGTAATATTGTATTTGTAGAGGGCTGCTTTGGGAAGCCGCGGAATAAAACCTTCCCATATTCCTGAATGATCCAGCCGAACGAATAAGGGATGCAATTGTTTTTTCCAACCGTTGAATTCGCCAATCACAGAAACCGCAGTAGCATTGGGCGCCCAAACGGCGAAATAGTAACCATCGGTATCCAGTACACGCAGCTGGTGACTACCAAATTTTTCATAAGCATAATACATACTTCCTTTTTGAAACAGCTGGATATCCTTTTCCGTAAAAAAAGAGTAATTCCATACAAGTTTTGTACTGTCTATAAAATGTTCGTCTTCGTATGCCATTGTAAATATTTTATTGCCGCCTATGTAAAATCTGATTTAACGTAAATTTAAGAAGAGTTAGATTGCATTAACAGATTTAATATACCAATTTTATTTCTTTTGTTCAACCGCAATTTTGTACAGCCTAAACTAACTCATGAGTAAGAAAATAATTCTTTTCAGTGTATCGCTCTTTATTTTGTCATTTTCCTTCGCACAGCTTTCCACTGTTAAAGGTAACCTGAAAGATACGGTAGCAAATGTTGATGTTAGTAATGCAGTGGTTGCATTGCTTACACCAAAAGATTCTGTTCTTCGTAGTTTTACCCGCAGTAAACCTGATGGCTCATATAATTTCAGTAATATTCAACAAGGTAATTATATACTGATGGTAATGCATCCTTCCTTTGCGGATTATGTTGATAACATTGAAATTAAACAGCCGGAGGAAATCATCCCTGCAATTCCCGTTACTTCAAAAAGTAAATTACTGGCCGCCATCATTATAAAAAGCGGAAGCCCTATTAAGATAAAAGGCGATACTACCATTTACACAGCAGATAGTTTTAATGTAAGCGCCAATGCCAATGTAGAAGAATTACTGAAAAAATTACCCGGGATACAGGTAGATAAGAATGGCGAAATTAAAGCAATGGGCGAAAAAGTTGAAAAAGTACTGGTAGATGGCGAAGAATTCTTTGGAGATGACCCGGGCATGGCCGTAAAAAACCTAAGGGCTGATGCAGTAAAAGAAGTTCAGGTATTTGATAAAAAAAGTGAACAGGCCGAGTTTACCGGTATAGATGATGGCAATACAAAAAAAACTATCAACCTGAAATTGAAAGAAGATAAAAAAACCGGATATTTTGGAAAAATAGATCTCTCCGGCGGTTTACAAAAGGATATTGATGACCGTTATAATAACAATATTTTATTCAGCACGTTTAAAGGAAAACGTAAACTTTCAGCCTTTTTCTTAAACGGAAATACGGGGCAGGATGGGCTAAACTGGCAGGACATGGAAAAATACGGTGGCGGAAATGATAATGTATCTATGAGCATGGACGATGACGGGGAAGCCATGTATATGTGGAATGGCGGTTCGGTAGATGATGAGCCCAACGTAAATACCGAAAATGGTTTTATAAAAAATATCAACACGGGAGTACAATATAGCAATAAGTGGAAAGATAAGTACACCTTAAATCTATCTCCCAAATACAATGAGCAGGATTACACCAACTCCACTAAAACATTATCACAGCAACGCATAGAAGACAGTGTACTGAATACAGACGCAAATGACTTAACTAATATCCGGAGAAAGAATTTTAAAACAAAACTTACCTATGAAGCAAAGTTAGATTCTGCCAATACCTTGAAATTTACCGGTAATGTAAACTTTTACAAAACTGAAAGTGAAACATCCGGTAATTCTGTAACTACCAATAAAGCCAATGAGCTGGTAAATGAGAGAAATGCAAGAACAAGCAACAGCAACAATAAATATGGATTATCAGGCAACCTTTTGTTTAAACATAAATTTAAAAAAGCAAGACGTACATTCTCATTATCTACAGACTGGAATTATATTAATACAGAATCGAGCAACTACCTGGAAACATACAATCGTAGTTACGATCCATTGGATCCTTTTATCCAGGAAGTAAATCAATTGATAACGCCAGATAAATCAACACAAAAACTTTCAACTAAAATCATTTACACAGAACCGCTCTCAAAACAATATTCGCTTGAGATAGGCTACCAGTTATCTTACAATTATGGAAAAAATGACCAGGTAACGCGAGCTTTTGATGCGGGCACAGGAAAATATGAATTAACCGTTGATTCACTAACAAATAAATTCCGCCAATCTATATTAATCAATACTCCTTCATTTAAAATAAGCTACAGTAAAAAGAAGCTGAAGTACAATATCGGGTCTGGTTTTGGTCTTACTAATTTTAACCTTACAGATCAAACAGTTCAAAGAGATTATATCCGGAATTATACAAATTTCTTTCCTTCGGCATCTCTTACCTACAGCTATAAGGCTAATCATAGTTTTAGGATGAATTATAACGGTAACACTTCGCAACCAAGCATCAATCAATTGCAACCGTTAAGGAATAACAACGATAAATTTAACCAGTATGTGGGCAATCCGGATCTGAAACCGTCTTTTGCCAATTCAATAAATATTCAACATAGTGGTTATAACTTTATTAAAGACAGGTGGCATTACCAGTCTGTATATGTTTCCGTAACCAGTAATTCTTTCACCAATGATATCATCATTAACCCCGCAACCGGTGAAAAAATAACAAGGCCAATAAATACAAATGGCAATATTTCCATGGGCTTTTATGGTGGTATGCAGATCAAATTGAAAAAGCTGGATACACGCATTTGGATCAGTCCGAATTTCAATTATAACAGATTTTCAAACTTTATCAATAGCCGTAAAAGTGTAACAGATAATACAAATTCCGGCCTTTCGATCAATGCCTCTAAGTCGAAGGATAAAAAGTACGACATCAATATTGGCAATAGCTTTTCTTTTAACAACAACCGCACTTCAGAAATAAACAGTTCCGATAATTTTTATACTAATACCGCCTCGGCAGAAGGCACGGTCTATTATAAAAAAGTTTGGTCGCTTAGCTCAGATGTGCAGTATTTCACAAGGGAAAAAACAGCACAAAGTGCCACCAACCTTAACAACACGTTGTGGAATGCAAAGATCCAGCGTACTTTTAAAAGCAATGAATTCACTGTTTACTTTAGGGTGAGGGATATCTTGAATCAAAATATCGGGATAGACAGAACCTTTAATGGTAACAGCTTTACTGAAACAAGGAACGATCGTTTAAAACGATATTTCATGGTAGGATTTGCCTGGGATTTTAAAAACAAAGCATCACAAGCAAAAAAATAATCACTAAATTAAAAACGGAAAAGAATGAAGTTCTATATAAGTATTGCCGCCTTTTTGTTGATCGGTTTTAATAAGGTTACGGCACAACAATTTGTAAATAAGGCTACAGTAGAATACGAAGTGAAAACGAACGTTAAAAAGATAATGGGTAACAATTCCTGGGATGAAATGATGAAAGAGAATATGTCGCAATTTAAAACCGGTATATACAAGTTGTCTTTTGCAAACAACAAAAGCGTTTATAAATTCGACCGCTGGGATCCTTCAACCAAAATACCAGAATGGTATAAGCGAAATGACGAGGAAAACACGTGGTTTTTTGATCATGAAAAAAAGATCATGAGTATGAAAAAGACGATTGTTGGTTCAGACTTTTTTGTTAATGATTCTATTCCCAATATTGAATGGCAGTTGAGCAACGAAAGCCGTGTAATTGCCGGCTATAATTGCAGGAAAGCAACAGGAAAACTTTTTGACAGTGTATATGTATTTGCTTTTTATTCAGACGAGATCACTATTTCGGGTGGCCCCTGCACTTTAAATGGCTTACCAGGGTTGATCCTGGGATTAACGATTCCAAGAATGTACACTTCCTGGATTGCAACAAAAGTTACCATTGACGTGGCAGATGACAAGTCACTTGTTCCTTTTATATCGAAGAAGAACTACACAACTAAAACATTACAAGGATTTATTTTACAGAATACCAAAGACTGGTTTAGTGAAGATGATCCGGATTCTAAAAAAGAGATTCAGTATTTTTTATGGAATAGTGCATTATAGATTGTTGCCCAAAATAAAAATACCAAGTTACATTTCACCAACTAAAAAGCCATTAAAAATTAATGGCTTTTTAGTTATGTATAAATTGTAATCAGCAAAATCAGATTTCAAAACCATCAGGAATAATAGCACCTTTCTTTATTACGATTATACCATCTTTAACGGCATACAAAGGATGATCAGAATCCTCCAAATGTGCTCCACCGCTGATGTTGACATTATTGCCTATCCGGCAATCCTTATCTGTAATCACATTTGTAAGGTTGCAATTATCACCAATGCCAAGCTTTGGTATACCATTGATATAATTATTTGCGATCTCTTCAATGGTTTCATAAGAATCATTTCCCATAATGTAACAACTAATAATGCGGCTACCCGCTCCTATACGGCTCCGTATACCAACAACCGAATTAGATATACTGGTAGCGTGTATAATGGCACCTTCTGCAAGAATTGTATGCTCCAGCGTTGTACCGCTTATTTTGGAAGGAGGAAGCATCCTGGGCCTGGTGTACACCATTCTTCGGTTATCGAACAAATTGAAAGGCGGAATATCAAGTGTTAATGCAAGGTTGGCCTCAAAGAAAGAATAAATGTTTCCGATATCCGTCCAGTAGCCATCGTACTGGTAACTGATCACTTTATATTTATCTATAGATTCGGGAATGATCTCTTTACCAAAATCTGTTGCATCTCTCTTTTCTGTTTCCAACAGATCAAATAACAGTTTTCTGCTAAAGATATAGATACCCATCGAAGCCAGGTAGATTCTACCCTGTTTCAACATATCATCGCCGGTATTGCTAATCCAGTTTGGGAGCAGCTCTTTGTTAGGCTTTTCGATAAAAGACGTGATCAGCGTTTCCTCGTTTGATTTTAAAATACCAAATTCAGGCGCTTCCCTTTCTGTAACAGGGATAGTGGCAATGCTGATATCTGCACCAGATTTTTCGTGATTGTCAATCATTTCGGCAAAATCCATTTGGTAAAGCTGGTCACCACTAAGAATCAATACATAATCAAAATCATGATTATGAATATGTTTTAATGATTGCCTAACTGCATCAGCTGTTCCCTGGAACCAACCAGGGCTATCGGGAGTTTGTTCAGCAGCAAGAATATCCACAAATCCATTGCTAAATGCACTGAACTGGTAAGTATTCTTAATATGCTTATTTAATGAGGCAGAGTTGTATTGCGTAAGTACAAACATCCGGCTGATATCGCTATTAATGCAATTAGAAATAGGAATATCTACCAACCTGTATTTACCTGCTATAGGCACGGCGGGTTTACTTCGGGTGGCAGTTAATGGAAATAAACGGCTTCCGGCCCCTCCTCCTAAAATTACTGCTACTACTTGTTTGCTTGTCATAAATTGGTTTATTTATAGATAGATTGATAAAGATCGATATACTTTGATGCACTCGTTTGCCAGCTATTGTTGATCAGCATCATTCTTTTGCGTACTTCTTTCATTTTAATTTTGTCTTTGTACAACTGCAGCGCCCGGCCAATAGAGTACACGATATCTTCTACACTTGCATTGTTGAAACAGATACCATAACCGTTTTCTTCACCAAAATCAATTACAGTATCCTTTAACCCACCGATACTTCGTACAACCGGTACCGTTCCATAACGCATAGCGTACATCTGATTTAAACCACAAGGTTCTACCCTGCTCGGCATCAATATAAAATCTGCTCCGGCATACATCTGGTGGCTAAGTTTCTCATTGTATTCAATTTGCGAATGGTAATATCCAAACCAGTGTCGCCTTATCTCTTCAAGAGCCTGCTCCACTTGTGGTTCACCACTTCCGAGTATAAGGAAACTGAACTGGTTCACCGAATTTTCAAAAGCCGTTGTAATAGCTTGTGGCAAAAGATCTGCGGCCTTTTCATTTACAAGCCTGCCTATAAAAACAAAAAGGGGCAAAGAAATATCAAATTCAAAATCGTCGCATAGTTTCTTTTTATTAAGATTCTTTCCATGCTCAAAATCATCTACACTAAAATTATCCATGATATAGGTATCCAGTTCGGGATCCCACACACTGTAATCAATACCGTTTAATATTCCGGTACATTTTCCTTTTTCATAATTGAAGAGGTCTTCCAGCCCATTGGCAGCATACATCAGTTCGTTCATATAACCGGGACTAACGGTAGAAACCTTATCTGCACATTTTACCCCGCATGCCAGTGGATTAATGGTATTACCCCAATCCAGCAAACCCCACTTCCATGTATCCCATGCCGGAATATAATTAGCTTTTCCCCAACCCATCCAACCCTGGTATTGGCCATTGTGAATTGTAAGCACTGTTGGTATCCTGGCAAGGTGGCGATAGGCAAAGCATTGTTGCATCATAAACGGAATAAGTGCAGCATGATGATCGTGCACATGCACAACATCCGGATGATGCTCCCATTTACTTAACCATTCGGTAACGGCTATCTGAAAAGCGACGAAACGCTCGGTATCGTCATCATACCCGTAAATTTTTTCCCTGTCGAGCATCCCATGAATATCCACGCAATACAAATCAAACCCAAGTTTATTGGTTTTTTCTTTGATGATGGTAAAATCGAAATTATAAGTGGCCATGGAAAAATATCCCTTGTGTACTACTTCCCATTCGTTATTATAAAGAAATTTTGTGCGGTGCATGGGCATTACAACTTTGGTAAAATGACCCAGCTGCTGCTGGTATTTCGGTAAAGCACCTACTACATCTGCAAGCCCGCCTGCTTTTGCCATTGGATAGCACTCGGCACTAACATGTAAAATCTCCATACAGTTAATTTAATCTGCAATGAATTTATGAAGGATTTTTTAAAAACAAATAATAGATTTAAAAGTATCGGTGGATATATTTAAAACTAATTTTAATACTATTCAAATTCTTGGTATTTTCAACTCCTAAACCAACGATTATGGCAATAACCCAAACAACTTCTTCTTTGTCTAATGTAAAATCTTCCGGCATACCAACCAACTATGGTGCATTGGGCACTTTGGTAACGGTGTTTTTTTTCTGGGGATTTATTGCAGCCTCTAACGGTATTTTTATACCTTTTTGTAAAACACATTTTAGTTTAACCCAATTTGAGTCTCAATTAATAGATTTTACGTTCTATGGCGGGTATTTCATAGGGTCATTGATTTTATACTTCGCTTCTCAGGGAAGCAAGATTGATATCTTAAATAAAATAGGTTATAAGAAAGGTATTATTGCGGGCCTGGTGATCTCTGCCGCTGGTGCGTTGTTAATGATACCTGCCGTACAATCAGGTTCATTTGGATTTATTTTGGCGGCCTTTTTTGTTATTGCGATTGGCTTTTCACTGCAACAAACAGCAGCTCAACCCTTTGTTGTGGCATTAGGCAGCCCAGAAACAGGTGCACACAGGTTAAACTTTGCCGGTGGGATCAATAATCTTGGCGGATTAATGGGGCCTGTTATTGTGAGCGTATTATTGTTCGGTACCGCAAATGATGCGGTTGCTAAAGAAGTTGAAATTTCATCCATTAACAATTTATATTACATTCTTGCCGGGCTTTTCCTGGCTGTAGCCATTTTTTTTGCAATCTCTAAACTTCCAAAGGTTACAAGTAGCGAAAAGATCGAATCAAGTTCTAAATCTTATTTTCCTCTTGTGATAATGATCATTGGTTTTTTAGTTGTTCTCGCCTCTGATTTATTGGTAAAGTGGACAGGACTTAGTGTGGATAAATTTATATATTCCTCTCTGTTTATTGTTGTGGGTGCCCTAATTTATAGTTTTTTAAAGAAAAAAGATGTTCCGTCACAATGGGGCGCTATGCAATATCCACAACTGATATTAGGTATGCTTGCCATTTTCGTTTATGTTGGTACAGAAGTAACTATACAAAGTAATCTGGGAGCATTACTGAAACTACCGGAGTTCGGCAATTTTGCAGATTCCGATATTAAGCCTTACATCTCTTTATATTGGGGTAGTATGATGATTGGAAGATGGACAGGTGCAGTTAGTGCCTTCAATTTATCTAAAATGTCGAAAAGCATTTTAACGATTGTTGTTCCTTTTATTGCATTTGGAATTGTATTACTCGTTAATCATTTTACAGGAACCGATATTGGAAACCTATATGTATATGCAGTATGTATTGCAGTTATGATATTGGCTGTATTTATCGGTCAAGAGAAACCGGCAAAAACACTGGCTCTTTTCGGCACATTGGGTGTTATTGCGATGATTATAGGCTTGATGACAACAGGACACGTATCAATTTTTGCTTTTGTTAGTGGAGGGTTATGCTGCTCTATCATGTGGCCGTCCATTTTTGCTTTGTCAATTACAGGATTGGGAAAATACACAAGCCAGGGTTCTTCTTTTTTAATAATGATGATTTTAGGAGGTGCGATCATTCCGCCAGTTCAAGGAACATTTGCTGATAACTATGGTATTCATTCATCTTACATCATACCAGTATTTGGTTTTATTTATTTAATTTTCTTTGCCTGGAAAGTTGGAAGTGTTTTAAAGAAACAAGGGTTCAATGTTAATCATATTGAACAAGAAGGGGGTCATTAATTTTTTAACTATAGTTAATTAACAAGCTACATGAAAGATAAATATGCCATAGGAATTGATATTGGAGGAACGACCACAAAGTTTGGCGTAGTTACAAGGGATGGTAAGATCCTGGAGCAGGACCGTATCCCAAGTAATGAACATGATGTTGTGGAGGATTTTATAGATGACCTGTATGACAAATTATATCCCATGATTAAAAACGTGGGAGGGATTTCGAATATTTCCGGTATTGGCATGGGTGCACCAAACGGTAACTATTATTCAGGAAATATTGAATACCCGCCAAATTTAAAATGGAAAGGTATTATCCCGATCGCCGACCTCATTTTTCAGAAATTTAAACTTAAAACAAAGCTTACAAATGATGCCAATGCAGCAGCAATGGGAGAAATGATGTATGGCCATACTAAAAATATAAAGCATTTTATTACCATCACTTTAGGAACCGGGGTGGGAAGCGGTATTGTAATTGATGGGAAGATCGTTTTAGGGCATGATGGATTTGCGGGTGAATTGGGGCATACGATCATAAGGCCGGGTGGCAGGGTGCATAAAAGTACCGGTATGCTCGGAAGCCTGGAATCTTATGCTTCGGCTACTGGTGTACGTGAAACAGCAATTGAAATGCTTACCAAACATCCGGAAGAGCCTAGTCTTTTAAGAGATTATAGTATCAACGAACTTACGAGTGAGACCGTGTTTCAATGTGCTATGCAAGGCGATAGTATTGCGAACGACATATTTGAATTTACCGGACAGATATTGGGAGAATCGCTGGCAAATTTTGTAATGTTTTCTTCGCCGGAAGCGATCGTATTGTTTGGCGGGTTAACAAAAGCAGGCAATCTTTTACTGAATCCGACAAAAAAGCATATGGAAATGAACCTGCTGCCGATTTTTCAAAATAAGGTAAAATTGATTTTTAGCGAATTAAAAGAGTCTGACGCTGCCATTTTGGGAGCAAGCGCGCTGGTTTGGGAAGGTTAACTAATAATTAAAATCACTGAACATAATAAAGCCTCAACATTTTGCTGAGGCTTTATTATGCCGATATAATTATTACGATTGTTTTTCCTCGTTCCATTTATTTCGTCCCCATCCTTGTATCACGTGTTTTTCGCTGTGATAGGATGAACGCACAAGCGGGCCACTTTCTACATAATCGAGGCCCATCTGATAACCAATTTCACGATATTCAGCAAATTCATCAGGATGAATGAACCGATCTACCGGCAAATGTTTTTTTGTAGGTTGGAGGTATTGTCCGATCGTAACCACATCTACACCACTGTTATAAAGATCCTGCAGCGTTTGAACAACTTCTTCTTTGGTTTCACCAAGCCCAAGCATAATTCCACTTTTTGTTCTCATTCCACCTTCTTTGAGGATCTTTAAGGTTTCCATGCTTTGCCAGTATTTAGCTTGTATTCGTACCTGCTTGGTAAGCCTTTCTGTAGTTTCAATGTTATGACTTACAACATCCGGTGCGGCGTCAATCACTCTTTGGATATTTTCTTTCTCCGCTTTAAAATCCGGGATAAGGGTTTCGAGGGTTGTTTTTGGATTAAGTGCATAAACTGCTTTAATGGTATTTTGCCAGATTATACTACCCCCATCCTTTAGTTCATCCCTGTCTACAGACGTAATAACTGCATGTTTTACTTTCATCAGGTGAATAGCTTCGGCTACGCGTTGGGGTTCATCCCAATCTACAGCTTCGGGCCTTCCGGTTGCTACTGCACAAAATCCGCAGCTTCTGGTGCAAATATTACCGAGGATCATAAAGGTAGCAGTTCCCGCACCCCAGCATTCGCCCATATTTGGACAGTTACCGCTTTCACATATTGTATGCAGTTTGTGTGTATCAACAAGGTTTCTAACATGTTTGTATTCCTCTCCAATGGGAAGTTTAACCCTTAACCAATTAGGTTTCTTAACTGCAGGAACCTGTTCTTCCGTAGTGCCACATGCCATGAATAAAATTTTGAATTGAATAGAATACTTTCAAATAATTAATTGAAAAAGCACCTGTTATGTTAATTATTTTCTTTTACCAAACATGATAGAAACAAAAGCAGAAAAGAAAAATTGTTTTTCCTTGTTCTGTACCATCTGTGGTATTTTCTTACTGTAAAATTCTCCGTATAATCCAACTTCAACAGCGTTTACCATTTCGTTGTACTTGCCAAAATCGAAACGAACAGCTGATTTTAAATAGGCTCCCGGCGTAACTTTTATGTTACTCCACCCTTTTCCCAGGCCGGGCCCGCCAATATGTGTTTCAGCCTTTAAGAAATAACTTGCGGTATCATTAGCATCATAACCAACAAATGTCGCCGTGCCTTGTTTGTCAACTTCCACCAGGTAAGGACGAAGCAAACCTGCGATCAATCCTCCGCCACCGTTGGCACTAATTGCTACTCCGTTTTTATTTCCTTTATTTCCCAAGAGATATTGTTGTTGAACGCCCAATTTTACCGGATAAAAAAAGTTTCTTTTACCATAAATAACCGGATTTGTGTTTTGATATATTTGCTGTTTGTATTCTTTCTGATGTTTCCTTTCAGTTATTTCGAGTTGAAAAAGAAGTGCTTTCCTGATAGACTGGGCACGGGCAATTTCAAGAAAACCACCATAACCATCTGTTGTCAACTTTACACCAAAAACAGTATGCCTTTGGTACTTGATCACCCCCTCTTCTTCCTGCTTTGCAATGGCACTGATACGGAGCTTTCGCGCCTCTTTTTTTGACTTTTTATCTTCCTTTGCCTGTGTATTATTGTCCTGGCAAAATGCCGGTGCTACTAAAAAAGCAGTAATCAAAAGCAACAATATTTTCTTCATGTATCCTGTTTTCTAAAGTAAATTTACACAAAAATACAGTGTTATGCTTAACTTCAACTGAAATATAAAATAGACTGTTTTACAGTTCTTTCTTAAATTTAAAATTAAATAATATGACAGCTATTGTTGAATATAAAGGTGAATTAAGGTGTGAATGCACCCATTTGCAGAGTGGAACTATCATAGAAACGGATGCACCTACCGACAACCGCGGTAAGGGAGAAAGGTTTAGTCCTACAGACACCCTCTGTATTTCCCTTGCCACTTGCATGATCACCACTATGGGCATTCGTGCGGGTGACATGAAAATAGATCTGGCTGGTACTAAGATCGAAATCACCAAACATATGTTGAGTGATCCCCGCCGGATAGGGAAGATCGATATCGTACTGCATTTGCCATTAATTAAAACTGATGAAAAAGACAAATTCGTCCTTCAAAAGATCGGTGATAATTGTCCGGTTATGAAGAGCTTACATCCCGACCTACAGGTTGCAGTAGAATATATCTGGGCCACTTAACAGCATTTACCATTTTAAGAAACTTATCAATATTACCAATTGTCTTTTTTTAGAATACTATTACCAATGGCGCAATGCAGGCATTTTTTTTGATCACAATATTCATTTTTTAGCTGAATCAAAGCCTGTGAATCAAATGCTGTTGAATTTTTAAATCCGAGAAATGTGAATCCCTTCGTGATGTTGTTTTTTTCGGGAGTAAGTTGTTCGATCCATAACAACGCTTTCGATTTAAAGATCTCTTTGTTTGTATAATAACCAAAAGCGTATATTATTGGAATTACGGTATTTATAAAAAGGTTACGAATCATTTCTTTGCCTAATGTTTTCTCTTTAAATGGGCTTATTTCATCAAAAACATAATGGTAGTGCCAATAGTCGTTAGCTGTTAAGTTAAACAGCTTTTCGGCTTCTTTAATACTACTCGTTTCTTTCATGCTATCAAACAGTTGGTTATTGTTACAATATAACATTGCAAGTTGTGCCAACCGAATAGTTGGAAAATTCGCCGGTCTCATTCGTAAAAAATAAATAGGATGCTGAACTGCTGATAATTGGTATTTTGATTTTAGAAAATGAAATTCCTTCTGCAACATAACAGGGTATTTCTCTTCAAATTTATGTTGTAGCAAACCTGCCTGCCCCATCAGCAGTGCTTCGAGCTGCAGGAGTTGGCCTTTATGCCTGGAAATTATCTTCAGCGGTATGCTCATTGCCATCTTTTCAAAATTGCCGCTATTAACAGGTGAACCGAAATTCTTTGCGAGCATCCACCAGAAAACTTCTTCCCATTGATGATTATTTTTTTCGAGCAAGCTTTTGATGTAAATAGCTTTTTGTTGTAACCGTTCAATCAGCAATCGTTCCGTCCATTTTGTAATAATAAGTTGATCTGTATTTTGCAGAAAACTTTCACATGGGATGAATAAGCGTTGTTCCATCAGCCCTTCATACTTCTTCAACAGTATTTTCGATACCAGATGTTTTAATTCTAAAGTGGGGAATGGAAGTTCAAGAACTGCGCTGTGATTCCAGACAACGTGCAGGATCACATTGTTGTAATTTTTATCATCGCTGTGATGGTGAAGCTTCCAGTCTTCAGAATTAATATGCAGTTCGATACTTCCAACCCAAACTGTATTTTCGATCCTGATTTTGGCATTTAAAAAATCAGGCCCCTGGTTAGTATTGTAATTACCTGCAAATACTATATGCACAACCTGCCCGTTTGTAGTGAATAATTCGCCTGTTTTAAAATACTGAAATTGCCAAATGAATTGTAATAAACGCTCTGTCATGAGTTTATCGTATTATTTGAATTTTTGAATAAAATCTAATTTCAAATTACTACGATGAAACTTTAAAAACGCAGGGAAAATAACGTTGAAAGTTGCTTTTTTAGCGGAGAAATTGAGTGGAAAATATCGGAAATACTGAGTTGACATCTCGGAATTTCTGAGTTGACATCTCAAATATACGGAGTTGACATCTCGAAAAAAATGTTAAAAACACCCTTATTTAATGTGCTTCCCAACAAACATCGCGGCTAAAAAACTTTCCTCAAAAAAAATAAAAAAAACTGCGGTTACAAGTTTTTTAATGCCTGCACAACCCGGCTTACAGGCAGCCCCATTACATTATAAAAATCGCCAACTATTTGCTTAATACCTACAACACCAATCCACTCCTGTATGGCATAAGCGCCGGCTTTATCATACGGTTTGTATTTATCAACATAAAAAACTATCTCATCAACTGTTAGTGTATGAAAGCTTACCAAAGTAGTATCTGAAAAGGCAATTTCCTTTTCAAAATTTTTAATGACCACTGCTGTTATTACCTGGTGGGTTTTGCCGGATAATATCTGAAGCATCCTGATGGCATCATTCCTATCTACAGGTTTTCCAAGCATCATGTTATCACAAACAACAATGGTGTCGGCAGCCAATATCGGCCGGTCAGTTGCATGTTTCTCTGCAACAGCCAATGCCTTATTCTCGGCGATATGGATGGCCGCTTCTTCAAAACTCAGTGATGCAGGAAAACTTTCATCGCTCTCGCTTACTATAACATCAAAATCAATTTCGGCCCATTCTAATAACTGTTTACGCCGGGGCGACTGGGAAGCCAGAATTATCTTCTGCATGGAATTAAGCATAAAATTTAAAAAATATCATCGACATTATCCCGGCAAACATTACCAGTTTTACCAGGCTGCTAATAGAATGATAGTGCGCCGTTGAAGAAGCTTTATATAATTTTTGTAAAATCACTAACAGTGGAATAATTATAGCTACAATGCAGTAAACAGAAACGGCCCACCAACCGGATTGCCAGGCATATAATTGCAAAATGCCCAAGGTTCCTATGCATACCACGATCCAAACTGCTGTAAAAACTTTGGATGCAGGTATCCCCCACTCGATTGGCATGGTTTTGCAATTATATTTTGCATCCCCATTCATATCTTCGATGTCTTTAATTACTTCCCTTATCAGCGATACTATAAAAGCAAATGCTGCATAAAGAATAGTAAGTTTATAAAATCTTTTTATATCAAAAGGATAATGCTCAACTAACCATCCTTTATAATTTAGCACGGTTGCCCCTGTAAAGAAATACACCACAATAATTACCCAGGCAGTAAGCGCTGCGATTATTATATTACCGGCGAGTAATTTTCTTTTAAAAGTAGTAGAGTAAAACCAAAGTAACAGCACGCAGCAGATATTGGCAATGAAAATAATCCAGTTACCTGTTTTGAAACTTATATAAAAACTTAAAGCAATTCCTAAGAATGATAACAGCAGGTGCCACATGATAGCCCATCTCCTTTTTAATATCCTGTCTACCACAACTTTTCCAGGCTTATTTACAACATCGATTTTAAGATCAAAATAATCATTGATAATATATCCTGCTGCGGCAATTAAAACAGAGGCTGTTATAAGTAAATAAAACAAAATATTCTGATAAGGAAAATGAGGTGGCAATGAAACGCCAACCTTATAAAGTGAGTTAACGATACAATAATAAAAAAGCCATTGCGTAATGGCAATAAAAATCAAATTGGGCCAGCGGATGAGCCTTAAAAATGCTTCGAATAATTTCATTGAATTATTTTCTGGCTTAAAATTATGCTATAAACAAAAAATCGGAATCGTTCTACCGGGAGGAAATTGTTTCATCAACTCCCCAATGGCCATTTAGCTTCAGCACTTTTTCTATAACGTCTCTTACACAACCATATCCGCCATTTGCCGGTGAAATATAATGTGAGATCGATTTTACTTCCGGCACTGCATCAGCCGGGCAACAGGGCAAACCTACAGCCTGCATGGCGGCCATATCAGGTATATCATCACCCATAAAAAGCACCTGTTCCAAACCCAAACTATGATGGTTGGTAAATTCTTCCAACAGCTTTCTTTTATCAGTTACTTTCATATGTATGTTAGTAACGCCAAGCTTCTGCAACCGTACTCTTACCGGCTCAGAATCGCCTCCCGAAATAACAACAATGTGATAGCCTTTTTTTATCGCTAACTGTAACGCATACCCATCTTTAATATTCATCTTACGTGCCATCTGGCCATCTTCCAGCAATATCAAAGAGCCATCAGTAAGTACGCCGTCCACATCCAACACGAATGCCTTAATTGGTTTAAAGCCAGAGAGTATATTCATATTCAAATTGTAAAATGCATTTTATTTCAGGGGGCTATATTCACCAGAATCACACAAAACCTATCATACTATTTCTGGTTATCTCTCCATTCATACACCCAGCTACTTTGTATCATTTCCAGGTGCCCTTCGTTGCTTTCATCAGCTTTGCCGCTAAAACCAGGTATCTCCATTACCCATTTATGCAGGTCGGTAAATCGCAAACGGTAAATTTTGCCTTCATTAAACTCGTCTCCAAAACGCTCATATAATTTCATTGCTATATCCTCATAATCTCTCCAGTGAATGGGTAATTCAAAACTCATAATATTAAATTGAAATTTTATTTTGACGATATATTCAAAATGCCAGCAAAGAACCATAACCACACAATTGGCCTGGTTCGCATAATAAATGACTTTACCAATTCAGTTATTCTCCCAAAAATTGCGTTTGGTCTGGCAACGTTACCACTACATTTCCTTCACCATCCAGCAATACACACTGGCAACCCAACCTGGAGTTCAGCCTGGGATTAATAGCCCTGTCGATAAAATCTTCCTCCTTATCGGTCAACTCTTCTATAACAGCCTCACCCTGTTCAACATACAAATGACAGGTACTGCAGGCACACACGCCACCGCAATTATGATGTAGGTCAATGTCATTTTTTAAAGCGATTTCCAGGATCGACTGCTCTGCGTCCACATTTTCTATGGTAACTGGTTTCAAACCCTTCTGCTCAAACTTAAACGTAATATTATACATACCTGCAAATTTCGGATTGCAAACCTACACGAAATTACCAATTAAGGAAAAAATGAATTAAACATATTTTGGTTACTTTGCTTATTATTAATTCAATATATAAATAACATGAGGCCTAGTTTACGGAATTTATTTTATCTGGTAGCGGTTTCTTCCGTATTAATACCTGCGTCCTGCAAGGATAAGGAAGAAGATAATGCCAAAGCAAAAGAAATTCCGCTGGTACTAAAAAAAGACAGTTCTACAGCAAAAAAAAGCAGCGCTTCCCAAAATGCTCCGATAATTAATATTACCGATTCTGTGGCTCCCAAAGCTAACGTGATTTATATTAAAGATAGTGCCGCCACCAGTTTACGGCTTAGCCAAAAGCTTGCCCAGATCTATGGAACAAAACTTGGCGCAGTTATAAAACAACAAAAACTGAAAGTTACTGGTGCACCAATTGCCTGGTACCGTACCCAAAAAGCCCCTTTCTTTTTTGAAGCCGGGCTCCCCGTTGATAAAAAACCGACAAAACTGGCAAAAAATGTGTTGTTTAAAACAATTGGTGGCGACAGTGCCCTGATTGCTCACTATTATGGGCCATATGAACAAACTGGCGCAGCTTATGAAGCACTTACCGATTGGCTGAAAGGAAGAAAAAAGAAACTTAAATCACCCGCTTATGAAATTTATGTAACCGATCCTGTTGATAAGAAGGGAAACCTTGTTGATCCGTATAAGGTGCAAACAGACATCATCTTTCCTCATAACTAAACACTTTACCAAACCTTTTTTTTGACGTAATTGAACTTTCTAAGTAACTATGGGTTCATAATACTATCTGTTAACCTAAGGTAAGTAGTGCGCAGTTTTGGGTGATTTACTAATATACGAAGGTGCTTGTCCAATGTTTGTATGTCTTTTCGTACAGCAGGCCCGGTTTGAACCAAAGAAGGTGACGTATGTTGGATGCGTTGTGCGGTTTCCATTATTAGCGGCTTCAGCATATCAAAATCAATCTGCTCTTTATGGCAAAATTCTTCCGCTATTGAATAAAGATGATTGGTGAAGTTACTTACAATAACTGCAGCAGTATGGAGTTTCAGCCTGTCTTCATCGTTAACTTGCTGAACAATATGCGACAAACTTCGGGCAAAATCATCCAAATATTTAATTACGCCTTCGTCATTTCCATCTATTAAAAACGGTATGTCTGAAGGCACTTTTTTGTCTTTTACAAGGCTTTGCAATGGATATAGAACACCATAATGAGAAGAAAAATTGCTCAAAACCTCCTTTGAAACTGACCCCGCAGTATGGACAACCAGCTTATTATTAAAATTTAATTGTGGCAAACCCTCTATCACCACAAAATCAGATACCGCTATGATGATGATATCCGCAGCGCTATCGGGCTGGCCATTCAGATCAGAATAGTTTACATTTAATTCTTCGGCCAATTGGCGGGCATTGTCAATGTTTCGGCTCATCACCTGCAATATGTTATGGCCTTTTTCTATTAACAACCGGCTTAAAACAGTAGCTACATTTCCGGATCCTATTATTACAACCTTCATAATGTTTAACTTTGAATTGATGAATGTACAAAAAAAGTTAGCATTTGGGTTTATTCGTACAAAATTAAACGGCCTTAGTATTATCAATAAACGAAAGGCCGGCGAAGAAGCATTCAGATTATTTTGTACGCCAATATTAAAATCTGTAAAACCCGGACATATTTTCAAAAATGAAGAATCTCTTGAATTCACTATTCATGGAAAACTGATTAAGGGATTCAGATGTAATCATCCTTCAACCAAAAAAGTACTCCTTTTGCATGGCTTTTCCTCCAATTGCCACAATTTCGACAATTATGTAACCCCACTCGTTAATAAAGGCTATGAGGTTTTGGCATTTGATGCTCCCGCCCATGGAGCCAGTGAAGGTAAAACAGTGAATGCACTGGATTATAGCGAGATGATCTTGAAAGTGATTGAACTATATGGCCCTATACATGGATTTGTAGCTCATTCATTTGGCGGGCTTGCTTTGTGCCTTGCTTTAGAAAAAATTCCTCATTCAGCGGTTGATAAAGTAGTTCTGATTGCTCCGGCTACCGAAACAACCACCGCTATTGAAAGTGCCTTTAAGATAATTGGTTTGAAAAGCAACCGGCTGAAAAGATCACTTGAACAGATCATATTGGAAACAAGTGGCCAAAAACCTGAATGGTTCTCTATTCGTAGGGCAATACGGCATATAAACGCTACTGTGTTGTGGTTTCACGATGAAGAAGATGACGTAACGCCGTTATCAGATGCCATTAAGGTGAAAGAAGACAATCATAAAAACGTAACATTCCGTATAACAAAAGGACTGGGCCATCGCAAAATCTACCGCGATGTAGAAGTGAAAAAAGCGATTGTACAGTTTCTGTAAATTATCTTCAGCCCCACCTAATTATTATGAAATAATGTTGAATTTTCAATTTTAAAGTAATATTGCACTCAGTGTGGAGTAGACGACAGTCGTTTTTTTGCGTATGTAGATAAGATAATATAATGAGGAAGTACATAGCCGATGGTTGAAAACTAATAGCCGAAACACAAAAAACGTTGACCAATTTAAAATGTATCTTCCCAAAACAGAGGGAAAAAAGATTATGGCAAAGAACTTATTAATAGTGGAGTCCCCGGCAAAAGCAAAAACGATTGAAGCAATCCTTGGGAAAGATTTTGAAGTAAAAAGTTGTTATGGTCATATCCGCGACCTGGAGAAAAATGATATGGGCATAGATATCAACAACAATTTTACGCCAAAATATATTGTACCGGCCGAAAAAGACCGTGTGGTGAAGGAGTTAAAAAGCATTGCCAAAAAATCGGATGAGGTTTGGCTGGCATCGGATGAGGACCGCGAAGGAGAAAGCATTAGCTGGCACCTTGCAGAAGTATTGAACCTGGATCCAAAAACTACCAAACGGATCGTTTTTCATGAGATCACCAAACCCGCTATTCAAAAAGCAGTGCTTAATCCACGCACAATAAATATGGATCTTGTTAACGCACAACAGGCCCGTAGGGTGTTAGACAGGATAGTTGGTTTTGAACTAAGCCCCGTTTTGTGGCGTAAGATTGGCCAACAAGGCGGATTAAGTGCAGGAAGAGTACAAAGCGTTGCGGTAAAACTTATAGTTGAAAAGGAAAGAGAGATCAACCAGTTTAATGCAGTTGGAAGTTTTAAAGTAGATGCTTCACTGGCAGCAACCGACCTTAATAATAAAACAGTTCCATTTAAAGCAGAAGGTAATAAATATACAGAATCTGAAGCTGCTTTGGCTTTTTTGCAAAGTTGTATCGGTGCTACTTACACAGTTAAAGATATACAGGTAAAACCAGGAAAACGTACGCCTGCAGCTCCTTTCACTACCTCTACCTTGCAACAGGAGGCCAGCCGCAAATTAGGATATGGCGTTAGTAAAACGATGTTACTTGCGCAACGTTTATACGAAAGTGGAAAGATCACTTACATGCGAACCGACAGTGTAAACCTTGGCGAAACAGCCATGGATGGTATCAAAGCAGAAATCAACAAAAGCTATGGCCAGAAATACCTGCAGGTGCGCAAATACAAAAATAAAAATGAATCTGCCCAGGAAGCGCATGAGGCCATCCGCCCAACTTACATGGAAAATCATACAGTAAGTGATCCCGAATTATCACGTTTGTATGAGTTAATATGGAAACGAACTATCGCCAGCCAGATGAGCGATGCTGAACTGGAAAAAACAACCGCTAAAATAAATATCAGTACCAACAACGAAGAACTAAGTTCCAGTGGAGAGGTGATTAAATTTGATGGCTTCCTGAAAGTATATTTAGAAAGTACTGATGAAGAAGAAGCTGAAAATGATACTGAAAATGAAAGCCGCCTGCCAAATTTAAGGATTGGGCAACAACTGGAATTTCGCCAGATGACAGCCACAGAGAGATTTACTAAACACAGCGCCCGCTATACGGAAGCTTCCCTTGTAAAAAAAATGGAGGAACTCGGTATCGGCAGGCCCAGCACCTACGCTCCTACCATTTCAACAATTATAAAAAGGAATTATGTAGAAAAAAAGGATAAGGAAGGTGTAAGAAGAGCTTTCAGGGTATTGAAACTTCAGAATGATAAGATTGAAAAACTAACAGAGAGCGAAAATACCGGTGCAGAAAAATCCAAACTTTTTCCTACTGATCTGGGCCTGATTGTAACTGATTTTTTAAACCAGCATTTTACCAAAGTGATGGATTATTCCTTCACGGCAAATATTGAAAAAGAGTTTGATGAAATAGCCGATGGTAAAATGGTTTGGAATAAAATGGTAGCTAATTTTTATACTCCCTTTCATACCGGTGTAGAACATACGCTGGAAACGGCCGAACGTGCCGTGGGGGAAAGAATTTTGGGTACCGATGAAACCACCGGCAAACAGGTAATGGCAAGGATGGGAAGATACGGTCCGATGGTACAGATTGGTGCACAAAACGATGAAGAAAAACCGCGGTTTGCGAAATTGAAAGCAACACAAAGTATTGAAACCATCAGTTTTCAGGAAGCAATGGAGTTATTCAAATTACCATTGTCTTTAGGCGAACATGAAGGACTGGAAGTATCGGTAAATATTGGCAGGTTTGGCCCCTATGTAAAATTTGGTGAGCAGTTTATTTCAATTCCCAAAGGGGAAGATCTCTCGGATATCGACATTAAGAGAGCAGTGCAGATCATTTCTGCCAAACAAATTGAAGATGCGCCTATCGGTTATTTTGATGAAAAACCTATCACAAAAGGCAAAGGTCGCTTTGGTCCGTTTATTAAATGGAACGATCTTTTTATAAATATACCGAGGGCCTATAATTTTGATACGCTTACGCAACAGGATTGTAATGAACTTATTGAAAAGAAAATAGAAAAAGAATCCAATCGCTTTATCAGGCAATGGCCGGAAGAAAAAATTGCAATTGAAAATGGCCGTTGGGGACCATTCATTCGTTTTGGTAAAAAAATGCTGAAACTAATGGGCAATGGGGCTAATGGAAAATATACTGCTGAAGAACTTGCCGTTATTGAACTGGAAGAAGTAAAGAAAATGATCCTGGTACAGGAGCCTAAGGCGTTTGATAAGAAAGGCGCTGCAAAAAAGAAGGCGGCACCTAAAAAAACAGCCACTAAAAAAGCGCCGGCTAAGAAAAAATAATTGCTAGCGGAAAGGAATGTTGATAGTGCCATTATTTGTAATGTGGAAATAGCTTTTTTTGGTTCTAATAAACTTTTACAATGATTTCCCTTAGATATGCACTTACAAAAGAAGATTACACAAACTACTATACCTATGTAATGTGGGATGCACCTGGTAATAAAAAGAAAAGGGTGATCTATTATGCAAAACAGGTGTTACCCCTTCTGTTGTTTCTCGCAGCATTCTATTATACAGGTTTGTTCAACCGCCCCGGTAATTTCATTTTAATGATAGCCGCTTTTTTTATACTTACAACTATACTTGCGTTTTTTGGCGTAAGGAACAACATGATGAAGCAAGGTGAAAAAGTAGCCGATGATCCTGATAACAGCTCTGTTTTTCTTAACCTGGAAGTTACCGTGTCTGATGCGGGTATTACTGTTAAAGATGAATTGAAAGAAGTAAGGTATCAATGGAAGGCAATCATCAAAAAACTGGAAAGTCAAAACTATTACTTTCTATTTCATAATTCAATGCAGGCTATCATTCTTCCTAAAAGAGTTTTTCGTAATGCTGAAGAAAAATTAAATTTTGAAAAAATACTGAACCAGTTTCTAACCTTCGATGCTGATATTTCCCATTTGTTGAAACGATGATGCAGAATAGATCCGGATAGAACTTTACATACAAATCTTTTTATTTAATAGCCCGGATGATCTTATTCTACACAAAGAAATAAAGTATAATTTCTCTATATCTTTTTATTTGAACCTGGTAAATTAATACCTGATTTTAATTGTTTATTATTTCATGTAACCCCTCATTTTCAGCTTCTCCTAAAAGTTAATCACGCCTGTGGAAAGTTTTCACATTTCTTTTCATCAATTGTTACCGAAATTGTCACCTGTTATTGATCATCATTTGCAGTGATAATACAATTAGTCAGCAGGATTTAAAAATTTTTTCAGCGGTTCTTTAAGCCGGATCAGCCTAAATAAAATAACGGAAATATTTGAAAGAAAATAAAGAAATAGCGGCCCTTTTAAACCTGATCGACGATCCGGACCAGGAAGTTTATAATACGATAAGCGATAAACTAGTTTCATTTGGCAAAGAAATTATTCCGCACCTGGAAAATTTGTGGGAGAACATTAATAATGAAGATACCCAGGAAAGAATTGAACTGTTGATACACCGGTTACATTTCAGTGACCTAACGGCTGAATTCATTAAATGGAAAGACGGAGATGCTGATTTGCTGCAGGGAGCTATCATTGTTGCAAAATATCATTACCCCGAAATGAATGCGGTTTTAGTAATGCAGGAACTGGAAAAACTTCGGCGTAATATATGGCTGGAATTAAACAGCTATCTCACGCCAATGGAAAAAGTTAATGTGCTAAACAGCATCTTTTATAACTATTACAAACAAACAGGTGTAGAGATAAGTTATGAAAATCCCGACCCATTTCTGATCAACAAATCACTTGAAAGTAAAAAAGGGAATGCAATCAGTAATGGCATCATCTACCTGGTACTTTGCGAATTGCTGGATATACCGGTGAAAGCCATCAACATACCGCGTCAATTTATAATGGGCTACTTCGACCAGGAATATGATGCGTTAAATCCTGTAGGCCATGCTTCAGAAAAAATAAAATTTTACATAGATCCGTTAACAGGGCAAATGTACTCGCACAAAGACATTGAAAATTATTTTAAACGTCTTGCAGTTCCGCCTGTAAACTCATATTTCAGAGCGATGAACAACAGGAGAATTATCCAGTTTTTGATTGAAGAACTTGCCAGGTGTTTTGATAATGTAAATAACCAATATAAGATGAACGAACTGCTATCTTTATCCAACATGCTCTAACTATGATTTACCATGTAACTAGAAAAAAAGACTGGGAACAGGCACTTAGCAATGGATTCTATGCCGCTCCTTCCCTTCAATTGGAAGGTTTTATTCATACCAGTTGTGCAGCGCAGGTTCCGGGAGTACTGGAAAGATATTATGAAAATGAAAAAGAACTTGTATTATTACACATAGACGAATTGTTGCTCACCGCAACGCTTAAATATGAACTGGCTCCTTCTGTCAATGAATTTTTTCCTCACATATTTGGTAACATCAACCTCAACGCTGTTATAAAAGTTGAAGATCTATGATAAGCTGGCAGGATTTTGAAAAACTGGATATTCGTGTAGGAACAATTTTGGAAGCTGCTGTTTTTGAAAGAGCCACGAAACCAAGTTATCAGCTAAAAATTGATTTCGGACCACTGGGAATAAAAAGATCCTCCGCACAAATTACAGATCTATATATCACCGAAGAATTAATCGGCAAACAGGTAATTGCAATCGTTAATTTTCCACCGAAGCAAATTGCAAATTTCTTCAGTGAATGCCTCGTTTTAGGTGTTTACAATAAAAACAACGAAGTGGTTTTATTACAGCCTTCTCACAAAGTTGATGATGGCGATAAAATTGGCTAAACTGAGGAGAACTGTTCAAAATAAATTCCCAGCTTCCTGAAATTATCTTTATTAACCGAAAAATAATTGTTACGCCCGTCCTTCCTGCATTCTATCAGGTTGCTTTCTGCCAGTAGTTTGATGTGATGCGAACAGGTTGGTTGGGATAAGCCTGTAAGAGAAACCATATCACAACAACGAATTGATCCTTTCAATAACATTTCCTGCAGGATTCTCATACGGTAGGGATCAGCCACAGCTGCAATTGCTTTCTCAAAAAAAGGGTCTTCATTTAGCCTGGCTGTGCTCATGGATGCCGCAAAGATAATGCAGATGCCTTAAAGTGTTTTTGTCTTTTAAACTGTTGCAGGATAAATTTTGTGAAAGTTGCCTATGAGTTTTCGGCATAAATAATGCGTTAACTTAGTATTTGAGCAAAATCTTAAACGTAACGTTATTTTAAAAAGTAACCGTAAATTAATTATATGAAATTATCCGGATTAATTTTTGGGGCAACCCCGATCATATTGTTTTTATTATTTAATAGTACGATGGCTTCCTGCAACAATGCAGGCAGCAGTAAAAAAATCGTGGCAACTAACAATGATAGCAATGCCCTGAATAAAAAATACAACCTGGAGAAAATAAAATTGCCTCCCGGCTTTACTATTAGTGTATTTGCTGAAGTTCCCAACGCAAGGAGCATGGCGATTTCACCTTCCGGAACATTATTTGTTGGCAATAGAAACGAGGATAAAGTATATGCAGTAACAGACGAAAATAAGGATGGTAAGGCAGACAAGGTGTACACGATAGCATCCGGATTGCACGTACCCAATGGTGTAGCTTTTAAGGATGGCAGTTTATTTATTGCAACAGTTTCTTCTATCTTAAGGCTTGATAATATTGAAACATCACTCGCTAATCCACCAAAACCAATTGTTGTGTATGATAAATTCCCGAAAGCTGAACATCATGGTTGGAAATTCATTGCATTTGGTCCCGACGGAAAATTATATGTACCGGTTGGTGCGCCTTGTAATATCTGCGAAAGTAAAGAAGATATTTTTGCCGGTATCAGCAGGATAAATGCAGATGGAACAGGGCTTGAATCATTTGCCCGCGGCGTAAGGAATAGCGTGGGCTTTAGCTGGCATCCCGTTACCGGCAAACTTTGGTTTACAGAAAATGGCCGGGATAACCTCGGCGATGATGTGCCGGGTGATGAGTTAAACACAGCCCCGGCAGCGGGCATGCATTTCGGATATCCTTATTGCCACCAGGGAAATATCCCCGACCCTGAATTTGGAAAAGGTAAAAATTGTAGCGATTACACGCCACCGGTACAAGTGCTTGGTGCTCATGTAGCAGCACTCGGTATGCGCTTTTATACGGGCAATAATTTTCCACAGCAATATAAAAACCAGGTATTCATTGCAGAACATGGCAGCTGGAACAGAAGCGAGCCTGTGGGCTACCGTATAAGCCTGGTAAATATTGATTCCTCCGGAAAAGCTGCATCGTATTCAAGTTTTGCGGAAGGCTGGTTGCAACCTGGTGGCAAAGTTTTGGGCCGGCCTGTTGATGTACAGTTAATGGCAGACGGTTCAATGCTGGTAAGCGATGATTACAGCGGAGTAATTTACCGAATCGTATATAATGGCAGGTAGTTGGGTTACCGTTCTATTATTAACCTTTCAAAAGATCTTCACTACCGAACGACAACGGCAATAACAGCCCTGCTTTTTCTATGATATAAATTTTGCCGCCCATTCCACTTAAAATGAGGCGTATCGGTTGCTTTGTTCTGGTTTCGTATTCCGCAATATATTGCCTGCACATACCACAGGGGGAAACGGGATGATCACTTTGTCCGTTTAAATTATGGTAAGCAATGGCCATTGTTTTTACAGGCACATCAGTATGCAACATTGAGGCTGATGCCAGTAATACCCTTTCTGCGCATATGCCCACCGGGTAGGAAGCATTTTCCTGGTTGGTGCCGGAGATCAACTCATTGTTGTTTAAAAGTGCCACTGCACCCACCTGGAAATTACTATAAGGTGCATAAGCTTTCCTGGTTACTTCCCTTGCAGCAATTAGTAATTGTTTGTCATCATCATTTAAATCGTTAACAGAATCGTATACATCATATCCAAACCGGATTTCTTCTTTTTTCATATGCAATGTTTAAGATAAAAAATCCTCCCTACAACTAAGTAGAGAGGACGAAAGCGTTTTCTAAATTACCGATTTATCGCAAATAAACCGTTTTTATTTAATTGAGTTGAAAAGGCGCTTCCAGCGTGGCCCACCTTCCCAACTAAACCAGATAAGGGATGCTTTGCCCACAACATGGTCTTCCGGAACAAAACCCCAATAACGGCTATCCAATGAATTATGCCTGTTATCTCCCATCATCCAGTGATAGTCCATTTTAAAGATATAACTGGTAGCCTGCTTATCGTTGATATATATCTGGCCTCCACGGTTCTCAAATTTATTTCCCTCATACACTTCAATACATCTTTGATACCTTACCAGGTTATCAGGAGTTAAATCAATACTCATACCTTTTTTGGGAACTAATAAAGGCCCGTAATTATCAGCAGACCATTTAGAACTAACATTGTAATAAGGAAATAACTGGCCATCCGGTTCCATAATAAAATCAGAAATACTGTAACCTGCCGGTAATTTTAATTTACTTTTTTCTTCATTAGTAATGTTTACCAGGTATGTATTCGCTTTCAGCTGCACTTTATCCCCTTGTTCTTCCCTTATATAAATACCCAGTTCATTTAATTTATCATTATCAAGATACGTGTCGGCCGGTATTTCAAGTTTGTAATAGCGTTGAGATTGAGGAAAAAAATCCTGTGGTTTTCCATTGATCATAACATTGCCATTAACTATCTGAAGTACATCTCCACCTATCGCTACACATCGCTTGATGAAATTTTCCCTTTTATCAACCGGCCTTGTAATGATCAGGTTGCCATATTGCTCCCATGTTTGATCGTGGCCAATCTCCCGAACTTCCTGGTAATAAGTTTTTTTACTTCCAAAATTCTGTTCGTCATTTATAAGGGTATCATTCACGGGAAAATTAAAAACAACTACATCGTTTCTTTTAACAGGACTTGCAAACCAACGGGTATAAGGTATCTTGATCCATTCTACATAAGACTTAGAATTGGTAACCGGCATGGTGTGATGCACAAATGGCATCGCAATTGGTGTATTGGGAATTCTTGGACCGTAGCTGAATTTGCTAACAAAAAGAAAATCGTTTACCAACAAAGTTTTCTCCATAGAAGGTGTAGGAATCGTGTACGCTTCAAAAACAAAAGTGCGAATGATGGTGGCTGCAACAATGGCAAAAAAAGCAGCATCTATCCATTCCCGTGCACCTGATTTTTTATAGTTATCAACTACCAGCGTTCCTGCATATCTCTCGGTTGAGGAAAAACCCAGGTAAGGAAAATATACAAAGGGGAACAACACGGTGGCTGCATGATGCCAGAAACCAAACCTGCCAAAATGTTCAACAAATTTTATGCAGATCCACAAGGTAATAAACTGGCCTGCGATAGGTACGAGCTGAAAGAAGAACCAACCTTTTTTTAATTTCATCTTTTCCACCATGCACCAGGTGTTGTAAATTGGGATCAGTGCTTTCCAGCCATCCATGCCTGCTTTTTTGAACATCCCATACAAACCTATATGCCAACCTATTGCAGCAACTAAAAAAATAATATATCCAATACTCATAAGTCGATTTTTATCGGGCCAAAAGTAAGATTCTCAGTTTAATTAAGAATATTTAATATGAAAAACTGCCTCAACCATTTACATATTTAACAATATATAAGATGTTTTGGATTCAATTTGCCCTGTATTAACAATTCAGCCAGTCTATTTTTTAGGAATCACGAAACTTTCTACATCTTCAGCACCAATGGATTTACCGGATAAAATGATAAGCCTTTCTACCACATTTCTTAACTCCCGGATATTTCCCGTCCAGTTGTGCAATTGTAAAGCTTCCATCGCATTTTTTTCGATCGCCTTTTTAGGCTGACCGTATTCAACAGCAATCAGTTCTAAAAAATAATTAACCAGTTGTGGAATATCTTCTCTGCGTTCATTTAATGAAGGCACATGTATAATGATCACACCAATTCTGTGATATAGATCCAACCTGAAGTTTTTGTCATCTACTTCCTTTAAAAGATCTTTGTTAGTGGCAGCAATAACACGCACATCAACATTAATATCTTTATCAGCTCCCACCCTGGTGATCTTTCCTTCCTGTAAGGCACGCAAAACTTTCGCCTGCGCATTCAGGCTCATATCGCCTATCTCATCAAGAAATAATGTTCCGCCGTTGGCCTGTTCAAATTTTCCGATCCTTTGCTTCATAGCCGATGTGAAAGAACCTTTTTCATGGCCGAATAATTCACTTTCAATCAATTCTCCCGGTATAGCAGCGCAGTTCACTTCTACCATGGGGCCAGTATTGCGACTGCTTTTCTCATGTATCCACCTGGCCACCAGTTCCTTTCCAACACCATTTTCACCGGTTATCAGCACTCGTGCATCGGTAGGTGCAACTTTTTCTATTGTATTCTTAATTTTTTCAATGGAATTGCTTTCTCCAACCATTCGCAATACCTTGCTCACTTTGCGCTTCAGCACTTTGGTTTCGCTAACAAGGTTCTGTTTTTCTACGGCATTACGCAGGGTGATCAATAACCTGTTAAGATCAGGTGGCTTGCTTATATAGTCGAATGCACCTTTTTTTACGGCTTCCACGGCTGTATCAATATTACCATGCCCGCTGATCATGATTATCGGAATGTCAGGATTAATAGCTTTTGCTTTTTCCAAAAACTCTATACCGTCTAATTTGGGCATTTTGATGTCGCACAGCACAACATCATAAGATTTTTCAGAAAATTTCTTCAGCCCTTCTTCCCCGTCGGCTGCTTCTTCAATTTTATACCCTTCAAAACTTAATATCTCAGATAAAGTTTTTCTGATGGCTTTTTCATCGTCGATGATCAGGATATGCGTCATTAAATTTTAAGGTTTTGTAAACAAAAAGAATGCGATGTTGCATCCGGTTCTTCTTGCCAAAAATAAACATTTATGTACTGTAAAACTATTGCTGTTTGCATTGTTTTTCTTTATTCCGCATGTAAAAGCAATTCTGCACAACCGGAGTTTCAAGGCGTCCGCATAAATAAAAACATAAAAAATGAGATGAACCATGAGGAAAACCCATATGCTGAGGTAGGCGCAATCCCGGTTCCGCAGGGGTTTACCAGAACAATTGATTATTCGACATCTTTTTCTAACTGGCTTGGCAAACTGCCCCTAAAAAAAAATAAGACGGTTTATTTATTTGATGGGTCAATGAAAAATAATCAATTCGCACAATTTGCAGTTTTCAATATACCCGTTGGCACAAAAGATCTGCAGCAGTGTGCCGATGCAGTTATGAGGTTGAGAGCTGCCTATCTGTTTGATCAGAAAAAATATGAGCAAATAAAGTTTACAGATAATGAAGGAAAAAAATACAATTTTACAGCCCCTTACAACAAAGAACATTTTGAAACTTACTTACAAACCGTTTTTGGAATGTGTGGCACCGCTTCCCTGAGTAAACAATTAAATAAAGTAACGCTTAACGACATAGAAGCCGGTGATGTTTTTATACGTGGTGGTTTTCCAGGCCATGCAGCTATCGTAATTGAAGTAGTTAAGTCAGTTAATGGCGATAAAAAATTCATGTTGGCGCAGAGTTATATGCCGGCACAGGATATCCATATCCTGTTAAACCCTCTAACAAGCTCAGCTTCTCCCTGGTATGATGTAACCAACGAAAAAAATATCATTACACCAGAATATACATTTAGCAGGGAAGAATTAAAGCGTTGGTAATATTTTTGAAAATTCTTCGTTTGCCTTTACATTTGCAATCCGGAAATTTCGGGCGGTAGCGCAGCCCGGTAGCGCACACGTCTGGGGGGCGTGGGGTCGCAAGTTCGAATCTTGTTCGCCCGACTTAAACAAAAAGGGAATAACCTGCAACTTATTTGCAAGGTCGTTCCCTTTTTTGTAAATTATAAATGCCGGTTTATTTTCTATATGTAAAAAGATGCCTGTGAAAGCCGATCGAAAAACCATCGAAGCAGGCTAATGCTACGAGGTTACTTCCTGCATTTACATCACAGATATCCATTTTTATTTCACATTCTGCAGCTTTTATTTTTACGGCTTCGACTACTGCTTCCTTTCAAAATAAATTAATACAGATATTTAATTTTCGTTTTTCTCAAAAGCTAACATATTTTCTTACAACATAGATTTACCTAAACAGAGAGAACAACTGTGATATTTTTTATAAAAAGAAACGCTGAAATAACATTGAATTTAAAAACAGTGTTGATATTTTATGATGACACAACAGTTAACTGGTCATAAATCAAATAGAAGTGAAAGTTCTGATAGTAAAAATTCCTGGGTGTACAATTGTGTCATTTCAAATTTTGTAAACTACCGGTTCATGTATTGTTTACATTTAACTCGTTGTGCCATTAAAAAGTTTATGCTTTGCTATCAGGGAACTATAGCAGAAGCTACTGTAGTACCAATGCTTAATGAGGGCTCCTTCCCGAAAATGGGTGTAATCGTTTTCCGGGTTCTTTTTTTCTTATTTTTGGGAGAAGCAAAAAAGTAAACAGATAAAAGAAAAAAAATCATTACAAAGAAAAATGCATGAATTAATCAATAGCACAATTCGATACATTCATTTTTTAAATAACTGATAATTACAACAGGATATGCTACTTAATATACTTACACAGCCCTGGCCATGGTGGATCAGCGGGCCATTGATCGGGCTCACCGTTCCCCTATTGTTACTCGCCGGGAACAAAAGCTTTGGTGTTTCATCTTCGCTGCGCCATATCTGTGCTGCCTGTTTGCCGGCCAAAATTCCGTTCTTTAATTACAACTGGAAAAAGGAAGCATGGAATCTTTTCTTTGTGGCAGGCATTCTTTTAGGCGGAGCAATTGTGGCAATATTTTTAAATGATCCTGCCCCGGTTAAAATTGATCCGGAGTTGGAGGCCACGCTTAATACCTACGGTATCCATAACAATGGCGGGTTGGTGCCAACAGACCTGTTCAACTGGCCGGCGCTGCTTACCTTACGCGGCATGATCATGATGCTGGGAGGCGGTTTTCTCGTGGGCTTTGGTACCCGGTACGCAGGAGGATGTACCAGCGGCCATTCCATCATGGGAATTTCTACCCTGCAATGGCCTTCCCTGTTGGCAACTATTTGTTTTATGACGGGAGGTTTTATTATGACAAACCTGTTTCTACCTTTTCTATTAAAATTGTAACCATGCCTCTACAGCAAAAACAATCATCGCAGCAAACCATCACTTCAGCTTCTGATAGTGAGGGAATGAATATATCTGCTTTACAACATCCCGGCTGGTACAATATCAAATACCTGTTTATCGGCATCCTGTTCGGTATTTTACTGGTAAAATCAGAAGTTGTTTCCTGGTTCCGGATACAGGAAATGTTTCAATTGAAGAGTTTCCACATGTACGGCATCATTGGCTCTGCTATTGTAACAGCAGCCATCAGTGTTATTATTATCAGGCAATTGAACATAAAAACTATCTACGGAGAAACGGTACAAATCCCTAAAAAAACATTCAACAAAGGACAGATCTATGGCGGGCTGCTTTTTGGTTTTGGCTGGGCTATGACCGGCGCATGCCCGGGACCGTTATTTGCCCAGATCGGAACCGGTGCTACCGTAATTATTGTAACCCTGCTAAGTGCAATTGCGGGCACCTGGGTTTATGGAGCACTCAGCAACAAATTGCCTCATTAATTAATTTCGAAAAAAGGCTTTGGTTCATTCTTCGTTGTAAGGGAAGTTGCTTTTGATGGTGCTGCTTGTTGTGGCAGCACTAACTTGTTGAGCCCACCTTTATAAAGGTTTTACTTCAGCCTTATTTTTCGCAGTTGACGCTACATTTTTACCAATTCAGTCAATATACCATTTCCAGGAAAATATCACGCGGGTAAGTTTGCAAAAACAATCTGTGATGATACAAAAATTAATTATTGCTGCAATGATCTTGGTTGCCCCGGCAACAGTACATGCCCAGTTAGGAAGTTTTGCAAACAAAGTAAGTAACAAAGTAAAATCAAAAGTAAATCAACGGGTAGATAACAAGGTTGATAATACCATCGACAAAACCCTTGATAAAGCTGAAGGAAAACCACAACAACCAGCTACCAATACTTCCCAAAATGCGGAGGCAGCAACTGAAACCACAGCTGCAGAAACAAAAAGCCAGGTGCAACGTTTTTCAAAATATGATTTTATTCCCGGAGAGCAGATCATTTTCTATAACAATTTTGAAAAAGAAGAGATAGCCGAACTTCCGGTAGGCTGGAATACCAATGGAAGCGGCGAAGTAATAACGCTGCCTCAGGTGCAAGGAAAATGGCTTCAACTTCATAAGTCATTTAATTACTTAACAAATAATAACAAGCAGTTCCCCGAAAATTATACGATTGAATTTGACGTAGTAATGCAACTTAAAAATAATGGCTGGATGTTCCCAACCTTTTCAATTGGCATCCTGAGTAGTGGCCAGGAACCCACAACCGCTAATAATTTTCTGAAGAATTACCAGCAATATGCTTCCGTATTTACAGAGCTATTTCCGGCAGCCGTCAAAACATCAAGAGCAACCGTAACAGCCCATAGCGATCATAAACCCTGGTTTAATTCAGAAGCAAAAACACTGGCCACACTGGATCAGTTCTATGGCATGCCAATTCACGTCGCCATCCAGGTTCAAAAGGAAAGGTTTCGTTTATGGGTAAACGAAGAAAAAGCGTTTGACATTCCTAAGGCGATCCCGGTGAGTTACAAAATGAACCAATTGATGTTTAAAGTAAGTGCTACCAATTATGCCGAAGAACAATATGGCATGTACATTAGCAATATTAAAATTGCAACCGGTAAACCCGACGCCCGGCATAAACTGCTTGAAGAGGGAAAATTTAGCACCAATGCTATCCTGTTTGATGTAAACGCTTGTACCATTAAACCCGAATCGGCCGCAGTACTTAGGGATATAGCCGCAATACTGAATGAAAACAAGGAGGTAAGGGTAAAGATCGTTGGACATACGGACAGCGATGGAAATGACGGAGCTAACCTTGTACTCTCTCAAAAAAGAGCAGCAGCTGTAAAGCAAGCCCTGGTAAATGAATACGGGGTAATGGAATCTTCCCTTGAAACTGACGGCAAGGGAGAAACGAAACCTATTACGGACAACCTGCTTAGCGAAGGTAAAGCTGCAAACCGGCGTGTGGAATTTATCAAACTATAATTAAAATAACCTATAAATAAAAATAAAAATGAAAATCTTACATTTTTTTGCTGCGGCATTATTGGCCCTCAGCGGAACCAACCTGCGGGCAAATGCTTCTCAGCAACCACCAGCGGGTTCATTAAACAATGTTCTGACTGTTGCTTATAAGGAAATTTCAACAGGAAAAAACAAAACTGCAGCGCCAACCAGGCTATCCGCAAAAACGAACGGGCTCATGAAAAATGCTATCGATCAAAAAACTTTACCGCTGGTAAAAGAGTTAACTGCCCGCAATGCAGAGCAGGATAATTTAGCGAAGCTCACCTTAAAAACAGCACCGGAAAAAAAAACTGCCTTTGATCTCTTAAGCGATCTGGAAAAAGTTCCGCAGCCATCAGCAGGCTTAGCTGCAAATGATAATGATGCGATGACTACCATTTTTCAGCCATTCTATAACCTGTTAAACCAAAGGAAAGAGCAGCTGCGCTCATTAACAGGCAAAAACAACCTATATCAACAGGTTTATGAAAAGGAAGGAAACAAAGGACTGGAAAAACGAGCGGCAGCAGAAGCAGATAAAAATGCCATGGTAAAAAACTTGGGAGGTGCAGAAAAACTAATGAATATGACGGAAGCAGAACGTGCCGTTGCTGCTGAAGAAATGAAAAAGCAGATCCTGCAAAACCCCGGAAGTATTGCCCCTGCTTCAAGTGATCCGGGAATAAATTCCCTGCAGCAAAAACTTATGACAGATCCGGCATATGCCAAACGATTCAGTAACATGTCTGAAGACGAGAAACACACTGAAATGAGAAAATACATGAGTACCAAACCCACTGAAAAAAAACCTTCTGCCACTTATACAAGCAATGCTTCAACAGGAAAGCAGGCCGAGGTTATGGCTGCCATGGAACTGGATCTGGCTGCAGCAGCAACCTTTAAAAAATTACAGGAAAGCGGCACGCTGTATAGCAATATGATCAGCGCTTCCGGAAATGTTATAGAAGAACTTAAAAAAGAACTTACAAACTGGGTAGAAACCACCACCAAAACAATTCCGGTTATTGAACTTGGGGAAGCAGGACACGACCATGATCCGGAATTAATGCAGGCAATGGAAATAACAAGGCGCCAGGCCTATTATCACATCGAACAAAAAGAAGTTGAATTGCGAGTTATCTGCTGGAAATATTTTAAGAATACACTGCTTATAGGGTTGAAAGAATTTAATGACTATGCTGCGGATTATAAATGGGGCAATGGAAACGACAGCCAGTTATTTGACGGTACTTATACAGATCCTAAAATGGCAAATGCACTGGCAGGCTTCTACGAACAAATTCTTGAATCAGCTAAAATGGCCGAAAAAATAACCAGCGATGCAATCAAATCTAAAAAGAATCTTGAAGGCAGCTTTTAAGTTTTATAAGAGAACCCTTTTTGGGAAAAAGCAATACGTTTCATTTAAATGACAATTCATTTACCTACAAATGCATTTCAACCAACCAGGCATATTTGAGTAAATAGTTGATCTTAAATTGCGTTTGTTTAAAATAATTATATATAACAATATGAAGAAGAAAGTTCAGCTATTATTGTTTTTGCTCGGCTGTGCCTTGCTTGTTACAATTTCCTTGCATGCAGGCAGAAAAGCAAACAGCAATTGCAGTAAATGCATCTACGGTGTTAACATTCATCATTCCTGTAACTAAATCATTTAACCACCGGTTTTAAAAACCGCTAAAATTTAAAAAATGAAAAAAAAGATCTTTCAATTTACCGCCATCGCAACAGTTGTTATTATGGCAGCTATCTCTTGTGATCAAAACACAGAAAATAAAACCGGGAACCTATCAGTCAGCAACGACAGCCTTATCAGCCGGGGAGCATACCTTGTAACTATTTCGGGTTGCGATGATTGCCACACGCCTAAAAAAATGGGACCTATGGGGCCTGAGCTTGACATGGACAAAAGACTTTCCGGATACAGGATGGAAGTGCCATTGCCACCTGTGGATACAAATGTAATTAAGAATGGCTGGGCGTTAGCAAATGGCGAACTTACCGGATGGGCAGGCCCATGGGGAGCGAGCTTTGCGGCAAATATCAGCAGCGATGAGACAGGGATTGGAAACTGGAGCGAAGAGCAATTTAAAAAAGCACTTACCCAGGGGAAATGGAAAGGTATGGAGGGCAACAGAACTTTATTACCACCAATGCCATGGCAAAATTTCAGTCATATGAAAGATGAGGATGTAAAAGCCATTTTTGCATTCCTGAAATCTACCAAACCGGTTAAGAATGTTGAGCCAGCCATCAGGTCGTTTGCAGACCTGAAATAACAATCAAAGAATGATTGCGAATGAAAAATTGAACCGGAAAACAATTCATACCGGCTTTTACACAATTCATACGCAACGTATAACAATGAGTTTACTGCGTTGCCCGTAAATTGTTAAAACTTTGTAATTTGTAGTTGGTATGAAAATAAGATTGCCTCAATATTCGAGTAAAGATTACCAGGTTTTACTGTGGGTAATGCTTCCATTTACCGTGTTGCTAAACGGCATTCTTTTTGGACAACCCTATTTTACTCAGTTTCCTTTATTCCTGCTGGCCACGTTGATTACAGGATCAGCGGCAGCAATCGACTTCATTTGTTGCGGTTTCATTGCGGTGGCGTTAAAGAACAGGTTTCCTGCAGAAGGTCATTTGGTAAAAAGGATCACATTAATGATACTTTCATTTTGGTTGATCTCAGGCTTATTTTTATTTAGTTTATTTCATGGGTACGAATCTATTCAATTTTATAATTACCAGTTTAACGAAGTAAGATTTGTATGGAGCTATATCTCAATGGGCATCTTAAATGTTTTTATAACGCTTTTTCAGGAAGGGATTGCCCGTTACGAACAATGGAAATTAAACATCGCAGAAACAGACTCATTAAAAACATCCTACAGGCAGAGCCAGTTGCAGGGTTTAAAAAGCCAGGTTAATCCGCATTTTCTTTTTAATAGCCTCAACTCACTGTCCAGCCTCATACAGGAAGATGAAGCAACTGCGGAAAGATTCCTGGATGAAATGAGCAAAGTATACCGCTATATGTTGCGTAATGACGAAGATCATTTTATTGACCTGCATACAGAATTAGCATTCATCAATTCATATTTTTATTTGTTAAAAGCAAGGTACGGCGATGGATTGTTACTTAACATCAACATTAAGAACGAAGACCGTGTAAAACTAATACCACCGCTCTCTTTGCAGGTAATAATTGAAAATGCTGTACAACAAAATTCAATAAATAAACATCAGCCTCTTTCTATCAGAATATTCATAAATGAACATGGCAACCTGGTGATTGTTAATAATACACAGCCTAAGATCGTTACAGAAATAATGGAGTATGATGAAGGCCTGGACATCCTGGTAAACAAATACAGGCTCATCAATAAATCAGAAATTAGTATTCAAGAAAATGAAACGGAAAGAGTTATAACCCTTCCTTTGATCACCAAAATTGAGAGCCAGCCGTAATGATATTGAATAAGCCAACCAAACTGCAAACCTATTCATTCATCGCTTCTATGCCGCTGATAGATTTTCTTTTGAACTATATTTTGTATGATCAAAGAATATTTTCAGATATCAGGATTTGGCTTCTTTCATTCCCGTTAATCTTCATCATCGGTATCGGATCCTGGAGAACGCACGTAATGATCAGCAACTTCACTAAAAACCAGTATCCCGAATTGCACCAAACAAGAATCAGGCTTTTGATCATGGCTTTGTGCATTATTCCATTCATGTCGTTATCTGTTTCAGTGATATTTTTATTATATGCCAAACTTGGCATATTGGGGTATAGATTTTTCACAGCAGATTTTAAGGCCGGATTACTGGTAGGTTTTGCTGTTAACCTTATTTTTGAGACACTGTTTGAAGCAGATTATATGCTGGAAAAATACAAAGAAAGTGTGCAGGAAAAAGAAACATTCAGGCAACTTTCTGTTGCGCAGGAATTTGATGCTTTAAAAAGCCAGGTAAACCCCCATTTCCTTTTTAACTGTTTTAATACTTTGTCGTCGCTTATCAGTGAAGACAAACAAAAAGCCGAAACATTCCTTAATGAACTTAGTAAAGTTTACCGTTATCTTTTACGTAATAATGAAAATGGTTTAAGCACAGTAGAAAATGAGATCAGGTTTATTGAATCGTATTACCAGTTGTTGCAAACAAGGCATGGTGAAGCTGTTCACCTGAATGTACAGGTTGATAAAAGATACCTGCCATACCTACTACCCTCCCTGTCGCTACAATTGCTGGTAGAAAACGTTGTTAAGCATAATGTACTTTCCAGAAGTGATCCACAAGCCATCGATATTTTTACTACTGCCGGAAATAAATTAGTTATCAATAACAATGTGCGTAAAAGAACTGTAAAAGCTCCCAGCAACAGGGTGGGGCTTGAAAATATAAAGGCAAAATATATTCTATTAAAGCAGCCCGGTTTCCAGGTAATGGAAGACGACCGCAACTTTACTGTTGTTTTACCCTTGATATGGAATAATGCTAATCCGCCACCAGACAGCTACAGGGACCGCAAAGCACAATCAACAAACTTTTAAAATAAAATAGCATGAAAATTCTTATTGTTGAAGATGAAGAACTGGCAGTAAAAAAATTACAAAAAACACTTGCCGCAATTGATGACACCGCTGTTGTTATAGGAATTACAGATAGTATTAAGGCAACCGTAGAATGGTTGCAGGAAAATAATTCCCCAGACCTTATATTGATGGATATAGAATTAAGCGATGGACAAAGTTTTGAAATATTTAACCTTATTGAAGTTAAAAGCCCCGTAATATTTACAACTTCTTACGATGAATTTGCACTAAAAGCTTTTAAAGTAAACAGCGTAGACTACCTGCTTAAACCAATTCAAAAAGAAGAACTGCAGGCTGCTTTAACTAAATTTAAACAGGTAAAAGGAAATTACTCAAACGAAACATTAACGGGTGCTGAAATAAACCTGGATAGCCTGGTAAAAGAACTACAACAAAAATTGCAGCCAAAGGAATTTAGAAAAAGATTCCTGGTGAAGCATGCGCAAAAGCTGGTAAGCATTGAGGTTGATGACATCGCTTATTTCTACAGCGATGGCCGGTTAAATTTTTTTAAAGCTAACGACAACAAAAAGTATGTGGTAGATTATACCATGGACGAATTGCAGGAAATGCTTGACCCGGATAAATATTTCCGCATCAGCAGATCCTTCTACGTTTCAATAAATAGTGTAGACCAGATTCACGACTACTTTGGCAACCGCCTGCTACTTACGTTAAAACCGGCTGTTGATAAAGAAGCCCTTGTAAGCCGGGAAAAAGTGACAGATTTTAAAAAATGGATGGGCAAATAGCGAATCGTGTAAGGATAATTTTATAATGCGCAGTTAGTTTAATGGCTTATTTACCGGCAATTGTAGTATGAATAGGGAATTGGTTTTGTGTACCTGCACATCCAAAATTGCTTTTATTGACCTGACATGTTTTTCCAGGTCGCGTCTTTGTAGCAGGTTGTTGATAGCCTGCAGATCGCAGTGAGCGTTGTCGAATTGAATGGTAAACAACAAGCTGTTTTTTTCCAGTGTGATATTTATATAACACTTACGTGTACCAGCCATTACAAGGGCCTTCAGTGCTTCTTTAAATAGCAGCAAAGCTTCATATCTGAATTTCATATTTAATTCCAGCGTACTAACCTTTTTTTCTACAATCAATTCAATGGTTACCTCGTGCCTGTTCTGTAATGCGTCGATGTATTCCCGCATGCGCTCTACTGTTTTTTGCATGCTGTCGTTCTGTGGATCCAGGCTCCAGAGCATATCATCCATAGCAATAATCATATTATGACTTCTATTATGTATGAGTTCAATAAATTCCTTTGATTTAACGGGGTCAGCATCGGCTTTTATCTTTGCCATTTCACTTAAAATATTAATGTTGTTTAGTGCAAGGTTAATTTCCTCATGAATATTTCCGGCAACATCATTCCGGATCTTATGAAAATCTTCTTTCTTTTTTCTTTGTAAACGGTCTACCCAATATAACAAAAGTGACAAGGCGCCTACCAATAAAGTAATGAACCACCAGCTTTTCCAAAATGGCGGATAAACACGTATTACCATATTGGTAGTTGATGCACTGGAAATGCCATCAGCATTCTCTGCCCTCACTTTAAACAGGTATCTTCCTGCCGGTAGATAGTTGTAAATTGCCTGGTTCAGCTCATTTGCTTTCTTCCATTCTTCGTCAATTCCTTCCATCATATAATAATAAATCAATTTGCTTTTATTGAAATAACTAAGCCCGGCAAATCCAATGGTGATAGAATTCTGCTCGGATGATAAACTTATCTTATCAAGTTTACTAAGAGAGTCTACCAACAGGTATTTGTTCAATAATTTAAATTCAGTGATAGAAACATCCGGCGGCTTTGTACTAGCTTTCACATCATAGGGATCAAATACTACAAAATCGTCTGAAGAACCAAAAAGCATTCGTCCATCCGGTAAAACGTAGGATGCAGACACCTGGAAGTTATCATTGGCAATACCATCGCTTCTATCGTAAAATGAAAAAGTTTTTTTTGCTAAATTCATCCTGCACAATCCATTCATCAGTCCAAGCCATAAATAACCCTGCCGGTCTTTTTCAATAGTTACTACAGCGTCGGCCGGCAAACCATCGGCTGAACTTACGTGATCGATTGTATTAGAGTTGGTATTATATAAATTCAATCCACCGGTACCGATCAACATAATTGAATCGTTGTACTGAAATATAGTAGACGCATCGTTTGTGAGCAGCTTTTTTTCCGCACTTGATTTTGTATTTAATTGTTGAACGATCCTTTCGCTTGCAGGGTCTATCTGGTAAACTCCTTCTTTATTGGTGCATATCCAAAGAAACCCTTTTTTATCAACAATCATTTTTTTAATGCGCACATTGGGCACACTGTTAAACCTCGAGAAGCCATCCTCAAATCTGTTTGTAGCTTTAGCCGGATCCCATTTAAATAATCCCCTGCTTTGTGTACCCAGCCATATTACTCCACGATTATCTTCTACTACCTGCCTGATCGTTTTAGCCTCAAATATTCCGGGGTCATAACGTTTAGCAGTACGTGCTTTAACGTCGTAAATAAATATAAACCCACTTTGACCTGTAAGCCAAATATTATTACTGAACCGGCTGCGGCACATTCCCCAAACAGAATAACCGTTATCTTCAGGAATACCATTGATAGCCAGTGGAATGTTCTTGAATTCCAGGTTGTACCGGTATAGCCCATCACCCCACACTGCTACCAGTACGGTGCTGTCATCATCTTGTATAAAATTTACCAGGTAACCACTTCCTTTTTGTCCTGAAATTCTGTTATGGTGTTTAAAACTTGTAAATAGCTGCCTTGAAGGATTATAAACATATACCCCATTGTTATTAGTTGCCAGCCAAAGGTTCTGTTCTTTGTCTTCAAAAATATTCAGCCTTTCGTAACTCATCCTTTCTTGAGTGGTATAATCATCGTAAACAGAAACAAACGACCGTGTTTCTTCTGAAAATTTTACCCAAACCCGCAATCCACTGATCCAGATACTACCATCTTTTTGTTCAAGAAAAAAATCAGGCTCAATATATTGTTTAGCCACTGTCACCAGGTCATAGCTATCTAACACCGGTTCGTTAAGTTTAAGATCATAACAAAAAAGCCTCGATCCTCCTATGTTTACCGGCCAGCTAAGGAACCAGAGCCTACCTTTCGAATCAGTTTTATAACAACCTACTCCACGCACGTTTCTCCATTTTTCTAATAATGGTTCTTTATCCACATTGTGATTGCGGTAACTTAAATTTTTTGTACTCCGGTTGTACACTGCCAGCCCGGAATCCGTTCCTATCCAATATTTTTTAGTACGAGGATCCTGTGTAACAGCTACCGGCTTCCAGTTTAAAGGCAAGGGAAATAAGTTATTGGCGGCAGAAAATTCATTTGTCTTTTTATTATAAGTTAATAGCTCAGTGTTGAAAAAAGTGTACAACATATTCCCCTCACTGTCTTCAGATAATTTTCGTAAAGCCTGTAGATTGTTTTGGTTACTAAGAATCACTTTTGCTTTATTGAAAACAAATCTTTTTGTATCAAACTTTCCGATACTTCCATCATTAAGCACCAGCCACAAATTATTACTCCTGTCAAAATATATTTGCTCTACATTATTATCAGGAAGTGAATTTCTATCGCCGGGAATATGTTTAAAGTTCATAAACCGATGTCCATCCAGGCGCTGAAGGCCATTCATAGTGCCAATCCAAATAAAGCCTCTTTCATCCTGAACAACTGCAGCAGTATTGTAAGATGCAAGACCGTTATTTACCCCATAATGAGCAAAATAATATGGCTTTGCTTGCTGTGCAAATAATAAAGCTGTATTAAAAACAACAGTAAAAAGGAAAATGAATGCCTTCTTCAAAATGATGATCTAATTTATTGATATGCGGTTTATTCCAACAAAAAAGCTAAAACAGGTACACTAATTTGCTTCTAATACTCAAATATAAATAGAGATTGCATAAAATGTAAAAAGAACAGGATGAATTGAGTATCTGCGTCTTAAACTGATGATTTTACTGCACCAGCCGTTCAATTTACGCAAGCAGTTATAAAAATATCAAATCACTTCAATCATCATACTGGCCGGTTCATACAGTTAATATGAAAGTTCATGATAATTGAACTTGCACAAGCGTTCCTGTTTTCGCAATTTCATCCTTAAATAATATCACAAAAAATCATTTTGAGAAATATGAATAAGAGGAATTTATTATCTATAAAGGCAAGCTTACAAATTCTATCAAACTTTTGCAAAAACAAGCCTGTCGAAAACCCTAAGCAGGAAGCAATTACAGATAGTGTAGAAAAAAAGCCAATCATGATACTGCCCAATTTCAATTAAAGGATATTGTTACTACCGGACTACTCTGCTCTTATTTTCACTTTGAATATGACAATAAAAAAATGACTTTAAAAATTATCAACAAAAAAATATAACAATGTATAACGATTCATTCAGGTTAAAGGAAGTTTTCCGATTGATAGGAAAGCCTAATTCAAAAAAAATATTATTTGCCTGTGTTCCGGCCGACGGTCATTTTAATCCATTAACCGGCCTTGCAAAATACCTTCAGTCTATTGGGTACGACGTTCGCTGGTATTGTTCGGCTGCGTATGCAGGAAAACTGGCAAGGTTGCAGGTGCCACACCTGCCTTTTAAAAAAGCATTAGAGGTAACAAGCGATACTATGGATGAGCTTTTTCCAGAAAGAAAGAAAGCAAACAACCCCGTAAAAAAGCTGAATTTTGATATTATTCATTTTTTTATAAAACGAGGTCCGGAATATTATGAGGACCTGAAAAACATTTACGCGTCTTTTCCATTTGATCTTGTAATTGCTGATTGTGCATTTACCGCAATTCCTTTTATTAAAGACCTCATGAAAATCCCGGTGATATCCGTGGGAGTTTTTCCATTAACAGAAACTTCGAAAGACCTTGCACCATGTGGGTTGGGAAAAATACCGGCAAAAAGCTTTATTGGAAAACAACGGCAGGCATTTTCAAGGCTGCTGGCTGGCAAGCTGCTGTTCCGGGAATCTGGTAAAGTAATGGCAGAAGTTTTTCGCAGCTATGGAATTGAGCTTAAAAACATGATTATTTTTGATGCATTAGTAAAAAAATCAACATTACTTTTACAAATTGGTACGCCCGGTTTTGAATATTACAGAAGCGACCTCGGAAAAAATATCCGGTTTATAGGTCCATTATTGCCATATTCGGAACCTGGTAAAAAATCAACCTGGTTTGATGAACGCATGTCCAACTATAAAAAAATCATCCTGGCCACGCAGGGAACTGTGGAACGGGATGTAGAAAAACTCATTGTACCCGTGCTGGAAGCATTTAAAGATACTGATACACTGGTACTTGCTACCACAGGCGGATCAAAAACGATAGAACTGAAAAGCAGGTTTCCACAACAAAATCTGGTAATAGAAGACTTTATTCCATTTGCAGATGTTATGCCTTATGCCGACCTGTACATTTCCAACGGTGGATATGGCGGGGTGATGCTTGCCATCGAAAATAAATTGCCCATGCTGGTGGCAGGTGTACATGAAGGCAAAAATGAAATCAATGCCCGGATAGGGTATTTTAAGCTAGGTATCGATCTTAAAACAGAAACGCCTGACCAGCTGCAAATTAAAGCAGCCGCAACCGAAGTACTTACTAATGGAGAGTACAAAAACAACGTAAAAAAGCTTTCTGCCGAATTTGACCAATATGCTCCGCACACTTTATGCGCAAAATATGTAAAAGAAATACTGGAAATGCCTGTAGCTAAACCCAAAGCTGAGATCAGAATATCAGAAAACTGGCGTAATTAAAATTTGAGTGGCTTTTATGTACATAAAATATCTGTTTTTATATAACTTCATAAGAACAAATATTCAACATGCCACAATATCAGGCACTAAGGCAGTTTATAAGCACTGTTTCCCCATTGCCGGAAGAAGCGCTGGATAATTTTACGGAGATATGGAAACCATTTTCCGCAAAAAGGAAAACTACGCTTACCCGTGCAGGTGAGGTGGAAAAATACCTTTATTTTGTTACAGATGGTATACAACGTGTTTTCTATTTTGATGATCATCAGCGGGAGGCTACCATAGTATTTACCTATCCTCATTCATTTTGCGGTGTAGCAGACAGTTTCCTGTTGCAATCACGTTCCCGGTTCTTTTCAGAAACCCTTACGCCATCAACATTTTTGAGAACCAGCTTTCATGAATTAAATGAATTAATGAAACGGTCCCATGAAACCGAGCATGCAATCAGGATGATGACAAACTATGCTTTTTCTGGCTTACTCGAACGTATGGCAGAAATACAATGCTTTTCTGCAGAAGAAAAATTCAGGTCGCTACTTGCCAGGAGCCCTCACCTGCTAAATATGATACCGCATAAATATATTGCCAATTATCTCGGAATTGATGCCAGCAATTTTAGCAAGTTACTTTCCAGTATCAGGATATGAATAGTTGGAAATAAAATCTTGGTATTTACCAATATTTTATTTCATCCGTTGGTTGATTTTTACAATATTAAAAATTAATCAACATGAAATATAAAACCTTCAAACTTTTAGACCAATTGCACAGCAGCGCAGAACAGCATATCCACCTGGCAATCACCGAATGGCAGCAACTTCCAACGGTAAGGCTAACTACTCAACCAGCCCAGGGCAGCTGGAGTGCCATTGAATGTGTAGATCATTTAGTAAGTTATGGAAGATACTATCTGCCTGCGATGGAAAAAGCCATTGCTAACGCGGCAGGAACAGCTCTTTCACCCGGTTTCAACAGTAGTTTTTTGGGTAATTATTTTTACAAGCTGATGCTCCCACAAACCAATGGGTTTCCAAAAAAGAAAATGAGATCTCCCAAAAACCACTTGCCCACGCAAATAACAGATCCTGAAATTGTAATCAATGAATTCATAAGCCAGCTGGAAAAGCTTCAGGTTTTAATAAGGGCAGCCTACAAAATAAATATCAGCAAAGCAAAAGTTCCGATATCAATTGCAAAGTTCATTAAGTTATCATTGGGTGATACCTTGTTATTTTATGTTGCACATATCAGCAGGCATATGTTGCAGGCCCAACGGGCATTGCAAACTGAATTTTACAGGCACTAAGAAGTAATATAGGCTTTCCAAAAACAGATAAGGCTAGCCGTCCCTGATCAGGCCTGATTGATATGTTAATCAACGCAACCGGGCTGTCTTATTTTAAATTCTACAAGCTGTCATTTCCAGCTTTTAATTAAGCAATGGCAGTTCATCCGCCGTTCCAGTCATTTCATTCACAAACCGGTTTGCAATGGCACGCATCTGAAATAATTTTACATCGTAATAAAAATAAATACGTAATGAAAAAATTAAGATTTGCTATACAGATAATCGTGCTGATTGCAGCATTCCCTGTATTATTTATCGCAGGAATAACTCATCCGGTAAGCAACCCATGCCCGGAAAAAGAAAAGAATGAAGAGGCAGTACGAATTTTTCACTCCGGTCAAACCAAAAAAACTTGCCAGCTTGATAAAGGAGCACGCTTTTACCCGGTAACAGTAGTAACTGGGTTTGTAAAACTTTAAAAGTCTGCCGCCTGCGCCTGTGGCATTTCCTGTTAATAACAACTGCATTTATCAAACTTTAATTTCTTATTTAAATGAAAAACTGCTCAATTAATTTGCTGGTCAATTGCCTCAGGGTTTGTATCCTTACATTAGTTGCTGTATTGGTTGGTTTTGTATTGTTAATTGTGTAAATATTCGGCGGATGTATAACAAGCAGATAAAACCTACGCTTTTGCCTACAATTAAACAACCACACATCTGTATATTAGCCTTGTCTTTTTTTATTCTGCTATTTAGCCGTGCTAACTCAGGTTTTTTTCAGATATTTGCGCAATCTCCTGAAAATAATGAATGTACTGATTAAGCAAGCTCGCATCATTTGTTCCGGCTCTTCTTTTAACGGACAAATAAAAGATATTCTTATTGTGGATGGCATTATTCAGCAAATTGCCGATACAATAACTGAAAATGCAGGCGAAGTGATTGCAAACGATAACCTCCACGTAAGTATTGGATGGATGGACGTTTTCGCACATTTCAATGATCCCGGCTTTGAACATAAAGAAACCCTGGAAACAGGTGCAGCCGCAGCTGCAGCTGGAGGATTTACCGATATCATGCTGATCCCAAACAGTAGCCCGGTAATTTCCACCAGGGCACAGGTTGAATACATCGTACAACGTTCTGCTACCCTGCCGGTTCATATTTACCCCATTGGAGCTGTTACAAAAAATGCTGAGGGAAAAGAATTGTCGGAAATGTATGATATGCATGCCAGTGGTGCTATTGCATTTAGTGATGGAAATAATCCTTTGCAAAACCCTGGTGTTTTGCTCAAAGCGCTTCAATATGTTCTACCGCTTGATGGGGTTGTTTTACAATTACCGCATGATAAATTACTCGCTGCTCATGGATTGATGAATGAAGGAATTATGAGTACCAGGTTGGGCTTGCCTGGCATTCCGGCAATTGCGGAAGAACTGATGATAGCCAGAGATATTGAACTACTAAGGTACACGGGTTCTAAATTGCACATAACCGGGGTGTCTACCCGAAAAGGCATTGAACTCATAAAAAAAGCAAAGGAACAAGGCTTGAAACTAACAGCCTCGGTTACACCTTATCATTGCTATTTCTGCGATGAAGACCTGGAAAGTTACAACAGCAATTTAAAAGTAGTTCCGGCTTTGGGTACAAGAGACGATATGATGGCGATAAGGGAAGCACTTGCTTCTGCTGCGATAGACTGCGTGGCATCTCACCATCAACCACAACATTGGGATGATAAAACCTGTGAATTTGAATATGCAAAAAATGGTATGATCGGTTTGGAAAGTTTATTTGGAGTGGTAAATGGATTTGCACAGAATCTTGAACAATTAATTAATTTATTAACTATTAATCCAAGGCAAATCTTTAACGTCCCCGTTCCGGATTTTGCTACAGGAACAACTGCCTGCCTCACGTTATTTGATCCTGCAAGGGTGTACACATTTCAGACTGACATGATCCGCTCAAGATCTTCCAATACGCCGTTTATTGGAAAGGAATTAAAAGGCAAAGTGATTGGCATCATTAACAAAAATAAAACGGTTATCAACCCATCATGAGAAATATTAGTGCCAGGAATAAAGGATTGATAACAGGTGCACTGATCGTTTTGATCTCAGCAGTTGCCTATTATTTCAACAAAAGTTTTGAGAATGGAATTACACTGGCTGCATATTTTATTTATGCTGCAGGTGTTGTTTGGACGTTGATCGCCTTTCATTTAAAAAAAGATGGAAATAAAAATTTTAAGGATTACTTTCAGCAGGGCTTTAAATGCTATATCGTTGTTACACTCATCATGGTTTGTGCCACCTGGATCTTCTTAAAATGGAATGTACAAATGCAGAATGAAATGATCGAATTTCAACGCAAACAGCTAATTGAAGCACACAATTATTCTGAGCCAGATATAGAACAGCAATTGGCGAGGTATAAGAAATTATTGTTACCAGGCTATACTATCGGCGCAATATTATCTTATCTTGGAATCGGCACGTTAATCACCTTACTGGTTTCGGCTTTTCTAAGCCAGTTTAAACGTACTCTGAAAAGCTAATGCTAAATAATCTTTTGTTGCCCGTATAAAATATATTTTATGGACATTTCTGTTGTGATACCATTGTATAATGAAGATGAATCCCTGCCCGAACTGTCGGCATGGATAGAACGCGTAATGCTGGCCAATAATTATTCGTACGAGATCATTATGATCGATGATGGAAGTACAGACAATTCATGGAATGTTATTCAGCAGTTGCGCAGCAGGAACAATTATATAAGAGGAATAAAATTCCAACGCAATTACGGTAAAAGTGCTGCATTAAATGAAGGCTTCAAGGCTGCCCAGGGAGACGTGATAATCACCATGGATGCAGATATGCAGGATAGCCCTGATGAAATTCCTGAATTAAGGAATATGCTGATAAACAACGACCTTGATATAGTGAGTGGCTGGAAGAAAAAACGATACGATAATACCCTTACAAAAAATATTCCCAGCAAATTATTTAATGCTGCTGCACGTAGTATGAGTAAAATAAAACTGCACGACTTTAATTGCGGGTTAAAATCTTACAAGAAAAAAGTAGTTAAGAGCATTGAAGTGTACGGTGAAATGCACCGGTATGTACCGGTTTTAGCTAAATGGGCCGGCTTTAGAAAAATTGGTGAAAAGGTAGTAGAACATCGGGCTAGAAAATATGGAGTAACTAAATTTGGATGGAGCAGGTTTATAAATGGATTTCTGGATCTGCTAACTATTTTCTTTGTGGGAAAATTCGGAAAAAGGCCTATGCACTTCTTCGGGCTTTGGGGCACTTTATCATTCATGTTCGGATTACTCGTGTTTACTTACCTCAGTATTTCTAAATTCTTTTTTGATAAAACCGGCATGACGCAGCGACCGCTTTTCTTCTTTGCCATCCTGGCGATGATCATCGGAACGCAATTATTCCTGGCTGGATTTATTGGTGAACTTATTTCAAGAAATTCTTCTGAAAGGAATAATTATTTAATTGAAGACAGGTTGGGATAATGATTAATTATTATTTTCAGCTAATTACAAAAAATTACCGACAACTGCTTCGCGAATATTGCATGATACATTGAATTATAACTCAAAAAATATTATCATTATCGGGCCCGCACATCCCTTACGCGGTGGGCTCGCATCTTTTAACGAAAGGCTGGCGAAGGAATTTATCGTTACTGGAAACAAGGTTAGTATTTATACATTTTCATTGCAATATCCGGGCTTTCTTTTCCCCGGTACAACACAATTCTCTTCTGAGCCTGCACCGGCAGGATTGAAAATAAATGTAGTGATCAATTCAGTTAATCCATTTAACTGGATAAAGATAGGTACCCGGATAAAAAAAGAAAAACCAGACATCATCCTGGTTCGTTACTGGTTGCCTTTTATGGGTCCTTGCCTGGGTATGATATTGCGATTGGCAAAGAAAAACAAACACACAAAAGTTGTTTGCCTGGCAGATAATATCATTCCTCACGAAAAGCGTTTTGGCGACGCAGCATTTACAAAATATTTTGTAAAACCCGTAGATGCTTTTATTACAATGAGCCAAAAAGTGCTTAAAGACCTGGAACTTTTTGCACCTGGAAAGCCGGCCTCCTTTATTGCTCATCCGCTGTATGATAATTTTGGTGAAAAGATAACGATGGAGGAAGCCAGGCAGAAATTAAATATCAGTATGAACGACAGGGTAATCCTGTTCTTCGGCTTTATCAGAAAATATAAGGGGCTTGATATTTTGTTAGAAGCCATGAAACAATTGCAAACTACATCAAACCGGCAGCAACAATCTCCTATTAAATTATTAATTGCAGGAGAATTTTATGAGGACAGTAAACCTTATGAAGAACTTATAAAACAACTGTCGATAGAAAACAGCCTGATTATGAAAACAAACTTTATTCAGGACAGTGAGGTAAAGTACTATTTATGCGCTGCCAACCTGGTGGTACAACCCTATCGGAATGCCACACAAAGTGGCGTTACACCGCTCGCCTACCATTTTGAAGTACCCATGATCGTTACCAGGGTTGGTGCATTACCAGATATGGTTCCCGATAATAAAGTTGGCCTTATTGCAGAACCCAATGCTACGTCAATTGCCGAAAAAATCACAGCATATTTTCAGAAAGGCGAAGGATATTTCCTGCCTTATCTTAAAGAGGAAAAAAAGAAATATAACTGGAATATACTGGTACAGGAAATAATAAAACTGGCAGGATGAAAATGCGTTACCTGATTATTACAATCTGATAATTAAATTTAACTTGCATTTTAAAAAGTAATCAGATCTTGTCAATCACAATTATTTATCATACTATTTCCAACAAAACATAACCAACAAAAATTTGATCTACAGAAGCAAAGCTCCCCTTCGTATAGGCCTGGCCGGTGGTGGTACCGATGTAAGTCCATATAGTGATCTGCATGGCGGAGCTATACTTAATGCAACCATATCGCTCTCTGCTTACGCCAGCATTGAACCTATCAATGAAATGGAAATTATTGTAGAAGCACTTGATCGTAAAGAATTACAACGTTTTCCGTGGGCACAGGAATTACCTGTTAATGGTACGCTTGATCTGTTAAAAGGTGTGTACAACCGGGTACAAAAAGATTATAAAATGCCACTCACAGGCTTTCGATTATCCACCTTTGTAGATGCACCGGCAGGTTCCGGATTGGGCACATCTTCCACACTGGTAGTAGCCATCCTCGGCGCTTTTGTTGAAATGCTGAAACTCCCTCTTGGAGATTATGATATTGCCCACCTCGCTTATGAAATTGAGAGAAATGATCTTTCTCTTGCTGGCGGAAGGCAAGATCAATATGCCGCTACATTTGGTGGCGTAAATTATATGGAGTTTTATGAAAATGACAAAGTGATCGTAAACCCACTAAGAATTCCACCCAGGTATATGCATGAACTTGAAAACAACCTGGTTTTATATTTTACAGCTACTTCGCGTGAAAGTGCTTCCATTATTAATGAGCAGGTGAAAAACGTAAATAACAATAATGAGAAGAGTATTGAGGCAATGCACCAGTTGAAAGACCAGGCCCGCATGATGAAAGAAGCCTTATTGAAAGGAAAATTAAACGAATTTGGAGAGATCCTGGATTTTGGATTTCAACAAAAAAGAAAGATGGCCGCCAATATCAGCAATACCCGCATAGAAGAAATTTATGAAGCTGCTAAAAATGCCGGTGCTACCGGGGGTAAGATCAGTGGCGCAGGTGGCGGCGGATTTATGATTTTTTATTGCCCCGGAAACTCAAATTATGCCGTAAAGGAAGCCCTGCTCAGGTTTGGCGGTGAAGTTAAAAAATACTCATTCATCAAATATGGCTTAACAAGTTGGAATGTATGATGGGCACCTGGCTGCATCTGATGGCAGAAATTATAAATAATCCAGGCAGTAGTCGTTTTTCCTAGGTCTGATAAACTAATACTGTATAGCCACATCCCTTAACTTTGCATTTCTAATTTTTTATAATGAACAATCAAATAAAAAATCTAATCCAGGCTTCAATAGATGTAAAACTTGAAGTGTTGTCAAATACAGCATTGCAACAAACATTGGCTACCTGCGTAGAAAAAATTGCAACAGCTTTTAAAAATGGCAATAAAGTATTGTTTTGTGGCAACGGAGGCAGTGCAGCAGATGCCCAACACCTGGCAGCAGAATTCAGCGGGCGTTTTTATACCGACAGGGAAGCGCTGCCCAGCGAAGCATTGCATGTAAACACTTCATACCTCACTGCCGTAGCCAACGATTATAGTTATGATGTGGTATATTCCCGCATGATACAGGGTATTGGCAAACCCGGCGATGTATTGGTTGGTTTAAGCACATCCGGCAACAGCACTAATATCATAAAAGCTTTTGAAACCGCCAGGGAAAAACAAATGATAACTATTGGTTTTACAGGTGCTACAGGCGGTAAAATGAAAACTGTATGTGATTACCTGATCAATGTACCTTCTACTGATACACCACGCATTCAGGAAAGCCACATTTTATTGGGACATATTATCTGCCAGCTGGTAGAAGAAATAATATTCCCCACCAAATGAGCATAGATACACAGGCAATTATTTTAGCTGGTGGACTTGGCACCCGTTTGCGCAGCGCCGTACCTGATCTTCCGAAATGCATGGCACCTGTTGCAGGAAAGCCATTTCTGCATCACGTTATCGCCTACCTGCTGGGACAGGGCGTAAACCGGTTTATTTTTTCACTTGGATATATGCATGATTTGATAGAGGAATTCGTAACTGAAAACTATCCGCAACTGGATGTAGAATTTGTTATTGAGGCCACTCCACTGGGCACCGGAGGTGCTATCAGGCTTGCATGCGAAAAGGCCTCCTCAGCAAACGTACTGGTACTTAATGGAGATACTTTATTTAAAGTTAACATTGCAACACTACTTGAATTTCATACTACAACACAGGCAGCCTGTACACTGGTATTAAAGCCGATGAAATCTTTCGATCGCTATGGAGTTGTTGAAATTGACCATGAAAATCGAATACAATCGTTTAAGGAAAAAAAATTCTATGAAAAAGGCCTCATCAACGGTGGTGTATATTCGCTACATGTAAAATCTTTCCTCGATCTCACTCTTCCAGAAAAATTTTCTTTTGAAAAAGACTACCTCGAGAAATACTTTGAAACCGAACATCTGATGGGTATTATACAAGAAGGCTATTTTATAGATATTGGCATACCGGAAGATTTTGAGAAAGCGGGAATTGACTTGAAAAATACAAGCTAGCCTTTACCAAAATATGTTATAAAGTTTTACATTTTATTATCTAATAATTATCCTTATTCATGCTTCCAATAAAATCCATTGACAAAACCTGGACACTTTTTTTAGATCGCGACGGGGTAATCAATCACGAAAAACACAAAGATTATATTCATACCTGGGATGAATTTAAATTCTATGACGGAGTAAAAGAAGCTGCGAGAATTTTTGCTGCTGTATTTCACCGCATCATTGTTGTAACCAATCAAAAAGGTGTTGGCAAAGGACTTACGAAATTAGACGACCTGCACACGATCCATGCAAATATGACGCATGAAATTGAAGAAACCGGAGGAAGGATCGATGCTATATTTTATTGCAGCGACCTGGAAGATGACAGCCCATTCAGAAAGCCGAATCCGGGTATGGGTTTATCCGCAGCAAAACAATTTCCTGATATTGATCTTAATAAAGCTGTAATGGTAGGCAATACTATCAGTGATATGGAATTTGGCAGAAACCTGGGCGTGTACACCGTTTTCTTACCCACTACAAGGCCTGAAGTTGATTTGCAGGATAAACGCATTGATGCCGTATGCAACAGCCTGATTGATTTTGCCAGGATACTGCCCGTTCAGTAACAGGCCAGATAAGCTTGCTGAGTAATTCCTGCTTATTTGTATGTTAAATAAAATCCAACTAATTTCCCATCGCAAAAAGATTGTTTAAATTTATTGAATGAAATTAAGAGCCGCTATCATAATCCTACTCTTTTTTAATGCCCCGGCGTTGCAGGCACAGCATTTTACCAAACAAGAATTGAAACAGTTAAGCGCTGGTGAGGATTCTATGAGATATCATTCACTAAGTATCATTACTGGAAGAAATGCTTCGGACAGATTCAGGGCCGACAGCATCTTTACCAGGATGCTGGTAAGGACACTTAAGATTAATCATTCCTTTTCATACCCTTTTGATTCACTCATTACCATCTCCAAATTGTATGCGCCAGACAGCACTTTCCGCATTATAACCTGGCAAATGCTTATCAACGAAAATGTGGTTCGCCAGCATGGCGCAATACAAATAAAAATACCCGATGGCAGCCTTAAACTATTACCATTGATAGACAAATCTGATGTTACAGAGAATGTGGAAGATTCTGTTGGTAATAATTATGGATGGATGGGTGCAGTCTATTACAAGATCATTCAAACTGAGTACAATGGAAAAAAATACTATACCTTATTAGGTTTTGATGAAAACAATATCCGCAGCGACAAGAAAGTTATTGAAGTACTCCGTTTTGAAAACAATGAACCCATTTTTGGCGGCAGGTATTTTAATGTGCCCAACGATAAACTGGTTGCAAAAAATCCTGCCCGTTATATAATGGAATTTAAAAAAGAGGCCGGTCCCAGGCTTACTTACGATCCGGATTTAAATATGATCATCATGGAGCACCTGGTATCAGAATCCAGCCAGCCGTCAAAAAAATATACACTGGTTGGTGATGGCGATTATGAAGGCTTTAAATGGGCAGAAGGCAAATGGATCTATGTTAATAAGATCTTTAATGAAGTTACCCCGGATGGTAAAGCTCCTACACCAAAACCCTTGTCGGAAGATAAAAGAATGGATGATTCCAGGTATGTGCCGGTACCACCAGGGAATTTAAATTTACCTGATTAATGCATGCTAACCTGGTTCAGCATTGGACATAGTATTTATTCGGTAAAAGCCTAATCCAGCTCAGCCTTCTATATATCTTTGGCTAAATAACTACAACCTGCCATCTCAATAAATAATTTTCATCAGCTTATGCATTCCTGCATTTTGCCGCATCTACAAAGAAATTATTTATCATGCTACAACTTACAATTCCTGATCCCTGTAATAAAAACTGGGATAATATGACTCCCCATGGTAACGGTCGCCATTGCAGCCATTGCGCCAAAACCGTAATTGATTTTACAAAGATGACAAACGAGCAGATACAGCAGGTATTTACTCAAAAGAGTAGCGGCAGTATTTGTGGACGTTTCAAATCAATGCAGTTACAGCAGGTTCGGATAGAGTTACCACAAAACATTTTTAATATTGATCTCCCGGTATGGAAACGGTTCCTTGTTGCCAGCCTGCTGGTATTCAGCGTTACACTTTTTTCATGTGATGCAGGAACTACGGCAGAAGCTGTAACGACCTCTGTGACCGCAGTTGCTAATAGAACATCAGTAATTACTGGTGATACCATAATAATTGAACAGGGGTCAAACAGCATTCCATTAAAAAAGCACATCCTGGGTAAGCCGGCAAAATGCGTTACAAAAAAATTAACTGAGAAGAAAGGTAAAGTTGTAATTACACCTGCTAAAGCTACAAAAGTTAATAACCACATTCTTATGGGAGAACCGGCTGTTATTCCGGTAACGGATACTGCAGTTAATGAACAAATAGCTCCCGAAATAATGGGAAAGATGATAGCTGTTCCGGTAAATAAGGGAAACGGATATTAAAAAATCAGCCGGTTGAAATATTCAAAATCCTGCAGTTATAAAAGCTAAAAATTCAAAGTCTGCCATGTAGCAAACCAAAAGGTATTGATACAGGCAGACTTTGAATTGATCTTTATTTCAGTTATTTATAAACCAGGAGAGTTTAGTCATTCAATTTCAACACCGCTAAAAATGCTTCCTGCGGTACTTCAACATTTCCAATCTGCTTCATGCGTTTTTTTCCTTCTTTTTGCTTTTCCAGCAACTTACGTTTACGGCTAATATCGCCACCATAACATTTGGCGGTTACATCTTTGCGCATGGCACTGATGTTTTCACGGGCAACAACTTTAGCTCCTATCGCGGCCTGTATTGCTATTTGAAATTGTTGCTTCGGTAAAAGTTCTTTTAATTTCTCACAAAGTTTGCGGCCAAATTCGTGTGCCCGTCCACGATGGATCAATGCACTCAAAGCATCTACTTTTTCACCATTCAATAAAATATCCATTTTTACGATATCACTTGGGCGGTATTCTATCGGATGATAATCGAATGATGCATAACCCCTCGTCATACTTTTCAGTTTATCGTAAAAATCAAATACGATTTCTGTTAAAGGCATATCAAAGCTCAATTCTACCCGCGTTGGAGTAAGATAACCCTGGTTTATTAACACACCCCGTTTGTTGATGCAAAGCGTCATAATATTACCGATATATTCCGGTTTGGTTATCATCTGTGCCCGTATAAAAGGTTCTTCAATTTTTTCGATCCTCGTTGGATCAGGCATTTCCGTCGGATTGTTTACCCTGATCACTTCACCCTTGCTGGTGGTGGCGATAAAGCTTACGTTGGGAACGGTAGTAATTACTGTCTGGTTAAATTCTCTTTCCAATCTTTCCTGGATGATTTCCATATGCAGCATACCAAGGAACCCACAACGGAAGCCAAATCCCAGTGCCTGAGACGTTTCCAGTTCATATGTAAGGGATGCATCGTTCAATTGTAGTTTTTCCATGCAATCCCGAAGTTCCTCAAACTCATCTGTTTCTACAGGAAATATCCCTGCAAAAACCATTGGCTTCACATCTTCAAAACCTTTGATGGCTTCCAGCGAAGGATTAACTGTGGTAGTAATGGTATCTCCCACTTTCACTTCTTTGGCAACCTTTATACCGGTTATGATATATCCCACGTCGCCTGCTCTCACTTCGCTTCGCGGAGAAAGCCCCATTTTTAGTACGCCTACTTCATCTGCCCCATATTCCAATCCTGTATTACTAAATTTTATCTTATCGTTCTTCTTTAACGTGCCATTAAAAATTCGGTAGTAAACAATAATACCACGGAAAGAATTATACACGCTATCAAATATCAATGCTTGCAACGGAGCTTGGGGATCGCCTTTCGGCGCTGGTATGCGGGCTATTATAGCAGCCAGAATTTCTTCTATGCCTATTCCGCTTTTACCACTGGCCAGCAAAATATCTTCCTGTTTACAACCAATCAATTCTATGATCTGATCGGTAACTTCCGGTATCATCGCACCTTCCATATCTATCTTGTTGATAACCGGAATGATCTCAAGGTTATTGTCTATAGCGAGATATAAATTACTGATGGTCTGCGCCTGGATGCCCTGGCTTGCATCCACTAAAAGCAGCGCACCTTCACAGGCTGCCAATGCACGACTTACTTCATAACTAAAATCAACATGGCCCGGGGTGTCTATAAGATTCAAAACGTATTGTTCTCCCTTATAAGGATAATTGATTTGAATGGCATGGCTTTTTATCGTAATCCCTTTTTCTCTTTCAAGGTCCATATCATCCAGCACCTGTGCCTGCATATCACGTTCACTGATGGTATTGGTAGATTGTAAAAGCCTGTCGGCCAGGGTACTTTTTCCGTGATCAATATGGGCAATTATGCAAAAATTTCTGATATTCTTCATATAACACTAAACGCTTTTAAGGCTGCAAAAGTAGCGTAAAATGCTGGATTTTGATTACAGTAAATGCCGATAAATAGCGATAATGGATGCATGCAAGTGGCAACCAGTGCTGAGGATGAACAAATCAGCAATATCAACAACAGAAATGAAAGGAAGTACAGCTTATACTATTGGTATTCACCGTCTTCAAGATACCTGTCTGGCCGCTCCTCTTTCATTACAGGGCTACAGGCTTCCTTACCCATGTTATTCTGTTCCGATAGCGTGAGATGATCGGTATGGGTGGTTTCTATCCAAACATCCTTTTGCTTGCGAAAAACCTGTATGGATAAGCCAAATATATCCCGAAAACACTGTTCAACTTTTGCAACACTGTCATCTGGATTAATACTGACAGCACTTTCCTTAAATACGCTGTTAATTTCCCCAACAGGTATGTTATGCTTAACCATATCGATCAGCGCATTTGGTTCCCCCTGTACATGAGGCTTTTTAAAAAACTCAATTTTCAGGTATGGATAACTGTTATGAAAAATATCTTTTATTTTATTGATGCTTGTTGAATATTGAATGTGAAGTTTCATACCATTTTTTTTCAAAACTATTCCAAAATGGCTGATAACGACATGACCATTATTATAAAATTAACTGATACTTATCAGTAAATAACAGTGTTAAATTGTTGGCTTTTATAAAGCTGCGTGCCCGGCTGAAACCAACAGCCGGGCAATTATTTCAATAACAGTAACCACCAACAAAACCTAATCACACACTCTTAGTGTAGCTGCATTTTTACTGCTTAGTATTAATTTATTTATTTTACCGGTAGCATCAAAAAACACTACTAAAACCCCATGGCGCATCTGGTAGCTTTCCCATGAATTATCTCTAGTTTGCGGCAGTCCAAGATATTTAAAAAGGCTATTCCTGTCGGCTCCCAATAAAGGGATACTGATAGTTCCTTTAAAATTCGCGTCTATCTCAATGTAATCGCGGTAGGTGTAAAAAGTGATGCCTTTATCTTTAAAGAATACACCGGCACAGCCAGTTGCGGAAGGCTCAGCAATGGCATCAGTGTAACAGGGCAACTTCGTCATGATCTCACCCCACGGAGATTCCGGATACATTTTATTAACACTTCCTTCCAGGATGTCTACTGTAAAAGCATTGCAAATGGGAGTTGTTTTAAGTTGCGCAACGGAAAGCTGGGATATTGCTATAGCCGTTAAAATTAAGAAGGTCTTTCTCATTTCTCATAGGTTTAGGTTAGGAATAAGAGAACAAAATAGAAAATAAATTTGAGGAATGCAAGCTCATTTTTACCGAATATTTAAACCGCAGATAGTCAATGTATTCAGGGAATCATTTGGATCGATAGCTAATTATTTCCAATAATTCTTTGTTTTTTCATGTTTACCTTTGTACAACGATGTTAGCAAAAAGCCCTTCTTTTACGGATCTTAACCTTAGTACTCCATTACTTAATGCATTACAGGATTTGGGATACAGCATCCCTACGGGCATTCAAAGTAAAGCTTTTGCTACCGCCATGTCGGGCGCAGATGTTTGCGGTATTGCACAAACAGGAACTGGAAAAACGATAGCATACCTCCTCCCCTGCCTCCGGTTATGGAAATTTACAAAAGAAATGTCTCCGCAAATTTTAGTGTTGGTACCCACAAGAGAACTGGTAGTACAAGTGGTAGAAACTATACACTCGTTAACAACTTACATGAATGTAGTTGCTGTTGGAGTTTATGGAGGAGTAAATATCAATACACAAAAATTAGCCGTAGAAAAAAAAGTTGATATTATTGTTGCCACACCTGGCAGACTGTTCGACCTGGCAATGAATGGTTCATTAAAACTAAAATCAATAAAGAGATTAGTAATAGATGAAGTAGATGAAATGTTAAACCTTGGTTTTAGAACGCAGTTAAAAAACATCCTCGACTTACTTCCAGCAAAAAGACAGAATCTTCTATTTTCTGCCACACTTACGGAAGATGTGGAGGCATTAATGCAACTTTACTTTACCAATCCGGTAAAAATTGAAGCTGCACCAACGGGCACTCCGCTTGACAATATTCAGCAGTACGCCTACGAAGTTCCGAATTTCTATTCTAAAGTAAACCTGCTTCAGCTGCTGCTTGCAGAAGATGAAACCATGACGAAGCTGCTGGTGTTTGTTGGTAGTAAGGCATTGGCAGATCAGTTGTTTTTACAACTGCAACCCCTATACGAAAATAATGCGGGGGTGATTCATAGCAACAAAGAACAAAATCATCGCTTTAATACCGTAAAACAGTTTAAAGACGGTGCCTACAGATTCATAATTGCTACCGATATTGTAGCCCGTGGAATAGATATTGCTGAAGTAACACATGTGATTAATTTTGACACACCGGATGTAGCTGAAAATTATATCCATCGAATCGGAAGAACCGGGCGTGCCGATAAAGCCGGTATTGCTATAACTTTTATTAACGGTAAAGAAGCCAAATCAAGGGAACAAATTGAAGGCTTGATGAATTATAAAATCCCTACCCGGCCACTCCCGCTGCACCTTGAGATTTCCTCTGAACTTACGGAAGATGAAAAACCGAAAGTATACATGAAAGAACTTTCCGTTAAAATCCCAAAAAAAGAAGAGGTTGGTCCGGCTTTTCATGAAAAATCTGCCAAGAACAGCAAAGTAAATTTTGTGGTTAGCCGTAAAGACAGGATGATGAAAAAATATGGCAGGCCTTTAACCAGGGGACAAAAGAAAAAATAACCCGGATAAATATTTTGCCGGATAACTGCTAATTACATTTTTCAAAAAAATATTTTCCGCTGTTTATGTAATTTTCTCAAACAGAACATCTGGGTTGAAAACAACCAACAGATGAAAAAATTATTGATCTCCCTGCTTTGCATTTGCCAGCTTATTTCCTTTGGCCAGGATACCGTTAAAACCGATGCTAAATTAGTTGCTGCTACAGTATATTACGGTTTTGGAGCTGAACTTACACACGATGCCCGGATACCCGTAAGGCCGGGTGTAAAACAGATCGTGATAAACCAATTAAGTACATCCATGGATGTAAATAGTCTTCAGGTAAGCGTTCCTTCCAGTGTTACCCTACTGTCTCAGCAGTATTCGCTTTACGCTCCAATTGTAATACCCTTTGTAAATCCCAAGTTGAAATCATTGCAGGATAGCCTGTCAGTAATTAATGTCGCTATCCGTAGAAACAGCAACCTGATCGGCACCGAAGAATCTACACTGGAGAAAACGGGCAAACTGATAGAAGCAGTAATAAATAACAGTGGAAATAAAACGGTAAGTTCTGCCGAAGCCCTGCTGCTCGTGAATGCTTATACCACAAAAATTGAAAAAGCGAGGACCAATATTTTTAACCTCAAAGAAAATGAAACGGTATTGGTTACACGAAGGGATAAAATCCTTAACCAAATGAATGACCCCGAACTGCAAAAAAGCAAAACACCTGTTTATACCGGTCAGCTAATCCTTCAGGTTATTTGCAGCAGCAATGAAGAAATACCGGTATCGCTGAGTTACTTTACCCAAAATGCAGGCTGGACGCCCTTGTACGATATCCGTGTAAATGCAAAAACCAATGAACTCAAACTTATTTATAAGGCATCTGTTACCCAATCAACCGGTATTAACTGGAAACAAACAAAGCTTACACTTAGTACCGGGAATCCTGTATCAGGTGGTACAGCACCGGAATTAAATCCTCGTTTACTTCAAATTTATGTACCGGCAATTTACAGCCAGGTAAGTACTGATGTTAGAGATAAGGATGCTATTAATGATGAAGGAAAAATGGAACTGAGCGAAGTAGTAATAACAGCAGCAGGGCAAGCAAGGAGAACAAAAGCAGCTGGATACAGTACGACCAGCATTGATCCTTCTATGATAGAAAGCCATATGAAGCTTAGCGAAAGCCAGTTGAATACTAATTTTGAAATTGACCTTCCCTATGATATTGCCAGCGATGGCCAATTGCACGCTGTTAGTATTAAAGAAGAAAAAGTGAACGCCGTGCTCAAAAATTACGCCGTGCCAGGCATTGATAAAGAAACATACCTGCTGGCCCAGGTTAGTGACTGGCAAAACCTGAATCTATTGCCAGGTACAGCAAATATCATCATGGATAATACCTACCTGGGAAAAACCGTGATTGACCCTAACAGTACCGCCGACACGCTGAATCTTTCATTAGGAAAAGACAGGCGGGTAGCTATAAAAAGACTGCCGGTAAAAGATTTCACCGGAACAAAAAACAATGGCAATAATATTTTAAAAACTTTTACCTATGAGATAACCGTGAAAAACAATAAGCAAACTGTTGTAGATATGGAGATCAAAGATCAGTTTCCCATTAGCGCTATCAAAGAAATTGAAGTTAAACTAACAGATGGTGGAGGCGCAGTGGTAGATAATGAAACGGGCATCTTAAACTGGCAGCTTAAATTGAAACCAGGAGAAAGCAAAAAGATCCGGTTCAGCTATACCGTTAAATATCCTAAAGGTAAAACAGTGATAAACCTATAAAATTCTCCAATTTTTTAAGGTGAGTTTAACCAATGAAAACAATAGGTGTTAAGCAATGGCCGGAGAAATTCCGGCTTTTGTTTTGCCTGCTATTAAAACCAGGAAGATCTGCTGGAAACATTATATTTAAATAAATATTTTAATCTTTTTTAAGGAGCGAAGTTTATGGCAAACAGGCTAATTACTTAACTTTAATACACTTTACAATGGAAGAAATTAAAACGTATGAATTACCTGTCCCGAATAAAAAACGTCCATTTTAACCGTAGCGTTATTGCCATTTTCACTGCAATATCATTAAGTATTGTTGCCATTACCATCTTGCAGGATCTTGTGCGTGCTCATATAAATCACTCTTCATTTTATTTTTCGGAGGCGCTTATTTTCAGTTCGTTCTGGTGGATATTTATACCTTCTTATTACATTCAATATAAGGTTGCCGGACATGGAAAAACATTGTCAATTACAAAAAAGCTGTTGTTGATCGTTATTCCTGCGGCTATTCACCTTTTTGCATTCCCTGTTTTGGTATGGATCATCTCCGGGCTATTTTATTATCACACGTATGCAATAAATCAAACGTTTCAATATACATTATCTGAATACCTCTATTTGTTGGCGGTAGCCTACACAATTCCTATGTTGTGGTACCACCAGTTGTATAAAAGGTCTGCTAAAAAAGAAAATAAAGACTCCGGTTTTATCGAAAGCAGGCAACTCATTCATTCATTTTTAGTAACGGAGGGAAACAAACACCTGCAGGTACCGTTAACAGATATTTTATATTTCATGTCGAGTTCGCCTTATATACAAATTCACCTGGCGCAAAAAAAATACTTACTGAACCAAACATTAAAGTCTATATCAGAAAAAATAGACAACAATAAATTTATCAGGATCCATAAATCCACCATCGTGAATATTCATGAGGTTAAATTTTATACTTCCCGGCTTAACGGCGACTATGATCTCACCATGAGCGATCGCACCATATTGAGAGTGAGCAGGAATTTTGCCAGCGGCTTCAAAACAGCCTATAAAAATGCTCATCAGGATACCACAGTTTAACCTCAGGTTACCGCATTTCATTTGATTTTGAAGCACATAGCATTGATTTTTGTAAAAAAAACAATGAAAGATCTTGCAATTTTCTTTAAACTGGTAATGGCTTCAACAATCTTTTTTTTACTGGGCTGCAACCGGCAAAAGCAGGTTTCGAACTTCACCAAAACGCCAAACGATGATAGCAAACAGGTAGGTGGCCCATTTGAAAATGGGGATTTTCATTATATAGATATGCCCAAAACTATTAACGCTGTTGATACAAGTCCCGGATGGAATCAACCCGGACAAAAACTCCTGGTTACAGGTACAATGTTTAAACCCGATGGTAAGACACCGGCACCAGGAGTGGTGTTATATTATTATCATACAGATATCAGTGGACATTACGCTAACAAAGAAGGGTTAAATAAACGGGTAGTAAGACATGGTTACATCAGGGGTTGGGTAAAATCTGATCAAAACGGCAAGTATGCCATCTATACAGTTAGGCCTGCCTCATACCCAAATACTACATTTGAAGCGCACATACATCCATCCATTAAAGAACCCGGTATTAACAAGGAATATTATATCGATGAATTTGTGTTTGACGATGACAAACTTCTAACTGCTGATAAAAGAAAAAAAATGAACAACCGCGGAGGCAGCGGTATATTGAGGGTTGTAAATTCCGGTGATCTTCAAATTGCAGAACATAACATTATCCTGGGGTTAAATATTCCAAACTACCCGCTAAAAGAAGTTGTAGAATCCACCCAATCCGGATTAAAGATTGGAGAAGATGTTCCCTCCTTTATGCCTTTCCATGCGTATGGTCCCGACAAAGGTTCAAAGGCGTGCCCGGTTTGTAAATATGGACGATACCATGGAATTATTTATTTTGTAGGAAACAAACCAAATTGGGTAGAAATTAAACAATGGCTGCTTTTCCTTGAGCAGGAAAGCATAAAAAGAAGCAAATACCTGAAAGCCTATTTTGTATATGGCAATGAGGATGGATACAGCAAAGCGCAAAGGCAGTTGGAACTGGAAAAGGCTGGAACTGAATTAAACCTCAGGAACATTGCACTTACGTATGTACCTTCTATGAATGATACAGAAACAGAAATAGATCTTAATAAAATTGACCCGTCTGCTGAAAACACATTCATCATTTATAAGAACCGTACCATTATTGATAAGTATACGTCTTTCTCACCAACAACCGAGCATTTTAATTTACTAATAAACACGCTGAATAAAACAAAGGGAGACTATTTTGAACTACCCTGAGAATATAAAGTGCAGGTACTGCCAGCAGTATCTTTGTAAATTTCACTTAGGGCTAAATGAAATGTTCTTTTTATTGATTCGGGAGACCAAGTAATTTAGTTAAGAAAATAGTAGTTTTTACCATTTCTCTTCCCCATCCCTCACCAATTCTTCCATTTGTTCTGAGATCAGTAATAAAGGCTGGTGCTGTGTTTCCAGGTCTGATTGAAAACTATGTTCCCGAGTATTATAAATATATTCGAAACTGCTTATTTTTTTATCGAATTCGTCCAGTTGATCAGCGATAACATTTACAAGGTAACTTTCTTTAATACTGGCTGGCGATGTTGCAACTTTAAATCTCTGAGGTTTGTTCTTGTCTGTAAATGAAATAATAGTTTTCCAGATCATAAAAATTATGTGTTGAGTTATTTAATTAATCAATGCCGTAATCATTACAATGTTTATGCCGCTTACCTTTACCATTACAGATCAGCAAACAATTGCTGAAGCGATTCGCCGATCTCTTTTACCAGGCTTTTATCTATTTTATCTGCATTCGCCAGGTCGGACTGCTGCAGAATGGCACGAAAATTATTTTCATCATCCCGTTCATAGTTTACAATAAGATCATTAATATTTACCTGTATTTTATAGGTAAACCCGGTGCTGATGAGCATTCCAGTAAATAATAAATTGTTGCCTTTGTAGGTAACCGGAATTTCGAATTGATCGGACATATTAGATAGAGACAAATATCAGCAAATCTCCTGATCTTTCGGCTTATACTATTTAAAATTACGGGCACCGGGAAATACCTTTTCCTGGCCTGATTCTTTTACCAACGATTTTTTCTTTTGAGGTATGGGAATTGATCTTTCATCAGACCGTGACATTGGCAATTCAGGAAAATTGTTATTATTCGTTAACGTAAGTTGACGAAGTAAGGTTGAAAAATCATAGCAACGCTTTACAATTACATGTATTACTTCTCCTTCTATTTGTACATTTCCTTCTACCATTATCAGCCTTGATTGAAGGATTGGTTTGCGAAATTCATCAAACAGGTCTTTAAAGATCACCAGGTTGGCTATACCGGTTTCATCCTCAATGGTCATAAAACAAATACCACCGGCTGTTCCGGGCCTTTGACGCACGAGTACAAGCCCTGCAACTTTAACAAATTCGCCGTTCTTTAGCGAGCTCAGTTGATTGTTAGGAAAAATTCTTAATTGCTCCAGCTTCTCTCTTATAAAACTAACAGGATGGCCTTTTAGCGAAAGTGAAGTAGTTGCATAATCCTGCACTACATGCTCCGAAGTAGTCATAACGGGTAACAATACCTGCTCATCATTTCCATCTGCTGCAGGTTGGCCGGTAAACATTGCCACTGGCCTGTCTGTAGTAGATACTTCCCAAAGTGCTTCTCTCCTGCAAAGCCCAATTGACCTGAATGCATCCGCGTCTGCCAGTTTTTCCAGGGCAGCAGCAGGCAAAGCAAGATCACGGAGTTCGTTTACAGCACTATACATTTCTTTCCTGTTTGAAATCAGTATCAACATATCCTCCTGCCTCAATCCTTTTACCTGCCTAAAACCCAGCCGAAGTGCACAATACCTGCCTGCTTTCTCTTCCAGCTTATTATCCCACAGCGAATAATTAATATCTACTGGCCTAACTTCTACATCATGATTTTTAGCATCAATAATGATCTGTGCAGGCTGATAAAATCCCATCGGCATACTATTCAATAAAGCGCAGGCAAATATATCCGGATAATAACATTTTATCCAGCTGGAAACGTATACCAGCAAAGCAAAACTTGCAGCATGGCTTTCGGGAAATCCATAACTGCCAAAACCTTCCAGTTGCTTAAAAACACGAAGAGCATATTCAAGGGTATACCCGTTTTTAATCATGCCTTTTGTAAGCTTTTCTTCAAATTTACTCACCAATCCTTTTGCTTTAAAAGTAGCCATGCTCCTGCGTAATTCATCGGCTTCTGCAGCGGTAAATCCTGCAGCAACTATGGCGATCTTCATAGCCTGTTCCTGGAATAATGGAACGCCCAGCGTACGGCTCAATATTTCTTCCAGTTCTTTGGATGGATATTCAACAGGCTCTTCTCCATTGCGCCTTCGTAAATATGGATGCACCATATCTCCCTGGATAGGGCCAGGGCGCACAATGGCAACTTCAATCACCAGGTCATAAAAACATCTTGGTTTTAATCGCGGCAACATTGATTGCTGGGCACGGCTTTCTATCTGAAAAACCCCGATAGTATCTGCATGGCAGATCATTTCATATACTGCAGGATCGTCCTGTGGTATATTCGCTAACGTTAGTTCCAGGCCATAATGAGTTCTTGCTTCATCAAAAGCTTTTCGGATACAGGTAAGCATTCCCAGCGCTAAAACATCAATCTTCATAAAGCCAAGTGCATCAATATCATCTTTGTTCCATTCAATGCAAGTCCTGTTTTCCATCCGGGCATTCATAATAGGCACCAGGTTACATAATTTACCGCGGGTGATAACAAAACCGCCCGTGTGTTGCCCCAGCTGCCGGGGAAAGCCCATAAATTCTTTGGTAAGCTGCAATGTTTTTTTAAGGTGCTTATCTTCAGGGTTAAAGCCTTGTTCTGTGATGCGTTTACCTTCAAACCATTCATCTGTAAATTCCCAAATAGAGGCCGAAAGCTTATTGATCGTATCTACCGATAATCCCATTGCTTTGCCCACATCCCGTATTGCTCCTTTCTGGTGCTGTTGTGTTACTGTTGCAACAATAGCGGCCCGGTCTCTGCCATACTTATTATAAATATATTGGATCACTTCTTCTCTTCGCTCATGTTCAAAATCTACATCAATATCCGGTGGTTCATTCCTGGCAGAAGAAATAAATCTCTCAAATAGAAGATCGAACTTTGTAGGGTCTACAGAAGTAATCCCAAGGCAATAACACACTGTTGAATTAGCTGCAGAGCCACGCCCTTGGCAGAGTATCTTTTGTTCCCTGGCATATCGTACAATATCAAACACAGTTAAAAAATAAGGGGCATAGTTCATTTCTTCAATGAACTTTAATTCGTAGCTGATCGCATTAGCAGCTTTTTCTGGCACATCCTTGCCATAGCGCTCTATCGCTCCTGCCCTGGCTAAATAAGCCAGTTCCTCCTGCGGAGATCTTCCTTCGGTTGTAATTTCTTCCGGGTATTCATACTTCAATTCATCCAATGAAAATCTGCAGGCTTCCCTGATCTCTTCGGCACTTAAAATAGCTTCCGGGTATTGCCTGAACAATCGATTCATTTCGTCTATTGGTTTCAGGTATCTTTCTGCATTAGCATGAAGAAGAAATCCAGCAGTATAAATTGTACATTTTTCCCTGATACAGGTAACAATATCCTGCAATTGTCTTCTTTCCGGCAGGTGATAATGAACATCATTGCTGGCAACCAATGGTATATTTAATTGGATAGATAACTGCTGTAGCCTATACAAATACTTGCTATCATCGCCGGCATATTTGCGGCATGCTGCTATATAAAGATCTTTCCCAAAAACGCAGCGATACTCTTTTAAAGCTTCTTCAAATGATGGATCGAGATTGAAAGATTCATCTAATTTTTCCGGCGGCAGCGCAATGAATTTCAGGTTGTGGGCATATTGGTAAACATCCTTTTTATAGAGATGACAATCCCCTTTTTCGGCACGCCGATTACCCTCTGTAAGCAACTGGCAAAGTTGCGAGTAAGCGCTTATGGTAGTTGGGTATGCCAACAGACTTATGCCATCTAGCAGGTCTAGCCGGCATCCCACAATAATACGAATCCCGCTTTTTTTGGCAGCTGCATGGGCACGTACTATTCCGGCCAGGCTGTTTCTGTCTGTAATGGCTATTTCTTTGTATCCTAATGCTACAGCCTGTTCTACCAATTCTTCGGGATGTGATGCTCCCCTTAGAAAAGTAAAATTTGTTGTTACATGCAGTTCGGTGTAATTCATATTGTATTGATCCATTTACTATTTATTCAAGAACATCAAAATAATCTGCATTTATATAAAAATGCAACCTGCTTTACTAGGCAAAAAATCCATGAATAAACCATTGGTAATTCATGTTATTATCATAATGGCCTAACCTGAACAACCAGTAGCGATGACCTTCTTCATCTTCCACATTATAATAATCGCGGTGCAGCCCCTGTTGTAGCCACCATTCCTGTTCTATTCTTTCCGGCCCGTCTGCTTTTAAAATTTTATGTAACTTTCCTTTGTACCTGAATAGCATTGGTGGATAATCGGGAATAGGAGCTGTTACTTCAATCAGATCAGGTTTTACGAGTATATGCAACGGCCTTGGCCGGTCAAGTTTCCAGTACGTTTGTAATTTTTCATTGATATCAGCAGTAGCTTTAAACGAACGTTCGGGCCAATAATGTTCAGCAGGCACAAAGCGATGGATCTTATCAGCACCAATTTTACCAGCCAGCCTGTCTAATAGTTCGGCTAAACAATTATCATCCAGTCCACCGCTCATTTGCCACAGGTTTTCCTGTTTTGAATGCAAGTCCTCTACTTTTTCGGCATCAAGTGAAAATAATTCTATACCCAATGCTGGTTCAATGGTATCTAATTTTATTTCAAATAATTTATAAAGATGATTGGCATTACAGGAAGGGCGGTTGGTACCTATGTTGATCTTTTCAATTTTTCCATCCAGCCTGTATCCCTTGAATATTGCGCTGCGAAGCCCTTTCTGTTCGTTCAGCAAACGTTTACACATATTATCCAGTAAACGTTCCAGGGCTATTCGGATACCGGTAGCTGTAGCAATTGGCTCTATACAGGGCAGCCTTTCGTGGTAGGGTTCAATGGGGCATACGGGAATTAAAAACTCTTCCGTTATGCCAACTGCTTCGTCTATCCGTTGAAGTAACTGTACACCAAAACGCCGGCGAAGCGAAGGCCGTGGTATATTAATAAAGCTCTCCAACCGGTAAAGGCCTAATTTCTGAAGCCTTTCTACTATAGCCGGTTCCAGCCGTAACGATGCAGGAGGCAGGCACAAGAGGGCATTCACCTGCTCTGCGGTTTCAACAATATTATTAGTTTGCCCAAATCGGGCAATAGCCCAAGCTGATCCAATAGTATCGGCAATGGACAGCCGCACATCATACCCAAATTTTTTAAACCGGTTATGGATTTCCGTTAGGTATTGCTGTTCTCCACCCCATAGGTGTGCACAACCGGTTATATCCAAAAGTAAACCATCAGGCTCGTCTGCTGCAACAACAGGTGAATACCGAATACAAAACGTTGCCAGGGAATGTAAAAGTTTTGAAGAAATGCCTGGCAGATCATCCACTACCTGCAGGGAATGTACAAATGCCCTGGCATCTGCCACAGTGATACCTGTATGTATGCCTTGTTCCCTGGCAGGTTTATTAGCAGAGTTTACCAACATCCTGCCATGATCCGGTGCAGCCAGCACAAATGGAACCTCTTTTAGCTCCGGATGCCGGCGGATATACCAATCCGTTTTTAGGGAACAAAACCATATCGACATAAAACGCTTCTGCATATCATCCTGCCATCTTTTTTTGTTCCATTGTCAATGCGTTATTTATAGCTATTTGCCGGAACCTGCCTGTTCTCCATTCAATTTGCCAGGCTTGAGGCTTACCATTCCTTACTTTTAATAATTCAACATTCCAGCGTGGAAAACCAACGCCCGGCATATTATTTATTAACTGGCTGGGCAATGCGGTGATATTCCATCGGGTTACACAGGCTGTTGTAGATAAATTTTTAGGGTTGCGCCTTAAAATAAAACCAGTTACATGGCTTTGCTCAACAGCCAGTTGCAACCTTCGGGAAGCTGTAAAATTCAGTTCCGGAATTTCACCAATAACGGCGCTGAGTCCCGTGCATTTTAATGCCTCTTCCATCACCCATAACATTTCCTTTTCTCTTTTTGGGTTAATGAATATGATCTTATCTGGATCAATGCCAAATAACTGTAATGCAGGGGGAAATATACTTACAGAAGTACTGATCCAGATGGCTGCGCCCTTTTTGTTCATTAAACAACCTGCTAATCCACTTACAAAGCCACTGGTTACGGTAGCCGCTTCCATGCCGTTTGAAATAAATTCATGTATGGCAGCAACAGGAAATGACCCATTTGGAAACGCGTTTTTTATAGGGCCGAGAGCAGCATTGATAAGCTTATTATCATAAACAGACCTCAATCCCTGTAAAGAAAGTATCTCCTTTTGCAATTGAGCAACTATAGCTGCTTTTGTATTTTCCATTGTAAACCTGGTTGAAACAGGCTGCCAAAATACTAAATTTTTTAGTATTTTTCTTAAAAATTATAACTTCCTTGCGTATTATATTGAATTATAACCTGAAAAAATTATGAAGAAGAAAGAATTGCAAGTGGAAAGAAAAAAAATATTTTGATTTTCACCTCCCTATTTAAAACTACCAGATTTAATTGACCGAAGTAAACCCTGGCTTCTGTTTAAGGACTTATTGAGATATTCCCGTAATCATTAGACCAACTATTTTGAAATTTCTAAACTTTTATCTGGTACATTGATCATAAAAATTAAGCCCGTTGAAGAAATATTTTACTCCTAATTCTTAAAATCCTTACCTGGATTAATAAAATTTTTCAGATTTCTCCTGTTATATTTTAACGGATCGTTGGGAGGCAATCACTATATTTCGGCAACAATAAGCCGAATTAAAACTCTTTTTTTGCTTTACTTGCAGCACTCTTAAAAAAAATAAACCTGTTACATATTTTTGAAATATATTTATCGCATGGAAGACACCTATAAAACACTTAAGATAATTTATGATATTGTGAAGGAAGAGCCTCAACCTCAAACCTATAAATGCCGTCCGAGAGAAATTATTTTAAGGCAATATCAAAGTTGGACAACCATAGAGAAACAATTAAAAGTACTTAAAGATGAGGGGATGGTAGAGATACAGCAGGAAGATACAGTTGTTATTTCTATTACCAGGGAAGGCATTGAAAAAGTACAAAACGAAATGAGAGAGCACTGGAAAAATGCCTGATGATTATGGCATGATTAGTGGAACACAATTTACATAGAATACAATTTGATAAAAACGGGTCGCTGATAAATAAAACATCATGACCCGTTTTTCTTTTAATATCTTCTATCATTTGGTATGATGAGATGGGAGCTTATTCCATTTAATGGAGACGAACCAACAAGGCCGGTTTTTAAACATTTACTATTGAATAACGTTACTATGTATTGTAATAAATCTCAATTTTGAAAATCCTACTCACAGGTGCTACCGGTTACATTGCACAACGATTGCTCCCTGAATTGCTTGCCGCAAATCATTTTGTTTATTGTTGTGTGAGAGATAAAGGCCGTTTTAATCTCGAAAGATTTGATAATCCTGGTATTGCAGTTATAGAAATTGATCTGTTACTCGAAGACACTTTAAAAAACATTCCAAAAGAAATTGATATCGCCTATTACCTTGTACATTCTATGAGTACAAATGAAGGTGATTTTGAAAAAATGGAAGCAACTTCGGCAGAGAATTTTAAAAAAAGAATGCTGCAAACAAATGTACAACAGGTAATATACCTTACCGGCATTACCAATGAAAATCATTTATCCAAACATCTTCAATCCAGGCTGCAGGTAGAAAATATTTTAAAAGAAGGAAACTACGCTTTCACAGCTTTAAGGGCCGGGATCATCGTTGGCTCTGGCAGCGCATCTTTTGAGATAATACGCGACCTGGTTGAAAAACTACCGGTGATGATAACACCTAAATGGCTAAACACAAAAACGCAACCTATTGCCATAAGAGATGTTGTTGCTTATTTGAAAGGAGTTATTTCTTTACCTGAAGCATTCAATAAAAGTTTTGATATAAGCAGCGGCGAAGTATTCACCTATAAAGAACTATTATTAAAGTTTGCAGAAGTACGAAAGCTTAAAAGAAAAATAATTGTACTACCTGTTTTAACTCCCAGGATATCTTCCTATTGGTTATACTTTGTTACGTCTACTTCCTTTCAACTAGCAAAAAATTTAGTAGATAGCATGAAAGTTGAAGTGATCGGTAAACCAAACGACCTTGGTAAAATACTTAATATTACGCCAACAGCTTATACAAAAGCAATTGAGCTTGCCTTCGTAAAAATTGAAAATGACCAGGTATTGTCGAGCTGGAAAGATGCATCTACAAGCAATATTTTATATAAGGGGCTTACCGTTCATTTACAGGTACCTAAAGAAGGAACGTTTAAGGATAAACGAAAAAGGAAGGTAACGGATGTACAAAAAACGCTTGACAAAATATGGCGTATTGGTGGCAACAATGGCTGGTATTATGGAAGGTGGCTTTGGTTAACAAGAGGCGTAATTGATAAAATGGCTGGTGGTGTGGGGTTACGCCGGGGAAGAAGAAGCCCAACCCAATTATACCCCGGAGAATCTCTTGATTTCTGGAGGGTATTGATTGCAAGTAAACCAGACAAGAGATTACTATTATATGCAGAAATGAAATTACCTGGTGAAGCATGGCTGGAATTCTTCATAAATGAAAATGGTGAGCTCGAACAAACAGCTACATTCAGGCCTCTTGGACTAAAAGGCCGTTTATACTGGATAGCTGTTTTTCCCTTTCACGGCTTTATTTTCAATGGGATGTTAAAGGAGTTATGTAAATAATGTAAGATAGCGTTACCAACAAAAGATAGAAATAACTACTATAACATTTTAAAACAATTTCCGAATTTTTGTGAAAAGGTAAAAGCAGACTGGATGGGGGAATAACTGCTACCACACAAACGAATTCGTTGCAAGAACAGGTTGCTGTATTGAATGGGAGGCTATTTACCTTCTTATAGTAAAAAAAAAGAACCCTTGAAAATCAAGGGTTAAAATTTATGCGGAGAGTTAGGGATTCGAACCCCAGGACCTGTTACAGTCAACAGTTTTCAAGACTGCCGCAATCGACCGCTCTGCCAACTCTCCGCGGCAAAAGTAAGGGTTCAAATTTTTAGGAACAAAAAATATTGAAAAATTATTGAAGTTTTTTTTTGTAAGTTTTTAATTGCCAGCTTAATAGTCTTTAAAAATCGGATAAGCAACTAACATTATCCTGTTGCTTTCAGCTATATACTTTGTTAGTAGCGGGATGACCAAAAATGGATTTTTACTACCCTTCTACGGGTTTATCAACTACCACTACCAGGTCTTTCAATGCTATTGTGATTGGCATTACCCCTACCTGCAACAATGCCTTTTTACCCCTGATTTCTTTTACTATTCCCACCTGGCGATTTTGATTCATCTTCACTTTATCACCAATCTTTATCTCACCTCCAATTTCTTCGAACTTCTCATTCAACTTTTTTTGGCGTTTTTCGGCCTGCATTTTCTCTTTTTGATTAAATAACAATGACTGGATCATTTTTACCACGGCATCTTTATCTTCTGCTTTTCGCCATTCTATTACCATAGATTTTAAACGGCGTTCCATATCTTTCAGATAAAGTAATTTGTCTTCTGAAATGCTGTTTTGAAGTTTTAATTTCTCCATTTCCTGGTCGTGAGTTTCTTTCTTTAATACCCTCAACATTTCTTTTTTTAAAGCCTCATTTTCTTTTAACATTTGCTGCAGACGAATTCTTTCTTTATCAATAGTTTGAAGGTCCTGCTCTGTGCTGTTTAATAATTTATCCAACTGAAAATGATTTTCATCTACCAGTTTCCTTGCCCTGGAAATTAGTTTTGGATCCAGCCCGATGCGTTCAGCTATCGAAAAAGTATAAGAACTACCGGGCTTGCCTATCTGCAATTTATACAAAGGCAACAGGTTCTTTTCATCAAACTGCATGGCTCCATTGATGATTCCTTTCACTTTGTTAGCCATCACCTTTAAATTGAGATAATGCGTAGTAACAATTCCAAAAGCATGTTTAAAAGCCAGCTCCTCCATGATCACTTCTGCAAAGGCTCCTCCAAGGTTAGGATCACTGCCACTGCCCAATTCATCAATAAAAAAAAGGGTTTTCCCATTGGCCTGCTCCATGAATTGTTTCATATTCTTTAAATGGGAAGAATAAGTACTCAACTCAAATTCGAGGCTTTGGGTATCGCCGATATGGATCATCATTTGTTTGAAAATACCCATCTCACTGTCGGGGCTAACCGAAACCAGTAAACCACTCTGCATCATCACCTGAAGCAACCCAACCGTTTTTAATGTAACGGTTTTGCCCCCGGCATTAGGGCCGCTGATCACCAGAATACGGTTTTCATCATCAAGGTTAAGATTCACCGGTATCGTAGGTTTATTGATCTTGTTATTATACAAAAATAATAACGGGTGGCGGGCGTCAATCAGTTTTACATGGGCCCTGTCTACTACCTGTGGATAGTTGCCGCCGATATCTTCCGCCAGTTTTGCTTTGGCCCTGATGAAATCAAACTCTCCGGCTACTTCAAAGTAACTTTTTAATAAAGGAGCGTACATGCTTAACTGTTGGGTAAGCGTACGAAGGATACGATATACTTCTTTGGTTTCTTCATATTCCAGGGAAAAAACCTGGTTATTCAATTCTGTTGTTTCTTCCGGTTCTATGAAACTGGTTCGCCGGCTATCGCTTTCGCCATGCAAAATACCTTTTATCATCCTCTTTTGTTCTGCAAAAACAGCCAGCACCCTTCTTCCATTCATAAAACTCTCTTCAATATCCGCCAGGTAACCTTGCTTATTCATTTTACTTACAATACGGTCGAAGGCCTTGCGCAACTCGTTCCTTTTTCTATACAGGCTCAACCTGATCCTGGCCAATTCTTCACTGGCATTATCCTTTACCACACCGGTTTCATCCAGGATATCATCTATCAGCTGTCGGATCACTTTTTCATAATAAATATTGCCTATTACTTCGGTTAATGCAGCATTTGAAACCCTTCTTTCGGCATCAAACCACCTGAAAATATTATTGGTATTCTCTAAAAGCCTCCTGATTAGTATAAATTGCTCCCCGCTTAAAGATGCCCCGGGTATCGCCAATAGTTTAAGTTCTTTAGTAATATTGGTGGGAAAATCATTGGGGAAATATTGGCCACTTTGAAGTATTATTTTAAACTCGTTTGTTTGCTGCAATTCTCTTTCAATAAATTCTTTCTTAGTATGGATACGCAATTGCATCGCTTTGCTTCTGGCAAATTCGGTTCTGCAATGGTTTGCCAGCAGTTCTTTTATCTTGTCAAATTCAAGCTGGTGTAAAGTAGATTCAGGGAAAAATTTCATGTATCAGGTTAACTCTTTTATGCAAAGTTAATGGAAGCGCCTGTTATCACGCATATACTTAGATAAGGAATGAATAAGAGCACTTGATACTATAAAATCCTGCATCCAACCATAAAACATTTACTATAGAAAAGAAAAGATGCTAAAAAACCACAACAGCTTGTTATATTATTATATAACACACTTTGTGCTTCTTTCTGCTTTAGTGCCTTTATGGCAACTGCTTTTCCTTAATAACCTGTAACTCTTCCCAGGCTGTAGTTCCGTCTTTTTCCCTTTTGAATATAAATTCGTCGGTGCTTTGCAATACGATCTCAGCAGTTGTATAAATGATGCAACTATCCATCAGGTGCCCGCCGATTGTTTTACCGGTACTGTCGCTGATACATATATGTATATGGCAACCATTAACAGAGAGGGTTCCTGATAAGCTCACTATTTCAAAATGGCCTTTTCCCCTGCTACCTTCGGGCTGGTTGGCAAATCGTATCTGGTAATCTGTGAGGCTTCCTGCACAGGTACTTAACCAACCAGCGGTGATCTTATGATCTGATACAAATGACTGAATCGATTTTTTTAAATCACTTCCAGGTTTTAATCTAAATGCATGTGTTTGTAACTTTGGCATTATTGATGTTGTTGAATTGTGTGTACAGGAAATGAAGATGTTGAAAATTATGGACAAGAAAAAAACATTGCCAATAAAACATTTCTCTTTCATAATTGTTTACTCTGATTTTTTAATCTAAGGATGATTTTTTGCTAACCAGGTAACAACAATACAACAATTAATGGACGACTCTAAAAAAATTACAACTGAAACAGCTACTTTAGGTAATGGTTGCTTTTGGTGTACCGAAGCTATTTTCCAATTATTAAAGGGTGTAGTGAGCGTAACAAGTGGGTACAGCGGCGGGGAAACTGCTAACCCGGATTATAAATCGGTTTGCTCCGGTAGCACGGGCCATGCTGAATGTTTGGATATTGTATTTGATACTACAATTATAACTTTTGAAGACCTGTTGGAGGTTTTCTGGAAAACACATGATCCTACAACTCCTAACCGCCAGGGAAATGATATTGGCACCCAGTACAGAAGTGTTGTATTTTATCACAATGAAAAGCAGCGAACCATTGCCCAGGATTATATTGCCCAGCTTGATAAATCGGGAAGCTTTTCAAAACCCATTGTTACTACGCTCGAAAAATTTGAAAAGTTTTACCCGGCTGAAAATTATCATCAGAATTATTTCAAACAAAATGGAAATGCTCCTTACTGCCAGTTTGTAGTGAGGCCTAAAGTGGACAAATTTGTAAAAAATTACTCTTCAAAATTAAATTCCTGATTATTAATTCTAGTTGTATTTTTAATATTTTCAGATTTTTATCATGTGTATCTTTTTCTATAATTGATTGAAAACCTGTTATTTATAAACTGTAGAATCTTTTCCTTTTAATTTTCTTTAAAAAAAAACTTAAAAAACATTTGGAGCTTTAATAATTTTTTCTACTTTTACATAACGAAATTGCTTTTTACCTCTACTTCCTCCTATACCACTGAAAATCCCCAGACTTATATCTAGTCGCTATTACTTTTTATCTTAGTATATACTTCACTATCCTCTAAAAAATTTACCTCCATTTAACCTGTGAGCCTTTTTCTAAACCTCAAAACCCAAGAAAATGCTTACAAATTTTACAAAAAAAGTTGCTTTAGCAACCATCACGCTGGGAATGTTAACCACAGCCGCAACTGCACAAACCAGTATAAGACCTTATACTCAGGTTTATTCTGAAAATTTAAAAGGTGGAACTGCCATGTTTGGTAACACCATCATGCACATCGTTGATAACAACAGTGTTAACCTTACAAAAATGAACCAAACCGGTAATGCCGCAAATGGCGTTGGAGGTTTAGGATTTAGCCAGTACGGTAACGACAACGAGAACATGACTTTCATTGATATTGATGGTACTGCAGGTACTGCCAATTCATCTTCAGCCGACCTGGTTTTACCAGCGGGAACAAACGTAATTAAATTCGCAAGATTGTACTGGGGCGGAAAGATCAACAATTCTGTGATCACTTCTTCACCAGATACACTTCGCAAAATAAAGATCCGCAAAGGAACAACCGGTGCTTATACCGATGCGATTGCACCAGTTGCAAACGTAGATCAGTTCTCTATCACTGGTACTGAAAAGGTTTACCAGACTTATGTAGACATTACCCAGTTTGTAAATACATTGGGAACTGGTACCTATACAGTAGCAAACATACCCGCAACAGCAGGTAATGCCGGAGGTGGCGGTAAATATGGTGGATGGTCTATTGTAGTTGCTTATGAAAATACAACACAACCATACAACAGTATCAGGGTTTATGACGGTTACGCACAGGTGTTTAACTCAGGTTCTTCTACAACTTTAAATGTAACCTTAAATGGTTTAAACGTTCCTAACAATCCTCTTGCTGCTAACGAAGCTTTCATGAGCACGATGGCCTGGGAAGGTGATGCTAACCTGGGTGGCAGCGTTAACAATCCGGCTGGTGATTTCATTAAGATCAATAACGTTGCGATCAGCAATGCTATGAACCCGGTTGCAAACTTCTGGAATGGTTCTAACACTAAAAATGGTGTAAACGTTACCACTAAAAACCCTAACTATACCAACCAAATGGGTATTGATATTGACGAAGTAAATGTTGGAACAGGTTTTAATATCTTACCAAACGCTACTACCGTTACTGTTCAGTTTGGAACAGAAGCAGACCAGTATTTCCCAAGCATCTTTACTTTTGCCATCAGGATGAAAGATCCACTGGTAACCCTGGATAAAACAGTTACTGATGCTAACGGAAATACATTTGTAGACGCTAACGAAGAACTTACTTACGTTCTTTCCGGTTCAAATGCTGGTAATGGTGTTGCTTATAATGCAGTAATCGTTGATACCTTACCTTCTAATGTTACTTATGTTCCCAATACGCTTGAAGTAGTAAATGGTGCAGGTGTTTCTGCAGGTATTAAAACTGATGCTGCTGATGGAGATGAAGCTTTTAAAGCAGTAAATGGTAACAAAACATATGTGAAGTTTTTCCTCGGACAAGGTGCTACAGGTACAACTGGCGGACAGTTACCTGCTGCTCCAAACGGAGATTACAGTGTTAAATTCAAAGTGGTTGCAGGTGCTATTCCTGGTACAATTACCAACACTGCCCGTATTACTTCAACTTCTCAGGCTGGTGACGTATTTACTGATGACGGAACTGCAATCATTGGTGATGCAGGTGGACCAGTACCGGTTAAATTAACTTCTTTTAAAGCTACATTGGTTAATAAAAATGGCCTGGTAAAATGGACAACTGAATCAGAATTAAACAGTGATTACTTTATAGTAGAAAGAAGCGATGATGGTGTTCATTTTGAAGCAAGAGCTAAAGTTACTGGTAACGGTACAACTTCTTTCTCTCACGCTTACGAGTACACAGATGTACTAAATACTAACTCACCAATCGTTTACTACCGTTTAAGGATCGTTGATACAGACGGAAAATTTGGTTACTCTAAGATCATTGCAATCAAATTGAACGGATCAATTTCAGTAAATAACTTTAACGTGTACCCTAACCCTTTCATCAGCGATATTAAAGTATCTGTTACTGCTCCTTCAGATGAAATGGCAAGCTTCAGGGTTATCTCTTTCGACGGTAAAGAAATGCTGGTTAGAAAAGTATCTCTTCAGGCTGGTGATAACATCGTGGTTCTAACAAACTTCGGTACGATCGCTAAAGGAAATTACATCCTTGAAGTAACAACAAGCACTGACAAATTCATTAAAAAGATCATAAAAAATTAATTTCTTGGGGGTTTTATTTTACAAAGCGGCTGCCTTTTGGTGGCTGCTTTTTTTATGGGCATCTCCGCTACGTCCTACCCTTTTTTCACTCTCCTAAGCTCCAGCATGTTCAAACTATTAGAATTAAAATTATGAACATTCGTATGCAGCAGATGAATTACCATATCGTACCAAAGCGGTATCACGGCACACTCACTGATAATGATACGATCCATTCTTTGGTACAAACCATATCTTACTGAATCATTTTCTTCCTGCAACGATTGTTCATACAGGCTATCGTAGCCTTCATTCTTAAAACGGGTGTAATTTGGAGGAGCAGGATTTTTACTGTAGAAAACGCTTAGGTAATTTTCTGCATCGGGGTAATCCGCTATCCAGCTGCCGCGAAAAAACGGGACCTGGGATTTACTGGTTTGTTCCAGCAATAAGCTTTTTTGCACCACCTCTACAGTAACGTTTATGCCTAGCTGCTTTAATTCATTAACGATATAGCTTCCCAGTGAAGCGTAATTTGGAACGGTGTACAATTTAATTTCGGGCATATTATTACCGTAACCTGCTTCCAACAATAACTTCTTGCACAAAACAGGGTTATACTGGTAACCTTTTACCAGGGAATCATTGAAAGACGGAAACCCTGCCGGCACAAAACCACTTTCTGCCGGCTGCCCGATAGAATTGCGCAGGTAGAGGATCATTTTTTTTCTATCAATTCCGTAGCTAATAGCCTGCCTTACCTTTAACAACCGCAAGGCTGAGTTCTTCATCAAGATTGAATTAGAATCTGCCAGTATTCCCAGGAATTCTATATTCAGGTAAGGATGCTTATCCAGTACCAGTTTACCTTCCCAATGCTTTTTTAAATTACCTGTCTTTGTTAAGATCTCATCCTTAAAAGATGCATCAATATCATTGATAAAATCCAGGCGATGCTGTTGAAACTCCAGGAATTCTGTTGCCCTGCTGTCGAAGAAACTTACTTTAATTCCATCAAGATACGGTAACCGGTAGCCGCTGCTGTCCGTTTCAAAATAATGAGCATTTTTTTTTAGAATAAGTGCCTGCCCTTCTTCCCAGGCAACAAACGAAAATGGCCCGGTTCCTACGGGATGCCTTCTCAGGTCCCTTCCATATTTTCCTACTACTTCTTTTGCAACTATCGAACAATACTGCATACTTAAAATACCAAGAATAGGATGAAAAGGGCGAACCAGGTTAAGCCTGAAAGTACTATCGTTCAATACTTCAAAAGGCATGTTGCTATTTACCCTGCTGTTAAATATCCATGCACCCGTACTAGCCGTAGCCGGATCAAGTATGCGGTTAAAACTAAACTGCACATCAGCAGCAACCATCTTCCGGCCTTTGCCGTTAACAAAAGCCGGATCATCATGAAAAAAAACGTCTTGCCTCAAATGAAAAGTTATACTGCGTTTGTCTGTTGAAAAGTCCCAGCTTTTTGCAAGCGAAGGTTTCAGCTGCATCTGGTCATCTACATCAATTAATGTGTTGTAAAGCTGGTGTACAGCCCACATCACCGACTGGTTCTTGGCAAATGCAGGGTCCAGCGTGGCAATACCATCTGCCTGGTTATACCGGAAAATCTGTTTATTGGGATGATTATGGTTTTTGCAGGCTGAATAAAAAAGGAAACAACTTATTAATAATGCAAAAAATACAATCCCGGTAAAATGGCTTTTAACTATCATAGTGCTATTGTTGCTATAAATTTATTACAAACTATCGGATAACGTCCGTTTATATAATCAAACACTTAATGCTACCGAATTCAGTTTATTTTTCGACAGCGTAGGTGTTCAATAAAAAAATGTGCAGCCGTTGCTTGGTCTCCTGGCCAGCGACATGTTGAATTAGTGGATCATGTTTTGATGGCACCTACGGCGGTAACAAAGTATCGGATAACTTCCGTTTATATAATCAAACACTTAATGCTACCGAATTAAGTTTATTTTTATCTCTTCAAAATAAGATCCTGCATGAATGTTCAACGGTTAATAAACCTAACCTCAATTCTTTTGGTATTTATTTTATCTATAAGCAGATCATATGCTCAACCTTCATTTTCCCATGCTGATACTTTGCGGGGTTCCAATGGCCCATTCCGGCAAAAATGGGATGTTTTGAAATATGAGATAACGGTGAAGCCTGACTTCATCACAAAATCAATTGAGGGAATAAATACGATCAGCTTTTTTGATAAAGGGGCAACCCTCATGCAGATAGACCTTCAGCTACCCATGCTGCTAGATAGCGTAACTGACACTGATAGAAAGTTTACATTCAGAAGAGAGGGAAATGTCTATTGGCTGGAGTTCAGAGATACTGCTGCCCGGTATAAAATAAAACCCGGCATCAGGAGGCTAAATTTCTATTTTCATGGAACACCACGCGAAGCCATAAACGCACCCTGGGATGGTGGATGGATATGGAAGAAAGACATGGCTGGCAACCCGTTTGTAAGTGTAGCCTGCCAGGATCCTGGAGCCAGCGTATGGTTTCCCTGTAAAGATTCGCAGGCGGACGAGCCCGATAGCGGGGCTGTTCAGCACATCATTGTACCCGATAGCCTTGTTGGCGTAGGAAACGGCAGGCTTACACAGAAAAGATCACTGGGCGATGGCAATACTGAATATAGCTGGGTTGTTAAGTCGCCGATAAATAATTATTGCATCATTCCCTACATTGGTAAATATGTTCATTTTGGTGAGACCTTTAAGGGTGAAAAAGGAAAACTGGATATGGATTATTGGGTGTTGGAACAAGACCTTGATAAAGCAAAAAAACAGTTTACAGATGCACCCCGGATGATGAAAGCATTTGAATATTGGTTTGGCCCATACCCTTTTTACGAAGACGGCTATAAATTAGTTCAAGCGCCACACCTTGGTATGGAGCATCAGAGCGCTACGGCCTATGGAAACGGCTTCCAAAATGGCTATTTTGGTAAAGATTTGTCTGAAACCGGTTGGGGATTAAAATGGGATTTTATCATTGTGCATGAAAGCGGCCATGAATGGTTTGCTAACAGCATTACCAGCCGCGATATAGCAGATATGTGGATACATGAATCATTTACCAATTATAGTGAAACACTTTTCACAGAATTCTATTATGGAAAAGCTGCCGGCAACGCATACGTTCAGGGCATCCGAAAAAATATTGACAATGATATCCCAATCATTGGTAACTATGCTGTAAACAACAGTGGAAGCATAGATATGTATTACAAAGGTGGAAACATTATCCACTATATCAGGCAAATAATAAACAATGATAACAAATTCCGCAGCATACTTCGCGGACTAAATAAACAGTTCTATCATAAAACGGTAACAACCGGTGAGATTGAAAATTATATCAGTAAAAAAGCAGGGATCAACCTCTCTCGTTTATTTGATCAATATCTCCGCACTACACAAATCCCAGTTTTGGAATATAAGATCGCCGGTAAAACAATTTCTTTTCGATGGATAAACACGGTGGATGGATTTAATATGCCTGTAAAAGTTTCATTCGGTAAACCAGGAAATATTGAGCAGTGGATTAAACCAACAACAAACTGGCAAAGCTTACAGTTACCGGAATGGTATGATGGAAAAACGTTTATCCTCAACAGCAATTTTTATATTACTACACAACAATCTATGCAGTAGCATTTGTTGTTAAACCTAAAAGCTGGTATCTGGTGGGCTTAAAAAGTAAATTGGTAAATGCGGGTAACCTACAACCCTCTATTAGCAACCGTATCAGCGGTAGAAGCCAAAACTTTCCCACCTCCTAAAAACCTTGCGCTATAATAGTCATCATCCAGGTTATTGATCGTTACACCGTTGCCCGTGCTGGCATGTACAAAATAACCGTCTCCAAGGTAAACGCCAACATGGCTAACACCACCCCTTGTATTAAAAAAAACGAGGTCTCCTTCATTCAGTACCGAACGATCCAGTTTTTCACAAGCTGTAAATTGCTCTTTGGCAGTTCGGGGAATCTCTTTGGTATATACTTGTTTTAACAGCAATCCGGCAAAAGCACTGCAATCAATGCCCGATTTATTAGTGCCGCCATAACGATAGCGGGTTTCCCACCAATCATCAATAAAATTATACAATGGTAAATTTGAAGCCGATTCAACATTCCTGTTCAATAACTGGGCGTATTTAAACTGAACAGAATTAACCTGTTCTATCTCATTATGGCCAACCGGCAAAGCTACCCCGGTGCTTTCCTTTTCGCTGGAAATAACAGAAGATGGTTCGATGGTTCTGGATAATTCTATCCCTTCAATAAAACGAATGGGCGTATTAACGGAGGTTCCCAACTCGTTTTTGGAAGCTGCGGCTCTTTTTTGCGCCCGGGCGCTTAATGATGTTCCTGAAAAAATAATAATCAATGCAGAAACAAAAAATAAGTTTTTCATACGTTAAATGTTTGGTTTACACGTATGCACGACTTAATCCTGTGGTATTTGTTCTTCTCTTAAAACTAAAATCTTCTTACGTCTTTTCCTTTCTATAAACCCGTCCTACAAACAAATTAAAAATAACTTTATCTCAATATGAATGGCGAAGTTAAACCATAAAGGGTAGCAATGCAATGTTTTAGCGTAGTTTTAAGATTAAGGGATCTTTTCCCTTTTAAAACGAATCATACATACTTAAACTTTGTAAATACCTATTCTTTATAAGAGTTATTGTTAATAGATTGATTGCCCGCCTTTTAATCCACACTTTATTGGTAAACGTACCCTATCTTTTAGGTTCATTACAGTTTTAAATGAAGTACCTTTACAATATAATATACAAGCTCTTAATTTAAGGCAAAAATGGTTCCTCGCGGAATCAATAAAACATGTCCGAATCAAAACTGGATAAACCTGCTATTCTGTCTCAAAACTTATTTCCAGTTGTTGGTATTGGGGCTTCTGCAGGCGGATTGGATGCATTTAAAAAACTGGTGAAAGCTATCCCTGAGCAATCAGGAATGGCATACATACTTGTACAGCATTTACACCCGGAACATGAAAGTGCATTGCCTGAAATATTGCAACGATTGACAAAGGTACCTGTAGTTGAGATCAGCGACAACGTTAAAGTACTTCCCGATCATATATACGTTATCCCATCTAATAAAATGATGGTGGCCACAGATGGCATTTTAAAACTCAGCCCCAGGTTACCAAAAGACAAATTAAATTTACCCATTGATATTTTCTTTTCTTCACTTGCAGAAGTACACCAATCGCATGCAATTGGCATCGTACTTTCGGGCAATGGTGCAGATGGATCTGTTGGACTAAGAGACATAAAAGACAATGGAGGATTGACCATGGCACAGGATCCTGCCTCTGCAGGTTATACGGGCATGCCGCAGCATGCAATAGAGGCTTCGATCGTCGATTTTATTGTTACCCCTGAGAAAATACCGGCTAAACTCGCAGAGTTGCAGCAATCTTTTTCGTTGGCCGGCAGCGATAAAGATACCCCAGCCGCTGATAAAAAAACGGAAGACGCTTTCAGGCAGATCCTTGTAATGATCCGTATACGGATAGGCGTAGACTTTAGTTACTATAAACAAACAACCATAAGAAGGCGAATTGTGAGAAGAATGCTGATGGTACAAAGTGAGACCGTTTCCAACTACCTCGATTACCTTAAAAAAAATAAGCCTGAACAGGAAATTTTATTCAACGACCTGTTAATACCGGTAAGTTCGTTTTTTCGGGACAGCAAGATATTCGACAGTTTATGCGAAACCGTTTTTCCCGTGATAGCGAAAGATAAATCAATTACTGACCCGCTGCGGATATGGATCGCAGGATGTTCTACGGGCCAGGAGGCATATTCGATTGCGATGTGTTGTCATGAATACCTGAGTGATCATATTTCAAATGTGAAAGTGCAGATCTTCGCTACAGACCTGTCGGAAAAATCGATCAAAAAAGCCCGGCTTGGATATTATACTAATAAAGAAACCGAAGGCCTTTCAGAGATCCGCCTCGAAAATTTTATGGTGAAGGCGGACGGTGGTTATAAAGTAAATAAGACTATCAGGGATATGTGCGTTTTTGCAGTACACAACTTTGTTAAAGATCCACCTTTTGCAAAAATGGATCTTATCAGTTGCCGTAATGTGCTGATATATTTTGACTCCTTCCTGCAAAAAAAAGCAATGACAATTTTCCATTATGCGCTTAAAGAAAAAGGCATATTGTGGCTGGGTAAATCAGAAACAACCGGTACCGATAGCAAATTATTTGCAGCTCATTCAGGTAAAGAAAAATTTTATTCCCGCAAAGTTGCGCCGGGCCGGTTTATGAACGTGGCTACTGAACGAAAGGAAACAGCCTTTACAAACAAAAATTTGCTGCTGGCGAAAGCAGAAGGGAAGCCGGATGATTTTCAAAAAAATGCAGACGATATCCTGTTATCACAATATACCCCGGTAGGTGTAGTAGTTAATGACCAATATGACATCGTGCAGTTTAGGGGCCTTACCGGTGAATACCTGGAACCATCCCCCGGTAAAGCGAGCCTGAATGTTTTAAAGATGGCCAAAGCAGGGCTCGCCTTCGAAATAAGAAACGCCTTGCATAAGGCAAAGAAAGAGAGTGAAACGGTTATAAAGACAGATGTTCCTCTTGAGCATGGTAATAAACTGGTGACCATTGAAGTGGTTCCACTCCTGAACACTGTTGACCTCCATTTTTTAATACTATTCAAAAGCCAGTTGCCGTTGGTACCGGCATCAGTTAAAGGTTCTTCAAAAAATAAACCCGTTTCTGATATAAGAGACACACGTATTGATCTGCTGGAAAAAGAACTTGCACAATTAAGAGAAAGTATCCGAAGTGTTACAGAAGACCAGGAAGCTGCCAACGAAGAATTGCAAAGCAGTAATGAAGAATTATTGAGTGGTAGTGAAGAATTGCAAAGCCTTAACGAAGAACTGGAAACCAGTAAAGAGGAACTTCAAAGCACCAATGAAGAATTAATAAGTGTAAATCAGGAATTGTTCGAAAAAAATGAAGAACTTAACCAGAGCCGTAAGTTTGCTGAAGCTACGATCGCTTTGTTACACGAGCCCCTGATAGTGTTGGATAAAGACCTGCAGATAAGGAGTGCCAATGCTGCTTTCTATAAAACCTTCCGGTTGTTAGAGGAGGAAACCATCGGAAGCCAGTTATTCGAATTACAGGATTCTCATTGGGATATTCCAGAATTGAGGCAGATCATAAAAGAAATACTGAAAGGAAAAGAGAAAATGATTGAGGCAGAGCTAAGATTCATTTATCCCGCAATGGGCGAAATGATCTTATGTGCAAACCTGCAAACATTAAACCGCGATACCGGTGAACAACTGATCATTATGGCACTGGAAGATATTACCAGAAAAAAGAATGCGGAGATCTTGCAGGAAAATGCCCGTAAAATACTTGAACAAAATGCAGAAATGATCCAGAACCTGTATATGAATGCCCCTGCCTTTATATGCACTTTCCGCGGACCTACACATATTTATGATTTAGTAAACCCATCCTACCAAATGTTGTTCGGAAAACGTAAACTGGTAGGTAAAGCAATTTTAGACGCGTTGCCCGAATTGAAAGGCCAGGGCATTGATATCATCTTAAGTAATGTGTATAATACAGGCGAAACATTTGTAGGGCTGGAGATACCAATGATTCTTTCCCGCGACGAAGGGAAGGAACCTCAACTTTGTTATTTTAATTTTTCTTACCAGCCCATCTACGACGTAGATAAAATGATAACAGGTGTTTTAGTTTTTGGCTACGAGGTTACCGAAGAATTTCATGGTAAAAAAATACTTGCAGAGAGCTCGCTTAAATTCGCAATCCTGGCTAATGCTATGCCGCAAAAAATGTGGACAGCAGATGAGAAAGGCAATGTTAACTATTTCAACCAGCAATGGTTTGACTACACCCATAAAAGTTTCGATGAATTAAAAAACCTCGGATGGGAATCGATCATCCATCCTGATGACTGGAACCAAAACAAAGAAACCTGGCTACAATCTATTAAAACCGGAGAACATTTTCAGCTGGAACACAGGTTTCTTAAATATGATGGCACTTATCATTGGCATCTTAGCCGCGGGCTGGCACAAAAAGACAAAGATGGCAAAGCCATTGTATGGATTGGAACTCATACGGACATTGATGAACAAAAAATAGCCGAAGAAAAAATAATGATCGCAGAAGCATTCAGCAGGAATGTTTTGCAAAGCAGTCCTGATTGTGTAAAAGTTTTAGATAATGAAGGAATTATTTATTTTATGAATTCTAATGGGCTTTGCCTTATGGAGATTGATGATTTTAATATTGTAAAAAACAAATTGTGGTCGGAACTCTGGGGAAATGAAAATAAAGAAATTATAGATGAAGCCCTTACTACTGCACGTTCCGGAAAAACAGCGCAGTTTCAGGCATATTGCCCTACTGCAAAAGGTACTCCTAAATGGTGGGACGTAATTGTATCACCCATCATAGGATTAGATGGAAATGTAACTCAAATGATTTCTGTATCACGCGACATTACGGAAAGAATACAGATGGAACAGAAAAAAGATGAATTCATAAGCATTGCCAGTCACGAAATGAAAACGCCACTTACTACCGCTAAGGCTTACCTGCAATTGCTGGAACTTGAATTAAGTAAAGAAAATACTAAAGCTAATTTATATGCGACAAAAGCTACTCATTCTGTGTTACGGCTTAATGAATTGGTAAGCGAATTATTAGATGTAAGTAAAATACAGCATGGAAAACTTGACTACAATATCTCATCATTCAATTTCACTGATATGGTTAATGATACTGTGGAAAGCTTTGAATACTCCTCGCCAAATCGTACGATAATTCTATCAGGAAAACCGATGTTGTTTATAAGGGGAGATAAAGACAGGCTTCAACAGGTTATAATTAACCTATTGAGTAACGCAATAAAATATTCTCCCAGTTCAGCGAAAGTATATATCAATATAGATCAGGAAAAAGATCAGTTAAAAATTTCGGTTAAAGATAGCGGGGTTGGTATTTCTAAAATTGACATTAACAGAATATTTGACAGGTACTATCGTGTAGAGCAACATTCTTCCCAGTTTCAGGGCCTTGGGATAGGGTTGTTTATTTCTCATGAAATTGTTGAAAGGCACAATGGTAAACTTTGGGCAGAAAGTGAAGCCGGAAAAGGAAGTACTTTTCATTGTTTAATACCGACAAATCAGTGATACGCCAATCATTAAATAACCACATATTATAGGAATGAAAAGAATATTAATTTATGATGACGATATTGAAATACTATTTTTATGCAATGCCATTTTAGGTGATAAAGATTATCACGTAAAAACATTATCAGAATGCGGGAATATTTTAGAGGATGTTAGTGAGTTTAAACCAGACCTTATTTTAATGGATTTATGGATACCTGTGATTGGAGGAGAAAAAGCCATAACTATCTTAAAAGAAAACAAAGCCACTTATGATATACCGGTTTTGTTGTTTTCTGCTAATTCAGATATCAGTGAAATATGTGAAAAAATAAAAGCAAATGGATACATCGAGAAACCTTTTGATATCAGCGTATTAAAAAATACAATTGAAAAACACCTTACACAGCAAACAGCCTGATGGCTATTTATCATTCAGCTTTATAAATTCGATCGGCTCCGAGTCAATATATAAGCTAAAGCCGTTTTCATGAAACGTATTACACAGGGTTCTCACGGACTCTTCAATATCAATGGCACTGCTTTTAATGATCTTATAGAATTTCTGTGGATCAACAGGCGAATTTTCTGATTCCAGCAACTCCAGGCACAACCTGATATTGGTGATGGGATTTTTAATTTCAAAAAGCATATCAAGCATTCCTAATTCGGCAATTTTACATTCTTGTTTCATAATATTTATTTTAATGGCAAGTACAGATCACGGATTGAACATAATTGTTGGATAAACCGCTGTTAATAGTAAAACAATTCCCAAGCCATTTTCAGCATCTCTATTTAAATAGGCAGGTAATTTAGCCGGCAAAGTAACCAAGCAAATTATATGGCTTAAAAGTGGGGAAAAATAGGGTAAATAGTTCCCTGCTTTTTTACGAAATTTGCAGGCTGGCAAAGAAGTACAATAAACACTTCCGCCGGTTATTTAATTTACAGAAAGATATTTTTAATAATGAAGTTTTCTCATTTACATGTTCACACCCAGTTTTCTCTGCTAGATGGTGCAGCTTCCATTAAAAACCTGTACAAAAAGGCCATTGCTGATGGGATGCCCGCGATTGCTATCAGTGATCATGGAAATATGTTTGGTGCCTTTGAATTTGTTAAAGAGGCTTACAATAACGTGGATGCTAATGGCAAACCAAAAGTTAAACCGATTGTGGGTTGCGAATTTTATATTACTACGGACCGTACCCGAAAAACTTTCAGTAAGGATGAAAAAGATCCACGGCACCACCAGATCCTGCTTGCAAAAAATGAAGAAGGTTACCGCAATCTGGTAAAACTTACCTCATTGGGATATATAGAGGGAATGTACAGTAAATATCCCCGCATAGATAAAGAACTGATTCATAAATACCACAAAGGCCTTATTGCCACCACCTGCTGCCTGGGTGCCCTGGTGCCGCAAACTATTTTGAAAAAAGGAGAGGCTGAAGGCGAAAACGAATTTAAATGGTGGCTTAATATTTTCCAGGAAGACTATTATGTGGAACTACAACGGCATGGGCTACCCGAACAGGAGAAAGTAAATCTTTCCTTATTAAAATTTGCCAAAAAATATAATGTAAAAGTGATCGCTTCCAACGATTCACATTATGTAGATCAGCAGGATTTTAATGCACATGATATTTTACTTTGTATCAATACCGGGGAAAAACAAAGTACCCCTGCCCTGCGGGAATTCAGCGATGATGACGTGATGACAAAGAATAAACGCTTCGCATTTCCCAACGACCAGTTCTTTTTAAAGACAACTGAGGAAATGACCAAAGTATTTCATGACCTTCCCGAAGCCATCGACAACACCAATGAAGTAGTAGATAAAATAGACCTGCTGAATTTAAAAAGGGAAATATTATTACCGTTTTTTGAAGTTCCGTCAAATTTTAAAACACAGGATGAATACCTGGAACATCTTACCTGGACAGGCGCCAAAGAACGCTATAAGATCTTAACGCCGGAGAGCGAAGAAAGGCTTCAGTTTGAACTGGGCATTATTAAAAAAATGGGCTTTGCCGGTTACTTCCTCATTGTAAGTGATTTTATTAAAGCCGGCAGAGACATGGGTGTATTTATAGGCCCCGGCCGGGGATCTGCTGCAGGAAGCGCCGTGGCTTATTGCATTGGTATAACCAATATTGATCCTATAAAATATAATTTGCTGTTTGAAAGGTTCCTGAATCCTGAACGTAAATCAATGCCGGATATTGATACCGATTTTGATGATGAAGGAAGGCAGAAAGTACTGAACTATGTAGTGCAGAAATATGGAAAAAACCAGGTAGCACAGATCATTACCTATGGTACGATGGCTGCAAAATCTAGTATCGCAGATGTAGCCAGGGTGATGGATCTGCCGATTGCTGAAAGTAGGGCAATTTCTAAACTGGTACCGGAAAAGCCCGGCATTAACCTTAAAAGATTACTGCATGCGCCTATAACAACCAAGGATGCAAAAAACGGGGAAAAATCACTGGAAGACAAGGAGCAGTTACAAGGAGAAGACATTGAAAATGTAAAAAAGTTAAGGGAATTGTATGCCGGCCACGATCTTAACAGCAAGATCCTGCACGAAGCAGAGATACTGGAAGGTTCTGTAAGAAATACCGGTATTCACGCTTCTGCCATCATCATTGCACCAAAAGACCTTACCGAATTATTACCCGTAGCTACATCAAAAGAATCTGAACTTTGGCTTACACAAATAGAGGGTGGTTCTATTGAAGAAGCCGGTGTTATAAAGATGGATTTTCTCGGATTAAAAACACTCAGCATTTTAAAAACCGCTCTACAACTGATAAAAGAAAACCATGCAGTAAGTATCGCTATTGATGATATTCCGCTGGATGATTTTCAAACCTACCGGCTTTACCAGCAGGGCGATACCAATGCTACATTCCAGTTTGAAAGCCCCGGTATGCAAAAGTACCTGCGGGAATTAAAACCTGATAAATTTGATGACCTTATTGCGATGAACGCCTTGTACAGGCCAGGGCCAATGTCGTACATTCCCCAGTTCATTGCACGTAAGCATGGCCGTGAGAAAGTAGAATATGACCTGGCTGATATGGAAGAATACCTGCAGGAAACTTACGGCGTAACAGTGTACCAGGAACAGGTGATGTTGCTTTCGCAAAAGCTTGCAGGCTTTAGCAAAGGTGATGCGGATGTGCTGCGGAAGGCAATGGGTAAAAAGCAAATTGCCGTGCTGAACAAAATGAAAGTACAGTTCATTGATGGAGCTACCGCCAAGGGACACCCGAAAGATAAACTGGAAAAAATATGGAAAGACTGGGAAGCATTTGCACAGTATGCGTTCAATAAATCACATTCCACCTGCTATGCTTTTGTTGCTTATCAAACAGCTTATATTAAATCGCATTATCCCAGCGAATATATGGCTGCAGTGTTAAATCATGCCGGCAGCATAGATAAGATCACATTCTTTATGGAGGAATGCAAAAGAATGGGATTAACTGTGCTGGGGCCTGATATCAACGAATCTCAGAATGGATTTGCTGTAAACAAAAAAGGCGAGATACGTTTTGGGTTCAGTGGATTAAAAGGCGTGGGAGAAGCTGCCATTGAAAATATTATTGAGGAAAAAAACAAACACGGTCACTATAGAGACATTTACGACCTGGTTAAAAGGGTAAACCTTCGCTCGGTAAATAAAAAATCGCTGGAAAGTTTGATTTACAGTGGTGCCTTCGACTGTTTTAAAGACATCCACCGTGCACAATATTTTTACCAGGCACCCGGAGATATTGTTTCGCTGGAAAAGATACTGAAGTTCGGGGCCATATTTCAGTCGCAATCGGCCAGTGCCAGCAATACATTATTCGGCGATCTGCAAATGCCAGACATTGTGCCTCCTAAGATCTCTCCCTGCCCACCCTGGCAATTAGTAGAGGAACTAGATTTTGAAAAGGAAGTAACCGGCATGTATATGAGTGGCCATCCGTTGGATAATTTCAAGTTTGAAATGAAATATTACAATATCACCCCGCTGGCAGATTTTAGTGACGTAAAAAATGCTGTAGGTATAATACCAACATCCAAACAGTTCAGGTTGGCAGGATTGGTTATAGACGGGCAGCACCGGCTTACCAAAGCAGGAAAAAATTTCGGTATACTGCACCTCGAAGATTTTAGTGGTAAGTGTGAATTTATGCTGTGGAGCGAAGATTATGTGAAATACACCCAATATATGGAAAAGGGCACCATCATCATGATTGAAGGAGCTTTTAAACAACGCTACAACAGCGATAATTACGAGTTCAAGATCGTAAAACTGCACTTATTGGAAACAGTAAAGTCTTCCCTTACCAAACAGGTAATAATTGATGTATCTCCGCAGTTTATAGATAAAGATTTTGTGTCATTTATTGATAAAAATGTGCTGGAACATCCTGGTAAAACCACTTTAAAGTTCAATATTAATGATGAAATTCAAAAAAATAAGATAAGCCTGTATACTTTGGAAAAAGGATTCACAATGAATGACGAAATGGCTCTTTTCCTGAATGATAATAAGAATATAGATGTTAATGTGTTAACTGTATAAATTATAGATCACCTGCCGTTTTGTATGTATTAACAATATATTTGAAACTGTGGATATGTCAAAAGAGCAAATTGAAAGGAATGGTTATAAATTTGCAATCTCATTATCACTATTAAAAGTTACAATTTAAAAAAAATATTATGGCACTTGAATTCACAGACGCAAATTTTCAAACTGAAGTATTAGATTCTGATCAGTTATCGGTAATTGATTTTTGGGCAGAATGGTGTGGCCCATGCCGTGCTATCGGTCCGGTGATTGAAGAATTATCAAAAGAATACCAGGGAAAAGTTAAGATCGGTAAGGTAAATGTTGATCATAATCCACAGGTTTCCATGAACTATGGCATCACCAGCATACCCGCTATACTTTTTGTAAAGAATGGCCAGGTTGTAGATAAATTGGTGGGTGCACAGCCAAAAGCAAATTTTGTAAAAAAGATCGAGTTACTTAAATAAGCATCGCAATTTATACAAAAAACTCCGCCAGATAGCGGAGTTTTTTTATGCTGTTATGTTTATTTTATCCTCCCTCAATAATGGTCAGACTAAAATAATTAATGTTGTAAATTTTGGCTTACTGCGTTAGGATCATGCTTATGCCGGAAAAATATCAGGAAAAGTATTGCCACTACCAATCCATATATTGCGAAAGCCAACCAGATAGAGCTCCATTGGCGAATAAATACCGGTGATTCCAAAATACCTCCAGACAAAACCTTATTATATTTTAAGGCTTCCTGAACACCGGGGTTATTAATGTCTGATCTTAAATATCCTAACAAACTGTTTACGTCGGTGAATTTTAAAGTATAGTAGCTGTCAATTACAAATCCACTTATTTTACTTCCAAAAAAAGCTCCTACTCCATTCGTCATCATCATAAACAAACCCTGGGCGCTGGAACGGATATTAGCATTGGTAGTGGTTTCAACAAACAAAGAACCTGAGATATTGAAGAAATCAAACGCCATCCCATAAACGATGCAGGAAAGAATGATCATCCACAACCCCTCAGCAGGATCACCATAAGCAAAGAGACCGAATCTTAGCACCCATGCAAACATAGAGATCAGCATTACCTTCTTAATACCAAATCTTTTTAAGAAAAAAGGAATTGCGAGAATAAACAATGTTTCGGATATCTGGGAAATAGACATGATGATGGTAGAATATTTCACTACAAAAGCTTCCGGTCCATAAGCAGGCACTTTTTTAAAATCATCCAGAAAAGTATCTCCATACATATTCGTTAGCTGCAACGCTGCACCTAAGGCCATGGAAAACAGGAAGAACAATGCCATTTTATATTTCCTGAATAATTTAAATGCACTCAAACCAAGTTGTTCAACGATAGAGGCATCTTTAGCAATTGATTTTTGCGGAGGGCATGCAGGCATTGTAAAAGAATATATACCTAAAAGAATGGCTGCCACGCCGGCAATTATAAACTGGTTTGCATTGCCTTTGCTGCCAGTGAGGTTTGTCGTCCACATGGCAACAATAAAACCAATAGTTCCCCAAACCCGGATTGGTGGAAATACCTTTACCACATCAAAATTATTATTCTTAAGAATTGTGTATGAAATAGAATTGGAAAGAGAAATTGTAGGCATGTAGCAGATCATGGCTGCAAAAATCACATAGTACAAAGTATCAGCATCTTTCACCTGGGGTACATAAAACAAAATAGCACCATATAGAATATGCAATATTCCGTACAACTTTTCAGCATTCATCCATTTGTCTGCTATAATGCCCGTAAGGGCCGGCATAAATAAAGAAGAAAGAGCCAGTGTAGAAAAAATAGCACCAAACTGCACCCCGGTTCCCATATTATTACTGAAGAAGTAGGTGGCAATTGTAATTAGCCAGGCTCCCCAAACAAAAAATTGTAAAAAGCTTAGAACTGTGAGCCGAAATTTAATATTCATAACAAGCCTGCATTTTAAATAATAAAGAAACAGATGAACCTGATGTTATAGGTGATAACATAGCAGTTCCGTTTTGATTGTGGGAAGATAACATTAATACAGAAATGCTACACACAAAGCCTTAAAAAAATTAGCTTATTTTAAAGCATTTATAGCGTGCATAAAAGCCAGAACTGGGTTAACTTTGCAAAAATAACACACATGCCTTCAAACATAGATATCTGCATCGGGTCGTCTGCTGATGCTGCTTTAAAGGAAATAGCTCACAAAGTAAAAGCCGGACTAAGAATCACTGATGAGGAATGCCTGGTTTTATTTAACAAGGGAAGCCTTGCATTTGTAGGGGCTTTGGCCAATTTCATACGGGAAAAATTGCATCAGGATAAAACTTATTTTAACAGGAATTTTCACATTGAACCAACTAACGTTTGTGTATTCAGTTGTAAATTCTGTTCGTATTCTAAATTGTATGCCCATAAAGAGGAAGGTTGGGAACTTAGTATAGACCAGATGCTGGATATCGTTAAAAGCTATGATGGTAAGCCAATCACTGAAGTACATATAGTTGGCGGAGTACACCCTAAAATGAACCTGGCTTATTTTATTGAACTGATTCAGAAAATTCATGCCCACCGTCCTGATCTTCATGTGAAAGGATTTACGGCAGTAGAATTAGATTACATGTTTCGCAAGGCAAAATTATCAACAGAAGAAGGGATGTTGATGTTGAAGGAAGCGGGGTTGCAATCTTTACCTGGTGGAGGCGCAGAAATTTTTCATCCGGAAATAAGAGATATAATTGCTGCAGATAAAGTAAGTGGGGAGGGCTGGTTGCAAATCCACGAAACAGCGCACCATCTTGGCATGCATAGCAATGCCACCATGCTTTACGGACATATTGAAAAATACGAACACCGCGTAGATCACATGAGTAAGCTGCGAGACCTCCAGGATAAAACAAAAGGGTTCAACACATTTATCCCATTAAAGTTTCGTAACAGCAATAATGATATGAGCGATGTTCCTGAATCTACTGTAACAGAAGATATGCGGATGTATGCCATTGCCCGTATTTACCTGGACAACTTCCCTCACCTTAAAGCTTACTGGCCGATGCTGGGCCGGCAAAACGCACAGCTTTCCCTCGCCTTTGGCGTAAACGATATTGATGGTACTATCGACGATTCTACCAAAATATATTCTATGGCAGGCAGCGAAGAACAAACCCCTGCGATGAGTACAGGCCAATTGGTTTCGCTGATCAAGCAGGTAAATAGAATTCCGATAGAACGAGATACTTTATACAACGAGATAAAAGATTACAGCAATATTAGCAGTGACGAAGAAATGGCATTGTTGAATTAAACTTATTTTCACAGCATTAATTTTTACGGCCATGATGCTGTTTAATTCTGTAAAATCATTGGTTATTTTGTTTTTATAGTTTACTTACTAAATAAAAAAATAAATTATGTCTGCTTGTACGTTTACAATAACATTTGAAGGAGAAGCTGAAAGAGTGTTGGCCCGTGCACGGGCTGCGGTAGAAAGCCAGTCTGGTACTTTTACCGGTGATACAGAAACAGGGAATTTCACCGTTAGTATTTTTGGAAGCGGCATTGCAGGATCTTATATTGTGAGTGGCCAAAACCTGAATATCGTTATCAGCGAAAAACCTTTTATGATCCCTTGCAGTGCCATTGAAGGTTTCCTTAAAAGCCAGATCGCAAAGTAAAAAATGAATTATCAACCGGGATAAAGTAAATGATCGAATATTCTAAGTGTAGCAGGAAACTTGGTTTAACTATTATTACAACAAGTTATGGGTTTATTTATTCGTGATAATTTGATCCTGCTCATTTACGTATTCTAGTAGATCCGCTGGCTGGCAGTTCAGGGCTTTGCAAATAGCCTCCAGTGTACTGAACCGGATTGCTTTCGCTTTACCTGTTTTTAATATCGACAAATTGGAAAGCGTCAGGTCTACTTTTTCCGATAGTTCGTTCAACGACATTTTTCGTCTCGCCATCATCACATCCAGGTTTACAATTATTGGCATATTTAAACAGTTAAGTCGTTTTCAGATTGCAATTCAATCCCTTTCCTAAAAACGAGGGCAATGATGTAAATAACGCCGGCGAAAAATAATATTTCAGCATAGCCCCAATCTATTGGCACTGTTACATTCCTCGCTAATAACCAGTCGCTGTATGCTTGTGCAATTATTGCCAATACTGCAGCTATGAGGGCTACCCTGCTGATCCTGCTAATGATGATATTAATTCCCTCGCTAAACGGTTTATCAAGTTTAAGTTCGATAAATATCCTAACCACGCAAAACCCGATATAGGCTTTTAATCCGGTTAGTATAGCCAATGCTAGCGCAATTACAGCATAATCAACTATGTTAAATCTGTACAGCGCTGATAAATCTACGCCTGTATACAGGTTCGTAACTGCCTCAGGGTAGACGCTTATACTGAAAATGAAAGAAAAAAGTATGGAACCTGCTTTAACGCATAAACCAATAAATATGATCCAGAATAAAAGATTCATCGTCTTAAAAATGACTGAAGTACTATTTGCCATTGATCTAAATTTTGATTTTAAAAGTTAAAAATAGAAAATATTTATTGATAAACAATAAATTTATGCCTTTTTTCAAAAAAAAATGATTTGTAATTATACCAACATGAATTGCCAACAAAGCAATACCCGCTTTTTCAAATTTTCTGCTTAATGATAAAATGTACTAGAGTTTGTTAAGTGTAGATAAAAACAAAAAACCCCGGATAAGATCCGGGGTTTTGCTATTACATAATGTAAGTATTAGAAATTTCTAACAGTCATTTCTGTTCTTCTGTTCTTTGCACGACCTGCAGCGGTTTTATTATCTGCTACTGGTTTGGTATCACCATAACCTGCAACAGTTGCACGGTTATCAGCCAATCCTTTGCTTACCAGGTATTGTTTAACTGAAGCAGCGCGTGCTTCTGATAAAGTCTGGTTCTTTTCTAGTTTACCTGTGTTATCAGTATGACCGTCAATTGTGATCATCAATGATTCATCTGCAGCCAACAATGTTGCAACTTCGTTCAATGATTTGAATGATTTAGGTAACAGCTTAGAACTTCCCGTAGAGAAGAAGATATTCTTAGCAGCGAAGTTAATTTTTTCAATTACTTCTTTAGCAATTTCAGGGCAACCCTGGTTGCTTACCGGGCCTGGACGAGTTGGACATTTGTCTTCTTCATCGTTAACGCCATCTTTATCTCCGTCAGGAATTGGACAACCCTGGTAACGGGCTAAACCTTTTACATCAACACATTTATCCTGTTCGTCGTTTACACCATCTCCATCAGTATCTGGAATTGGGCAACCTTCGTATTTGGCAAGACCTGCAACATCCGGGCATTTGTCATCTGCGTCAGCGATTCCATCACCATCACGGTCTGGGCAACCCTGTAAAGCAGCAAGACCTGCAACATCAGGACATTTGTCGAGAGAATCCAATACACCATCACCATCACGATCTACAACAACTGGTGGTGGCGGTGGAGGTACAACCTTTGGCTGACCAGATCCGATCCTTTGAGCAATTCCTAAAGAATAGAATAAATTATCCTTTAAAACTGTTTTATCTAGTGTGAAACGATATTGTGCCTGAAGCAAAACATAAGTTTCGCGGGCAAAATTTGCCTGTAAACCAACTCCTGTTGGAACGTAAGTTCCAAACTTGCCAGTGTAATAACCAGCACCAATACCTGCAGTTAAGAATGCATTTAACATACTTTCATTATTGAAAATGAAAGCGTTTAAAGCTGGTTCTAGTTCTACACCTGTTTGATTTCTTTTAGTTGAATAAACGCCTCTGTCCTGAGCAGCATAATCGTGAAACATTAAGTTACCTCTTACAGAAAGATCAAGGTGAGATGTTAATCCTTTCCAGTATGAAAGAGAAAAACCGTAATCCTGTCCTTTCAGTCCGGCAAGGGTTTTAGGCCCTGAATTATCTTTAAAAGTTTGGGGCGTTTTGATGTCTAACGAATTGAAGTGAATTCCAATTAAACTTCCTTTCTTAGTTTGAGCAAATCCAGCCGTTGCCAGTACTAAGAAAGAAAAGATAAACGCAAGTTTTTGTTTCATAAATGCTAATTTTTAATTTAATAAGACTATCTCAAATGATTTTCCGAGATAATAGTTCGGGTTTTAACAAAGCACAAAGTTAATATCTAAAACTATACCAATCAAAGGTATTTTAACAATATTATAAATTTTATTTTTTTGTACCCTGCTTCAAAATGTGTATTATCTATTATCATTTACTTCTTGTTAGTACTATAACAAAATATTTAAAAAGATAAAAGCCATATATTTGCAGCCCAAAATATACTGGTCCGGTAGCTCAGTTGGATAGAGCATCAGCCTTCTAAGCTGAGGGTCATTGGTTCGAATCCAATCCGGATCACTTTTGACTCGTTTCAACCCATTGATAAACAATGGGTTGCTTTATTTAATACCACTCTTATCTTCTACAAAAGATTTCTTTTAACTACACGATAAAAATAACGGAATTGTATAAACGCCGATAAAATGCCATTAAAAATTAGGCGTATAATTGTATTTGATCATGCAATTCTATCAAGTGATGCCTGCCTAAAGTGAAATTAGAGACTGTCCAGGAATTTACTTTATGATACACTCTGGCATTTTTAGTTTATTTCACTTAATAGTTAAACATACGCTACTACTCTACCTGTAATTTTGCAACTTCTTGCACAATCTCCTTTTTTTAACTTCATTTTTCAACTATCATCCTTTTTACGCACTTTTGTTTCAAATTAAAAAAATGGATGTAAACATTCATCCTTCATGGAAGGCAGTCTTAAAGGAAGAATTCTCAAAAATCTACTTTCAGCAAATTGTAACTTTTTTAAAAACTGAAAAAGCATTGGGAAAAACGATTTACCCTCCAGGCAAGTTAATATTCAATGCATTTGCGCAGACTCCATTTAACGAAACCAAAGTAGTAATATTAGGACAGGACCCCTATCATGGTGAAGGCCAGGCGCATGGTCTGAGTTTTTCTGTAAACGCTGGAATTAAACCACCACCCTCTTTGATGAACATTTTTAAAGAAATAAATTCCGATCTGGGTATCAGCATGCCTCCCAACTTTGGTAATCTGTCAAAATGGGCCAGGCAGGGCGTTTTATTACTAAATGCAGCACTTACCGTTAGGGCTGGCGAACCTTTTAGCCATGCCAAATATGGATGGGCCGATTTTACAGATGCCGTAATAAAAAAAATATCGGATGAAAAAACTGGCGTTATTTTTTTACTATGGGGTAAATTCGCTCAACAAAAGCAGGAATTAATTGATGAAACAAAACATTTTATTTTAATGTCTGCCCATCCGTCGCCGTTTTCTGCAGACAAAGGTTTTTTTGGAAGCAAACATTTTTCTACCACCAACAAATTACTGATGCAACAGGGCTTACAGCCTATTGATTGGAAATTAGAAGCGGAATAACTATGAAATTAATAAAAAATATTTTTGGAAGGATCTGGTCATTTTGGGGGCTTGTTAGTTTCATTGCTACCTTTCTTATCATTTTTATTCCTTCCATGATTTCTTACCTGATGGAAGAAGTAAAAGGGCAACGGTATTTTATAATTGTATCCAGGATATGGATGAGAACCTGGCTCTTTCTGATTGGCTGCCCGGTAAAAGTAACCGGCCAGAAGCATTTTGAGAAAGGTAACAACTATGTAGTGGTTTTTAACCACAATGCATTGCTGGATGTACCGTTATCAGCTCCATTTGTACCTGGAGCAAATAAAACAATTGCCAAAGCCTCCTTTGCAAAAGTGCCAATTTTTGGATGGTTTTATTCAAGAGGGTCAGTTTTAGTAGACAGAAAAAATGAAAAGAGCCGCTATAAAAGTATTGATGCGATGAAATCTGTACTGGCTGCCGGCATGCATATGTGTATTTACCCAGAAGGTACCCGAAACCGCACAGGTGAACCACTGAAAAAGTTTTATGATGGCGCATTTATCCTGGCAATAAACAACCGTAAGAATATTATTCCTTGTGTAATATCAGGTACAAAAAAAGCCATGCCGATTGACAAAACATTTTACCTGATGCCTACAAGGTTAAAAATGCATTTCCTTCCCTCCATCTCATTTGAAAATATTTCAGTGCAGGATCTTAATAAAAAAGTATTTGAAGTGATGAAGCAGTACTACCTGGCGCACAATGATAAATAATTCTTTAACCCGTTGTGCTATTAAAAAGTTTTATGCTTTCGCTATCAGGGAACTATAGTTGAAACTACAGTAGTGCAGAAGCTTAATCAGGGCTCCCTCCCGAAAAAAGGATGTAATTTTTTTCGGGGCTCTTTTTTTGTTACTCCTATGTTTGCAAATCAGGAGAATTAGTTCTTTTAAATAGTGTTAGATACCAATAGCTTTGAATCAAAAAAGTGAAATGTA